>CAYJPX010000036.1:0-28826 GCA_964372195.1 uncultured Phycisphaeraceae bacterium
GCTCCGGGCAGGTCGGGCCGATGATCCGCCCCTGGCTGTTTGCCACGCTGTGCGTGGTGGCGGCGATCAGTATCGCGTTCAATATCTACCAGGCGATCAGTTGATTCCCCCTCCGGGCGTCCCGCGGGGCGGGGTGGTTGGCCCGCGGGGGCGTCTGGGGGCGGCTTCTGCGGGGGTGTAGGCGGGCCGGGCGGCCCGGGAAGGTCCGCATTTGGCTTGCTTTCGCCCCCCGGGCCGATTAGCCTTCCCGAGTGCGGGCCGCGGTGTGCGGCCGCCGAGCAGTCTCCCACGGAGTTGGGCCTGTGCCAAGTCAGCCGGTGTTTGACACCCCCCGCGACATGTGCAGCCCGACCCCGGGCCGCGGCATGTCGGCATGAGTGCCCGGGCCCACCCCCATCCGCGACCCCAGGCCCACGCCACGCCCGATGTCGGGCGCGGTCTCGGTTTTCGTTTGACGCCCCGCCCCGGGGCGAACAGGAGTACTTGTCATCGCTAGAGGCAGACGCGTTTACCGTGACACCGGGCCCATCCGGCGCACCCGTGTCAACTACATGATCCGGATCACCCCGATCCGAGTCATCGGCGCAGAGAACGAGCAGATCGGCGTCGTCGAGACGCAGGAGGCTCTCCGCATGGCCCAGGAGCAGGGGCTCGACCTCGTCGAGATTGTCCCCGACTCCCGGCCGCCGGTCTGCAAGATCATGGACTACGGCAAGTACAAGTACGACCTCTCGCAGAAAGAGCGGAAGAACCGGGCCAAGAGCAAGCAGTCCGAGCTCAAGGAGATCCGGCTCGGCCGGTCGGTGAAGATCGACCCGCACGATGTCAAGATCCGTGTCGACCAGGCGCGGCGGTTCCTGCTCGCCGGGCACAAGGTGCAGGTGACGCAGCGGTTCCGGGGCCGGGAGATGATGCACCGCGAGCTGGGCATGGAGCGCCTCCGCGAGATCGTGGAAGACCTCTCGGACATCGCCAAGGTCGAGATGACCCCCCGCTGGGCGGGTCGGTCGGCGAGCATCCTGGTGGCGCCGGACAAGCCGAAGGTCGAGGCGTACAAGCGCCAGATCGAGAAGGACAAGGCCAGGAAGCTCGCCGAGGGCCAGGAGATCGAGGAGGAGCTGAGCCTGGAAGAACTCGAGGCCCAGGTCGAGGCGCAGAACCTCGAGGCCGGGGACGATGACGACGACGATGACGGGGTCGAGCAGGGTGGCGAGTCGGACAAGAAGCGGACCAAGGGCCCCAAGGACGACCGGGCCCGCAACCCGGTGGACGACGAGCTGCGCGAGTTGCTGGGCGAGGTGTAGCGGCGGCCGCACGCGTCGCACGGTTCGATCACCGCGACCTCGAGGGGTGGTTCCCGCCACTCCTCGAGGTCGTTCTTTCTTGCTGGGGAGGGGAGTTTCGCCCCCTTGGGGCTTGTGTGTTCGTGCGGGGCGCCGTCCCCAGGGCGTTGCCCTGGCGTTGGCTCTGTCACGACTTTGGCGTGGAGGGTGGTGGCCGGCGCGCCTCGGTCTGCGCCTTCGGGGACCACGGACGAGTCCGCATGGCCTTCCTCGAAGACTCGTCAGACCATGGCACCCGCGACGGATTGGTGGGGCTTGGGCTAGTCGTGGCGCAGGGCGACGATGGGGTCCTGCCTGGCGGCCTTGATCGCTGGGAAGATGCCGAAGAACAGGCCGGTGAGCACCGCGACGGTAAACGCCAGGGCGACCGACCAGCCGGTGACCTGGGCGGAGATGACGGTCTGGAGGTCGAACCACTCCTGGAGCTTGGGGCCGAGGGCGTCCATGCCCACGCTCAGGCCGACGCCGAACCCCAGGCCGAGCAGCCCGCCGATGGCGCTGAGGACGCCGGTCTCGACGACGAACTGGGCGGTGATGTGCCTGCGGGTGGCGCCGACCGCGCGGCGGATGCCGATCTCTCGCGTGCGTTCCTGGACCGTGGCGAGCATGATGTTCATGATGCCGATGCCGCCGATGAGCAGCGAGATACCGGCGACGGCGCCGAGCACGATCTGCCAGGTCATGGCGGTGCGTTTGGCCTCCTCGAGCAGCTCGTAGGGGACGATCATGGCGACATCGTTGTCGGCGGCGTGGCGGAGGTCGACGATCCGCCCGAGCCGATCGGCGTCGCGCATGACCAGCTCGCGGTCTTCGCAGACGACATAGATCTCCGAGACCTGGACCTCGCCCCCGGAGAACGACCCGCTCTCCCGGCGCACGACGACATCGCCGAAGACCGCGTTGGCGGTGGTGAAGGGCACATGGACATCGAGGTTGAGGTCGCGCCCGACGAGCGAGGCGCCCGCGCCGCCGGAGAGACCGACGGGCGAGAGCACGCCGACAATCAGGAAGGGCTTGTCGTCGATGCGGATGGTCTCGCCCAGCGGGTCCTCCTGCGGGAAGAGCTGGCTGGCCACCGCCGAGCCGATGACCGCGATCATGCTGCGCTCGTCGAGGTCGTTCTGGGTGATGTACCGGCCGCGGTCGAGCCGGAGGCCCGCGGCGTCCATCAGCTCGGGCGTCACGCCGAAGGACTGGCTGGTCTGGACGCGGTTGCCCCTGAGGAGTTGCCCGCCGACCTCCTTGAGGGGTGCGATGACCTCGGCGTCGGGGAAGTTCTCTCGGATGATGTCGAGGTCGTCGCGGGTCAGCCCGTAGCGGATGACGAAGCTGGTCTGCTGCCCGCCCTGCTGGGTGTTGGATTGGGGGGGCTTCTGGCTCCGGAGGATGATGTTCTTGGCGCCGAGGCGTTCGATCTGGAGGAGCGCCTCTCGTTTGGATCCCTCGCCGATGGCGACCATGGTGATGACCGCCCCGACGCCGAGGATGATGCCCAGGGCGGTCAGCACCGAGCGGAGGAAGTGCAGCCTGAGGTTGGTCAGGCCGAGTCGGATGGTCTCAAGCAGAAAGGTCATGCCGTGCACCGCTCCCTCACCCCCCGGTTTGGGGTGGTGTACTCTAGCGGCACGCCGCCCCGGGGTTGCAGCCATGTCGCAGGTCCATATCCGCTCCGAGACCGATGTACCCCAGGGGTGGCGGTATATCGTGGATATCGACCACGACGACGGGACGCGCACCACGCACCGGCTGCGGCTGGCGTGGGTCGATCACAACCACTGGGCGGGGGATCGGGTGATCCCGCCCAACCTGGTCGCCAAAGCACTGGTCGCGTGCCTGCTGGGGGCGGGGCTGGAGGAGCCGCTGCCCGAACGCTTCGACGCGGCGGCGGCCCGGCGGTGGGTCGAGGACATCGACGAGTCGATCCGCGCGTTGCTGTAGATGGTGCGCCCGAGGACACCGGTGAGAGCGTCCGGGCCGGGGTCACCCTCCCCGCGACGCGGGAGATTGGTCGCCCCCCTCGGCCTGGGGCGTCTGGGGCGTCGAGCCCGAGGCGTTGGTGGTGACGCCGGTTTTCATCGCCAGCCGTGCCCCCGACGCGGCGAGCACGACCGCCACCGCCAGCCGCAGGTGCGGCAGCCTGAGCCGGTGCGTGAGGCGTGCGCCCAGGGGCGACCCGATCGACGCGCCCACCGCCATCGCCAACGCCAGCGCCAGGGCCTCGGCCCAGCGCTGCCCGTGCGAGCCGAGCGTGGCGAACTTCATGACCGCCCCGATCGGCGAGGCGACACACATGGCGACGGCACTGGCCGCGATGGCCCGGCGGAGGGGGACCTTGGCGACCAGTTGCATCGCGGGCACCATGACGATCCCGCCGCCGATCGCCAGGAACCCCGCCAGCAGGCCCGTGCCCAGGCCGATGATGCCGAGCCTGGCGCCGGTGGCGCGTTCTTGCTCGGGGGTGGGCTCGGGCAGGCGGCGGATGGCGGTGAAGACGGTCCACGCGACGAAGGCGAAGAGGAAGCCGACGAGGACGAGCTTGGGCACCCGGCCATCGGTCTGATCGCCGAGCGCGACGCCGCCGATGATCGCGACCGCCATGGGGGGCAGCAGGCGGGCGACGATACGGCGGTCGATCGCTTTGGCGCGGAGGTGGGGGCCGAGGGCGGTGGCGGCGACGACGGTGTTGACGAGCATCGCCGAGGCCATATAGAGGTGGTGCTTGGTGTTGGCCTGGTCGTCGTAGCCGAAGGCCAGGCCCAGGGCGGGGAGCATGACGATGGACCCGCCGATGCCGCACAGGCCGCCGACCAGGCCGGCGACGAGTCCGATGCAGATGGCGATGAGGACCTCTTCGGGAGTCATGGTGCTCTGGTGCCGGCCTCTGGCGGGGCGGTGTTTGGGTGTCTCGTGCGATTCTGAGGCCCGATAACCGGTCCATCTGTGGCGATGGTGCCGGGGTTGCAGGATACGCCGCAAGAGGCACCGTCCGGGGACCGAATTCCCCAGTGTATGTGCCGGGCGAAACCCAGAACTGGCGGTCGCATCTTGGTAAATGGGTTAGACTTCCCCCAACTCGTCGGACCGGGCCACAGGGAGGTGGACCCTGATCCCGGCTGGGTCGGCCCGCTCTGGGGACGGCCCAGAGCAGACGCCTCTGCTGTCGGCGAGAGTCTGGGAGGCGTGAATTGAAGAACAGTTGCAGAGACATGCTGACCGTGCTGCGCTCGCGTTGGTCGAGGCGCGCAGGCCTCGAAGCGGGCGTGTTCTGCCTTGCGGCGCTGGTGACGGCGACCTCGGCGATCATGGTCAAGGAGGCGCGGCAGATGCCGGCGCTGGCGTCGATGGGGGCCCTCGTCGCCGAGCCGGTGGTTACAGCGGCCGCGTTTGAGGCGCCCGAGCCGGCCGCGGTCGAAAACGCCGTGCCGGTCCTCGTCGAGCCCACCCCCGCCGAGGCGGCGCGGGCCGAGCGGCTCATCGAACGCGTGGCGGCGGACACCCGCTGGTTCAACGCCCGTCCCATCCGCCCGGCAAGGGTGGTCTGGATGCAGGTCACCGCCTACTCGCCCGACGCCCGCTCGTGCGGCAAGTGGGCCGACGGCCAGACCGCCACGCTGCACTCGGTCGAGACCAACGCCGGGAACCTGGTCGCGGCCGACACCCGCCTGTTCCCCTTCGGAAGCCTGCTCTCGGTCGAGGGCTACGCCGACGGGCAGGTGGTGCCGGTCATGGACCGCGGCGGGGCGATCAAGGGGCACCACATCGACCTGCTTATGCCGACGCACAAGCAGGCGATGGGCTGGGGGAACAAGCGGATGCCTGTGATCGTGTGGGAGTACGCCGACGGCAAGCCGCGGGATGATCCGCGGAAGTTCCGGTAGGGCTCCCCGGGGGGGCGGGGGCAGCGGCATCGCGGTAGCATGCGAAGATGGGCGCGAGGGAGAAGGCCAGAGCGGACAGGGAGGCCGGCGACCTCGGCGCAGCGCGCCGACGGCTGATGTCGCTCCACGACTCGCGGGGGTATGACCCCAAGCTCTGTCGCGAGATCGGCATGCTGAGCATCGAGATGCGAGACCTCGTCGAGGCGGGCAGATGGCTGCTGATGTCCGATCTCAAGCCGGGCTCGCCCCTCGACGCGGCGATCGAGGCCTTCCTGGCGTCTCGTCGGCACGATCGGGAGGCGGTGCTTGGCGCACTGCCGAGGGCTTTCAAATCGGCGGTGATTGAAGACCTCCCACGCCCCGTCCGTGCGCGGTTGAACGCGGTCGGCGTGGAGCGGCTGCCGGGGCCGACCGAGGGGCGACGGCGCAGGGCACACAGACGATTGGGAGACCTCCTTTGCCAGTTGGGGTGCACGGTGTTCGCCTTCGGCCTCGTGGTGTGCACGCTCATCGGCTTGGGTACGGTTCTCGGGTGGATCTTCCGGTAGCACGCGCCCGGGCTCGCACTCCACTCGTGCTCCTGTACCTTGGGATACCCATGCTCATCCGCTCCGAACGCAACCCGCCGCAGACGATCGACGAGCTCCTCGGCCCGGGGCTCGCCAAGCGGCTGGACCGGCTCGATATCCTCAGCCGCAAGGTCTTCGCGGGGCGGTTGCCGGGGGAGCGGCGGAGCAAGCGCCGCGGCGAGAGCGTCGAGTTTGACGACTACCGCGACTACACGCCGGGAGACGACCTGCGGCGGCTCGACTGGAACGCCTTCGCCCGGTTCGACCGGTTCTTCATCAAGCTCTTCCGGGCCGAGGAGGACCTGGGGCTGCACATCCTGCTCGACTGCTCGGCTTCGATGCTCGCCGGGGGGGGCGATGGGCCGAGCAAGCTGCTGTTCGCCCACCGGCTGGCGATGGCGCTGGCGTATGTCGGCCTGGTGAACCAGAACCGCGTGAGCCTCGCGAGCTTCGGGCACTCGGGCGCCGACCCGCTGCGGCGGCTCGCGCCCCTCCGCGGGCGTAACCAAACCGTCCGCGTGGCCAACTTCCTCCTTGAGAGTCTCGGCACCGCCGAGTCCGCCGCCCCCGCGGAGGAGCTCGACGGGCGTGGGCGGACGGCCTTCGAGCGGGCGATGCGGGCGTTCGGGCTGGCGCGGGTGGGGTCGGGCGTCGTGATCGTCATCACCGATGCGCTGGTGTCCGGCGGGCTCGAGTCGGCCCTGAGCTACCTGGTCGGCGGGGGCGGGGTGGACGCGACGCTGGTCCAGGTGCTCGCGCCGGCCGAGATCGCCCCCGAGCGGGCCGCCGAGACCGGGCTGGTCGGCGACCTGCGCCTGACCGACGCGGAGACGGGCCGGGGCGTTGAGGTCACCATGTCCGCGGCGGTCATCAGGCAGTACAAGCAGCGGCTCGACGCCCACCTCGAGCGCGTCCAGCGGGGGTGTGCCGCCCGCGATATCGGCCACCTGCTCGTGCCCAGCGATGCGGATGTCGGCGAGCTCGTGCTCGGGCAGCTCCGGCGGCGGGGGGTGTTGGGCTGAACCCCGGAGCGTGGGACACCCCCACTACCCCGCACCCCTGTTCCCGCCCCGCCTGCCCCCGCCGTCCGTATACTCCGGCCCCCATGCCCACACGCCAGCACATCGAGAGGATCCGCAAGTCGATCGGCAGCGTGTTCATCGGCAACGACGCGGCGATCGACCGGGTGATCTGCTGCATGCTCGCCCGGGGCCACCTGCTGATCGAGGATGTCCCCGGCGTGGGCAAGACGATCCTGGCCGCCGCGATCGCCAAGAGCGTCCGCTGCTCGTTCAACCGCATCCAGCTCACGCCCGACATGCTCCCGGCGGACCTCATCGGCGTCACGATCTACGACCGCAACAACTCGGAGTTTGTCTTCAAGCCCGGGCCGATCTTCGCCAATATCGTGCTCGCCGACGAGATCAACCGCACCACGCCGCGGACGCAGACGGCGCTGCTCGAGGCGATGAACGAGGCCCGCGTCTCGATCGACGGCAAGGTCCACACGCTCGGGCAGCCGTTCATGGTCATCGCCACGCAGAACCCCTACGACTTCGAGGGGACCTACCCGCTGCCCGAGAACCAGCTCGACCGGTTCCTCATGCGGCTGAGCCTGGGCTACCCCGACGCGGCGCACGAGCGGCAGATCCTGCTCACGCGCCCGGCGACGACGGTGCTCGATTCGCTTGAGGCGGTCATCACCCGCGACGAACTCGTCGAGCTGCAGGCGCAGACCGATCGGGTCGAGGTCGACCCGGCGATCCTCGATTACATCGTGCGCCTGGCCCGGGCGACGCGCGATGACGACCGCCTGCGCCTGGGCATCTCGCCGCGGGGCTCGCTGGCGCTGGCGCAGGCGGCCCGGGCGACGGCGCTCTTCCACGGCCGGTCGTTCGTGATCCCCGAGGATGTCCTCGACAACATCCTCGCGATCGGCTCGCACCGGGTGGTCCCCCGCTCGACCCCCGAGGGCGTCGAACTCAGCGGCACCGAGCACATCCTGACCAGTATCGTGCAGTCGCTGGAGAGCCCGGTGTAGGAGCGGCGGCGGGTGCGGGACTCGGCGCCGCCTCCTTCGCCCCGCCGGGGCTCTGTCTGGCTGTGCATCGTCGTCCACGGGTTGCGCTCCGCCCTGCGGGCTGCGCTCCACCCGTGGCTACATCCCTGCGCCCCATTCGGGGCGGGGAACGGGCGCAGCCGGTCCGGCTCGACCGTCGTACCCACCCACCGGCGTCGCCGAGTGGGTTCTCTGGGCTGGCTTTTGCATCCCCCATCCTCCCACTTCTCGGACGCCGCCAAACCCTCTTGGTGGCCGCACGCCCCGCCGCTACCATGGGTCCGGAGACCGCACCCAGGGAGATTGCCATGACCGCCCGCCACACCCGCATCCGAGTGCTCGCCGCCGCGGCCCTCGCCGGCACGGCCCTGGCCCAGCCCGAGCCCGCCCGCCCGCGTGTCGAGGTCTCGGACGATGGCCACGCCAGCGTCACCCCCGCCCCCGCCCCCACCGACAACACCGGCTGGGCGCGCGGCGACTCGGTGCTCTACCCGGCGGTCGCCGACTGGCAGTTCAACCTCCGGCGCCAGGTCGGCGGCATGAAGATCGCCGACATGAACGGCGACGGGCACAACGACCTGGTCCTCGGCGTGTACCACTCGAACAGCTTCCCCGAGTACCTCGACTGGCACGACATGATCCTGTACAACACCGGCAGCGAGCTCGAGAGCTCGCCCTCGTGGATCTCGGTCGACCAGACGCACACCGGCGATGTGCAGGTCGGCGACATCAACCTCGACACCTACCCCGACTACTTCGCGGTCTCGGGGGGGAGCGGGTTCAGCCAGGTGCGGGTGTACTTTGGCTCCGCGAGCGGGCCCTCGGAGACCGCCGGGTGGTTCGGCGCGCCGCCCCGCAGCGGCTGGCCCACCAGCGGGCTGCTGCTGGATATCGACAAGGACGGCGACCTCGATGTCTTCACGACCAACCAGGCGGTGAGCCCCGAC
The DNA here is from genome assembly GCA_964372195.1 of uncultured Phycisphaeraceae bacterium. GTDB lineage: Bacteria > Planctomycetota > Phycisphaerae > Phycisphaerales > UBA1924 > PNC22. The sequence goes on from CAYJPX010000036.1 coordinate 8,797, forward strand.
CCCTACCGGCCCATGTACATGTTCCGCAACAACGCCGGCGTGCTCGACACCTTTGTCAGTTGGCAGAGCGAGGAGGCCTCCATCCAGAACGGCCTCGACGCGGCCGATGTCGATGGCGACGGCTGGCCCGACCTCGGCGTCGCGAAGTGGGTCAACTTCGAGAGCGGGATCTACCTCAACGACGGGACCGGCACGCTCGAAACCACCCCCTACTGGACCACCGGAGACGACGGCACCGACAAGGGCGTCGCCTTCGCCGATGTCGATGGCAACGGCTGGCCCGACTACGGGCTCGGGCACGATGAGCCGGGCCGCGTCTATGGCAACGACGCGGGGACATTCACCCTGATGTGGGAGTCCGACGCCCCCTTCTACAGCCAGCAGGAGGTCGCCTTCCACGACATCGACCGCGATGCCGACCCCGACTTCTGCGAGGTCAACTTCGGCGATGGACGCACGCACCTCTACCTCAACCGCTCCGGCGTCCTCGACTCGCCCCCGAGCTGGACCTACGACGCCAGCGAGGTCGCCAACTGCGTGGCCTTCGGCGACATCAACGGCGACGGGTGGGACGACCTGGCCATCGGCTACTCGGGCGACATCAGTGTGCGGGTGTTCTACGCCGTGCCGCCGGATTGCGTGGCGGACTTCAACAACGACGGCAGCGTGAACACGCTGGATGTGCTGGCGTTCCTCAACGCTTGGAGCGCCGGCGACAGCTCGGCGGACATCAACGGCGATGGAAGCGTGGACACGCTGGATGTGCTGGCGTTTTTGAACCTGTGGGGTGCGGGCTGCTGAGCGGGCGCGGGGCTCAGTAGGGGATCGGGACGATCCGGCGTAGTCCATGCGCGAGAACAATGGTGAGTAGAAACAGGTTGCGGGGGAGCATCGCCGGCCAAAAGAGGGTGGGGCCGCGGGATTCCCCCCGGGCGGCCGCCAGAGCGAGACTCCGCAGCCAGGTCGTGGAGCGAGGCCAATCCGAGATGCCCGCAATCCACTCGGCGGGGATGCCTTCGATGCCGACCTGCGCGCCAACAAGGCCGCCTGCCATGGCCCCGACAGTATCGGTGTCGCCACCCAGCCGGATCGTGGTCTCCATCGCCACTCGGAAGTCGCCGGCGGCGTGCAGCCAGATGTACACGGCGGCGGGCACCGAATGACACACGAAGCCGGTGATGCCCCGCTGACAGTCGATGCTTGCAGCGAAGGTCTCGGGGTCGACTCCGTCAAGGGCGGCTCGGACCGCGAGGGCGAGCGGCGCCCGGAGCCCGTCGGACTGAATCGCCGGCACCAGCCACTCGGCAACATGCTCGCCGAGTCGGTCCTGCGGGATCGACGCCGCAAAGCTGGCGCACTCCGCGATCACCCAGGCGCCCTCCACCGCCCGGGTGTCTGTGTGTGTCACGCGTGAGGATCGCTCCACGAACTCTCGTCGCCACTCGACGGGCACAAGCAGCCCGATCGCTCCTGATCGCATTGCAGGCCCATTGCCCGCTGAAGGGACACCGCTGCGAGCGGCGCTCACCCCGAGGGAGAGCTTGATGCAGGCCCGCGCGGTGCCCATCCCGATGCCGGGGGGAAGCGCGAGGAACCAGTGCCTGAGCTTCCGGGCGAGGATCCTCTCGAAGAGCGCTGGATCCGTGCCCGACGCCATGCAGGCCTCTATCACCATGGCGGTGTGCTCGGTGTCATCGCTGAGCATCCCGTGCCCGAAGCAAAGTGAGTGCCTCGCACCAAGACGACGCAAGCGGCGGGCAGCCCGGCGGGCCGACAAACCCTCATAGGGCAGGCACAGCGAATCGCCGACTGCGGTGCCGAGCAGCAGGCCCGTAAGAGAACTCTCCCTCGACAAGGCGTTGGGCATGCCAGTTGTACCGACAACCGGTGCCGGGGTTCTCTCCCGAGGCCGGATTCGAGGGGGCCAGTCGCCGTCCTGACGATCGCTCAGGGCTTGTCCACCGCCGTGCCGGGGATCGGCAACAAGTGCTCGGCCAGCAGCGGGTCGGGCAGGTCGTCCAACTCCACCGCGCGGTCGATGGTGAACTCCCCCACCGCGGTACGGCGGAGGCCGGCCAGCATGCCGCCGGCGCCGAGGGCGGTGCCGATATCGCGGGCGAGGGAGCGGATGTAGGTGCCCTTGCCGCAGCGGACATCGAGGACGAGGCGGGGGAAGGTGTATTCGAGGATGTCGATCGCGTGGATGTCGACGGGTCGGGCCTTCATCTCGGGGGCCCCGCCGGCGCGGGCGAGCTTGTAGGCCCGCTCGCCGTCGATCCAGATGGCCGAGTGGGCGGGGGGCTTCTGCTGGATGGCGCCGACGAAGCGGGCGCACGCGGCTTCGACCTCTTCGCGGGAGGGTGCGCGGGCCAGGCAGATCTCGGTCAGCTCGCCCTCGGCATCGTCGGTGGTGGAGAAGTGGGCGAGGTCGACCTCGGCGGCGTATCGCTTCTCGCCGGCCATGACCCGGTCGCAGAGGCGGGTCGCCTCGCGGCCGATGAGGACGACGACGACGCCGGTGGCGAGCGGGTCGAGCGTGCCGCCGTGGCCGACCTTGGTGTTCTTGGGGGCGCCGGCACGGCGAAGCTTGGCCTTGACGACACGGCAGACGGACATCGAGCTTGGGCCGCGGTGCTTGTCGATGATGAGGAGGCCGACGGGGGTTGTGGGTTGGCGGGGGTCGGTCATTCGGGGGGGAGCCTCTCGACGAACGCCAGCTTCTCCAAGCGCCCTTTGCTGTAGTGGTATCCGGATGCGTACTCCACCACCCACAGCTCCATAGGGTGCGAGCGGTAGGAGTCCTCGGCGTACACCGAGACGACCGCGACGCCGGTCGGGTTCGCGTCGAACCACGCCATGAGCGCCCCCGGCTCGGTGTAGTCCGGCCTACCTCTCGCAAACCACACGAGGCTGTCCTCGCGGAGCCCGACCCAGGTCACCGGACCGCCGCCGGCGAGTTGTTCGGCGCGATCGTGCGCCCACTGGGTCATACCGAAGAACCCGGGGGCGGCGGAGGCGAGGAAGCTCGCGAGCATGAGCACACTCGCCGGGATTGACCATCCCTGTGCCGCGGGCAGGTTGCTTCGTTTAAGCTCCGCGAAAGCCGCGATACCGAGGATGAGCGCGAAGGGAAGCAGCAGGACCGCCACGAACGCCGCCGGCCCGCCGATCGAGAACAGCACGCCGAGCGCGACCACCGCGAGCAGCACGCATCCCACCGTCGCCCATACCCACGCGCCGAGTTGCGCCCGGCGTCGTTGCCCTTCACGCAGCGATGCCCAGCCCAGCAGTCCCCGTGCCGTGATCAGCGCCACCGCCGGGTACAACGGCATCGTGTAGTGCGGCAGCTTGGTGCCCACGAGCTCGAAGAGGAGCCAGGAGGGGAGCATCCAGGCGAGGAGGAAGGCCTCGGGCCGCCGGGTGACGCGGAGGGAGCGGATGGTCTGAAGCGACGAAGCGACGGAGCGACGGAGCGACGGAGGGACCGACGCCCCTCCGGCTCCCTCTCCCGCCACCGGCGTTGCGGCCCCCTCTCCCGGCTGCCCCTGAGAAGGGCCCGGCGGGAGAGGGTTGGGGAGAGGGCTCTTTCTTCTACTCTTCTCTTCCCTGCCTCTCTTCTCTTCTCTGCCTCTCCTCCCCTCAATCCTGCCAAGCCCCCGCCTCCACGCCCGCCCGATCGACAACCCCGTCAACAGCGACCCGGGCCAGAAGAGCACCACCAGCAGCACGATGTGGTACCCCGGCGGCCCCCAGTGCCCCTCCTTCGCGCTGCCGGCCCGGCCAAAGACCTCGTCGGACACGATCTGCCAGTAGCTGGCGAACCCGAACTGCTGGGCGACGGCGTAGACCCAGGGGGCGACCGCCGCGGCCGCGATGAGCAGGCCCAGAAGCGGGTGGAGCGAGAGGAGCCAGCGGAAGCCGGCGGGCTGGAAAGCCCGCCCCCCTGGCTGGAGCGCCCGCTCCCCTGCGGTGGGTGCGAGCTTCCGGCTCAGGACCGCGAGGGTGAGGGCGGTGAGGAGCACGACCATCGGCGTGATCGGGCCCTTGGTGAGGATGCCGAGGGCGGTGAAGAGCCAGAGGGGGAGGGACGGAGCGACGGAGCGACGGAGCGACGAAGGGAGCCGAATCGAAGACAGAGAAGGGGTAGAATAAAGAGAAGAAAGAGCCCTCTCCCCAACCCTCTCCCGCCGGGCCTTTCTCAGGGGCAGCCGGGAGAGGGGGCCGGAGGGGCGTCGGTCCCTCCGTCGCTCCGTCGCTTCGTCGCTTCTTCTCCACAGCTCCCACAAGTGCCCCATCGCCAGCGTCGTCCACGCCACCATCACCATGTCCGCCCGGGCTTGGTGGGCCTCCCACACGAAGACCGGCGACACCGCCAGCAGGCACGCCCCCACCCACCCCACGCGGGGGTCGAACATCGAGCAGCCGAGCCGCCAGGTCGCCAGCACGATCACCACCCCCGCCACCAGCGAGGGCACGCGGTACATCCAGATCGCATCGGCGAGCGGGTCGCCCCCGGTGAACACCGCGGCACTCCCGCCTTGCAGCCAGTAGATCAGCGGCGGCTTGTTGAGCCGGGGCTTGCCCCCCACCATCGGCACCGCCAGGCCGCCGGAGTGCAGCTCGGCATCGCGCTCGCCCTCGGGCAGGGCGACGCTTTCGAACATCTGGCGGCTGGCCTGGGCGAACCGCGACTCGTCCCGATCGACCGGCGGGATGCTGAAGAACCCGGGCAGATAGACTGTGCAGCAGAGCAGCACCAACGCCAGCCCCCCGAGGGGGCCGTGGGCGTGCGTCCGGAGGTTGTGGCGAGCGAATATGACGCCCAGATCGATCCGCATCTCGTGGGAGCATAATCACGGCCTGCCGTGGCCGATCAGGCTGGGGCACGCGATCTGGGCGGTCTGGGCGCCGGTCCACGCCTGGGCGGGCGACTCCCGACGACGGTTCTGGGCGCTCCCCGGCCTCTACGGCCTGATCGGCGTCCTGCTGCTCTGGCCCCTCGACCCCCGGGTGATGGCGGTTGTCACCGCCGGCGGCACGAGGGATTCACTCCCCATCGGGGGCGATATCCGACGCGAGCTCGAGGCCCTCCAGCAGTTCGGGCAGGGGGGGATGATGATTCTGGTGGCCCTGGCGATCTGGCTGCTCGACCCGCCCCACCGACGCCGACTGCTCGACTGGCTTGTGGCGATCGCCATCGCGGCGGTGCTGGCGTTCGGGCTCAAGATGATGCTCGGGCGACCCCGCCCGGTGCTCGACGAGCCCGGGCTCCTCCTCGGCCCCTTCGGCATGTACCCGATCCCCGACGAGGGGGGGTTCGTCCTCACGCACGCCTGGGCGTTCTGGCAGCACGGGGTGGGCAAGCTCTGGTCGATGCCCTCCAGCCACACGGTCTACGCGGTCGTGGCGGCGGCGATGCTCGCGGGCTGGTACCCGCGCATCCGGGGCCTGGTGATCGCCATGGCCGCCCTGGTCGCCTTCGCCCGGGTCGGGTTCGGGGCCCACTACCCGTCCGATGTGGCGGCCGGGGTCGCGGTCGGGCTGGTCGCGGTGGGCGCGGCCAACCGCCTGGGGCTCTCCGGGCGCGCGACCTGACAACCGCCCCCCGACGGCTTACACTTGGCACCCACAGCCGGAGAGGTGTCCGAGCGGCTGAAGGAGCACGGCTGGAATCCGTGTTGTCGGGGCAACCCGGCACGGGGGTTCGAATCCCCCCCTCTCCGCTTTTGACCGCCCGCCCGCGGGGGCCTTGGCAGAGTCTCAGGCCGGCGTCTTGCGCGCCGAGGGTTGTGATTCTGGGCTGGTCCGCGCCCCGGCCGGATCGTGACCTGGGGGTGGTCGGGCAGCACTGCCTGATGGTGCAAGCTCGGGTGCGTCCGCGCCTTCGTCCGGGCCATCCTCGACGGCCGCCGTGGCAAGGCGATCTGCGCCCCTTCCCGATCTTCAGCCTGCCGATCACGGCGGAGGTGCCCGGCGTTCCCAGCGAGGTGCTTCACCCGTGGAACACCGAGAAGGATGGGCCCGAGGACTACGCCCAGGCGAAGAAGCTGGCAGCGAAGTTCCGCGAGCACGCGGCGAGGTTCGAGATGAGCGAGAAGGTGATGGGTGTCGCACCAATTGGCTGAGCTACTTTACAGTGGGTAGTAGTCAGCCGACTTGCGCACGGTCGCTCGTTACCGAAAGACCAATCGCTCTGACCGAATGAACTCTAAGAGATTGACGCACCGAATCCCCAGCGCTTGGCAGACATCTGGGATGTGCGCCCGCTTTGTGGTGCCAGAAGGGCCCTCTTCTGTGACAAGCACGCAACCATCGGCCACGGCACAGCCCACGATGAAAGGGTCTGCGGTAGGCCGTTGACCTTTGGTGTTCAGCATTCGAGGGAACTGCCGCAGAATTTCGCGAGTCGCGTTCTGTACATCCTCATCGAGCACCCGAGTCTCACAGGGCAACTGGCGAACCCATTCGTAGAGTGCGTCATGCTGGCGCTCCAGTTCTGCAACGACCTCATCGCTCACGACCAGCCGATCCGCCGCCGCCAACTCAGATATGCGATCCCACAGTGCTGGAAAATGATCCAAGGGGTAGTGTCTAATCCAAGCTCCAATGAAGGCGCTTGTATCAAAACAGTACCTTGGTCCTGATCGCGGCATCATGCGGCGGGTCCCCGGAATCGGCCAGCCAAACCGACCTGCTCTGCAATCTGATCCAGGTGGTTGAGCTTCGTGTTCAAAAGCTCGACTACCTCCGCGCCCGCCAATTCGCCACTGTCAAACGCGGCCAGCACCCTCCGCGTGAATGTCACTCCTGCGCGTTTCGGTACCATCAAAGTCCATGTGGGTCCTCCCGACTTCTCACGCTGCTTTTTGCGTGCTCGATTCCACTCCTCGGCATACTGTCCGTGCAGGATCGCATAGGCCTCCCAGGTGATCTTCCCAGCGTCTACCGCTCGGCGGGCCACCATGTCCCGGCTCAGCCTGACACGGCTTGCAACAGCCTCCACTCGGTGCTGCATGTCGGACGAGTCACCAACGGATGTCCACTTCTTGAGGAATACTGCAGTCGGGAGCAACGCCTCAGCTGCAACGCGATTGCAGAACTGTTCGATACGCTGATCTGCGCTCCGCGCATGTCGAATCGGCGCGGTATCTGAAACCCCTGAGGCGCCTACCCAAAGATGCACCAGTTCATGGATCAGCGTAAAGATGCGGCCGGCGTGAGAATCGGCCCCGTTCACCATGACGAACGGGGCAAACGGATCCACCAGGGCGAACCCCCGAGCCTCCTCGGTCTCCACGGCGAGGGGTCCTCCAGATTGGAACACAAACACACCCTGGCTCTCGACGAGGCCGCACCAATACTGGAACGCCGCCGCTTGTGAATCGAGTGATTCTATCGCTGACCAAGATGGTACGAGTTGCTCGCGAACTCGCTTCGCTAGAGCCTCAACATCCCGAACCTGCCTAGCCGAACCCACCCAACGCATCGGAGCGCGACGCTCTTGTTTTATTATTTCGCGAACCCACTCCTGACGCATCATAGTGAGTCTGATCAGGGTGCGCAGGCTGGTCGAATACTCCGTTCCGCTCTGCTCGCCGCCTCTGAAGTCCACCAGGGGAACCTGAAAGTCTCGCGGTGGTTCGGCCAAAAAGAACACTGCGAAGGGACGACGGTACAGCTTGGCCATTGCGCGGGCCTGCGCGAGTGTCGGGAGTGCCTCTCCAGACTCCCACATGTGGATGTCTTCCTCGGAGCGTTTCAGTTTCGCTGCGACCTCCGGGACCTCAAGCCCTTGACTCTCGCGAGCCCACTTCAGGACCTCGGGTGTGACTATCGCGGTTTGGCGTGCCATCTAGCGCAGCATATCGTCGCCGAGGACAGTGCGACCGTCCCGCGAGGAAAGTCTGCAGGGTCCCCTCACCCCGCCACCACCGGCCCACCCCCAACGGTCAGCAACTCCTGCAGCCCGTGTCTATCGGGCTGTTGAGATACACCCCAAAGGAGGCCCGTGCTTCAGGGCGTGGCCCGCGCTGCCAGCCAAGCCTCGGAGAACTGGTTCCACACCTCGGCGAGGCGTTCGCAGGGCCTCTGGAATGCCCCAGCGGCGTAGGGGGCGGCCGCCCCTCTCGTACCCGTCAAGACCCGGGGCGGACGCCGCGCCATCTGCCTCAGAACACCCGCTCTCCCAGCCGCTCGGTCATGAGGGCCAGGGCCTCGCCCTCGGTCATGGCGTTGTATTCCGCCTCGATCCGATCCACATCCGCCCGGCGGCGGGCGGAGCGTTCGTCGGGCGTGAGCACGATCTCCTGCTCCACGGACTCGAGTCTGCCACAGCACATCCAGTCGACACGCCCGGTTGCGAAGGCGGCCCGGATCGCGGGCAGCGTCTCGGCGGCGAAGAGTTCGACCAGCGAGCCGATGACGCTGCCGTTGATCGCCGGATCGGCGTACGCGGCGTACTTGAGCATGTCGGCGAGGACCGCGACCACGCGGTCACGGGCGTCGGGGTGGTCCACGGCGATCCGTTCGATGGCGTCGAGGAAAAACAGCCGGGCGCCGAACCGCTCGCGGTTGTCGAGGGCCGCGCGGGCGATGCGGTCGATGGCCGGCGCGCCGAAGCAGGCGAGGACGCCGGGCATGTCTTCGAGCCAGGCGTCGTCGTCGCACCGGTCGAGGCGTCGTGTGAGCTCGATCATGTCCGAGAGCACTTCCGGCGGGTGCATCGCACCGAGTGCCCGCGCCGCGTGGACGGGGGCGTAGGAGCCGGGCGCCTCCCCGTCGGCCAGGGGCCGATCGAAGGCCAACCGGCGAAGCTCGGGGACATGCTCGGGCCCGATGCCCATCGCCGCGTAGTCGTCGAAGGGCACCAACCGCCAGTGATGTTGCTCGCCGTCGGAGCAGCCGGGGCAACCGAGGGTGAGCAAACGGTCGATCGGGGCGGCGTAGGGCCGGGGGGCGCTGGCGACTTTCGGTTTCTTGCGGGCCATGGGAGCAGGATATCGAAGCCGCGGGCGGGGTGCTTGGCGGCGTCCGGGGAGGCCCGGCCCGGCGGAGGCCCGCGGGCCCCTACGATCTGCCATGCAAGTCATCGCCGATTTCACCGTCGTGCCCATCGGCGTGGGCGTCTCGCTCTCGCGCTATGTCGCCGCGTGCGAGCGGGTGCTCACCGACCTGGGCGTCCGGCACACCCTCCACGCCAACGGCACGGGGGTCGAGGGCGAGTGGGACGAGGTCTTCGCCGCGATCCGCAGGTGCCACGAGGCCGTCCACGCGATGGGGGCGCCGCGCATCTCGACCACCATCAAGGTCGGCACCCGCACCGACCGCGAGCAGTCGATGGCCGACAAGGTGCAGAGCGTCCGGAGCCAGAGCGGGCGGTAGCGGCCTACTCGTAGCCGAACTCCCGCATCGCCCCGCCGAAGCGCTCGGCAAAGGCCGCGTCGAGCCCCGGCTTGATCGCCTCGAGCGATGCCCCGCGCCGGGCCCTGTCCATGAAGTAGATCCCCTTGCGGAGCGTTTTGGAGGTGCCGCCGAAGAAGGGGTTCTTCTGGCTCGCGCCGGCCTTCTCGCGGACCTCGAGCGCCCGCATCTGCTCGAAGCTCGACGCGGCGACGGCACGGTCGATATCGGCCCGGTCGCGCGGCTCGCCGAGCAGACCGAGCATCCGCCCCAGCTCCCGCGCCGGGTCGTCGAGCATGTCCTCGTAGCGCACCACAACGCCCGGGAAGGGCGGCCCGACCCACGACCGGCTGTTGGCGGCCCAGCCCAGGAACCCCTCGTGCATCCACACCGGGTCACCCCCCTGGGCGATGAAGTGCCGTGCGTAGTCGACCGGGCGGAGCGGGGCATCGCGGCCGGTGCGCCGGTCCTTGACCTTGGTCTCGAGCACGCGGTGGAAGTTCAGGCAGCTGAGGAGCACATCGCGCGGGTGGCGGACCAGCAGGATCGCCCCCGCCGCGTCGTCTGCGTGGGGGTGTTCCGCCGACCAGGGCAGGTGGGTCTTGACGATCGCCCGCTCGCCGGGGTGTGCCGCCAGGCTGTCGGCCACCTCCCCCTCGACATGCAGGTCCGGCAGGCGATCGGCGATCTGGCGCGTGGACACCGGCCCCCCACCGCCGCCGTACAGGGCGTGATAGAGCAGCACGCGGGCCCAGGTATTGCCCGAACGGGGGTAGGACGCCAGGAAGATCACGCTCACGGCGGCAGGATATCGCCGGCGGGGGCGGGGGGAGCCCGCGGCGCGGTATGCTGCCCAGACCACCAAGGAGCGAGCGATGCACGAGCAAACCAGACGCGACTTTCTCAAGACCACGGCCGCGGGCGTCGCGGCGGGGAGTGTGATGGGCATGGCCGGGAACGCGAGCGGAAAGCGGTGCGGCGGTTGGACCGGGACGGGGGCGTTCGAGCTCGAGAAGCGACGGCTCGGCAAGACCGACATGGAGGTCACCGTGCTCGGCTTCGGGGCCGCCGAGATCGGCTACGCCCGCACCGCGCAGGCCGAGGTCGACGAGCTGCTCAATAGCGCCCTCGACCAGGGCCTTGACGCGATCGACACCGCCGAGTGCTATGTCGAGAGCGAGGTCCAGATCGGCGCGGCCGTCGGCCACCGGCGCGACGACTACTACCTCTTCAGCAAGGTCGGCCACTGGGCCCCCGAGGGCCTCGACGGCTGGAGCGCCAAGGGCATCGAGGCCTCGATCGAGCGGAGCCTGCTGCGCCTGCAGACCGAGCACCTCGACCTGGTCCACCTGCACTCCTGCGGCATCGATGTGCTGGAGAAGGGCGAAGCGATCGGGGCGCTCGAGAAGGCCCGCGAGCAGGGCAAGATCCGCTACATCGGCTACTCGGGCGACTCGGCCGCCGCCAAGTACGCGGTCGAGACCGGCAAGTTCGACACGCTGATGACCTCGATCAGCTTCTGCGACCAGGAGGCGATCGACCTGACGCTGCCGCTCTGCCGCGAGCGGGAGATGGGCGTGATCGTCAAGCGCGGGATCGGCAACGCGGTGTGGCGCTACGACAGCGAGCCCGACCAGGGGTACCACAAGGAGTACTACCGGCGGATGGTCGAGCTGGGGTACGACTTCACCAAGTCCCCGACCCGCGACGACACCGGCCCGGACGGGGCGGCGGGGATCGCGCTGCGGTTCGTGCTGGGGCTGCCGGGCGTGCACACGACGGTGGTGGGCACGACCAACCCGAAGCGGTTCGCGCAGAACGCGGAGTTGATCAAGGCCGGGCCGTTGGATGAGGGGTTGGTCGAGGTGATCCGCAAGCGGTGGAAGGAAGTGGCGAAGGCGGATTGGGTGGGGCAGATCTGAGGCGGCCCCCTCCCACGAGAAGCTCACTGCTCCGGGGGGGACGAGACTTGGCGCGACCGGCAGGTTTGGGCGCGGTCTGCCACTTTTCGGAACCAGTGGCCCGGAGTTCGGATCAGCAGACGAGCCCCATATATGGGGTATGTGGCAGGTTGTGGCCCAATATACGGGGCGTAGGCCGGATAGACCGACGCGAATTCGCGAAATCGGCGGCGGACAATTCACTTGACACCGAGCACCGCCGATTTATTATCCGTATGACAGATTGTCACGCTGAACTGGTTCGTCCAGGCAGCAAATCCCGCGACCACCCGGTGGTCGCGGTTGTATTTTTGCCGGTATGCTCCGACCCGTGAGGATTCTGTTCATAGACGAATCTGGCTGTCTGGGGGCACTGCCGACTGGTTTCTCCAAGATTCAGCCCGTCTTCTGCCTTGCTGGATTGATCGTCCCGCAGGATCGAATCTCGCTGCTCACACGCGACTGGGTTGATCTCAAGCGTCGGTACTTTCCAGGTCTCTGCAGGCCCGGCGCGAAACCCTGGGACTGGCAGATGGCGGAGATCAAGGGCGCCGATCTTCGTCGCCCCTTCAGGGAACAGAATCGGCGCTCGATCCGGCACGCGACCGGTTTCCTCGACAAGACGATCGGGCTCCTGCATTCTCATGATGTTCGACTGGTCTGCCGGGTGTGGATCAAGGGGCCGGGCGAGCCATTCAGCCCACGCTCGGTCTACAGCTTCTCGGTGCAAGCGCTGTGCGACTCCTTCCAGGCATTCCTGCGAGCGCACGATGAAATGGGCCTGGTGATCGCCGACAGCACGATGCCGCAGCAGAACACCATTGTGTCCCACAGCATCTTCACCGGTCGCTACAAACAGGCTGGGGATCGCTATCCGAAGCTGATCGAGGTCCCCGTCTTCGGACACAGCGACAACCACGCCGGGCTCCAGATCACCGACATCGTGGCATCGGCGTTGGTCTTCCCGATCTGCGCGTACTCCTTCGCCCATGGTCGGATCAAGAACCTGCACATCCATGGTCGCTACGAACGACTTGCGGAGCGGTACACGCCGTCCCTCCAGGCGATGGAGTACCGGTATGCGACCGCGAGCGGCTTGGCCGGCGGGCTCGTGGTAAGCGACCCGGTGGGTCGGCACGGCACCGGGCACCTCTTCAGCCGATACGGCGCCCGGTCACCCGCCGGTCCCGATGCCGGCGTTTCGGTGGCTTCCCCCGTGGTCCCCAGCGACGACGATTGAACAACCGGGCGGACCCCGCCGCCCAACTCAACCAAACCGCTCCCCCATCTCCCGCCGGAACGCCTCGCTCTTCCCCGGCGCGATCGTCGCCCACTGCCACCCCTCGCCCCCCTGCAGGATCCGCGAGATCAGCATGACCTGCCCGGTGTGATACGCGCAGTGGGCGATGGCGCGGGTGACGGCGAGGGGGACCGTGTGCGGCTCGGCGCGGATCGTCACGGTCCGCGACATGTCCCCCTCGGTCAGCGACCCGATCGCGTCGAGGGCCACCGCCCAGCCGCGCTCCCAGATGGCGAGGATCTCCTCGCGCGACTCCGTGCCGACGACGAACTCGCGGTCGCGGTGCCGCCAGTCCTTCTCGCCGTCGGTGGTCAGGAAGTCGGTGAAGCGGCTGGTGAGCGACCCGGCCAGGTGCTTCATGATGACCGAGACGGGGTTGGTGCCCGGCGCGATCGGCGTGTGGAGCCGGTTGTCGGGCACCTGCGCGACCGCCTTCTCGACCCATGCCTTCTGCTTGCGCAGCTCGGCGAGCCAGGCGGATTTGGTGTGGTCGAGTATCGTCATGGAGCATTGTAGAGGCAGAACGCAGAGGGCGCAGAGGGTTCGCAGAGAACGCAAGACAACCGCCGGCTCTCAAGACCCCCCAGTCACATGCGCTGCTCCGCGACCTCCGCGACTTCTCTGCGGACTCTGCGTTCACTCCGATTGATCGTGCCTGTCATAGCACTCGTCCAGCACCCCACGCCAATCCTCCAGGCTCTTGACCTCGATAAACCGCCGCCGCACCTCCTCGCCCCGCGGGTGGTGCTCGGCGAAGCGGACGCCGAACTTGCGCATGTTACGCCCGGTGAACGCCTCGGCGCTGCGCTTCCCGGCGTTTACCGCGAGCGCGAGATCGAAGTGTTCCTCGAGCACCGCCCGCTGCTCGGCCACCGTCGGCGGCACGGGGCTCCGTCCCGCGAGCAGGTCGCGGGCCTGCCGGAAGATCCACGGGTTGCCGATGCACCCCCGGGCCACGCTCGCGCCGTTGACCCCCGTGTACTCGACCATGCGGAAGATATCGCCCGCGTTCCAGATATCGCCCGAGCCGAAGATGATGCGGTCGGGGTGGTCCCGCCGCACCCGCCGCACGATCTCGCGCAGCAAGTCCCACCGGCTCGGGCCGACATACTTCTGCTCGACCGAGCGGGCGTGGACCGTCGCCCACGCGTACCCCATGCCGTACGCCGCGTCGATAATCTTCCAGAAGTTGTCCACCATCTCCGGCGTGTCGTCGAAGCTCCGGCGGATCTTGAGCGTGCAGGCGGTCTCCCGCGGCACCGCCTCCCGCACGGCCTGCAGGATCGCCACCGCCCCCTCCGGCTCGCGGAGCCAGTGCCCGCCGCGGGCTTTGCTGGAGATCTTCTTGACAGGGCAGGCCAGGTTGATGTCGATGGCGGCGAACGACGCGGCCGCAGCCGCAGGGGCCGACACAGAAGAAGGCATCAAGGCAGCACGGCATCGAGGCATCGAGTCCGAAGCCTGGTCCACGCCAGGATCGACCCGCCCGAGCTGCTCCCCCCCGGGCAACCGCAGGTGCGCCTCGGTCGGCGTGGGGCCTCGCTCGCCGTACGCCAGCGTGCGGTACTCCTTGGCCGACCTCGCCGCCTGCTCGATCATCTTCAGGGCCCCGGCGGCCATCTCGGCCGGCTCGCTGCCCATGATCTGCCCGGCCAGGGGCTGGTCCTCCTCGCCCCCGGGCACATTGTCGTGCAGCTCGCCCAGATCGGCCTTGGCGAACCCCCGGCCGCCGGCCAGCAGCACCCGGTCGAGCAGGGCCTCGGTGACGCAGTAGGGACACCCGTGGCGTCGGGCGATGATGCGCATGGCCGCGTCGGAGTATCCTGCCAGCCCGGCCTGAAAGAACGGCGCGTCGAAGCCGGGGGTGATGGCGGCCACTCGGGGGTCCATGCCCCCCGGGCCGTGCTCGAGGGCCAGCCGCTCCGCGACCCGCGCCGGGTCGATACCCTCTCCCCCGGGGGCGACCGCCGGGCCGGGCGGGGTGGCGTTGTTGGTGGTGCAGGACATCGCGGGATCGTAGAACGGACGGGCGGAGAAAAGCAGCGAACAGCCGCGGATGAACGCAGAGACACGCGGATCGGAGCAAGGCATGAGCGAGATCAGGCGACGGAGAACCTTGTCAGCTATCCGCGTGCATCCGCGTTCATCCGCGGCCGTTGTGCTTTTGGCGATGGCTGCGGCGCTCGCCGGCTGCAACGCCCTCCCCACCGGCCTGGCCGACAAGCCGGTCGGGGCCTACGACCGGCCCTTCCCCGTCGAGCTGGGCCAGGCCGAGGCGATCGATGTCCAGGTCATCCGCGGCCCGGAGACCACCATCACCCTCACCAACACCACCGCCCGGACCTTCGGCCCCTCCACCCTCTGGCTCAACGCCCGCTTCGGCAGGCCCATCGAGGGCTTCGCACCCGGCCAGACCCTCTCCCTCAACCTCTACGACTTCCGCGACGAGTTCGGCGAGAAGTTCCGCGGCGGGGGCTTCTTCGCCACCAAACAGCCCGAACAACTCATGCACGCCCAACTCGAAACCCTCGTCGACGGCGAGACCGCGGTGCTGGGGCTGGTGGTGGTCGGGGAAGACCAGTGAGCCCGAACGCAGAGGACGCGGAGTGACCGCAGAGATCGCAAAGGGGAGACTCTGGTTGTGGATCGCGCTTCCCCGTTCTGGCTTCCGGACTTTCTCTGCGAGCTCTGCGTCGGGCTCTGCGCTCTCTGCGTTCGCTTGAGGACTCTCCATGGCCCAGATACTCGTCGTCGGCCCGCACCCAGATGACCAGGAGCTCGGCATGGGCGGCACGATCGCCCGACTCGCCGAGCAGGGGCACGCCGTCCTGCTCCTCGACATGACCGACGGCGAGCCGACGCCCTACGGCGACCCGGCGACGCGGGCGAAGGAGGCCCAGGCCGCCGCCGCCGCGCTCTCGCCCGACCCGGCGACCCACCCCGACGGCAAGCCGGTGCGCCGGGTGCAGCTCGGCCTCCGCAACCGCTTCGTCGAGCACACGATCGAGGCCCGCCACAAGGTCGCCGGCGTCATCCGCGCCCACCAGGCCCAGATCCTCTTCGTCCCCTACTTCGAGGACGCCCACCCCGACCACCGAGCCGTGACCCGCATCGTCGAGGACGCCCGCTTCGACGCCAAGCTCACCGGCCTCGACATGCCCATCCCGCCCTCGCTCCAACCCGGCGCGTCCGCCGCCGCGCCTCAAGTCTCAGGACTCAAGACTCAGGACTTCGCCCCCCCCTGCCACCCCCGCTGGCTCTTCTACTACTACTGCACCCACCTGCGGATCACGCCGCAGCCGTCTTTCGTCTTCGATGTGACCGGGTGCGAGGCGAAGAAGGAGGCGGCCATCCGGGCGTACCACTCGCAGTTCGGGGTGAACGAGAAGAACCGGCCGGTGGTGGACTGGGTCATGAGCGCGACGCGGTTTTTCGGGTCGCGGATCGGGGTGGAGGCGGGGGAGCCGTTCTTTGCGGCCGAGCCGGTGGGGCTGAATGCACTGGGTTCGCTGCCCATTTAGCGAGCGGTGGTGCAAACTTCGTCTAGTAATACAAGTGCATAGGCTCGATGAACCCGGGTGGTGAATCGTCGCTAATCGCGATCAGCACTCGGCCGCTCCAGAGAATCACCTGCTCGTCGCTCTCCGGGGCAAAGAAGGCGCCTCGTCGGCGGTCTCGAAGGTAGGTCACATCGAGCACCAAGGTCCTCGACGAGGCGTCCCAGAGTTGTGACGAGAGCGTTGGCATGTACTGCCAGGGGCCCGTTGCTCGCCCCGGCGCGGTCGGCTGACCCGCGAGCCTGTAGCCCATAGACCCCAGATAGCCGGTCCATCCTTCCGTGGCGCCGGCGCTCCCGACTGTCCAGCCTTGCGGCGGCAAATGCCCCTCGTTGCTGCTCTCCAACTCCGGGTAGAGCGGACCATAGGATCGGTCATCGAGCTGACGCTCCTCGAACGGAGGTATGGCGGTGCTGATTCGAACGGCGTCGAAGCTGCCGAGCGGAGGCGGCGTGGTGACCTGCACAAACACAAGCGAGGGGTCGATCTCGCTGCGCCACGCGCAGATCACATGCCTGCGCTCGATCCAGTACCGCCACTGCCAGTCTGCAATTGATGCGTCCCGCGTGCTGGCCCGGCGGGAGAGCTCGATCACCATACCGTCGTGGTGCTTCTCCAGCCACGCCAGGTACTCGTTGTCGGAGGTGGTCCAGGTCTGCTCGATGGTGGGCGAGGCCCAGAGCAGGAGGGATGTCGGCAGTAACGAAGCCGGGCCATACAACCGGACGCGCGGAGTGACCACCAGGGAGAACGCGATGATCCACACCAGCCCGCCGATCGCAGCCCACCGCCACTTCCGCCTCGTTCTCCCCAGCCGCTTCTCGCGGCGCGCATCCCGCCCGCACTCCGGGCACACCAACCCCGGCACACCGCCCATGTCGTACCAGCACCTCGGGCACCGCCGCCGTCCCCGGGCCCGGTCGCGGAAGAGCGACCACCACAAGAGCCACAGCCCCGCCAGGGCCAGCACGCCGCCGCCGAGCCACCAGATCCACGCCGCCTGGGCCATGCTAGAGCATACTGGAGCGACCGCGACGCGGTTCTTCGGGTCGCGGATCGATGTCGGGGCGGGGGAGCCCTTCTTTGCGGCCGAGCCGGTCGGGCTGGCGAGCCTGGATTCCCTCCCGCAGGAACCGGCCGCGGCGAGCGCTTAGACTGGGCTCCGACCGTTCGCTCCTTCTGAAAGGACCGGGATGAGCTATCCGCCGTCGCCCCGCCGAGTCACAGACGCCGCCGAGGCCCTGAAGTTGATGGCCGAGCACCCGTTCGCCCACCTCTTCACCTCGCACGCCGGGCAGCGGGTCACCCGCATCCCCTTCGTGACGGACTCCGAGGACGGACGCCCGGCACGCCTGCGTGCCCACCTCAACGCGGAGAACCCGCAGTGCCGGGGGCTGGACGGGGCCCCGGTGCTCGTCGCGTTCTCGGGGTGCTCGACCTATGTCTCGCCGCACTGGCGGGCCGACACGACGCGGGGTGGCACATACGACTACGAGGAGGTCGTCGTGCGCGGGACCGCGCGGCTCGTGGAGGGTATCGACGCGTTCCGCGCGATGATCGATGATCTCTCATCGCTCATCGAGCCGCAGTATGCGGAAGTGGGCGAGTACCCTGTGTGGCAGACCTCGATGGCGGCGCCGGGCTATATCGAGCGTCTGTTCCCGCGCATCACGCTGTTTGCCGTGGAGGTTGAGGGCGTGGAGATGATCTCCAAGCTGCACCAGCACTTCCCGAGCGAGGACCGGCGGTCGGTCGCGGACCACCTCGCCCGGTGCCATCGCGACGACGCCCGCGCGATCGGCGAGAAGATCCGGCGTTCGCTGTGACCGGTCGGCGGGCGGCCTCGGACGGCGGTCACCGGGAATGCGGCGGGGGCTCCGGCCTGAGATCCCGGGGATGCCCGTGTTGGGCGCACCGGGTCGTGGCCAGCGTGCCGCGGCACGCGGGGAGGGCCACCGCCCGGACTTCGGGCTCCGTCGAGGCAACCAGATCTTCATGGCGGGGAGGGTGCTCCGGGGGCATGGAAGCGGTAAGGTGTCTGCCTCAGGAGAACTCTCATGCGCACGACCGCCATGTTTCTGCTCGCTGTCGCCGGGCTCGCCGGCTCGACCTCTGCTCAGGACGCGGCCGCGCAGTCGCAGACCGCGCGGGGGGTGGTGTTCCTGGACGCCGACGGGGACGGGTTCCGGGAAACCGGTGAGAAGGGGCTCGAGGCCGTCCGCGTCTCCAACGGCCGCGAGGTCGTCCTCACCGACGAGCGCGGGCGCTACGAGCTGCAAGTCGACGACGACGACATCCTCTTCGTCATCAAGCCCCGCGGCTACGCGACGCCGATCGACGAGCTCAACCTCCCCCGCTTCTACTACATCCACAAGCCCGCCGGCTCGCCGCCCGGCCTGGAGTTCAAGGGCGTCGAGCCCACCGGCCCGCTGCCCGAATCGGTGGACTTCCCCCTCACGCCCCAGCCCGAGCCCGACCGCTTCCAGACGATCTTTTTCGGCGACACCCAGCCGCGCGACACGCAAGAGGTCGAGTACTTCACCCACGACATCGCCGAGGACCTCCGCGGCTTCCCCGGCGCGTTCGGCGTGACGCTGGGCGATGTGGTCTTCGACGACCTGTCGGTCTTCGAGCCGCACAACCAGGCCGTCGCGCTCATCGGCATGCCCTGGTACAATGTCCTGGGCAACCACGATGTCAACTACGATGTCCCCGACGATGCGCACAGCGACGAGACCTTCGAGCGTGTCTTTGGCCCGGCGACCTACTCCTTCGACTACGGGCCCGTCCACTATGTCGTCCTCGACAATGTCTTCTTCTACCGCAACGACGAGGACAATGCCGCCTACCGCGGCGGGCTCACCGAAGAGCAGATGCTGTTCTGCGTCAACGACCTCGAGCATGTGTCAAAAGACCAGCTCGTCGTCTACATGATGCACATCCCGCTGCGCGATGTCCCCGAGCGCCGGGCCTTCTTCGACATGATCAAGGAGTACCCCCACACCCTCTCGATCTCGGGCCACACCCACACCACCGAGCACGACTTCTTCACCGCCGAGCACGGCAACCCCGGCCCCGAGCACCACCACTATGTCGCCGTCACCGCCTGCGGAAGCTGGTGGACCGGCGCCCCCGACGAGCGCGGCATCCCCCACGCCACCATGGCCGACGGGGCGCCCAACGGCTACACCATCATCACCTTCGACGCCGCGGGCTACTCGATGGAGTTCCGCGCCGCGAGCGAACCGGCCGACCACCAGATGCGCCTCTGGACGCCAGAGGAGGTCAGCCAGGGCGAGCTCCCCGCCGCCGAGGTCATCGCCAACATCTACGCCGGCAACGGCAAGTCCACCGTCGAGATGCGCTTCGACGAAGGCGACTGGCGGCCCATGACCCACCAGCTCCGCGCCGACCCCAACCTCGAAGCGATCAAACGGCTCGAAGCCGGCGAAACCCCGCCGCCGGGCCGCAAGCAGCCCAAGCCCGCCCTGAGCACGCACATCTGGGTCGGCGCCATGCCCGAGGCGCTCGGCCCGGGCCTGCACCTCGTCGAGGTGCGCACGACCGACATGTTCGGGAGGAGCTTCGAGTCGAGCCGGGCGTTCCGGGTGAGGTAGGCGTTCCGTACGGCCTCCACGAGCCCCGAGCGCGAGCTCGGGTGCGGCCGGCAGGCCCACCGGACAATCCCCATCCTGTGCTCGCGCACAGGGCTCGTAGAGACACACGCCAAACAGCACGACGAGAAAAAAGCGGCGGGGGCGCCCCCAACGGGGGCCCCCCCCGGGTGGGGAGAAAAAAGCGACCCCCCCCCCCCCCCCCCGCGCCCCCCCCCCC
>CAYJPX010000036.1:28836-29868 GCA_964372195.1 uncultured Phycisphaeraceae bacterium
AGGCGGGGGCGCGTCTGTCGCTCAGCGGCGGCGACGGATGGCCGCGGCGGCGCCGAGGCCGAGGAGGCCGAGGGCGCCGGGGGCGGGGACGAAGGCGGCGGCGGCGAAGGTGCCGCTGCCGGTGAAGGGCGAGCGGAGGGTGCCGAGCTGCGTGCCGGTGGCGATGTCATAGACATAGAAGTTGGCCTGGGTGCTGTTGGGCCCGTCGGTGACATAGTACGCGACGCCGTTGTAGACCCCCAGGCCGTCGATGTCGGTCTCGCCCGCGGGGTAGGAGGCCTTGAAGGCGACAGTGTCGGCGGTGTCGTCGATGAGGTAGAGCCCCGAGCCGCCCGCATCGCTCAGGCCGTAGAGCGAGTTGTCGGTCGCGTCGACATCCACGCCGCCGAAGTCGTAGCTGGTGGGGTAGGCGTAGGTGAGGTTGGCGACCCTGGAGACCGGGTCGATCTCGTAGACCGCCTCGGTCGAGATATTCCGGGTGCCGACCAGCATGCCGTTGCGGAAGCCCAGGCCGACGAAGTTCACCGTGGAGCCGTTGTAGGACATGGTGCCCAGGTTGGTCGGGGTCAGCCCGTTGATATCGAAGGGCGACGAGAAGAGTGTCGAGCCGTTGTTCCAGTACAGGGTGTTGCTGCCCGGGTCGTAGGCCATGCCCCAGGGCTTGGCCGAGCTGTCCGAGGCCGAGTAAATGCCCGTCGCCACGCCGGTGACGACATCGATGTGGTACATCGTTGCCGTGCCCGACTGATCGTTGCCGACGACGAGCTGCGCGTGGGCCGCCGACGCCACCAGCGCGAGCGCACCCATTCCCTTGACGAAGTGATTCATGTCTGTCTCCTATCTTCTCCCACGGACGCCCGCCGGCCACAACCGGCGGGAAACCCCCGAGGTCTCTCTGCCCAGCAGCATACCGGACCCTCGCCCCGAGGCAAGGGAGAATCCCGAAAGCACCCCGCCCCGGTTCCTATTTCAGGAGCCGCTCGAGGTAGTGGATGTCCACCCCACCCCCCCGGAACTCGCTCTGCTCCATCA
>CAYJPX010000037.1:0-8395 GCA_964372195.1 uncultured Phycisphaeraceae bacterium
ATCCAGCCCCGAGCCCAGCGCCCGCAGCGAGAGCACCCGCTGCAGCCCCCAAGCCTCGAGCCGCTCCTCCATCGAGAGCCCCTCGCATGCCGGGTCGACCCCGAGCACGCAGTCCGTCGCCGAGAAGAGCAGCCCCGACCACAACTCCCGCAGGTCCAACTCGATCGGCCGCACCGCCCCGGGCTCGCCGCGATGGGCCGCCAACGCCGCAGTCCCCACACGCAACGCCTGCCACCGCCCCGGCGCCTCGGCCCGCGATTCGGTGAAGAGCACCAGCGTCATCACCGACAGGTCGTCGGGGTCGGCGAAGACGCCCGTGAGCCGAGCCCGCCGTGCGTTGTCGATCGTCAGCGAATCAAGCACCCGCCCCGCCGCCGATCGGCTGAACGGCTGCGGCGACGCCCTCCGGAAGGTGTTGCAGTCGAGCGCAACATCGAACGCCACCGTCTGGGCCGCCGGCATCACCGTCGACTCGCGAGCCTCGAGCCCCAGCCCCCTGTCGTCGGCCAGCACGATCGACCAGCCCCGGTCGGCCGGCGATTGCCCAGCCGCGTCAGCGCCCGCGCCACCCCCCGAACCGATCGCTCCCGCGAGCTCGCCCCACCCCGCCCACTGCTCCCCCCGATCGCCGAGTCCGCACCAGCCAATCGCACGCCCCGCCAAGCCGAGCAACCGCTCCCCCACCTCGCCCTGGGCCGCGGGGATCGCCACCGCCCCGACAACCTCGCGCAGCTCCGGTTCAGTCTCGCCCTGCCCCCACGCCGGCGCACCGACCCCAAAGAAAACGGCGAGCGTGGCCATCGCCACGCCCGCCCGCTGTGTTGTCGCTCGATTTGGTAGGGCTCGCCTCATGCGACGAGCGTATCAGGTCTACCGGCCCGGCCGGAGTTGGGCCGGCTGGACCCGCTCCCCGCCGCCCAGGTGCACCGCCATCAGCACCGCCGTCAGGTCGCCCATCGGGTCAACATAGAACGACCTCCGGGCGTACTCGATCACCGCCATCGGCTCGGGGGTGAGGTCCCGCAGCCCCAAGTCCATCTCGTTGCCCGCCAGCACCGCCGCGCCCACGCCGGCCGCCACCAGCGGCAGCGCCACCGACGCCGCGCCCATCGACCCCCCGCCCTGCACCCAGACCGACCGATCGGCGATCGCCGTGGTCACCAGGTCGTCGCCCACCCACTTCGTGAACTTCATCGTCGGCAGGGCGTGCTCGTTGGCCAGGTCGCGATAGAGCGGCAGGATCAACCCCGGTTCGCGGGACCCGTGGTCCACCGGCGACCGCACCAGGTTCGACAGCCCCGACCCGATCAGCGTCAAGAAGCCGTACCCCTCGCGGAGCGTGCGGGGCGTGTCGACAAACGAGACGCTCGTCGCCCCCTCGCCGTGCTCGCGGTACATCGCCGCGAACCGCGGGTTGGCCGGCAGCCCGTCGTCGCCCTTGCCCAGCGTCTGCCGGGCCGCCGCCACCGCCGCCTGGGGCGTCGGCGCCGCGATGAACCAATCATCGGTGAACGCCATCGACAGCTCCAACGGCACCGGCAGCCCGGGGAACCGCAGGCTGATCAGCTCCGCCCCGCTCGAGTCGCTCCAGCTCTCCAGCCGGATGTACTTGGCGAACTCCTCGCCCGAGTCGTCGAGCATCGCGTTGCCGAAGCCCGCGAGCTTGTGCATCGCGCCCGAGAAGGCCTCCCGGTCCTCGACCGCCATCATCACCACCGCCGAGAGCAACCCCCCGCCGCCCGTCGAGTCGGCGTTATAGAACGCGAAGGTGCCGCCCAGCGCGCCGAACACATCCTCGACCAGGTTCACGCCCGTCATCTCCTCGAACTGGTCGAGCGCATCGTGCACCGGCAGCCCCTGCTCGGCCATCTGGTCGAGCGACCGCTCGATCGACGCGAAGGTCGCCTTGCCCACCACCGCCCCCAACGCGTCCGCGGGCACCGCCCGCAGCTCGGCCTGGGTCAGCACATCGGTCGGCAGCGACCACGCCTCGGCGTACCCCGCCGCGTCGCGGATCACAAACCGCTGCACAGACGCCGCCTCCGTGTACCCGGCCTGGTAGTCCATCCGGATCGCGTCCTCGCCCACCAGCCCCATCTCCTCGAACCGGGTCACAAACTCGCCGACCTGGGGCGACTGGCTCCCCGCCATGTTCGTCACGATCCGGGACGCCGGCGTCAGCGCCGAGAAGTCCATCGTCGCTGTCATCACGCTGTCAAAGCCCCGGCCCTCGAACAGGCTCGGCGCCTCGTGGAACATCGCGTCGGGGTCGTTGACCGTCCCCACCACGATCTCGTACCGCCAGCCGGTGTCCGCCTTGCGCGGCCCGAAGCTCAGGAGCCCGAACGGCAGCATCATCTCGCTCATCCCCTCGAACCGCTCGCTCTCCTCGAGCGGGATCTCCACGCCCTGCTCCTCGGCGATCATCCCCGCGATCCCCAGCACCGCGTCGCGCAGCTCGTCCACCTCGGCCTGGTCGGCGCACTCGACGCTCGCCACAAACCCGTACCCGAAGAAGCCGCCCGACGGGTTCTCGCCGTCGTACACAATCGCCACCCGCGCCGGCTTGGCGATCGTCCCCAAGAAGAGTTGGATCAGCCCCGCCGCCTCGGCGGGCATGTCAGGAATCTCCGACGGCAGCTCGCCGATGCGCGCCGGCAGCATCGCCAGGGCCTCACGGAGCCCCTGGTCCCGCGGATCGACGAGCATCGACCCCAGCCCCTCGTGCTCAAAGGTCAGGAACGGCTGGGCCGCCGTCTGCGCGAGGCACGGCATGGCGAGCCCGGCAATCGAAACCGCCAACGCGGCACGCGTCTGAAGCAAGCGATTCATGGTGGTCCTCCTCAATCGTGCGAGAGTGATTCCGCGAAGTCTGTCAGGATGGTATTCGGAGCCGCCCTTCCGGACTTTCACCGACCCCCGTTCGGGATACGATCGCCGCTGTGGCCGACCCCCGGAGAATCCTGCTCATCAGGCCCAGCGCCCTCGGCGATGTCTGCCGGAGCGTCCCGGTCCTCGCCAGCCTCGCCCACGCCTGGCCCCAGGCCCAGATCGACTGGCTGGTCCAGGATTCCTTCGTCGATGCGGTCCGGGCCCATCCGGCGATGCACCGGGCGGTCCCGTTCCCCAGGCGCGACCTCGGCCGGGCCCTCCGCCGCGGCCGCGTGGGCGAGCTCCGCCGATGGATCGCCCAACTCCGCGACCCCGGCTACGACCTGGTCATCGACGCCCAGGGCCTCTTCCGCTCGGCCTTCTTCGCCCGCGCGACCGGCGCCCCCCGCCGCGTCGGCCACGCCGACGCCCGCGAACTCGGCTGGCTCTTCTACTCCCACCGCGAGCACGGCTCAGAGTCCCAGCACACCGTCGACCGCATGCTCGCCCTTGTGCGCACGATCGGCGTCGAGCCCGTGGCCGACATGACGCTCCACGCCCCGCCGGAGGACCGCGACGCGGTCGGCGCCGATCCGCGATTCACCGGCCGCTTCGCCGTCGTCGCCCCCACCACCCGCTGGCCTGGCAAGCAATGGCCCGTCGAGCGCTTCGACGCCGTGATCGAACGGCTCCTCGCCGACGGCCTCGCCGACCGCATCGCCCTCGTCGGCGGCCCCGACGAGCGCCCCCAGTGCACCCCGCTGCTCGACCGCGCCGCCCGCGACCCACGCGTCCTCGACCTGGTCGGCAAGACCTCCATCGGCCGCCTCATGGCCATCATCGAGCGCAGCGGCCTGGTCCTGGCCAACGACTCGGCGGCCCTGCACATGGGCGTCGGCTTTGACCGCCCGCTCGTGGCCCTCTACGGCCCCACCCGCGTCGACCTCGTCGGGCCCTACCGGCGGGACGCCGATGTCTTGCAGCACCTCCGGCCGGGCGACCGGCTCGACCACAAAAGCGACCACGCCGGTCGGCCCCTGATGGAGCGGATCGGCGTGGACGAGGTCTTCGAGGCGTGCGCGGCCCGGCTCAGCCGTGGCGCCGCGCAAACTCCCGCATGAACTGCGCCAGCGTCTCGCACCCCTCCGTCGGGAACGCGTTGTAGACGCTCGCCCGCAGCCCGCCGATCGAGCGGTGCCCCTTGAGGTTGTCCATCCCCTCCTTGGCCGCCTCGGCGAGGAACGCCTTGTCGAGCTCGGGGCTCGGTGTGTGGAACGAGATATTCATCAGCGACCGGCTGTCCTCGCGGGCGTGGCCCTTGTAGAACCCCGTCCCGTCGATCGCGTCGTAGATGATCTTCGCCTTCGCCGCGTTCCGCGCCGCGATCGGCGCCAGCCCGCCCTGCGCCAGGATCCACTTGAACACCAGCCCCACCACATAGATCGCAAAGACCGGCGGCGTGTTCGGCCGCGACTCGTTCTCCGCGAACGACTTGTACCGCAGCATCGTCGGCAGCGGCCGCGGGGCCAGCTCCAGCAGGTCCTTCCGGACGATCACCACCGTCGTCCCCGCGGGGCCCAGGTTCTTCTGCGCCCCGGCGTAGATCAGCCCGAACTTCGACACATCCACCGGCGCCGAGAAGATATCGCTGCACATGTCGCACACCAGCGGCACGCCGGCGGGGGTCTTGGGCACATAGTGGAACTGCGTCCCCATGATCGTGTTGTTCGAGGTGTAGTGGAAGTACGCCGGGCTCGCCGAGAACCGCAGCTCGCTCTGGCTCGGGATGAACTTGTAGTTGTGCGGCTTGCCCTCGAAGGCGATGTGCGCGGTGCCGTAGTACTGGCACTCCTGCGCCGACTTCTTCGCCCAATACCCCGTGTTCGCGTAGTCCGCGGTCCCGCCCTCGGGCAGCAGGTTCGCCGGGATCAGGTAGTTCTGGGCGCTCGCCCCGCCGGTCATGAACAGGACCTCGTGGGTGTCGCCGATGTTCCCCACCCGCTTGCAGTCCGCGATCGCCTCGGCGATGATCCGGTCGTAGGTCGCCGCCCGGTGCGAGTGCTCCATGATCCCGATACCCGTGCCCCCGATATCCCAGATGTCGGCCTGCACCTGGCGGAGCACCTCCTCGGGGAGCACCCCGGGGCCGGCGGAGAAGTTCAGCGCGCGATTCGTGGCGGTGGTGGTGGTCATGGCGTGTCCTTTCGGCCGGGGTCCGTTCATCGGACCGCCTCGGCGGCGTTGTATGCGAGCGTGATCGTCGGCCTGACCGACGGCGCGTTCACCTGGTTCTCAAAGCGCCCGGTGTCCTTGAACACCCGGACGATGCGGACCACCTCTTCGGCGATCGCGTTCTGGGCCTGGTCGGTCGAGGCCCCGCAGTGGTGCGTGCCGTACACCCCCGGGACCCGGATCAGCTCGTCCTCAAAGACCGTGTCCGTCGGCGTGGGCTGCTTGCTCCAGACATCCAGCCCGCAGCGGATCCCGCGGGACTTGACCGCCTCGGCGATCGCCGCCTCGTCCACCACCCCGCCCCGCGAGGTGTTGATGAAGTAGGCCCCCGGCTTGAGGTAGCTGAAAAACTCTCGGTTGCACAGGCCCCTGGTCTCGTCGGTCAACGCCACATGCACGCTGATCGCATCGCACCGCGACGCCATCGTCAAGAGCTCGGCCCGGCCCGACCCCCACCACTCGACCCCGATCGTCCGCGCCCGCTCGGGCGTGATGTCCCGCGTCCAGGCGTGGATCGTCATGTCGAACGCCGCCGCCCGTTTGACCAGCTCGTACCCGATGTTCCCCAGCCCCACGACGCCCAGCACCCGCCCCTTGAGCCCGCGGGCCTTCGCGTACTCCTTCTTGTTCCACACCCCCGCACGCAGGTCCGCCGTCTGGTCGGGGATCCGCCGGTCGCACGCCAGCAGCAGCCCCATCGTCAGCTCCGCGACCGCCACCGCGTTCATGCCGGGGCAGTTGCACACCGCGATCCCCCGCTCGCCCGCCGCCGCACAGTCGATGTTGTCGAACCCCGACCCGGCCCGGATAATCAGCTTCAGCGACTGCCCCGCCTCGATCGCGGCGGACAGCACCTTGGTCGACCGCACGATCAAGACCCGCGGATCCCTCGCCGCGATCACCGCGGCGAGACCATCCGCCCCGAGCGACGGCTCGTTGACGATATCGCACCCCAACCCCACGAGCCCGTCGATCCCGGCCCGCTCAAACTTGTCCGCGATCAGCACCCGCATGGCCAACCCCTCTCCGTCAGAGCCCCGACCGAGCCGGGGCGAGCGGGATACCCCCGCCCCAGACAGTAGGAGCCCACGAGAGAGGTCAGCCACCGCCGAGACCGCCCTACCTCTGCCCGGTGTTCAGGGGCCGACCGTCGAAGTCGATGCCCTGCAGCCCGCCGCGGGTGTAGTTGTAGACCGCCGGGAAGATGTCGCCGGCCGGATCGCGGGGCCGAGGCAGCCAGGCCTCATTCTGCGCCGGGTTGTACTTGATCAGGTAGTCGTCCTTGGTGGGGAGGTTCGGGGTCCACCCCAGGTTGGCATCGCCCGTCCGCGTCACATTGCCCGAGCCGTCAAACATCAGCACGGGCTCGCGAGATTCCGGATCGAGGAAATAGAACTCCTTCGTCCCGTTGTGCCTCGCCATCTCGTCGTACATGTGCACCTTCTGCGCGGGGAAAATCACATCCGCGATCTTGAGGTTGCCCAGCGCCTCGGTGTTTGGCACGGTGAACAGGTTGTATGCCTGGCCGGCCTGGCGGATCCGGCGCGACACATTCGACCCGCTCGTCGCCGTGATCGACTGGCTCTGGTACGGGTCGTACGACGCCACCACCGGGATGTACGACGAGCTGTACGGCCAGCGCTTTGCGGTCCCGCCGGGGTTCGGCTGCGCGGGGAGCCAGTACCCCGTGTCAAAGTACTCGCGGGGCGTGTCCTGCCAGTTCAGGCGGTTCTTGTCCTCCGGGCAAACGACCATCTTCTCAGGCAACCGCTGGGCGAGGAAGTCGTTGAGCACCAGGTGGGTGTAGTACACATGCGGGATCCAGCCGGTGATCCGCGGGATGTCCTCGCGGTCGCCGCGCGTGCGCAGGATGTGCACCGCCTGGTCGGCCGCGGCCTGAAGCCCGCTGCCGTGCGGCCCGTCGAGGTCATTGAACTGGCTCTGCCCCGTCGTGTCCGCCCGCCACGAGAAGGCGAAGATCCTGTCCTGGAACTCCGCCGAGTAGCTCGCCGACCCCGCACCCAACTGCTTGGTGTTCGACTGGCAGATCGCCATCCGTGCCGTCTGCCGCGCCTGCCCGAGCGCGGGGAGGAGGATCCCGATCAGGAGCGCGATGATGGCGATCACCACCAGCAACTCGATAAGCGTGAACGCCTTGCCTGCCATACCGGATCGTGTCATCTCGGGGCTCCTTGGCCAGAACGGCCGATCGTGCCTACGCCCACAGAAGAGGGGCCGCAATCACTATACCAGAACCTGAGCCGCTGTAAACCCCCCCCTAACGCAAACGCCGCAAGCTCGCCAGCGCCGAGAGGTCCAACCCCCCGCCCGCGACCTGGTCCCCCCCGTCCCCCGGGTCAATCCCGGGGTCAGGATCGGGCACGGATTCCGGAGCAAGGTCACCGGGTTCCGCGCCCGGGGCCGACTCCTCGCTCCCCTCTCCAGGGGTATCACCCGAAGTCTCCCCACCCGTGGCGCCCCCGGGCTCCGCCGTCGCCTCCGTGCCCGAGGGCAGCGTGATCGGCGTGACCAGATCGTCGGGCGGGTTCACGACCTCCACCTGCCGGTCCGCCCGCAGCCATCGCCCCACGGGCCCGGCCTCCAGATCCAACGCCCGGAACAAGAGCACCCCACCGACGCCTGCGGCCAACAGCACGCAGCAGACCATCCATCCCAGCCGCCAGCGCCGGGCTCGCCGAAGTTCCCGCTCGAGCCTGACGACCCGGTGGTCGATCGCCGGCGCGTCGCCCCCTGCGCCCCCGGGCGAGGTCCCGCCCAGATCGTCCACGCCCGCCGGGGCCGCCTCGGTCGCCGCGGCGACCGGCTCACTCCGCCCGGGCACGAACCGCACCTCGCCGAGCCCCAGTTGCTGGCGGTCCGAGGCCAGGCGGAACGATGCCCCGCACGCCGCGCACCCCGTGGCGTCGGGCTCCACCGCCCGCTGACAACTGTGACAGACACCCAGCAGGTGGGCCACCCCCGGGCACCAGCGAGCGAGCGTCCAGAACTGCCGCGAGGCCGGCCCGCGGAGCACCGTGTCCAGCCGCACCTCCCCCCGCTGGATCAGCCGCACCAGCGTCTCGTGCGAGCACCCCGGGCGGTAGGGGCTGTCCTCGTCGCGGATGAACCATGGCCCCATCGCGTTCTGCGTCGCCTGACGGCTGAGCGGGTCGAACTTCCCTCGGCAGCTCTCGCAGGCCGCCAGGCTCCGGCTCCGCGAGCCGCAGTAGGGGCAGATCGTCACCCGGGGCTTGGGTGTGGGCGGACTCGTCGAACTCGGCTGATCCATGGG
>CAYJPX010000037.1:8405-9013 GCA_964372195.1 uncultured Phycisphaeraceae bacterium
GAAGTCGCCGGTCCCTTGGGCCTCCCGCGGGGCGCGGCCCCCCCCCCGCCGCTAGAAGTATCTCGCCCCCCCCCCGCCGGTTTGACCGGGGGGGTCGATTCCCCTCTGATCCGGGCATGAGCACCCACCTCCAGCCCCGCCTCTCCTCCACCATCCCGCTCCTCGCCCTGGCCTGCGCGTCGTTCGGCGGGGGATGCGGCTCTTCCCCTTCGGGACCCGACCCCTTCCGTGGCGTGGACGCCGCCGAGCGGTACGCCGAGGCGACGCCGGCCCGGCGAATCTCCGCCCTGCCCGACACCCCGCCCTTGTCGATCGACAGCGAGCCGGTCGATTGGTCGGTCCTCGCCCCGCGCCTGGCCGAGGCCGCCGGGGGAGTGGTCGTCGAGGAACTCGCCCTCGAGCACCTCCTCGGTCGCGAACTCACCCGTCGCGGCCTGGCGATCACCGATGCCGACCTGGCCCGCGAGCGCGCCTGGCTCGCTGCCTCGGTGGCCGAAGCCGGTCAGGTCGGCGAAGCCGACTCGGGGCAGCTCATCACCCAGGTCCGCCAGCGGCGCGGGCTCGGGCCGGTGCGCTTCGAGGCCCTGCTCCGACGCAACGCCTCGCTC
>CAYJPX010000037.1:9023-28991 GCA_964372195.1 uncultured Phycisphaeraceae bacterium
CCCCCCCCCCCCCCCCCCCCCCCCCCCCCCCGCCCCCCCGCCCCCGCGGGGGGGGCGGCCGCCCACGACCAGGTCGAGCTCGCCTGGCGCGTGCAGCACGGCCCGCGCGTTCGGGTGCGCGTCATCACCACCGCCTCACACAGCAAGGCCCAACAACTGCTCGACCAGGCCGCCGCCGCGCCCCCGGACCAGACCAGGGTGCGCTTCGCCGAACTCGCCCTCGACCACTCGACAGACCCCTCCGGCCCGCGCGGCGGCCTGATCGAGGTGTTCAGCGTCGCCGACCCCGCGTACGAGCAGCCGATCCGGATGGCGGCCCAATCCCTCGCCCCGGGCCAGCTCAGCCCGGTCATCGCGCTCGGCAGCGGGTTCGCCCTGCTGTACCTCGAAGAGCTGCTCCCCCCCGACGGCGTCACCCTCGACGCCGCGCGAGAAGCGCTCACCGAGCAGCTCCGCCGCCGGCAGGAACGCCTGCTCATGGACCAACTGGCCACGCAGCTCCTCGCCGAGGCCCGCGTGCGGGTGATCGACGAGTCGCTCAACTGGTCGGTCCAGGCCGGGCAGAGCCCCTGACCACCGCGCACCAACGCCCTCGCACGCCTCCTCTTTGCGCCGGGGCTGTGGCCCGCTTACGACGAGGTGCGGTCGAGCACGCGGTAGGTCTCCCGCTCGCCCCGGCCCCGCTGCGGGTAGTCCTTTCGCAGCGGGTGGGCGGGGAACTCCTCCCAGGTCAGGATCCGCCGCAGGTCCGGGTGGTTCCGGAAGCGGATGCCGTACATGTCGAACACCTCCCGTTCGGGCCACTCGGCCCCCGGCCAGAGATCGGTGACCGAATCGACATACAGGGCCGGGTCCTCGGCGGCACCGTCGGTCGGGATCGAGGGGTTGAGGAAGGTCTTGACGATCAGGCGATCGTCGTGCTCGTAGCTGATGAGGTTGTAGACGACCGCGAACCGGCCGGGCATCTGCTGCGGGTACCCGAGGTAGTCGACGCCCCCGACATCCGACAGGAAGCAGTAGCCGCACGCCGGGTCATCGCGGAGGAACTGCATGACCCGGTGGAGCACGCCCGGCTCGACGATGAGCGTCGTCTGCCCGCGGAAGAAGGTCGCCCGGAGGGTGTACGAGCCGAAGGCCTCTTTGACCCGCTTGAGGGCCGGGTGATCGATCGTGCCGTGTGCGGTCATCGCGGGCTCCCTTGTGCCGGTGCGCGGCGCGGGGCGTCGCCTCCAGGCAGAGGCAAGGATAGCGCAATACCGCCGATTCTGCCGAGCCGACCCCGGCCGCCGGTGCCACGCAGAAAAAATTCTTCGAGCCCCCCACCGGCGGGCTCCCCCCAAGCGCTGGGGACCACGCCAGACCCACCCACGACCGCTCGTGCTCCCGCGAGCTCCCCGCCTCGGCGGGCAGTGGCGCCGCGCAAGGTCCGCCCCGGTTACAGCGTGTGCGCAACTGCCGCGCCCCGTCGATGCCATCAGCCCACGGATGCACCCCACATCCCAAAGCCCAGGCAAGGAGGCCGAAGTGGTCCAACTGATCTCCCCCGCCCCCTCGACCGCGAACCTGTTCACCTCTCGCCGCGACGACCTGCCCGACCAGGCCCCCAGCCTGAGCCGGTCGCAGCTGCTCGAACGGATCATGGACCTCAACACGACCGCCACCGAGGAGTACCTGGACTCCTTCAGCGAGGGCTCGCTCGCCCGCTACCTGGCCCACCTCGAGTCGGCCGGTTCGCCCCGCGGCGGACGCTGGGAACGCACCGCCGAGACCCCGGCGATCGTGGTCCGCGAGACCGCGTTCTGAGCCCGGCCCGACGGCACGAACGGGCGTGATCGCGCCGCGGATGCCGCCCTTGGGATTTATCGGGCCTTCTCCAATAACTTTGCCCGATCCCAGTTACTGGACTCAACCGACTCCTCCCCCGAGTCGATGACCTGCCCCGATGGCTGGCCCCCTGGTTTCCGGGCCAGCCCGACGACAGGCTCTGACCCTCGGGAGAGACTCATGCACATCCGTCCCGCCGCCCGCGTCCGCTGTTGGCTGCTCCTGGCCTTCGCCGGAACTCTCGCCGGTTGCCAGTCCAACCAGGCCTGGTTCGGCGCCGAGCCCGGCGTCGAGCCCGCCGCTGGGCCCGCCCCGACGACCACCGCCCTTGCCCAGCCGACCGAACCCGACTTTCAGCTTTTCGGCGAGGACGCCTCGTTGTGGAACGCGGGCACCCTGCCTGCCGACCCCATCGCCCTGACCGGCTTCGCCGACTCGGCCGATGTCTCGCGGGTGACCTTCGCCGACCAGGGCGCCGACTTTGACCCCAAGCTCTCGGCCGACGGCAAGTTCATGGTCTTTGCCAGCACCCAGCTCAACCACAACCCCGACATCTATCTCAAGAACACCGGCTCGACCGTTCTCACCCAGCTCACCGACGACCCCTCCCGCGATGTCATGCCCGCCATCAGCCCCGATGGCAAGTGGGTGGCGTTCTGCAGCGACAGGCTCCTGGACTGGAATATCTATGTCATGCCGCGCACCGGCGGCCGCCCGGTCCAGATCACCAACTCCGCCGCCGCGGAACTCCACCCGAGCTGGTCCCCCGACGGCCGGACCCTCGCGTACTCCAAGCTCGGCCAGTCCTCCGGCAAGTGGGAGATCTGGCTCACCGATGTCACCAACACCTCCACCCCCCACTTCATCGGCTACGGCCTGTTCCCGGAGTGGTGCCCCACGCCGGGCACCGGGCCCACCGGCGGCGACCAGATCCTCTATCAACGCTCCGCCGAGCGCGGCGACCGGGCCTTCGGCATCTGGACCATCGAGTACAAGGACGGCACGGTCAGCAGCCCCAGCCAGCTCATCGGCAGCGCCAGCACCGCCTACATCAACCCCACCTGGTCGCCCGACGGTCGGTTCGTCGTCTTCGCCTCGGTCGCCAACCCCCAAGGGGTCAGGGCTGTCGACACGCTCTCCTACGAGGACTGCGACCTCTGGGTGATCGCGTCGACCGGCGGCTCTCTGGTGAACCTCACCGCTGGGTCAAGCACCGACCTCATGCCCACCTGGGGCAATGACGGGCAGATCTACTTCGTCTCCACCCGCTCGGGCCGCGACAACATCTGGTCGATCAACGCCAACCAGGCGCTCCTCGCCGCCGGCGCTGTGACCGATCAGCCCATCGCCACCGTGCCCACCGAAGACTGACGAATCACCCCCCCGGTGTGCAGACGGGAACGCCCGCACGCCGATTGAGAACAGTCCGGGACCTTGGCCGAGAGGCTGGCCCGGGGCTTGCGTCGCGATGGTGGAATCCTCGCGCATCAACCAGGCAGGACGCCATGACAAGTGCACAGACCATGCTCGCACGGATACACCCCCATCGGGGCGCGGTTCTTGCGCTGGCGGCGGTCCTCGCGGCCCTCCCGGCCCTCCCGGGATGCTCGGGGCTCCCCAGGCGTGACAAGGAACTCACGCCCCCGCAGGTGACCATCGCGCCCTACGACGCCGGAGTCGGCGAGGTCCTCTGGGCGGTCATCCCCCTGGCCAACGAGTCGGGGACCGACGCGGTCGACCCCCTCGTCGTGAGCGACAAGCTGGTCGCCGCGGTCGAGGAGATCCAGGGCGTCCGCGCCGTCCCGCTGAATCGGACGCTCCAGGCCATGCACAGCCTCGGCCTGAAGGGGATCGAGGACCCCGGCCAGGTCAAGCAACTGGCCGCGGTGATGGGCGTCGACGCCATCGTCGTCGGCACGATCACCGCGTACGACCCCTACGACCCGCCGACCATCGGGCTCAGCCTCGCGCTCTACGCCCGCACGGGTGTGATGGGCTCCCGCGACGACCCCAACCCGATCGACTCCCGCCGGCTCACCGCCGCGACGACCGACGACCTCGCCCGCCCGGCGATGGGCCTGACCGACCGCCCCGCGGCCGTCGCCAGCGCCCACCTCGACGCCCGCGACCACGGCGTGCTGACGGCCCTCCGCGACTACGCCCTGGGCCGGCACGACCCCGTCAGCGCCCTGGGCTGGAAGCGATACACCGCGAGCATGGACCTGTACACGCAGTTTGCCGCCCAGCACCTCGTGGCGGCTCTTGTCGAGCAAGAGCACCAACGCCTCGCGTCGCTGGCAGAACCAGAAGAACCCCCCTCGCCCTGATCCCGGTACCGCCCGGCGACAGGCCGGGACGGAGCAGGACAGTGGCACGGAAGCCCGAGCAAGACAGCCCCAAGACGACGCGGGTCGTCACCCTGGTGCACGGCCAGCACCGCTGGCGATTCAGCTGCGCCCCCGGGGATGAGCACACCCTCGTCGCCGCGGCCGCCCGGGTCGCCATGCGCGGCAACACGAGCCTCGACCTGGCGGACGCCGCCATCCTCGCCCGACGACTCGACGCCTGGCCGGGCGCCGGGCCCCGCCCGACGGACACGAACGCCTGACCCCCACGCCCCCAGAGGGCGAGCCAATCCGGAGACCGACGATGTCAACCCTTCCCATCACCGCCGCCTTCGCCTCGTACCTCACCGACGAGCGCCACTTCAGCCCCTACACCGCCCGGTGCTACGGCGCCGACCTGCGACAGTTCGTCGAGTACCTCTCCGACGACTCCGGCATCGGCATCGACAACAACGCCGAGCGCGAGGCGCTCCAACGCCGCGAGTCGGCGGGCAGCCGCAACGGCGCGCCCGTGGTCGGCTCCATCGGTCCCAAGACCATCACCGAGATCATCTGCGGGGCCAACGCCGACACCATCCGCCCCTTCCTCGCCCGGCTGACCGAGGAGGACTACTCCGCCGCCACCATGGCGCGGAAGATCGCCACGCTGCGCTCGTTCTATAAGTGGGCCGAGCGCCGCGGCCTGGCGTCGGTCAACCCCATGACCCTCATCCGCACCCCCCGGCAATCCAAGCGCCTGCCCAAGGCCATCACCGTCGAGCAGGTCGAGCGGCTGCTCAGCGCGCCGAACGATGCGGATGTCCTGGGTCGCCGCGACCGGGCCATGCTCGAGACCCTCTACTCCACGGGCATCCGCGTCAGCGAGCTCGTCGGGCTCAATGTCATCGATCTCGACGCCGCGGGCGAGGCGCTCCGCATCCGGGGCAAGGGCAAGAAGGAACGCCTCGTCCCCCTCGGGACCCACGCCCTCGCCGCCATCAAGCGGTACGCCGACATGCTCGACGCCGACCCCAAGTTCAGCCAGGCCTGGGCCGGCGCCGCCCGACCCAACGCGCCGCTGTTCATCAACAAGCACGCCGGACGGCTCAGCTCCCGCTCGGTCCGCCGCAAGCTCGACAAGTACCTCCGCGAGGCCGGGCTCGACCCGACCATCAGCCCCCACACCCTCCGCCACAGCTTCGCCACGCACCTGCTCGACAACGGCGCGGACCTGCGCAGCGTGCAGGAACTCCTCGGGCACCAGTCGCTCAGCACCACCCAGGTCTATACCCACCTCTCCAGCCAGCGCCTGCAGCAGGCGTACGACGACGCCCACCCGAGGGCCGAGGCGAGCTGAACCGCCGGCCTGGCTTCCGGCCCAACCCGCTCGTGTCGCCCCTCGGGACGAGCCGTGGCACCGTTGAACACACCGGCGCGAGGGTGCCCTACGGGCGTCCGGCCGCCTCGACCAGCGCCCGCTGCAAGACGCCCGCGTCGGCCTCGGGCCCGACCGGCAGGACCGAGCGGATCACCCCCAGCCCGTCGTGCATCACCAGCACCGCCCCGGCCCCCGGCGCGAGCCGATCGATCAGCCGCGACTCATCGGCGAACCACGCCAGCACGGGTCGCGGCTCGTCCGGGGTCAGGATCTCCCCCACCGCGCTCTCCCACACCTCGGTGTGCGACGCGATCCGTTCGAGGATCCCCCCGCTGGTCTGCACCTGGATCACGCCCATCAGCTCGACCAGCCGCAGCCGCTTGGGCAGCCCGCCGCTGATCTGACCACGGACCAGTTCGCGACGCGTCTCGGCCATCGCCCCCATCGCGACCCTCGCCGCCGCCGCCGCCCGCGCGGGCTCCAGGTCGTCGCGCATCAGCAGGGCCAGGTACAGCCGCGAATCTGCGAACGCCGGCGGCTCATCCTCCGCCCCCAGCCGCCGCTCGGACTGATCCCCCGCGGTGGTCAGCCTCGCCCGTGGCAGCCGATCGCCCACGCCGAGCCTCGCCCCCAAGGGGTGCAGCGCCCCGAGACCATCCACCCGCCGACGCGACACGACATCCAGCCCCCACGCCGACGGATCCGCCGTCTCGAGCGGCTCGCACTCGACGATGATCCTGGTCTCGGCGTCCGCGTCCAGGTCGGCCTCGAACCGGCGCACCCGCGCCGCCGCCAGCACCAGCGACGCCCCGCCCTCCGCCGACCGACCCCGGAGGCGGACCCCGTCGGCCCCGTCCACCCGAACGCGCTCCGCTTGCTCCCACACCAGCCCCGCCACCAGCGGGCACCAGTCCACCTCGGCCGGGTCGAACGCCAGGCTCAGCTGCGGGATCGCGAGCGGCGGCAGCAGCCCGCGCAGCACCCCCGCGGGGCTCGCGCCATCGCCCCCCGCCAGCTCGGCATAGGTCGTTGGATCGTCCTCATGGATGGCCCGCAGCACGCCGCCGCCGGCCACGAGCGTCAGATCGCCCAACTCGAGCCTCGCCGACCCCGCGGCCCCCGGCACGCAGCGCACAACAAGGGAGTGCATATCGCTGCGCCCGCCCGGCTGCACCAGCGTCACCCGCACCCGGTCTGCGGTCGCGGTATACCGGTATCGCCCGATGACGCCCCAGAGGTTCGCCGCCACCTCCATCGACCCCGCCTCGGCGGGACCCGAGGGCTCGGGTGGTGTCTCGGGCTGGACGAGTGGCTGGACCTGGGGTTCGGTCTCGGGGCCGGTCGGGTCGTCCTGCCCACCGGGCTGCGCACCGACGCACGCAGTCGCCCACACCAACACGCCCAACACTCGCAACTTCACAACACGCCTCCCGCCCCGCTGTCATCGAGGCACGCGAGCAACGCCCGGACCGTCCGACGCTGCCCGGGGAGCACCAGTTCCGGGGCCAGCTCCGCGAGCGGGCCTAGGACGAACCGCCGCAGGTGCGCCCGGGGGTGCGGGATGGTCAACCCGGGCTCGTCGAGCACCAGGCCAGCGTACACCAGGATGTCCAGGTCCAGCGTCCGGGGGCCCCACCTGGCCTCGACCCTGCGGTCCCGGCCGCGCGCCCGCTCGAGCGACTGCAGCGCTTCAAGCAACTCCCGCGGCGGGAGCTCGGTCTCGATCGCCAACGCCCCGTTGAGGTACGCCCCCTGCTCGATCGGCCCCACCGGCGCGGTCTCGATCACCGATGAGACCGCCACCACCCGGGTGCCCGGGAGCCGGCCCACCGCCTCGACGCCGAAGTCAAGGTGGGCCGCCCGGTCGCCCAGGTTGGACCCCATCCCCAGATACGCCCGCACGCCGGCCATCGCGCCAAGTCAAGCCGTCCCGGACCCGCCCGACAACCCCGGCGAAAAACAAACGCCGCCGGGCAGGCCGGCGGCGGTGGGATCGTGTGGCCCGCGGGCCCGAGATCGTCTAGGCGTCGACCTCGTCGAGCTCCTTCATGCGGTGCTGCATCTGGGCCTTGAGGCGCGCCAAGATGGAGCTGTGCATCTGACTCACCCGAGACTCGGACAGGTCGAGCGTCGCGCCGATCTCTTTCATCGTCATGCCCTCATAGTAGTAGAGCAGCACGATGAGCTTCTCGGCCCGGCTCAGCCCCTTGGTGATGAGTTCCTGCAGGTCGTTGCGCTGGATCTCGGCGAGCGGGTTGGTCTGCGACTCATCGCGGATGATGTCGATCTCGCGGACATCGCGCGACCCATCGCTGGGGAAGCAGCGGCGGTTGAGGCTGACGGTCCCCACCGCCTTGCCGTCGCGGAGGTACTTCTCGAGCTCGTCGGCCTCGAGGCCGAGTCGGTCGGCGATGTCCTGCTCGGTGGCGGTGGTCCCGGTCTCCATCTCGATCTTCTGCCGCATCTGCTCGACCTTGCCGGTGCGTTGGCGGACGAGCCTGGGGACCCAGTCCATCGAGCGCAGCTCGTCGAGGATGGCGCCGCGGATGCGCGGGGCGCAGTAGGTCTCGAACTTGACCTTGCGTTCCAGGTCGAACGCGTCGATCGCGTCCATCAGGCCGAAGAGGCCTGCGCTCATCAGGTCTTCCAGATCGACCTCGTCGGGCAGGCGCGAGTAGATCCGCTCGGCGTTGTAGCGCACGAGCTGGAGGTACTTCTCCATCAAGAAGTTCCGGATCGCCCCGTCGCCGGTGGACTGGTACTCCAGCCAGACCTGCTCGATGGGCATCTCGTCATAGGGCGTGGGGATGTTGGACGGTTCGGCATGCCGGGCCGAGCGACGCGAAGCGCCACGCGACCCAATCCTGCCCATCGACGATCTCGCGATTGCCATGGTCGACTCCTTGACCCTTGCGTCTCAACGCCCCGGTGCGCGAGCCATGCGCGGGAGCGCTGTGGCCGGTGCCGATCCTTGACCCGGCCGCAGCGGAGTATACAAACTCTTTCGCGCGCGCACAGGCGAAGGCCATATTCCGGTAAAAAAGTTCACGGACTATCCACATCATCGAGAATCTCAACCCCACCGTCACCCCCCGAACCCCGGGACCTGGGGAGCCGGATCGGCGCCGGGATAGGGTTGTTCACCGTTGAGGCTGTCAGGTGTTCGTTCAGCGCCACCAGCGCCATCCGTCCCAGCACACGACCTATTGCGCCCGCGACGAAGAACACCACCACCGCTCGCACCAAGACCGTCTGCGTGGGGACCGACGCGAGCAGCCCGATCGAGATCGACACCGCGAAGGCGCAAAGCGCAAAGGCCACCGCGATCTGTTGAGGCATTCGGCCGGGCACGCCCACCCTCCCATCGCTGCGCGAGAACACCGCGCATCCACGCCGCTTCTATCGGCCCCGATCCCGGCCGACTTTGGTCGCTCCGCGCAGCACAACCGACAAAGCCAGCGCAGTCGCCACAAACACCCCGCGATCGGCGTGCCAACCCCTCCCGGTTCAGGGTTTCTCCCTAGGTTCCCCGCTCCGCGCCGACACCCGTTCCGGTGAGCGACGCCAGCGAGTGAGCAATCCGCCGCACATCGCGGCTGGCGGGGGTCCGGGGCCAGGCCAGCAGGTGCGGCTGGCGGCGCCGGACCGCTCGACCCACCCGGGCGTCCAGGTGAATCCAGCCGAGCATGGACACCCGCCGACCGAGGAATCGCTCGCAAGTCGCGCTCAGCCTTGCACTTACGGCTTCGGCCTCGGCCGGGCGGGACACCTCGTTGACCACCAGACCCACCCGCGGCGGCGGCCCGAACCGCTCTCGGCTGGGCGAATACACGCACTTGATCAGCCCGTACGCGTCGGCAATCGAGGTCGGCTCGGGTGTGACCACGACCACCAGCCAGTCCGCGCACCCCGCGAACGCCAGCACATCACGCCCGATCCCCGCCCCGGTATCAATGAGGATCAGGTCGCTCTGGCCCTCCAGGGCTTCGAGCTGCTCGACCAGCCGGCGCCGGGTCGCGGCGTCGAGGTCGGCCACCCGCGCCACCCCCACGGCCCCGGGCACGAGCATGAACCCCCCCGGCGCCCGGACCACGCACGAGGCGAGCCCCGGTCCCGCGGGGTCGCGCAGCACATCGTCCAGACGGCGTCCG
This sequence comes from uncultured Phycisphaeraceae bacterium, assembly GCA_964372195.1. Classification (GTDB taxonomy): domain Bacteria; phylum Planctomycetota; class Phycisphaerae; order Phycisphaerales; family UBA1924; genus PNC22. The sequence goes on from CAYJPX010000037.1 coordinate 18,701, forward strand.
GGCGAGAGGCCGCAGAGCACATCGGCGTTGGCCATCCCCAGGTCGGCGTCGAGCAGCGTGGCCCGGCGTCCCGACTGCGCCAGCGCAATGGAGAGGTTCACCGCGAGGTTGGTCTTGCCCACGCCCCCCTTGCCCGAGGCGATCGCCACGACCGGCACCCGGCGCGCCGGGCCGGCCGCGGGGGCGGCGGCGCGCGAGCCGGCCATCGCGTCGACCAGCGCCCGCAACCGCGAGGCCTGGTCGAGCGGGCGAGCCGCCGCGGAACCGACCGCGATCGAAGCCATCACTTGTCCCCCGAGAGGACCTTCCACGCCGCCCGCCCATCGAGCACGAGCCTCGCCAGCCGATCGGCGCTGGCCGGCTCGATGTGGTCGGGCACCTCCTGGCCGGTGGTCACATGCGAGATCGGCAGCCCGACCCGGCGGGCGATGTTGGCGATCACCCCGAAATCCACCGCTTCGTCGAGCTTGGAGAGGATCAGCCGCTGGGGCCGGAGCACCCCGAACCGCTCCGCGGCCGCGAAGATCACCGACTCGGCCGCCGCCAGCGACAGCACCAGGTGCGAGGTGTCCGGCCTGGCGGCCTCGAGGAACTCCCCGAGTTCGCCCAGCCTCGCCGCGTCGTGCTGTGAACGCCCGGCGGTATCGACCAGCACCACATCGCACGCGTCGAGGCTCTCGATCGCCCCGGCCATATCCCGCGGCGAGAGGGCGATCTTGAGCGGCAGCCCCACGATGTCGGCGTAGGTCCGCAGCTGCTCGACCGCCGCGATCCGGTAGGTGTCGGCGGTCACCAGCCCGACCTTGCGCCCGTACCGCAGCTTGTAGGTCGCGGCCAGCTTGGCGACGGTCGTCGTCTTGCCCACCCCCGTCGGCCCGACGAGCGCCACGACGCTGGGCCGCCCCGTCGCGGTGCGGGTCGGGGGCTGGTTGTCCCGCACGACCGCGATCTTCCGCGCCAGGTGCCGGAGCATCGCCTCGCGGGCGACCCCGGGGTCGGCGAGCTCGGCCGCGGTCAGCTCGTCGCGGACGGCGCCGGCCAACTCGTCGGCGACCTCGGTCGAGGTCTGGCTCTCGAGCAACTGCATATAGAGGTCGAACACCGGCCCGGTACCGACGCTCGGCGCCTCGCTCTCGACCGCCCGCCCGGCGCGGGCCTCGGCCCGGCGCGACGACTGGAGCACCTGCCCGACGAGCCGACGGATCGCCGCCAGCTCCTCCTCTAGGGCCGCCTGGGCACGGGGCGTGGTCGGCGCCGGCTCGACCCGGGTCGGTGTGAGCCGACTTGGGGCGTCCGGGCCCCCAACCCTCGGCGTCGTCACCAGTGGTGATGGCGCCGCGATGCCGGCCGACGGTGCGGCGGCCACGACGCGGCGTGGCGGCGTCGCCTCGATCTCCGCCGCGGACTTCCCGCGCGGGGCCGGCGCGACAAGGCCGACCGGCCCTCCCACCGCGCCGGGGACCGCGCCGAGCACGCCCTCAACGGTTGGCTTGGCCTCGACCTGCTGGCCCGCGGCCCGTGCCGGTCCGGCCGCCGCCGTCCTGCCCATGGCGGGCGGAACTGCACGCCCGGCGGGCTGGAACCATGGCGGCGTGGGGACGAACCCCGCATCGCTGGTCACGGCGTCGCCAGCGCGTTCAAAGCCCATCGCCAGGCCGGCGTCATAGCCGCCCTCGGCGCGGGGCCTGATCCGCCTGGCCCGCACGCCGCCCGCGTCGGTCGACGCGGTGATCTCGACCATGTCGCGGCCCCCCACGCCCATCACCCCGCCGACGCGGTAGGTGCGGGTGTGCAGGATGACCGCGTCGGGGCCGAGGCCCTTCTTGACCTCGGCCAGCGCGTGGGCCATCGTCGGGCCGTGGAATGTTCTGAGTGTTGCTCGCTGCGTCGTCGTCGCCATCCGTGGCTCCTCGAGGACGCGGACAGTGTACCGCAATCCGGCCCGGCGTGCCGGCCCGGGCGGTGGATCCGGCCAACCTCTTTATGCCGCGTGCACCGCGGCGGGACTCTCGGGGCTCACGAGCCCCATCGATTCGACCTCGACCCCCGGGGGGATCTCGTTGTACCCCAGCACCACCGCGGTCGCCAGGTGGGGTTCGAGGATCTGCCGCACCGAGGCCCGGACCTGGGGCGAGGCGATGACCACCGGGTGGTGCCCCGCGGCGGTCACCCGCCGGAGTTGGCGGAGCACGATCTCGGCGGTCTGGGTCGCCACGCGGGCGGGCATGGAGAGGCTGGTCCCCGCCGGCCCGCGCTCGATGTACGCCGCGACCTGGTCCTCGAACGAGGGGTCGAGCGTGACGCAGACCAGCTTGGGCTTGCCCTGCTCGCCCGGGGCGGTGTACTGCTCGCAGATCACCCGGCGCAGGGCGTTGCGGACATACTCGGTCAGGATGTCCACATCGCCGGACTTGGGGCCCCAGTCGGCGAGGGTCTCGACGATCGTCTCCATGTCCCGGATCGGCACCCGCTCGCGGAGCAGGTTGTGCAGGACCCGCTGGAGGTCGGAGACCTTGACCAGCGTGGGCACCGCCTCCTCGACCAGCTTGGGCGTCTTCTCCCGCAGCGCCTCGACGAGGTTGTTGACCTCCTCGCGGGTGAGCAGCTCGTGGGCGTGCTGCTTGATGATCTCGGTGAGGTGCGTCGCGAGCACGCTGGTCGGATCGACGACGGTGTAGTTCATCGTCTCGGCCCGGTGGCGTTGGCCGGGGTCGATCCACCACGCGTCGAGCCCGAACGCCGGCTCGCGGGTGGCCTCGCCCTCGACCCGGCCGGTGGCGATCCCTGAGTCCATCGCCATCATCATGCCCGGGCGGAGCTCGCCCGCCGCGACCACCGCGCCGCGGATCTTCACCCGGTACCGCCCGGGCTCGAGCTGCATGTTGTCGCGGATGCGGATCGGCGGGGTGACCAGCCCGATCTCGGCGGCGAGCTGACGCCGGATGGCGCCGATCCGGTCGAGCAGGTCGCCGCCCTGCCCGGCATCGACCAGCGAGACCAGGCCGTAGCCGATCTCGAGCTCCATCGTGTCGACCTTGAGCAGGCTCTCGATGGGCGGGGGCTCGGCGGGGATCTGCGCCTTGGCGATCGCCGAGTCGCGAGCGTCGCTCGCCCGGCCCCGGGCGGCGCGGATCATGCCGAAGGCGATCAGCCCGAGCCCGCCGCTGGTCGCCAGGAGCGGGACCGTCGGCAGCGGAGTGAACGCCAGCAATCCCAGGAACCCGGCGGTGATGACCAGCCCGCGCGGCTGGCTGATGAGCTGCCCGGTGAGTTGCTCGCCGAGGTCTTCCTTGGCGCCCGACCGGGTCACGATCAACGCCGCGGCGATCGAGATGACAAACGAGGGGATCTGGCTGGTGAGCCCGTCGCCGATCGTGAGCTTGGTGAACACGCTGGCGGTCTGGCCGAAGGGCCAGCCCCGCTCGATGATCCCCACCGCGAGCCCGCCGACGATGTTGATCCCGGTGATGATGATGCCCGCGACGGCGTCGCCCCGCACGAACTTGCTGGCGCCGTCCATGGCGCCGAAGAAGTCGGCCTCTTGCGAGATCTCCTCGCGTCGGCGTCTGGCGTCGGCCTCGTTGATGATCCCGGCGTTGAGGTCCGAGTCGATCGCCATCTGCTTGCCGGGCATGGCGTCGAGGGTGAACCGGGCCGCGACCTCGGAGATGCGCGTCGCGCCCTTGGTGATGACGACGAACTGCACGATCACCAGCAGCAGGAAGATCACCACGCCGACAAAGAGCGAGTCGCCGGCGACGAACTCCCCGAACGCGCTGATGACCTTGCCCGCGACGCCGATCGCCTCCTCGGGGCTGGCGGCGTCGGCGGTCAGGATCAGCCGGGTCGAGGCGATGTTGAGGACCAGCCGCAGCATCGTCGTCGCGAGCAGCAGCGAGGGGAACACGCTGAAGTCCAGCGGCTTGGCCATGTAGATCGTCGTGAGCAGGATGATCACCGCCAGGGAGATATTCGCCGAGATCAGGAGGTCCATCAGGATCGCCGGCAGCGGCACCAGGATCACCACCAGCAGCATGATGAACCCGAGCGGGACGATCAGCCCCTTGTGCCGGTGCATGTGCTGCATCCAGACGGGGAGCCCGCCGCCTCTCGCCCCGGGTTGGATCATCTGCCTCGACACTGCGACCGACTACTCCTTGCGGCTCACCCCGCCGCGCCGACCGCCCGGCGCTGACGCATCGCGCGTGCGCGGGCCCGCTCGTGGACGCGCCGACGGGCCTGGCTCGACTCGCCCTCGAGCCGGTAGACATACGCCAGGATCTCCGCGACCGCCTCGTAGTATTCCGACGAGATCTCCTGCCCGGGCTCGGCGCCGAAGTAGAGCCCCCGCGCCAGCGGCGGCCTCTCGATGATCGGCACCCCGCTCGCCGCCGCCACGAGCCGGATCCGCTGGGCCATGTAGTCGGCGCCCTTGGCGACCACCCGCGGGGCGTTCATCGTTTCGGCGTCGTACCGCAACGCCACCGCGAAGTGCGTGGGGTTGGTCACCACCACATCGGCGAGCGGGACATTCGCCTGGATCTGCTGGAGCACGATGTCCCGCATCATCCGCAGGCGTCGCCCCTTGATCTGCGGGTCGCCCTCCATGCTCCGCCGCTCGTCCTTGACCTGCTGCTTGGTCATCTTGAGGTCTTCGGCGTGCTGCCACTTCTGGTAGAGCCAGTCGATCAGCCCGATCACGAGCAGGACTGCCGCCAGCCAGATCGCCAGCGCCAGCAGCATGCGGGCGATCAGCATCATCCCCTGCATGGCGCCCAGCGCCGGCAGGCCGATGATCTTGGGGACAAACCCGGCGATCACCGCGTACGCCACCGCGAGCACGAACACCAGCTTGACGCTGTTGAGGATCGACTTCATCAGGCTGCGCTTCGAGAACAGCCGCTTCACACCCGAGATCGGGTTGAGCTTGCCGAAGTTCGGCTTGAGAGGCTTGGTCGTGAGCACCCAGCCCACCTGGAGGAACTGCGCAATCCCCGCGACCAGGGCGGTCACCAGGAGCAGCGGGGCCGCGACCCTGACGCCGTCGATCGCGATCGCCCGCGCCAGAGGCCAGATCGTGTCCGGGTCGGTGGACCACCCCGCCCCCTCGGCCGAGTACGCCTTCTCCATCAGGGCGAGGAACGACCGCCCGATGAACGCCCCGGCGAAGACGAGGATCACCACGCCCGCCGCGAGATCGACCGCGCCGGAGAGGTCCTGGCTTTTGGCGACCTGGCCGCGCTCCCGGGCCTCGCCCATGCGCCGCGCTGTCGGCCGTTCCGTGCGTTCGCCCATGTCCTCAGCCATCGAACTCCCTCACCCGCCCCGGGCCGACAGACCCCGGGCCCACTCGCCCAGCAGTGTCAGGATCCGCACCGACTCGTCCGACGCCACATTGGCGATCACCTGCAGGGCCATCGCGGTCGCCAGGAGACCGACGATGATCTTGATCGCGAACCCCACGCTCATGACATTGATCTGCGGCATGGTCTTCATCACGAAGCCCATGGCGACCAGGATCAGGAACACCATCGCCATCGCCGGCCCGCTCACCCGCAGGGCCATCTCGAACCCCGAGTTGGCGAGGCCCACATAGGTCTCCAGCGGGACCGACGAGGCCGCCATGCCGCCCAGCGGCACCTGCTCGAAGGTGCTGAGCAACGCCGCGTAGGTCGCCTCGAGCCCGCCGACCGCGAGGAAGACGGAGAACCCCAGGAAGAACATCGTCTCGCCGACCACATCGCTGTTGGTCTCGAACTCGGGGTTGTAGATCGTCGCCATCGACAGCCCCATCTGGAAGCCCGTGATGTGCCCGCCCAGCTGCAGGATCATCACCGGCACCGACGCGATCAGCCCCACGCACACCCCGATGAGCGTCTCGCTCACCAGGAGAGGCAGCAGCCCGAAGAGGTCCAGCGGCACATCGGCGTAGTGCACCGGAATCGACGGGTACACCGCCGCGGCCAGCATGAACGCCAGCAGCACCCGCGCCTGCATGGGGATCGAGGCGCTCGTCAGCATCGGCGCGAACACGAACAGACCGATCAACCGCGTCGCCACCAGGGCGAACGGCACGGCGTGCTCGAAAAAGGGCTCGATCCCCTGCACCACTCCTCCCCTACATCAGCGTGAACAACTGGGCCGCGTACTCCGCGAGCCGCAACGCGATCCAGGGCAGGAGCAACGCCGCCACCAGGATCATCGACGCGATCTTGGGCACGAAGCTCAGCGTCTGGTCCTGGATGCTCGTCACGGACTGGATCAGGCTCACCAGGAGCCCGATCAGCACGCCCGCCAGCAGCACCGGCGCCGCGATCTTGAGCGCCGCCAGCAGCGTCTCCCGGACTAAGAACACGGCTGATTCGTCGTAGGGCATGGTTCACCTATCGCAGCAGGGCGAGCCGGGTCGCCTCGAGCACCAGCATCCGGACCGGCTCGGCCGAGGCCGTCGCCGCCGCGCCGACATCCGGCGCAAAGCTATACAGAAGACCCCCCACCACCAGCGTCCACCCGTCCACCAGCACAAACAAGAGCAGCTTGAAAGGCAGGCTGATCAGGACCGGCGGCAGCATCATCATGCTCATGCTGATCAGCAGGCTCGCGATGACCATGTCGATCACCAGGAAGGGCAGGTACACCTTGAACCCCATCACGAACGCCGTCTTCAGCTCGCTGAGCATGTACGCGGGGATCAGCGCCGGGGTCGAGACATCCGCCCGGGTCAGCCTCGACGGGTCGCTGATGTCCACGCCCTGGTACTCGAGCACCATGTACAGGCTCGACCAGTTGCCGGTGGTCTCGAGCTGGTCGAACATGAAGTCCCGCATCGGCTGGCGCGACCGCTGCCAGAGGTCGTCGTAGTCGGTCACCTCGCCCCGCTGGTAGGGCACCACCGCTTCGTCCCACAGCCGCTCGAGCGTCGGCGACATGATCATCAGCGTCATGAAGAGCGCCAGCGAGGTCAGCACCTGCGGCGGGGGGATGCTCGCCGCCCCGATCGCCTGGCGGAGCAGCGCTAGCACGATCATGATCCGCATAAAGCAGGTCGTCATGAGCATGATCGAGGGCGCCAACGAGACGATCGTCAGCAGCACCATCACGCTCATCGCGGTCGAGATCCCGCTCGGCCGGTCGGGATCGCCCGCCAGGCCCTCGGAACCGCCCGGCAGCGTCTCCCCGACCTGGTCGAGCATCGCCAGCGGGTTGAACGCCTCGGTCGCTCGCTGGCCCGAGGCGTCAAACAGCGAGCCGCCCGAGCCGGGCGACGGCGGGCCATACACCGACTGCCCCCGCACCGAGCCCCCCGCGAGCCCGAGCACCAGCACCGCGAGCACCACACGCCACCATCTCATGACTGCGCCCCCCAGCCGGCCCGACGCAGCGAATCGAGCCGCGAGTGCAGACGCCCCACCGGGTCGACGCCCCCCGCCGAGATCCAGCCCCCCGCGCCGCGCTCGGGCAGCTCGACCGCCGGCAGCACCACCTCCGCGTCGGTGTGCGAGGCCTCAAACCCGGACACCGCCTCCCGGAACCGCGAGTGCAGCGAACGCCCCTCGGCCTCGGCCGCGTGCATCACGATCGATGCCACCTCGTCGGGATCGGTCAGCTCGCACAGCGTCCGCATCCCGCTGCCCCTGGCCCCGGCGCTCTGGCAGACCAGCAGCACCCGCCGATCCAGCTTCAGCAAGACCAGCGTCTGCCCCCGTCCGACCGGGTACCGGCCCAGCACATAGAGCAGGCCGGAGGGCGACCTGCCGCCCGCGCCCACCGCGTGCAGGAGCCCGCCCGATCTGCCCGCCCAGCGCCGCACCAACGCCGCGATCGCGAAGATCAGCACGATGGTGAGCGCCAGGGCCCCCGCCGTCCGCCACCAGCCCTCCCCGGCGCGGAGCACCGGGGCCGCCCCCCGCGCCTCGCCCCCGGCCCGACCCGCGGCGAGGCGATCGCGGAATGTCCCCTCCGACGCCCCGAGCGGCTTGGACTCGATCCCGGCGCGCGTGGGCACTGCGGCTGCATCGCCCTGCGCCCCGGCCGGAGGCTGGACCTCGGGGTCGGCAACCGCCTCGTCACCGCGCTCCGCGACGGGATGCGGCCCGACGAACTGGTCGGCGCGGACATCCCCCGTCGGCTGCGCGCCGGCTACGCCCGCGCCCAGGGCCGCCAACAACCACACTCCGCTCAAACCCCGCTGCAATGTCTCGCCTTCCTGGCTTGCGTGAAGGGCGTGCTCCGACGCCCGTGCGAGGACAGATCCCGATCAGCCCGCCGCCCGGCTGTCCGGCTCGACGATCTCGTTGATGCGGACGCAGAAATTGTCGTTGAGCACCAGCACCTCGCCCCGGGCGATGTGCCGGTCGTTGACATAGATATCCACCGGGTCCCCCGCCAGCTTGTCGAGCTCGACCACCGCCCCCTCGGTCAGCTTGAGCACATCGTCCACCAGCAGCCGGGTCCGTCCCAACTCGATCTTCACATCCAGATTGACATCCGCGAGCAGGTCGAGTTCGGCGGGCATCGCCCGCACCGACGCCTGGGGGAAATCCGGCAGGTGCATCGGCACGGACCCCGCGGGCCGGGGGGCCGCGGTCGCAGACGCCGCGGGACCGCCGCCACGCATACCCGAGTTGGCGTTATTCGCGTCGCTCACCGCCTCGTGGACCTGGGCGAGCAGGGCCTCGGCCATGGCCGAGGCGTCGTCTGCGGAGAACTCCTCGACGGGGCCGGGCGTCCCGGCGACAGGCCGGGCGTCCGCCGCCGCGTCGTCGGACTCGGCGGCCTCGCGGGCCACCGCGTCGAAGTCCGGCTGCTGATCTTCCGGGGGTGTGGGGGTCGATTCGTCGCTCATGGCCGGGCCTCCGCCTGGGTCGCGCAGCCGATGCGCATATCCCGCGCAGGGAACCCCGGCTGCTGGGCCAAGCATCGGACTCTCCCCCCACGCCCCCGCACAAAAAGACCCGCCCGGGGGCGGGTCTTGCGCTGGCATGCAGTCCTTGCGCCCGGGCCGGGAGATCCAACGGGTCGCCCTCCCGGGACCGGCCCGGTCAGTTCGGCGGCGAGCCCTGACACTTGGGGATGATTACCCGCTCGATCAGCGGGTCCCCGTCGGGATCGAACCCGAAAATCTGCTCGACATACGCCGAGACCTGCCGGTGCAGCGTCTCGAGCCCGGGCTCGGTCAGGTGCGCGTGCGCCGATCGCCGGATGATCAACGCCACCCCCTCGGTGATCTCGGCCTTGCGACGCTCCAGGTCGGAGGTCACCGCGGCCTCGTTCTTCTTCTTGACCTGCAGCACCACATCGATCTGCCAGGTCCAGGCCTGGGTCATCGACAGGTTCTGGAACCGGCCCTCGACCAGCGTGATCTCCAGCGTCTGCTCGGCCTCGGCCTCCTCCGCGCCCTCGATGCTGTTGGCGCTGGCCTCGGCCGCCCCCCCGCCCGAGAACATGATGAAGCCCACGGCCCCGACCGCCTCGAGCACCATCACCGCCGCCACGATCGCCAGCGTCAGCACCGACGACTTCTTCCCGGTCTCTTCGGCCTTCTGCTCGGTTTCCTCTGCCATGCCTTGCTCCTCCCATCAAACCAGGCCCGCGGCCTACCCGCCCCGCCCCGTCCCCGTCGCGTCCGGATGAAGGTCCGACAGCGGCGTGTCGGTCATGAAGACCTCGACACGACGGTTGGTTGCGCCCTGTTCGGCCAACGCATCGATCTTCAGCGGCTGGCCCGCACCGGCGGACCACAACGACAGCGCGTTCGGGTTGACCTCGCACTCGTCGACCAGGTAGTCGTACACCGCCCGCGCCCGCTTGTAGGACAGCTCGATGAAGTCCATGCCGTCCATCCGGTCGTCGGGCCCCCAGGCGTGCCCCAGCACCAGGAACAGCTTGTCGCTGCCGTGGATCCGGGGCGCGATCAGGTCTCGGAGCATCGCCTTGTGCTCGTCGGTGAGTCGGTACTCCGCGACCGCGAAGGGCAGCGCCTTGCCGATCGTCCACTTGGCGGCGTCAAAGAGCGTCGCGGTCTGCGCGTCCTTGCCGTCCGTGGACACCTCGTTGATGTCCGACCGCGACCGCTCCTTCCCCACCTGCCGGATCATGTCCTCCAAGGGTATGTCGGCGCTCGCCAGGGCCAGGTCGTCCAGCACGGTCGAGTCGCCGCCCTCGAGCCCGAACGCCTCCTGGATCGCGTCCATGACCTTCTGGTACTCGTCGGGCTTCTTGAGCTCGCTGAACGCGGCGAGCAGGATGAAGAAGCACAAGAGCAGCGACATCATGTCGCCGTAGGTGACGA
>CAYJPX010000038.1:0-28804 GCA_964372195.1 uncultured Phycisphaeraceae bacterium
ACGCCGCCGGCGTTGGCGAGGATGGCGGGGACCACCTCGATGCCGCGCTCGTTCAGGATGCGGTCCCCGGCGGGGGTGGGCGGGGCGTTGGCGCCCTCGGCGATGATCTTGGCGTTGAGGAACTTGGCCTCGCGGGCGGTGATCATCTGCTCCAGGGCGGCGGGGATGAAGACATCGACGGGGGTCTGGTAGAGCTCGTCGTTGGTGATGGGTGTGCCGGGGAAGCCCTTGATCCCGCCATGGAGAATGCAGTAGTCGGCGAGGGCGTTGGCGTCGAAGCCCTTGTCATTGCGGATGGCGCCGGTGTGATCGCCGACGGCGATGATCTTGGCGCCCATGTCGTAGAGGATGCGGGCCGCCCAGGATCCGACATTGCCGAAGCCCATGAGGCTGACGCGCATGCCCTTGACCTCGAGTCCGACCTCGGGGAGCAGCTCGACGAGCGTGTCGACGACGCCCTGCCCGGTGGCCTTCTCTCGCCCGAGCGAGCCGCCGAACTCGACGGGCTTGCCGGTGACGACGCGCAGCCCGTCGTTGGCGGCCTTGCCCTCGTTGGACATGATGTAGGTGTCGGCGAACCAGGCCATGGTCTGGGCGTTGCTGCCGACATCGGGTGCGGGCACATCGTGCTCGGGGCCGATCATGCCCATAATGGCCGAGCAGAACCGGCGGGTGATGCGTTCCATCTCGGTGGCCGAGTGGGCCCGGGGATCGACATTCACGCCGCCCTTGCCGCCGCCGAAGGGGATGCGGACGAGCGAGCACTTCATGGTCATGAGCAGGGCGAGGCTCTTGACATCGTCGAGGTTGACGCTCTCGTGGAAGCGCAGCCCGCCCTTGTAGGGGCCGAGGGCGTTGTTATGTTGGACGCGGTAGCCCTTGAACAGCCGGTGGTGGCCGTTGTCCATCCGGACCGGGAAGTGCACCATGATCTCGTTCTTGGGCTGGGCGAGGATGATCTTGACGCGGTGTTGCAGGTTGATCACATCGGCGGCGTGCAGCATCGTGCCGACGGTCTGCAGGTAGAGGTTGTCGGGGTCTTTCGGAAAGCCGAGCTCCTCGAAGATCGCGGCCTGGTCCATGGTCTTGACAGAGTTCTCGTACACGGCGGTGGTACTCATTGCTCGCCCTTTGCAGGTTGATCGGCGGCCCCTGGGTGCGTTCGAACGGGCTGTGAGGCGCCGAATCTGGATACGGCCGTACTGTATGCGCCCGCCCCCGATTTGGTTGTGCCGCGGACGGGTCGGGACTCGAGAAGATCTGAGGGAGGTGGCTGAAGAGGGGTTGCTCGGGATTCCCTGAGCCCGGTAGTTTCTTTGGGTACTGCACTCACGCCGGCGTGGCGACGCCCGGCGACTGGTGCACCCCGCGGTGGGTTCGCTCGGCTGGGAGGTGCGCGGCAAGGTCAGAGCTGCTTGACAGTGAGCAACGACTCCAAAACTGCCGTTGGTTGGCTGATGAGGTGTTCAAAGACCTCCATGGCCTCCTGGACGGCGACCGCCTTCTCGCTGATTGCCGGGACAAGAATCCGGTCGTCCTGCATGATGAATCCGGCCCACACCTCCCGCTTTGGCGCCTCCGCGGCCGGGTCGATTCGCACGGGTCGGATGTACAGTTGGAGTTGGTCGAACGGGGTCGTGTGCTGGTGGCGAAGCAAGCCGAACCACAGTACCCGGCGGGTCGCGGACTTGGTGGATGGATCGAGTTCGAACTCGTTGATGTGCCCCGCGATGGCGATCCCCACAAGGAGGAACGGGACCGCCCCGACGGCGCAGATGGCGGCCGAGTCGATGTCGATTCGACCGGGACCAGAGCCGATGTAGTAGTACGCGAAGACCGCGGTCGCGACCAACGCGAGCCCGATGAGGAGCGGGATGACACCCGCGGGGGCGCGGTACTCTCTCACGAGTACGCGACCATCCGGCAGCGACCGAGGACGCAAGCAGAGCGGGACCCCGCCGCGCATGGTGAGTCGCCTCATGCGGCCGGGAGCGTCTGGAAGGGGCGTCGCCATGATCGGATTGTCGCTTGGGTGGTGTGACATTGCAAGCCGCGCCGGTGTCTCGGCGGTCTGCCCCTCGACCCCTCCGGGGCCGCGTTGGTGGGCAGACGGCAACCAGGGGCTGGTCCGCCTGCGGCGGCCTGCGCCCCTGGCTACAGCCCGTCGCTCCTCCGGAGCGGGGGATGTCGGATCGCTGCCAGTTCCGGCAGGACCGAACCGCGGGGCTTGGCTTCGTGGTAGAGTGCGCGGCCGGGATTGAGGCTTCCATGCGCGAGAGGATTGCACATGCTGACCGCGACTGCCGACCAAGTCCTGCCTTGCACCGTGACGGGCTCGTGGCCGCGGCCGCGGTGGTTCGATGTGTCGATGTGGGGGCGGCCGCTGGATACCTGCATGATGGACATCCGGTTCCGCGAGAAGCTGCAGGACGCGCTGGCGGTGGTGGTGGGCGACCAGGAGCGGGCGGGGCTGGACATCGTGACGCACGGGGACTTCCACCTCGATGAGGACATGGCGGGGCGGAGCTGGCACCACTACCCGCTGCAGCGGTGGGCGGGGCTGGAGGGCGACCACCTGCAGAGCGAGCGGACGCGGTCGCCCTGGCTGCGGTACCCGCCGGGGACGCTGCTCAACGAGATCTACACGGGGTGGCGTTGGCCCTTCGTGACCGACAAGATCGAGCACAGGCCGCTGGGGTACGACAAGCTGTGGCGGATGGCGCAGGCGAAGACGGGCAGGCCGTTGAAGTTCGGGACCTGCTGCTCGCAGGTGATGGGGCTGTTCCTGGACATCCACACGAAGAAGTACAAGGACCAGCGTGAGGTGTACTGGGACATGGCGGTGGCGATGAACACCGAGCTGCTCGCGCTGCGGGACGCGGGGTGCCGGTGCATCCAGGTCGAGGAGCCGTGCCTGCACTTCATGGCGAACACCTACGGGGCGAAGGACGAGCAGGTGCGGTTCCTGCTCGAGTGCTACAACCGGGAGGTGCAGGGGCTCGACGACTGCGAGATCTGGATCCACACCTGCTGGGGCAACCCGAACATGCAGCGGGTGATCGACGACGACAGCTACGCGGCGAGCTTCGAGATGTACATGGAGGAGTGCCGTGGCGATGTGTGGACGATCGAGACCAAGGACCGGGACTTCCGGGAGATCGAGCTGTTCGGCCGGTACAAGGGCAAGCTGCCCAAGAAGGTGTGCGTCGGGGTGAGCAGCCACCGGACGCTGCAGGCGGACCGGGCGGAGGATGTGGCGGCGGACATCCGCCGGGCGCTCAAGCACATCCCGGCCGAGCAGCTGATCCTCTCGACCGACTGCGGGTTCGGACGCCAGGGGTGCACGCGGGACATCGCCTTCTTCAAGACCACGGCGATCGCGCAGGGGTGCAACATCGTGCGGGCGGAGCTGGGGCTGCCGGTCACCTATGTGGCGGCGGCGGACCCGGCGCTGCAGACGGATATCGTGCCGAAGGGGTAGGCGGCGGGGCGGACCCGGCCCGGTGGGGAGCGCCGGATGGGGCCGTGCAAAGCCCTGACCGGTCGGGTAGAGTCTCGGCCTGCATGGGCGATGCCCCCGGAAGGAGACCCGGATATGGCGAGTGAGCTCTCGACGAACACGCTGCTGATCGTGATCATCGCGATCCTGCTGCCGCCGTTGGCGGTGTGGCTGAAGACCAACTCGCTGGGCGCCACGCTGCTCAATGTGGTGCTCTGCGTGCTGTTCTGGCTGCCGGGGCTGCTGCACGCCTTGTGGGTCGTGCTGAAGTAGGGCGACCCGGGCGGGGTATCTCTTGAGGGGGCTTGGATTGGTCCGGTGCTTCGTGTATGGTGTCGCCATGCGGCGAGCCTTCACCCTTATCGAGTTGCTGGTGATTATCGCGATCATCGCGCTGCTGATCGGGATCCTGCTGCCGGCGCTGGGCAAGGCCCGGGAGACGGCGAGGCAGACGGTCTGCCTGAGCAACCAGCGGCAGATCGGGACGGCGTTGATGATGTACGCCGACGAGAACGACGAGTGGATCCCGCGGGAGGCGGGCTGGAACCCGGACATGACCTGGCCCCGGGCGACGCGGCCCTACTTGGACTCGGCGGCGAGCCTGACCGAGCCGCTGAACGACTGGTACGCCCGGGCCGAGTACTTCCACGACCCGGCGCGCCCCCGGGACGACCTGCACCAGATCCACTATGTGAACAACGGGCTGCGGTTTGACCGGGACGGCACGCAGCGGGGCACGAAGAAGTCGTGCCGTCTGAGCGGGGCGCCGTTCCCGTTCAAGGTCCTGTACCTGACCTCGTACGCCGTCGACCCGAACAACGCGTACTACGGGCAGGTGTACCGTCCCGGCGCGACGGACTTCGAGATCGCGTTGTGGTACGATGTGTGGCAGCGGCGTCATGTGACGGGCAACGACAACGCCCGCCGCATCGCGCCCGAGCGGCACGGGGGCGGGGCGAACACGATCTTCCTGGATGGCCACGCGGTGCTGAGCAAGCCCGCCTGGATCCTCGATGTCGCCAACTGGAACGACGAGATCTATACCCGGTAGCGGCCACGGCCACCGCTGAGTGGACCACGACCCGGACGGGGAGCATGGCGCCATGATGCGAAGGGTGCTCACGCCGGAGCTGATGGACGATCCCGCGCTCGACCCGCGGCGGCACGGCGCGGCCCTGGTGGGGCTCGCGCGTTTGAACCGCCTGGCGCAGAGCCCCTCGATCCTCTGGCCGCTCGTGCGGCGGGCGGCCGAGGAGCGGGGAGGGCGGGTGTCCCTGCTCGATGTCGCGACCGGCTCGGGGGATGTGCCCATCGCCCTGGCGGCGAGGGCCCGCCGGGCGGGGATCGACCTGACGCTCTCGGTCTGCGATCTGAGCGAGACCGCGCTCGGGGCGGCGCGGGCGCGGGCGGCCCGCGCGGGCGTGCCCCTCGACGCGTGGCGACAGGACGCGGTCGCGGAGCCGTTCGACCGGCGGTTCGATGTGGTGACCAGCAGCCTATTTCTGCACCACCTCAATGAAGAGGACTCTGTCGCCTTTCTGCGGAACGCGGCCGCGGCGGCAGGCCTCCTGCTCGTGAGCGACCTGCGTCGGGACGCCGTCGGGCTGGGGCTGGCGTGGGGCTGGTCCCGGCTGGCGACGCGGTCACGCGTGGTGCATGCGGACGCGGTGCAATCGGTGCGCGCGGCGTACACACCCGCGGAGGCCGCGGCGCTCGCCGATCGCGCGGGGCTTTCGGGCGCCACGGTTAGGCGCTGCTGGCCCCGGCGTATGCTTCTCGCGTGGCGAAAGACCTGAGCGGCGCAGCTTCGGGATCGTGGGATGCGCTGGTGATCGGCGCGGGGCCCGCGGGGAGCGTGAGCGCGTCGGTGCTCGCCGGGCTCGGCGTGCGCACGCTGCTGGTGGACCGGGCCTCGTTCCCGCGGGCGAAGGTGTGCGGCGGGTGCCTCGCGTCGGCGGGTGTGGCGACGCTCGGGGCGCTGGGCCTCGGCGGTGTGCTGCGGGGGGCGGGGCGCGTGGACACGCTCTGCGTGGTGGCGAGGGGCGCATCGCTCCGCCTGCCGATCGAGCCCACCACGATGGTCGAGCGATCGGCGTTCGACACCGCGCTCGTCGGGTGTGCCGTGGAGCGTGGGGCGGTCTTCCTGCCGGGGGTGAGCGCCCGGGTGCTGGCGGACGACTCGGTCGAGCTCGGGGGCGACGGGGAGCGGCGCCTGGTCCGGCCCGGGTTGATCGTCGCGGCCGACGGGCTGGGCGGGTCGTCGCTGGGCGCGAGGCCGGAGCTGGCGTGGCGCGTGGACCGGCGGAGCCCGGTCGGGGTGGGCGTGGCGCTTGGGCAGCGCCCCGGGCACGCCGGCGAGGGCGAGATCACGATGGTCTGCGGGCGCGCCGGGTATGTCGGGGCCGCGATGGTGCGGGACGGCCTGTGGACGCTCGCGTGCGCGCTGCGCCCGGGGGCGGTGCGGTCGCTCGGCCCGCTGGGGGCCATCCGCTCGGTGCTCGATGAGTCGGGCCTGGAGGCGCCCCGCGTGGACCGCGGCGCGCTCAGGGGCGTCGGAAATCTGACGCGGCGTCGGCGTGCCGCGTCGGGGCGTGTGCTGACGGTGGGCGATGCGGGCGGATACATCGAGCCCTTCACCGGCGAGGGCATGAGCTGGGCGGTGGCGTGCGCCGGCGCGATCGGGGAGTTTGCCGAGGCGGCGATCGCGGGGCGCGATGTCTCGAGGGGCTGGGGCGCGCGCTGCGCCGAGATCACCGCCCGCCGACGCCTTGTGTGCCGCGCCGTCTGCGGGCTGGCCGCTCACCCGGCGGCCCTGGCGGCGGTGCTCTGCGCCGCCTCGGGGCTCGGGGTCGCGGGCTGGGCATCGCGCCGCCTCTGCTGGAGGGGCGTGTGAGCCCGGCGCCGCGACTGCTCGGGATCGGCCTGGCCGCGCCGGAGGGGCTGCTGACCCCCGCGTCCAGCCTGGAGCTGGCAAGCCGGCTCTGCCCCGAGGGCGACCCCGATCGCCTCCGTGCCCTCTACGCGGACGCGGGCGTCTCGCGGCGCGGGTGTGTGCTCGTCGGGCCCGACGGGGGGCAGGACCTCTTCGCCATCGACGCGGGGCGCGGGCCGTCGACCGCGGCGCGGCTGGCGAGATACCGTGCGGCGGCGCGCGAGCTTGGCGGGGTCGCGGCGACGCGGGCCCTCGACGCGGCGGCGCTGGGGCCGGGAGCGGTCACCCACCTGGTGACGGTCTCGTGCACCGGGGCGCAGTCGCCCGGCGTGGACCACGACCTGATCGAGGCGCTGGGGCTGTCGCCGGATATCTCGCGGGCGCATGTGGGGTTCATGGGCTGCCACGGCGCGATCAACGCCCTGGCGGTGGCGTCGTCGATCGTGCGCGCCGACACGGCGGCGGTCGTGCTGGTGGCGTGCGTCGAGCTGTGCAGCCTGCACTTCCGCGTGCGGGGGAGCTGGGACCAGCAGGTGGCAAACGCGATCTTTGCCGACGGGGCGGCGTGCGCGGTGGTGGGCGTCGGGGGTGGGGGTGGGGGTGCCGACGGAGGAACGGAGCTGCGCGGGTTCGCCAGCCGTGTGTTCCCGGGGACGCGCGGGCTGATGAGCTGGGAGATCGGCGACCACGGGTTCGAGATGCGGCTGTCGCCGCGGGTTCCGGGTGTGCTCCGGCGTGCGGTCGGGGGCTGGGTGGACGGGTTCCTCGCGGGCGCGGGGCTGGAGCGCGGGTCGGTCGCGCACTGGGCGGTGCACCCGGGCGGGCGCGACATCCTCGAGGGCGTGCGCCTGGGGCTCGGGCTGGGCGAGGCGTCGCTGGCGGCGTCGCGGCGCGTGCTTGACCTCCACGGGAACATGTCGTCGGGCACGGTGCTGTGGGTGATCGACGAGCTGCGGCGGGGCGGCGCGCGGGGGCCGATCGTGGGGATGTCGTTCGGCCCGGGGCTCTCGGGCGAGGCCGTGCTGCTCCATGTGGAGTGAGGCTGTTGCCACCCATCCGCATCGCGGCTGTCCCGTGCGGATCTCGACGAGCATCCTTCAGAGGCCCTGGCGCAAGCCTGGGCTTCCGCCTGGCCGCGGAGGAAGGCGGGGAAAGCAGCTTCAACACAGAGACACAGAGACACAGAGACACAGAGCAAGGCAATGTGGCGCATATTAGATTCCTATCTTCCCTCTGTGCCTCTGCGCCTCTGTGTTCAACAAGAACGCGGCGAAAGACCCGAACGCCCTGCGCCACATGTGCATTGCTCTGCCATTGACTACTTCCCCCGCCGGGTTGCCCGTCGGAGACACGAAGCGTGGGAGACGGGTAGGAGCAGCCCAGGCTTGCGCCAGGGCCTCTGGCTTGGATGGTCGAGCCGCGCGGGAACAAGGCACGATCCGTATGGGGCCCCCGGCGCACGAACGAGCCCCGCGGTGCACTTCAGCCGCGGGGCTCGATGGGAGGGAGCGAAGTTTCTGCCGGCGTCGGTCAGTCCTTGTTGTACCGGGCCTTGAACTCTTCCTGCTCGGCCTTGCGGCGGGCGGCCTCCGCGGGGTCCATCTTGCCGATCGACCACTTGTGGTTGTCGGAGTTGAGGACCTCCTCGAGCTTGGCGGCGAGGGCGTCGGCGGCCTTGGCCGTCTCGGGGTCGCCCGAGGCGTGCCCGTCCTCGATCATCTCCTTCACCGCGGGGATGAAGTGGGTGTAGAAGGTCTTGGCGACCTCGTAGGTGCCGTGCCAGTGGGTGTAGTCGGGGGCCATCATCGAGGCTCCGTGACGGGCGCGACGGCCCTCGTGGTGCCAGAGCTCCCAGTAGGCCCAGTCGGCCTCGGTGGTGAAGGGCACGGGGACATCCTTGAGCGGCAGGGTCAGGGCGTAGAGCGCCTGGGCGGGCTTGGCGAACTTGTCGTTGTAGAGCTCGATCAGGCTGTCGTACTGCGTGTAGAAGTTGCCGACCCACTGCTGTTCGTGGCACGCGACGCAGACATCCTGCATGTTCGCGCGACGGACCTGCCACGGGACATTCTTGCCGGGCAGGCCGAGCTGGGCGTCGGCGACCTCGGGGCGGATCGAGACCTCGGGGCGGTTGTTCCAACTGATGCGCATACCGATGTCGTGGGTGATGGGCTGGGTGCGGGTGGCGGACATGTGGCAGGTGGCGCAGGTGGGCGCGGCCCAGTAGTCCTCGCCGACGATCCACTTGGGGTTGTCGAGCTTCATCTCGTCGAGCTTGGAGAAGAACGAGATGCCGTGCTTGGACTCTTCGTAGATCTCCTTCTGCGGGTGGTCGGGGCCGAGGTGGCACTTGCCGCAGGTGTCGGGGTGTCGTGCCTGGGCCAGGCTGAACTCGTGGCGCATGTGGCAGGCGTTGCAGGCGCCCTCGGAGCCGTCGGGGTTGATGCGGCCGATGCCGCTGTTGGGGTAGGTGGCCGGGTCGAGCCTGCCGTCGCCGAGGACCTTGATCTCGGCGCCGTGGCACTGCCAGCAGCCGTTGACGCCGGCGGCGGAGACGCCCCCGGGGTGGCCCTCGGTGACCATGCCGCGGTTGCCCTCGACGACATCGGCGAGGACATTGTCGAGCGAGCCCAGGATCCGGGCGGCCTTGGAGTGGTGGCTGGCGGCGAACTGTTCGCCCTCGGCGGCGTGGCACCGGGAGCAGTCCTTGGGCGTGACGAGCACGGAGATGGTCTCGTCGTAGTGCTCGTAGGCGTCGGGGTCGGCCTTGTCCGCGCCGTGGCACTCAAAGCAGCCGATGTTGGCGCCGAAGTGCCGGCTCTCGCCCCACTGCTGCACCAGCCCGGCGTTGTCCTGCTTGTGGCACTGGGCGCACTTGGCCGACTCGGGGCTCAGCTCCTTGGGCCCGAACACCTGCCCGAGGGCCATCATGGCGGTCATCGCGATTACGGTCGCACTCATCGGGCGGTCTCCTCTTCGGGGGTCTCGCGCGGGGCCGGGGCGCCCCGCGACGGGTTGGCGGGCAGGTGACGGTCACGGAACGGCGTGTCGATCGTGAGCCGGCCGTTGAGCACCGGCACGGTCACGCGCACGCAGATGGTGTAGAACAAGAGCCCGAACGCCCAGATGCCGAGGGTGACGAGCACCTCGTTGAGCGTGGGCAGGTACTCGACGATCTCGCCGAGGGGCGTGGGCACGAACGCCGGGACGATCAGCCCCATGCCCTTCTCGATCCAGACGCCGACGATCAGCATCACGCAGGCGATGCTCAGCCAGGTGAGGTTGCGGCTCACGGGGGTGTAGAGGATGGCCAGGGCGACGAGGTTCAGGACGATCGCCGTCCAGATCCAGGGGACCAGGCCGTTGAAACCGTTGAGCCCGAGGAAGAGGTACTTGGCCGAGGCGACATGGGCCGAGTCGGTGTAGAACTCGGTGAAGACCTCGCAGCCGAGCAGGAAGACATTGATGGTCATGGCGACGGTGACGATGTTCCGCAGGGTCATCAGCGCGCGGTGGGTCACGCGGTAGCCGGTAGCCCTGGCGATGACCTGGAGCGTGACGATCAGGAACGCCGGCCCGGCCGCGAAGGCCGAGGCGAGGAACCGGGGGGCGATGACCGCCGAGTTCCAGAAGGGCCGCCCGCCAAGCCCCGAGTAGAGGAACGCCGTCACGGTGTGGATGCTGATCGCCCAGCCGATCGCGAGGAAGACGAAGGGGATGTAGAACCACCTGGCGGGCTGGCGCTTGCGGTAGGCGCAGTAGATGAGATAGCCGCAGATGTGCAGGTTGAGGACGAGGTACCCGTTGAGGACGATCACATCCCAGGTCAGCATGGAGATGGGGAAGTTGAAGCGGAGCAGGAGGTGGATGAACCGGTCGGGACGCCCCAGGTCGACGGTGACAAAGAGCAGGGCCATGATGATCGCCGAGACCGCGAAGAGCTCGCCGAAGATCACCAGGTCGTGCAGGGAGTGGTTCTTGTAGATATAGACGGGGATCACCAGCATGACCGCCGCCGCCGCCATGCCGACCAGGTAGGTGAAGTTGGCGATGTAGAAGCCCCAGGAGACCTGGTCGGTCATGCCGGTGACCGCGAGCCCCTGGGCGAACTGCCTGGCGTAGGCGTTGAGCCCGAGGAGGCTGACGATGGTGAGGAAGAGCATCCAGGCGTAGTACCTGCGGTCGCCGACGAAGCTGTAGGCGAAGCAGCGGCCGAGGAAGACGGCGTAGTCCTTCATGCGTCCGCCCCCCCGGTGGCCGGCGGGGCCGTGAGCGCGGGGTCGCGCGGGTAGCGCTCATCGAAGTAGTAGAAGAACCGCGGCAGCGTGCCGACCTCCTCCTTGAGGACGAAGACGCGCTTGTGCTTGAGGATCTGGGAGACCTCGCTCTGGGGGTCGAGGACATTGCCGAACTTGCGGGCGCCGACGGGGCAGATCTCCAGGCACGCGGGCATCTGGCCCTGGCGGGTGCGGTGGAGGCAGAAGTGGCACTTCTCCATCACGCCCCGGGGGCGCGGGCGGTTGGAGAGGTAGCCCATCGTCGGGTTGAGCTTGTCCTTGGGGATGGAGGGCTCGGCGAAGTTGAACCGGCGGGCCCAGTAGGGGCACGCCGCCTCGCAGTAGCGGCACCCGATGCACCAGTCGTAGTCGATGACCACGATGCCGTCGGCCTCCTTCCAGGTCGCCTCGACCGGGCAGACCTTGGTGCAGGGCGGGTTGGCGCACTGGTGGCACTGCACGGGCAGGTAGTAGTGGTCGGCGTCGGGCACTGTCGGCCGGTCGTAGTGGTGGTTGCCCTGCTCGAGGTCGATGGTGCCGCGGGGCATCTCGAGCACGCGGATGTACTGGATCTCGGGCGAGCGGCTCTGGTTGTTCTCCTCGACGCAGGCGTGGACGCACTTGCGGCAGCCGATGCAGCGGGAGAGGTTCAGGGCGTAGGCGAACTGCACGCCCTCGATGGGCTTGTAGTCCTGCAGGTCGGGGGTCACGCCGTACTTCTTCTCGACCTGGGCGGTGATGCGGGCCAGGGCCTCGGCGAGCTCCTCGGCGTTCATCTCCTTGTAGTGCTTCTGGAGGAACTCGTCGAGCGAGGGGATCGTGCCCTCGGGGAGGTCCCGGAGCGGGGAGAGCGCGGCGACCAGCGCGGCCATCCCGCCGACCGCGCCGGTGGCGCTCCGCAGGAAGCTGCGGCGTGTGAACCCCCGGCGTGACTGGCAGGAGTGGGAGGGGTCGTCCGCGGGTTCGGCTTTGCCTTCCCAGATTCGCAGCGTCAATGGTCGGCCCCCCCTTCTTGGGTGTGGTCGGCCTGGGTGTCGTGGCTCTGGTCGCCCGGCGGCAGATCACCCGCCGGCGCGTGGGTGGTGTCGCCGCCGTGCGCGTCGTCGTGCAGGAAGGGCAGCGCCAGCGGGCTGGGCCTCGCGTGGTGCGGCTCGGTGGGCTGGTCGCCCATGCGCAGCGTGTTGGGCGCGGGCAGGGGCGCGTACTGCGGGAACGCCGGGGCGTGGGGGTCGTGGCATTGGTCGCACGCGAGGCGGTGCTGTTCGGGGTTGCCGGTCTGCCACGAGCCGAGCGTCTTGCCATGCATCCCGGCCTGCCAGTCGCGGTAGGTGGTGCCGTGGCACTGCGAGCAGAGCGTGGGGATCTCGGTGTAGGAGAGGTACCGGCCGTCACGCCCGACGAGCTTGTTGCGGTCGAGTTGGTCGTGGCAGTTGAAGCAGCGGTTGTTCATCCCGTGGTTGAACACGATGTTGGTGTGCTGCACGAGTCCCTGGCTCTTCTCAATGTCGTTCTTGAAGATGCTGTGGCACTCGTTGCAGCGGTACTGGTAGGCGCCGACGGTGGTGAGGGGCGGGTCCTCGTTGATGGTGGCCCTGATGGTGGGGGCGAGGGCTTCTGGTTCGAGGGCGGGAGTCCCCGCGGAAGGGATCTCCGCGGCGGGCGCGAGGAAGAGGAACCACGCCGCCATCACCAGGAACGCCGGCCCCACCAGCCAAGCGGCCCGGGTGGTGCCGCCGGATGGCTCGGGGGGAAGTGCTGGGGCTGGATGGGTGGTCTTCATCGCTATAAAGCACCTATAGATGTATGATGATGAGGATATCCATTACTTGTCGGTTTGTCATTCGCAAACCCGTTGATTCTGCCGCCAGGGGCATGAAGAGACCGGTCTGATACCAGATATTTGCCTAACTGACTGTGGGGTCCGCGGACGCGGGGATCCGCACGGTGAAGGTCGTCCCAGCACCCGGACGGCTGGCGACCGAGATCGACCCGCCCTGCTCGTGGATCAGGCTCTGGCTGATCGAGAGCCCCAGGCCGGTCCCCGAGCCCACGGGCTTGGTGGTGAAGAACGGCTCGAAGATCTGGTCGAGCTTGTCGTCGGGGATCCCCGTGCCGTTGTCGGCGACATCGATCGAGCACCAGGCCCCCTCCCGCCGGGTGCGCAGGGTGATGGTGGGGTCGTGCGCCCCGGCGATGGCGTCGAGCGCGTTGAGCACCAGGTTCATGAGCACCTGCTGGAGCGCCCGCGGCGCCACCCGCACCAGGCCGGCCGAGTCCGGCAGGTCGGTCTCGACACGGCAGTCGCGGATACGGTGGTCGAACTGGAGCATCTTCAGCGACCCGGACACGATGTTGTTGAGGGGCACATCGTCGCGGGCCCCCTTGTCGGGGTGGGCGAAGGCGGTCAGCTCCCGGACGGTGTCCTGGATGCGGCGGACCTGGTCGCGCAGGGCTCGCACGGTCGAGGGACGGGGCGGAGCGTCGGGGTTGCGCTCCATCAGTTGGAGCGCGCCGTCCATGCTGGCGAGGGGGTTGTTGATCTCATGCGCGACCCCGGCGGCCAGCCGACCCATCGCCGCCATCTTCTCGTGCTGGACCATCGCGGTCTGCTGGGTGCGGAGCAGGTGGGCGAGCTGGCGCAGACGCCGGTTCCTGCGGAACCTCGCCGTCTCGCGCCGGAAGAGCGTCGCGGCGATCCTGGCGGCGAGGTACACCGTCCCGGCGCAGGTGACGCCCCAGCCGAGCGCGACGAGTCGCTCGTGGGAGTCAGTCGGCCAGCGCCCGCCGACGCCCAGGCCGACCGCGAGCATCGCCGCCGCGGCGAGGGCCACCCCGACCGCCCAGCGCCAGGGGAGCAGCAGGCTGGCGAAGAGCATGTGGAAGACGAAAAGCCCGAGGACCGGGCTCGCCAGCCCGCCGGTCAGCACGACCAGCCAGGTCAGGCAGACGAGGTCCGCGAGGATCTGGGCCGCCGCGAAGCGGTGCAGCGGGCCTAGCTGCTGGTGGAGCCAACGGAAGCGCCCGTCGGCGAGGGTGGCAGCGGTATTGATGGCGGCGATGGCCAGCCCGATCCCCACGATCCCCGCCGCCCCCGGCACGGCGTCCAGGAATCGCCCGAGCGGGGCCGCCAGCACCACCACCGCCGCCGCGATCCAACGCAGCCGCATGAGCCACCGCAGCTCCGTGCGGAGCACCGAGAGCCGCGCGATCTGATCGGGTACTCCGGCGGTGCTCACGAGGAGGGGGCCTCCGCCCGGCCCTGTCTGGGCGCCTCGCCCTGGTGGGGGCTTGGGCCCGCGGTGGGGATGCCCCCCACCGTGTCCTCGGAACTGACCGACCGTTCGAGGTCGAGCATCATCTGGCCGGGCATGTACTCGGTCAGGACGATCCGCCGCACCTCCGCGAGCGACCGGACGGCCTTGGCGACCCGCGCCAGGCTCTGGTGCATGCGCTGGAAGCGCTCGGTCAGGCGCGGGTTGCCGCCGGTCTGGAGGTCGACCAGCCGGAGCTCGAGCTCGATGGCGGCGAGCGTGTTGTTGAGGTCGTGGTTGAGCGCGACGGCGACCTGGCGCAGGGTCTCCATCTTGCGCGCCTCGTTGGCCGCGAGCTGCTGGGCGAGCCGGTTGTAGGCGTGGGCCAGCTCGCCGAACTCGTCCTCCTGGTCGATCTCGACACGGTGGTCGAACCGCTCCTGGGCGAGCTCGCGGCTGGCATCGACGAGTTGGTCTACCGGGCGGAGGATCATGTACACCGTGTGCAGGAGGACAACCGCGGAGACATTCACCATGACGATCGCCGCCAGTGTAAGGCCAAGCACCAGCAAGCGAAAGTAGCTGCCCAGCTGGGCCCGCTCGGCGCTGACATGGTCGGCGGTGATCTGCCCGAGCTCGCGGATCTCGGCCCGGAGCACGATCGACGAGGCCAACGCCTGGGCATCGCTGATGGGGCGCCCCTCTCGGTACCCCTCCGTGAAGCTGGGGAGGAGGGAGGCAATCCGGACAAATACATCCGCCGCCGGCCCGCCGGGGGCGGCGGTGATCTCGTGGGACGCCAGGGCTCGCATCGCCTCGTCCACCCGGACGAGGGCCTCCAGCTTGCTCGCGGGGTCGGCGACGGCGGCGTTGGCGGCGAGGCGCTGGGACTCGAGCGCGGTGATCGCCGCCGAGAGCTCGTTGACGCTATCGGTGAGGGCGGCGGTGTCGAGGTTGACGCGGTCGATATCGCGGACGACGCTCTGGAGCAGGACGATCGCCACGACGGCGCCGCCCACGAAAGCGCCGATCAGCAGACCGATCCGAGTGAGGAGTTTGCGTCGCAACATACTCGTACTCCGCGGGGTGTCGGCGTGGGCGTTGCGCGCCCGGGCGTCGGCCCCGCTCCCCACCACCACGGTGTGTCTGGGTTTCCCGCGTTACCTCCTGGAGGGTTCCGGTTCCTGCAGCTCCTTGGGGATCTTCAGCTCGTCGAGCTTGCGGTAGAGGCTGGAGAGGCCGATGCCCAGGCTCCGCGCTGTCTCGGTCTTGTCGAAGTCGTGGCGTTTGAGGCTGGCGAGGATGTGCTGGCGTTCGAAGCTGCGCACCGCGTCCTTGAGCTCCTGGCCGACATCGGGCGCGTGGATGGGCGCGGCGAAGGGCAGGTCGGCGACCTCGATATCGCGGTTCTCGGCGAAAATGACCGCCCGCTCGATGACATTCTCCAGCTCGCGGACATTGCCGCGCCACTCGTGCCCGAGCAGGGCCCGCATCGCCCCGTTGCTGATGCCGGCGATGCGCTTGTTCATCTCGCGGGTGTACTTCTCGAGGAAGTGGTGGGCGAGCCTGGGGATGTCCTCGCGGCGCTCCCGCAGCGGCGGGAGCTCGAGCCGCACGACATCGAGCCGGTAGAGCAGGTCCTCGCGGAACGCCCCCTCGCTGACCAGCGCGTGCAGGTCCCGGTTCGAGGCGGCGACGATCCGCACATCGACCGGCCGCGCCCGCGTGTCGCCCACGGGGATCACCACCCGCTCCTCGAGCACGCGGAGCAGCGAGCTCTGGACCGCGTGCGGCAGCGTGGACATCTCGTCGAGGAAGAGCGTCCCGCCGTTGGCGGCCTCGAAGTACCCGATGCGGTCGGCGACCGCGCCGGTGAACGCGCCCCGCCGGTGGCCGAAGAGCTCGGACTCGATGAGCGAATCGGGGATCGCGCCGCAGTTGACGGCGACGAAGGGCTTGGTGCGGCTCGGGCCGTTGTAGTGGATCGCCCGGGCGAAGAGCTCCTTGCCCGTGCCGCTCTCGCCGACGATCAGCACGCTCGAACGCACGCCCGAGAGCTTGCGCGCCAGGTCGAACAGGCGGAGCATCGAGGGCGACTCGCCGATCAGGTTGTGGAACTCGCTGCTGGCGGCGAGCTGCTCGGTGAGGAAACGCCGGTCGCGGCGGATCTCCCCGAAGTCCATCGCCCGGCGGACGCGCATCAGCACCTCGTCGAACTGCATGGGCTTGAGCAGGTAGTCCGCGGCGCCGCTGCGCATCGCGTTCACGGCGTTCTCGACCGTGCCGAACCCGGTGATGACGATCACGGGGGTCTGGTGGGCGAGCTCCTGGAGCTTGGCCAGGAGGGTCATGCCGTCCATCTGCGGCATGCGGATGTCGGTGATCACGAGGTCGTAGGGGTTGTTGAGCGCGAGCCCGTAGGCCTCCTTGCCGTCGGCGGCCTGCGTGACATGGTACCCCTCCTGTTCGAGCAGCTCGGCGAGCGAGGAACGCAGCAGCTCCTCGTCCTCGGCGATGAGGATGGACTTGCCGGCGTGCGCGTTGGGGTTGGCCTCGTGTGGGGACAAGCGGTGCTCCGTGCGTTAGTCCTCGGCGTCATCCTCGGCGTCATCCCCGGCGGGGGTTTCGAGGTAGCGGTCGGGGAGGGGGTTGTCCTCGTCCTCCATGTCCCACGAGAGGCTGAGGACCCACCAGCGATCGGCGTCCTTGAGCAGTTGCACGCTGTAGATGCCGCGGGTGTAGGGGTCGGCGTCGGCCGAGCCCCGCCGGGACTCGAAGGTGCTCCACACATGGGTGATGTTGCCGAAGCTCTCGGTCCGCCGCGCGAGCTCGGACTCGAAGAAGCCGCCCTTCTCGAAGTAGCTCTTGTTGTGCAGGATGTAGTCCTCGACGCTGAGCGGGAAGATCAGCGAGCCGCCCGCGCCGTCGCTCCGCACCGCGAGGAAGCGCATCTCGGGGTGGCAGAGGTTGCGGAGCCGGTCCCAGTCCCGCGGCTGGCCGGGGGGGCCGGCGGTGCACTGGTAGAGGGCCTGCATGATCCCGTCGATGGACTTGACCTCCTCGGCGGGGTTGAACGCCGACGGCGTCTGGGGGCCCTCGGGCTGGACGACCTCGGGCTGGGAACTGGTGACCGGGGTGTTGGGCAGGCCGCCGGCGCCGAGGGCAAGACCGACGACGGCGAGAGCGGCGAGGCATGCGGAAGTCATGGGAAGCTCCTGGTCCTGGGGGACGCTTCTGAGGCGGCCCGTTGCCGCCGCGGTTCGTGCTTTGACAGGCCCCATGGGATCGCGATCCCGAATCCGGGCCTCTAGGTGCGACTTGAGCAACATCTGTGCCGAGAAACTGGGGAAGCCGAAGCGTTTATCGTACCGCAATCGAGCCGGATTTCCTAGATTCGGGAATCAACCGCCCGGTCTCTTGCCAAATGTTGGAATCTTGGCCCTCCAGGACGATGCTCGGCCGTTGCTCCCGCGCTGGCACCGGATATGCAGATACGCTTAGCCATGATAAGCCCATTCTCGATATTGGTGCGCTCGTGTCGAGGTGAGACCCGGTTTTGGGGATTCCTGGGCGCGGGGGTTCTGCTCGGCGCAGCCCCCGCATGGGGGCAGATCGGGAACGCGGGGGAGGAGAGCCCCCTGAGCGTGGCCGTGCAGACCTGCGTGGGCGAGTGCCATCAGGACCTCCTGGGCCGCAAGACCATGCACGGGCCGGTCGAGGACGACTGCGCCAAGTGCCATGTCGTCGGCAACGAGGAGGAGCACACCTTCCACTTCATCACCAACCAGGAGGACCTCTGCGTCAAGTGCCACCTGCTCGACCACAAGACCACCACCCACCAGCCGGTGCTCGACAACCAGTGCCTGAGCTGCCACGACCCGCACGGCTCCGACCACCCGTCGATCCTGATCGCCGACCCGAAGGGCGAGCTGTGCGCCCAGTGCCACAAGGACACGAAGCTGGACGCCGAGTTCGTCCACGGTCCGGTGGTCGTCGGCGCGTGCGTGGTGTGCCACGAGGCGCACGCCTCGGACGAGCCGGCCCTGATGCGGCTGGCCGAGCGTGAGACCTGCCTGAGCTGCCACGCCGAGGTCGACCGCACCGGCGAGGAGGGCTGGCACACGCACGGCGCGCTCGAGCAGGGGTGCACCGGCTGCCACGACCCGCACGCCTCCGACCACCAGTTCCAGCTCAAGAACGCCGCCCCGGACCTCTGCCTGTCGTGCCACGAGGACACCCTGCACGACCAACTGACCAACTCGAAGATTGTCCACGGCGCGCTGATGCAGGAGAACGGCTGCTCGGGCTGCCACGAGGCCCACGGCTCGCGGCTGCCCAAGCTCCGCAAGGCCTCCGAGATCGGCGAGTGCCTGAGCTGCCACAGCGAGGAACTCAAGACCGCCAACGGCTCGACGCTCCCCGACATGGGGGCGCTCCTCACCAAGAACACCAACCACCACGGCCCGATCCGCGAGGGGCTCTGCACCACCTGCCACGAGCCGCACGCGTCCGATCGCTTCCGGCTCCTGGTCGAGGACTACCCGGACGGGTTCTACGCCCCGTTCAGCATCGACTCGTTCAAGCTCTGCTTCAAGTGCCACATCCCGGACCTGGTGCTCGAGGAGAACGGCCGGGGGTTGACCAACTTCCGCCAGGGCGACCAGAACCTGCACTGGCTGCATGTGAACCAGGAGAAGGGCCGGACCTGCCGGGCCTGCCACGAGGTCCACGCCTCCGGGCGCCCGGCGCATGTGCGCGAGGCGGTGCCCTTCGGGGACAGCGGGTGGATGCTCGAGATCAACTTCACCCAGAGCGGCGCCGGGGGATCGTGCACCCCGGGCTGCCACAAGACGCGCGAGTATCGGCGCGGCGACACCATCAAGGCCCCGGGCCCGACCACGGCGCAGGGGATCCCCGCGGCGCCCGTCACGGGCGGAGAATGACCATGGATCGTGCATCTCGGAATGTGTGGCGATGGGCGGGCGTCTTTGTCTCGGCGGGGCTGCTCGGGCTCGCGGTGACGGCGCGGGCGGCGGGCGTGCCGCCCCGGGGGGCCGAGGCGCCGGCGTTCACGCTGGAGAACCTCCAGGGCGAGCGGGTCGAGCTGGCCCAGTTCGCCGGGCACCCCGTCGTGCTGGTATTCGGCGACCTGCAGCACGAGGGCGCCCAGAAGGCCTCCCGCGAACTCCTGAGGGTGCTCAAGGACGACCGGCTCGAGAAGCAGGGGATCGTCCCGATCTTCCTGACCGCCCAGCACGCCGAGAACGGCGAGCTGGCCAAGCTGCTCGAGAGCGGGCAGTTCCCCGCCTTGGTGCTGCACGACCCGGCCCGCGAGGCCTTCGGGGCATACCAGATCCTGGTAGTGCCCAGCGTGGTGATCGTGAACGCCGAGGGGATCGTCGTGCACGCGATGCCCGGGTTCCTGCCGCGGTTCACCGACCTGCTCACCCAGTCGCTGCTGGTGGCGACGGGACAGATGAGCGACGCGGCGTTCGAGGCCTCGCTGGGCCTGACCGATAACAAGAGCGAGACCGACCCCAACGCCCTGCGTGCCGAGCGGCTCGTCCACCTCGGCGAGCAACTGCTCACCCACGGGATGGAGGACATGGCCGAGGCGAGGTTCCGCGAGGCGGTGGAGATCCTGCCGGGCTCCGCGGCCGGTCGGCTTGCCCTTGGCGAGCTGTACCGCGCCCGGGGCAAGACCGACGAGGCCGAGGCGCAGATCCGGGCCCTGCTCGGTGCGGACCCCGACTCGGTGGAGGGGCAACTGGCCCTGGCCCGGATCCAGATCGACCGGGGCGGGCCGGCCCTGGACGAGGCAGAAAAAGGCGTGCGGAATGTGCTCGAACACCACCCCAAGGCGCCCCGCGCGCACTATCAATTGGGGTTGATTCTCCAGGCCCGGGGCGACGATGCGGGCGCCGCGGGCTCGTTCCGCCAAGCAGCGGAGCTTCTGCTCGGGAATTAGGAAGGACCGACGACGGATGAAGCGCAAGCCCAAGCCGGAGAGCACGGACAAGACCAAGCCCGTGCGCGGCCGGAAGCGCCGGCTGTTCAAGCGCATCGCGATCGGCGGCGTGCTGATGGTCGTGTTCATGGTGGGGTCGGTGGAGCTCTCGTCGCAGAGCTGGTTCTGCAACAGCTGCCACATCATGAACCCGTTCTATTCGAGCTGGAAGACCGACTCGCACTCGGATGTCCACTGCGTCGAGTGCCACATCGAGCCGGGCGTGGATTCGTTCATCATGGCCAAGCTCAACGGCGCCGGCCAGGTTGTCGACGATGTGCTCAACCGCACCTCGACCAAGCCCTCGGCCTCGGTGTCGGCGATGGCGTGCCTCCGGTCGGGCTGCCACACGGTCGAGCGGCTCGTGACCCACGAGACCAAGAACGAGAAGTTCAAGTTCAACCACGAGCAGCATGTCGACAAGGAGTACTACGGGCTGGACATCAAGTGCACCACCTGCCACTCGCATGTCGAGGGCAGCCAGCACTTCCAGGTCAACACCAGCGTCTGCATCACCTGCCACCTCATCGAGTCGGCCGACGACCCGATCCTCCGCGCCAGCCACGAGAACAGCGGCGAGGGCGGTGTGCGGATCATCCGCATGGCGGTGCGGGAGAGCGACCGGCGTGTGCCCGCCGGGGGTGTGATGATCGAGGGCGACGAGCCCGAGGGTGACGCGCCCGGGAGTGACGAGCCAGGCAGCGACGAGCCCAACGCCGGCGAGCCCACGGGCGGCTTCGACGCGACGGCGGCCCTCCCGCCTTCTCACCCCGCCGACCAGGAGGGCCGCCCGCCGAGCAACTGCCAGGCGTGCCACGAGCCGCCGAAGGACGAGTTCACCTACCGCGGGCTCAAGGTCAACCACGACGACTTCCTGGCGTACGGGGCGACCTGCGAGTCGTGCCACCGAGGGGTCACCTCGATCCCCAATGTCATCGACGACGCCTCGTGCCTCTCCTGCCACATCTTCGGCGTCAGCCGCGCCCAGCCCACCGAGGTCATCCACCGCGTCCACGCCGAGGGCGACCACAAGATCGAGTGCTTCAGTTGCCACGGCGAGCCCCGCCACGGGCCCGACGCCCAGACCGAGCACCTCGAAGAGTTCGACTGCAAGCGCTGCCACCTCGACCAGCACAATGTCCAACGCCGCACCTACCTCTCCGCCGACGAGGGCGCCGGGGCCGAGGAGTACGACGCCAACACCGCCATGGTCAGCCCCATGTTCATGGCCCATGTGGACTGCACCGGCTGCCATGTCGTCCCCGGGCCGCTCGACAGCAACCCCCACAGCGGGGCGATGGTCCGCCGCGCCGCGGTCGAGGGCTGCGACGCGTGCCACGCGCCGGGCCTGGGCGCGCGGATGATCCCCCTCTGGCAGAACGCCACCCGCGGGCTCTACGACAAGGCCAACAGCGAGTTCCTCACCCTCGACGCCCAGGTCGCCGACGGGCCCGCACGCGCCCTGCTCGACGAGGCCGGCAGCCTGATCCAGATGGTCGAGCTCGACGGCAGCTGGGGCGTGCACAACCCCAAGTACACCCAGCAACTCCTCGAGCAAGCCCGCGAGAAGATCTCGGCCGCCCGCGAAGCCATGAACCCCCAGGGTGACTCATGACCCGCACGAACACGAGGAGCACGACGCCCGGTGCGCCGCGTCGCCTTGCGGCGGGGCTCCTTGCCCTGGCCTGCTGCCGTGCCGCCCTGGCGCAGGGGGTTGACCCCACCGTGCGGCCCAACCTCCGCTCGCCGGACTGCACTACCAACGGCTGCCACGCCGAGACGCTCGCCCACACCTTCCAGCACGGGCCGACGGCGGTCTTCGACTGCCGTGCCTGCCACGAGGACGACGACCACGCCGCGCATACCTTCCAGATCAAGACCGAGGGACGCGGGCTGTGCGACTTCTGCCACATCGACAAGGCCGGCACCGAGGGGCCGGTGGTGCACGAGCCGCTCGCCAAGGGCGACTGCCTCGAGTGCCACGACCCCCACGGCTCCGAGCACCGCAAGATGCTCAAGTTCGACTCGATGGGCGAGCTGTGCACCTCGTGCCACACCGAGACCGTCCACGGCAGCACCCCGCACGAGCCGGTGGCCCAGGGGGACTGCACCGCCTGCCACTCGCCGCACACCGCCGACCACGCGGGCCTGCTGCTCCAGGACCGCCGCTCGCTCTGCCTCTCGTGCCACGAGACGCTCGGCGAGCACCTGGGAACCGCGTTCCTCGTGCACGAGCCGCTCCAGGGCGATTGCTCCGAGTGCCACCTGCCCCACGGGTCCGACCACGCCGGGCTGCTCGCCCAGGACACCGTCGGACTCTGCACCTCGTGCCACGAGGAGCAGTTGCGCGCGGCCGAGGACGCGGCGTTCCCGCACTCGGTCGTGCTCGAAGACCGCGCCTGCCTCAACTGCCACACCCCCCACGCCTCGTCGCAGGCGGCGCTGCAGTTTGACGACCCGGTCGGCGCGTGCATGGCCTGCCACGGCGGGCCGGCCGAAGCAGCCGAGACGACGCCGGCGCCCCCGGTAAACCCCGCCGCGCCGGTCATCCTCGGCGCGGGCGCCGAACAGCCGAGCAACCCGGCCCCCCGCGCCAGCGACCTGGCCGACAACCTGCCCGTCTCGCACGGCCCGGTCGAGGACGCCCAGTGCGGGGCGTGCCACGAGGTCCACGGCAGCGACCACTCCCGCCTGCTCACCGCCAACTACACCGACAAATTCTACGAAGATTTCAACGAGAACGCCTACGCCCTCTGCCTGAGCTGCCACGACCGCGACATGCTCCTCGAAGACCACACCTTCGAGGCCACCCGCTTCCGCCACGGCGAGCAGAACCTCCACGCCCTGCATGTCAAGGGCGAGCAGGGCCGCACCTGCCGTGCCTGCCACAACACCCACGCCAGCAATTCGACGGCCATGGTCCGCGAGTCCTCACCCTACGGCCAGTGGATGCTGCCCATCAACTTCCTGCCCACCGAGTTCGGCGGCTCGTGCGCCCCGGGCTGCCACAAGGCGCAGACCTACACCCGCGGCTACTCGCCCGACGATGTCGTCCCGCCCACCAGCGACGACCCCGACGATGCACCGCCGCCCGGCGAGCCCGGCACGCCGACCGACTCCGGCTCCGCCACCGATTCCGGCGCCCCCGGCGACTGATCGCGCCGTCTCCCACTCCGCCCGGCGGAGGGGACAGGCTCACGCGCAGCGTGAGCCAGGGGGAGGTGCGTCCCCCGAATCAACAGAGCCCGAAGCGCAAGCGAGGAGCCTCCCCCGGTCGCGTGCCCGGATTAGAGATTTGAGATTAGAGATTTGAGATTCGAGATTTGAGATTTGAGATTCGAGATTTGAGATTTGAGATTTGAGATTTGAGATTTGAGATTTCCTGCCGTGCTGCCGGGGGCACCTCGGCGTTGGGGCTGTTGCGGTCGATCCGGTCTCTGTCGTGGTCATGCGACCTCCCCCGCCCTACGCCAGCCGTGCCTCCAGCGCACGCCGCACGCCCGGCCACTCCCCGGCCAGCACGCCATACATCGCGGTGCTGCGATGGAAGCCGTCGGGCATGATGAGATTCTCGCGCATCACGCCCTCGAACTTCGCCCCCAACTTGAAGATCGCCGCCCGGCTGCGGGCGTTGCGTTCGTCGGTCTTGAGGCAGACGCGGATCGCGCCGAGCCGCTCGAAGGCGTGCCCCAGCAGCAGCAGCTTGCACGCCGGGTTGATCGCCGTCCCCCGCGCCCGCGGCGAGTACCAGGTCCAGCCGATCTCCAGCCCGCGGTGCGCGGGGCGGATATCGAGGTAGGTGGTGATGCCGAGGGCCTGACCGGTCGCGGGGTCTACGACGCAGAAGGGGACGGTCTCGGCCGGGCCGAGGAGGTACTCGATGAACTCCCGCATGCCGCCAGCGTCGAGCGGGGTGGGCACGCGGGAGAAATAGCGGAAAGTCTCCGGCGACACGGCGGCCTCGGCGAGGGCCGGGGCGTGGGCGGGGGTGAGGGGTTCGAGCCGGACGGCGGGGTGTTCGAGGGTCACGGGCTGCACCCAGGTCTGCATCATGCCCACCACACTATCAGAACGCCGCCGGCCTTACCCCGGCGGCTCGGGCAGCATCTCCAGCGGCACGCGCACGAACCGCGGGCGGTACAGCGACGCGTCGCGGAAGATCTGCCCGAAGTCGGTGGAGTTGATCACATAGCTCACGAGCAGCTCCCCCGGGCGCGAGAGGTCCGCGTGCCCCTTGGCCGCGTAGACAAGCAGCCGCTCGTCCTCGCCCGGCTCGGGGACCTCGAAGACCGACACCGGTGCCGACCACGGCCCCTCGGGCGCGGTCGCCGTCCGCACCCAGATGTGGCGCCCGAGCATCGGCTCGCTCTGCACCATCACGAGCACCTCGCGCCCGACGCCCATGGCATCCGGCAGCCGCACGCGCTCGACCGTGAACTCCGTCTGGGCGTCCGCGACGATCGTCGCCGCGGCGTCCCGCTCCGGCGCCCAGCCCTCGCCGTCAAAGAACACCCACTCCGCCGGCCGATCCAGCGCGTCCTCCGCGCACCTCGCCAGCACCAGCCGGTTGTCTCCCGGCACCGCCGAGCGCACCCCGTAGATGGAGATGGTCCGCTCCCCGGCCTCTGCCCCCGGCGGCCACGCCACGACGGCAAGCCCCCAATGGTCGGTCTCCACCGCCTCCTCGCCGAACCGGGCCGCGGCCCCGACCAGCCGGTTGGCTCTCTGCACGGCATCCCACCTCTCGGCCGCGCCCTCCGGCGCTGCCACCGTGAGCACCGCCCCGCCAAGCTGCCGGAAGTTCCACACGCCATCGGGGTTCCCCGCCGGCCCGATCGCGCCGGCGAACAGGACGAACCGCCGGTGTCCGGCCCCGTCCCACACCATCTCGCCGTCGCCCATCAGCCAGTACCACGCGTCCTCCCCGAACAGCCCCGGCGCGGGCGACGCCCACCCGACGACCGGCACATCCCCGAACGCCTCGGGGATCGCAAACGAAGTCTCCCCCGGCGCGGCCCCGTCCTCCGGCGTCTCATGCCACCCGACCGCCCCTCGCACGAACTTCGACTCCCCCGCGACCCGCGCCCCATCCCGCACCGGCCCGACGATCGAGTCCCCGAACAGCCACAGCGTCCGCCCGTCTCCCAGGTCGATCGAATGACCGATGTCGCCGCCGTTCCAGCCCGACTCCCGCGTGAACGCGGCGTCCCAGGCCTCGTCTCGCGCGACATCCGCCTGCCCCGCGGCAACACCGCAGCCGACCAGCACCGCAACCAAGATCAACCACCCCATGCCCGAGTCTAACCCATGACGACCCGATGCGGTGCGAGCCCGCCCCATCGTCCCCACGCCAAAGGCGTGACAGAGCCGGAGCCCAGGCCGACGGCCTGGGTGAGCCCACGCCACGCACCTCAAGCCCCAAAGGGGCGCGACCGCTAGGTAAAGCACGCGCAATCCGGTACCATGCGCCGGTGCCCTCCGAACACGCCCATCCAGATGTCCCGTCCACCGACGAGCCCGCCACCCCCCTCTGCCTCCACTGCCTCACCCCCGTCTCCCCCCTCGCCCACCTCTGCCCCCACTGCGCCCTCTCCGTCGGGCAGTTCACCAACTACATGCCCCTCGAGCAGATCCCGTTCTTTGCCGAGTGTGTGGGGGGCGTGTGGCGGCGGATCTGGTTCGGGGCCGGACGCCCGGTGGTGTATCGCCTGTTCTGCATCATGGTGCTCGCGTCGTCGGTGCCGTGGTTGTTCCTGGCGTCGCCGTTGGCGATCTGGCAACTCCTCCGCGAGCGCCCGCAACCGGCGGTGTAGCCGCGCCACCTACACCCCGCACTCTCGCCGTGCCCGCCGCACACTGTCCTTGAGGAACGGGATGTTCGGGGAGAACGGCCCCCACGCCGATGACCGCCCCATCAGGCGGAGGTGCTCGCAGGCCTCGCTGGAGAGCCCCGCCTTCCACAGCGTGTACGCCCACATCGCCCTGTTCCTGGGCGTGTCCATGCACGGCGTAAACGCGCCGACCTGGAAGGCCTTGGCGTTGGCCTCCCTCAGCTCCCGCTGCACCTCGGGCACGCCGAGGTATGCCCGCAGGCCGTCCTTGTCCTCGGTCTCCCGCGCCCGGTCGGCCGCCAGTTCTAGGTGCGCTTCGGCCAGCACCACATGGACCGCTGATCCCGCCGGCGCCCGGGCCGAGGCCTTCTTCGCAAACTCGTGCAGCTTGCCGGCCGATCCGCCCCACTTGGGCGTGATCGCGTCCGCCATGAAGGAGTGCGCCTGGCGGTGGAATGGCGATCGCCTGATGGCCTGCTTGAACAGCCCGAGCACCGCTTCCTTCTCCTCTCCGCGTCCCTTGGCCGCGTAGATCAGCCAGGCCCAAGGCGTCGGGTCGTCGGGCCGCCCCTGCGCGGCGGCGTGCAGGTGGTGCTGGGCCTCCGCCAGGCGCTCCTGGAAAACCGCGAAGTGCTTGGGCACCCAACCCCCGCCGCGCGCGTGCCACGCCCACTTTACGCTCTGGATCCCGCGGACCAGGTGCATCTCGGCCGAGTCCGGCGCCGCCTCGGTCCAACGCTCGATCCACCCCGGCCGGGTCTCCCAGTCGGCGCAGGCCTCGGCGATGTAGGCCAGATCGTCGTGGCTTTTCGCCATCGCCAACGCCCTTGGGATGATGCCCGGCCCGTCGCGCTGGATGTGCTTGCGGAGGGCCTTGGTCAACGCATTGTCACCCGTGCAGTCGCACGCCAGTTGCCTCCCGCTCCAGCGGAAGCTGGTCTTCGGCTCGCCCTCGGGGTAGGCCAGATCGATCGCCCCGCCCCCACTCTCCTCGATCTTCAGCGGGTTGATCTTCGGACGCCGCTCCGCCATCGTCGGGTCGAGCCGCTCGGCCCACTGGTACAGCCGCTGAGCGGTGCCGGGGTACATCGGCAAGTCCTGGATCAGCGTCGCGTCCGCCTGCTCATTGCCCTGGGTCTTCAACTCCACCGTCAGGGCGGCGACATCCCCGCACTTGCACACGCCCAGGGCACAATCGAGCACACGCTTGCGATCGCCCCCACGCGAGACGCGCGTCAGCGCCTCCAGCGACTGCTGGACCCGGAGCTGCGCCAGGTCGCCCTCGCTCGGGCCGATCAGCCGGAACCTCCACCGCGGCTTCCACCCCCACGCGCCGCACCCCTCGCAGAAAGGCCTTTGGGCTTCCATGTACGGCGCGGTGGTCACAAAGAGCGTGACCAGCCCGTTGAGCACCCAGGTCGCGACCACCCAGACCCCCTTGAGCGCAAAGCCCCCGAACAGCACGATCCCATCCCGGCGCCGCTGGCCCATGAACTCCCACACGCTCCCCGTGTGCCCGGCCAGCCGCTGCATCACCAGCATCGACGCCGCGGTGAACAGCACCAGCCCCACCAGCCCGTACACCCACGCCACCAGAGTGTTCCGGAGCTTGCCCAGCCTCGCCGCGTGGATCGAGCAGAAGGCGATGGGGAAGCACAGCGCGAACATCACCACGGGGTTGGTCAGGCCCCACGGCGTCTTGGCTGCCGCGCCCCCGTAGAGACCCCCGCACGCCGCGATCACCGCCAACCCCGCCGGCCCCGTCACCAGGAACGCCGGCCCGATTCTCCCCGAAGGACTGGTCCCGTGGCTCATAGGTCCGCAGCATAGCAACCCCCGCGGCCTGTGTGGGGGCTGCGCGTGAGGGTCTAGATCTAAGCTCGGCGCGCATGCATCGCCTACGCACGCACCTGGGCACGGGCCCGGCCGCCCCGGCTAGCCGCCCGCGCAGATCCGCTCTCGCAAGAACCCCTCCAGCCCCTCCACATCATCCGTCCCCAAGCGCACCACCCGCCCCCCGCGCCGCACCACCACGCAATCTCGACCCCACAGGTTGTAGGTCCACCCCCGCCCCGGCACATAGTGGATCCCCCACCCGTCGATCAACGCCGAGCGCCCCGCCTCGACCGACTCGATCGTGTCGTACCGCACCCGCGTCCCGAACACCGGCAACGGCCCGTACCGCACGCGCAGGAACTCGCCCCCGTCCTCGATGCGCAGCCAGGCGAACGAAGCCGCGATCAGGAAGAAAAAGGCCGCCCCCCCCCCCCGCGCGAACTCCACACCCCCCTGCCCCCAGTACGACCCCGCCCCCGCCGCCAGCACCACGCCCACCCCGGCGAGCAACAGCCACAGCGGGCTCCACTGCGTGTGCGAGTAACCCATCGGGCACCTCCTCACCAGGGTTCTTACGGATTCGTGCCGGGCTCTTGCGGGCGCGGCTCAGAACGAGACATTCACATTCGCGTTCTCCGCCGCGTTCATCGCCGCCTCGGTCGTCACGATCGTCCCGACGATGTTCCCGCCGGCGATGTCGTAGTTGACCCCGTTCTGCGTCGCGTAGTTGCGCACCACCATGTTCCGCCCCGCGTCCACATCGATCCCCCGCGGGTTGTTGCTGACGATGTTCCCCTCGATCCTCCCGCACGGGCCGATCGCGTGGATCCCCGCGCCGTCCCCGCCCGTGCCGTTGCCGGTGCAGGTGTTCTCCAGGATCATGCCGTTGCTCCCGCCCCATACGCCGTCGCCCGCGTTGAACGCCGCCGAGCAGCGGGTGACCGTCGCGCCCGATCCCGACAGGATGCCCACGAACCCGTTCTGCGTCGCCGAGCAATCCGAGATCGTGCCGCCCGACTCGACGATGAACCCGGCCCAGGCGTTCTCCGCGCTCGCGCAGCCCTGGATCGTGCACCCCGTCGATGTCTCGACGCCGCCGCCCCCGTTGTTCTTCGCCACGCACGACTCGATCACGCCGGCCTCCGTCACGCGGATCCCCGTGCCGAGGTTGTAG
>CAYJPX010000039.1:0-28205 GCA_964372195.1 uncultured Phycisphaeraceae bacterium
GGGGGGGGGGGGGGGGGGGGGGGGGGGGGGGGGGGGGGGGGGGGGGGGGGCGGGCCGACCTCCGCCCGGGAGGTCTCCCGCTACGACATCGTCTGGGACACGCCCAGCGCCGACGCGCACGGCTCCATGCCGCTCGGCAACGGCGACATCTCGCTCAACGCCTGGGTCGAGCCGACGGGGGATCTGCTCTTCTACATCGGCAAGACCGACAGTTGGGGCGAGCACGGGCGGTTGCTCAAGGTCGGCAAGCTCCGCGTCACCCTCGACCCGCCGATGCCGGTCGAGCCCTTCCAGCAGCGGCTGGAGCTTGAGACCGGTCGAATGCTTGTGAACGCGGGGGCTGGAGCGGACGCGGTGGAGCTGCGCCTCTGGGTGGACGCGAACCGGCCGACCGTGCGGGTCGAGGTCGTGGGCAAGCGGACACGGACAGCGACGGCGTGGATCGAGCCCTGGCGGATCGAGCGGCAGGCGATCCCACGGGCCGATGTGAGCGACACCTTCGAGGACCGCTCCAAGCCCAATGGCCTCCGTCGCGAGGTGTTCGTCGATCCGGATGTGCTGCTGGAGGGAGTCGGTGAGGCGGTGGGATGGTACCACTTTGCGCAGGCACCCTCGGACTACAGCGAACTCGTCGAGATCCAGGGCCTCCAGGCGGCGTGCGCCGGGCAGCCGGACCCGCTGCTGCACCGGGTGTTTGGGGCCTTGGTCACCGCCGAGCGGGGCGAGCGAATCAACGCGGCGGCGCTTCGCGCACCGAGCGGACTGGCTCATCGGTTCAATGTGCATGTGTACACCTCGCACCCATCGAGCCCCGAGGACTGGCTCGCGGCGGTGCAGGACCTCGCGGCCGACGCGACACCACACGAGTGGCTCGCCGGGCAGACCGCGCACACGAGATGGTGGAAGGATTTCTGGCAGCGGAGCTGGATTGAGGTGTCCTCGGCCGGTGACGAGCCGCGCCGGATGGTGCCCGACAACAGCCTCCCCGCGCGCATCGGCATCGACCAGCAAGGGCAGAACCGGTTCGTCGGGGAGATCGGCCGGGTAACGGTCTTGCCGCAGGCTCTCGAGCCGGATCAGCCGAAGGTCTGGGCGGTTTCGGGCCGGGAGGGACCGGCCGCGTGCGCGGTCAAGCCCCTGCACGCGGGTGAGGGGGGTGCTGGCGAGGCGATCGACGAATCCGCCGCGTGGTCACTCGATCACGGCTTGGGGCTTGAGGCCTGGGTCAAGCCGGGCGTGCTACCTCCGGGCGGCGGTCGGATCGTCGACAAAATCACAGCCGGCGCGAGCGACGGGTGGCTCCTCGACACCTACCCCGGCAACAGCCTGCGCTTCATCGTCGGGGACACGATCGTCCTGGCCGACGGCGTGCTGCCCGAGGGCGAGTGGTCCCATGTCGCGGCGAGCGCCGACCCGGCGACCGGCGTGATTGCCATCTACCTCAACGGCGAGCCGGTCGCCAGCGAGACGCTCGACACGGCCGACGACGCGTTCGTCGTGAGCCGCGCATACGCGCTGCAGCGGTACATCGACGCCTGCGCCGGGCGCGGGCGATACCCGATCAAGTTCAACGGCTCGATCTTCACCGTGCCCGACGAGTCGGCCTGGGGTGATGCCGACTACCGCCGGTGGGGGCCCGGCTATTGGTGGCAGAATACCCGCCTGCCCTACCTCAGCATGTGCGCCGGCGGCGACTTCGAGATGATGGAGCCGCTGTTTCGCATGTATGTCGACGACCTCTCCGCCGTGCACGCGCTCCGCGCCCGCCAGTACACCGGCCACGCCGGGCTGCTCATCCCCGAGTGCATGTATTTCTGGGGCGGCACCTTCGCGGAGACCTACGGCTGGACGCCCTACGCCGAGCGGGGCGGGGACAAGCTCCAGGAGAGCCCCTGGCACAAACGGGAGTGGGTCGACGGCCTCGAACTCGCCTGGATGATGCTCGACCTCTACGACCACACGCAGGACGAGGCGTTGCTCCGGGACCGGCTCCTCCCCTTCGCGACCGGTGTGCTGCGGTTCTTCGATGAGCAGTTCGAGACCGGCGACGATGGCAAGCTCGTCATGGAGCCGACGCAGGCGCTCGAGACCTGGTGGGACACCACCAACCCCGGCCCCGAGGTCGCCGGCCTGCACGCGCTGACCGCGAGGCTGCTGGCGCTCCCCGAGGGCCGGGCGTCACGCGACGACCGCGCGTACTGGGCGGGGATCGCGGCCAAACTCCCGGCCCTACCGACCTGGCCGGTCGACGGCGTCGAGATGCTCGCCCCCGCCGCCCGCTTCGAGAACAAGAGCAATGTCGAGAACCCCGAGCTCTACGCGGTCTTCCCCTTCCGCCTCGTCAGCTTCGAGAAGGACAACGCCCCGCTGGGCATCGCCGCCCTCGAGCACCGCTGGGACCGCGGCGCCTCCGGCTGGCGGCAGGACGACCTCTTCATGACCCACCTGGGCCTGGCCGAGCAGGCCCGCATCAACCTCGTCAGCCGCGCCCGCAACAAGCACGCGGGCTCCAGGTTCCCCGCATTCTGGGGGCCCAACTACGACTGGATCCCCGACCAGGACCACGGCGGGGTGCTGAGGCGCACGCTGCAGACCATGCTCATGCAGACCGAGGGCCGGACGATCTACCTGTTGCCCGCGTGGCCGCAGGGGTGGGACGCCGAGTTCAAGCTGCACGCGCCATACCAGACAACACTGACCGGGCGCGTTCGGGGCGGTCGAGTCGTTGACCTCGTCGTCGAGCCGGCATCGCGGCGCGCCGATGTCGTCATCTGTGCGCCCGGGGGTGGGCGATAGCCGAGCATGGCTGATGAATGCGAACGGATTCAGGGACGACCGCGCCGTCGAGCCGGTCAGTCGTCCTCAGCCCGGAGCAGCCCCCAGAGTTCCGCGGTCCCCAACGGCCGGTCCGGATCGGCAAGGTCGAGCACCGCCGCCTGGCCGGTGCGCAGCTCCACCCCGCGGGCCGCCCCCGGCCCCTGGCAGAGCAGGTCGGCGACGATGCTGAGCGTGGGGTTGTGCCCGACCAGGGCGACAGACCCGGTGACCGGCAGCGTCGAGATCAGCGCTATCACCGCCGAGGGGAGGGTCGCCAAGCCCAGGCGATCGTCAAGCTCGGCGGGCACGCCCAGGCCTTCGGCGATCAGGACGGCCGTCTCCCTGGCCCGGGCCGCCGGGCTGGTCAGGAGCCTCTCGGGCGGCCTTTCGGAGCGGCGGAGGTCGATTCCGAGCCACTCGGCCTGCTCGCGGCCCTTCGTCGCCAGGACGCGATCCTCGTCGCGGCCCGAGTCGCTGTGCTTCTGGGCCTTGCCGTGTCGGATCAGGTACAGTCGCACGCCACACCGCCTTTCGACGGACAGTTTATGCTGTAGCTCCGCCGGGTGGCGGTCACGGAGGACCGGGTGCTTCACGATCCGATTGTCTCGCTGGCGGTGATCGTGGTGCTGGGCGTCGGCGCCCAGTGGCTGGCGTGGCGTGTCCGCGTGCCGTCGATCCTGCTGCTGCTGCTGGCGGGCATCGCGGTGGGCCCGCTCTCGGCGGTGTTCCCGTCCGCCGGGGAGCCGATCCTGCAGCCCGATCGGCTGCTCGGGGAGTTGCTGCTGCCCCTGGTCTCGCTCTCGGTCGGGCTCATCCTCTACGAGGGCGGGCTGACGCTCAACCTGCGTGAGATCAGCGAGGTGCGGCTGGTGATCCGCCGGTTGGTCACGGTGGGGGCGCTGGCGACCTGGGTGCTCGCGACGCTCGCGGCCCGCCTGCTGCTGGGGCTGAACTGGGAGATCTCGTCCCTGCTCGGGGCGATCCTGGTGGTCACGGGGCCGACGGTCATCGGCCCGCTGCTCACGCACATCCGCCCGCAGGGCAAGGTCGGTCCGGTCCTCCGCTGGGAGGGCATCGTGATCGACCCGATCGGTGCGCTGCTGGCGGTGCTGATCTTCGAGGTGATCCGCACCGGGGGGCACGACGCGGCCGGCGCCACCGTCATCGCCCTCCTGAAAACTGTCCTGGTCGGGGGCGGGCTGGGCGCAGCGGCCGCGATGTTCCTGGCCTGGCTGCTCCGGCACTACCTCATCCCCGACTCGCTGCAGAACCCCGTCTCGGTGCTGCTGGTTGTGCTGGTGTTTGTCGCCTCGGGCGAGGTGCAGGAAGAGTCGGGGCTGCTGGCCGCGACGGTGATGGGGATCGTGCTGGCCAACCAGCGCGGGGCCGATGTCCGGCACATCATCGAGTTCAAGGAGAACCTCCGCGTCCTGCTCATCTCGGCCCTCTTTATCACTCTCGGGGCGCGCATGCGGCTGAGCGACTTCGCCTATCTGAACTGGCGGAGCCTGCTGTTTGTCGTGTCGCTGATCGTCGTCGCCCGGCCCGCGGGCGTCTGGCTCGCCACCATCGGCTCGGGGCTCAAACGCAGCGAGCGGATCTTCCTGGCGTGCGTCGCCCCGCGTGGGATCGTGGCCGCCTCGGTCGCCTCGGTCTTTGCCATCAGCCTCGAAGAGGCGGGCATCGCCCAGGCCGGCACGCTCGTGCCCTATACCTTTGCGGTCATCCTCGGCACCGTCGCGTTCTACGGCCTGGCGGCGGGGCCGATCGCCCGACGCCTCGGCCTGGCGGTCAACAACCCGCAGGGGATGCTCTTCATCGGGGCCCCGCCCTGGGCCCGCGATGTCGCCGCGGCGCTGCGCAGCCGGGGGATCATGGTCCTCCTCGCCGACACCAACTACGAGAACATCCGCCTGGCCAGGCTCGCGGGCCTCAACGCCGTCTACGGCAATGTGCTCCTCGAGGAGACCATCGAGATGCTCGAGCTCTCCGGCATCGGCCGCGTCATGGCCTTCACCCCCAACGACGAGGTCAACACCCTCGTCTGCCAGCGATTCCTGCGGCTCTTCGACCGCGCCGATGTCTACCGCCTCTCCTCGGCCCGCGAGGGTCGACCCGACAAGGGTGGCCACAGCGAGATGCCCGGCCGGCGCATCTTCTCCAAGGAGGCGACCTTCGCCACCCTCGCCTCCCGCCTCAGCGGCGGGTGGGTCGTCAAGGTCACCACCCTCTCCGCCGAGTTCACCTTCGAGGATTTCCGCACGCTCTACGGCCCCCGGGCCATCATCCTGTTCACCATCGCCGAGGACGGCAGGCTGTCGGTGATGACCGACCAGAAGCTCGCCGACCCCCAGCCCGGGCAGAGCGTCGTCGCGGTGGTCAACCCCGACGAACTGCTGATGGCGTAGGGCGGCGCGACCGGGGACCCCGAGCCTCGCGGGGGCTGCGGCCCGGCTCGAGGAAGTCACCCGCCCCGCATGCGAGGCTGGGCCGCCCAGTGCAGCTTCTGGATGACCGTCTGCCAGAACCCGATCTCGGGGTTGCGGACGAACCGCGACCGCTGGGCATCGCCGCGGACG
Source organism: uncultured Phycisphaeraceae bacterium (assembly GCA_964372195.1). Taxonomy (GTDB): domain Bacteria; phylum Planctomycetota; class Phycisphaerae; order Phycisphaerales; family UBA1924; genus PNC22. The sequence goes on from CAYJPX010000039.1 coordinate 5,397, forward strand.
CGGATCCGGTCGCCCATGCGCAGCGGCGTCTGCACCTGCCCGTCGAGCACGAGCGTCGTCCCGCCGGTCGGTCGGTCGTCGTTGAGCCGGAGCGTCTCGATCTCGATCACCGAGGCGGCCGGGACGACGATCGGTCGGAATGAAAGGGTATGGGCGGCGATGGGCGTGATCGTCAGCGCCTCGACCCCGGGCGAGACGATCGGCCCACCGGCCGACACATTGTAAGCCGTCGAGCCGGTGGGCGTGGACACCAGCAGCCCGTCGCCGGCCACCGTCGGCCCCTCCTCGGCGTCGATCCGCAGCGCGAGCTCGATCATCCTGAAGGGGAACCCCGCGTTGATCGCGGCCTCGTTGAGCGCGAGCCCGGTGAATCGCGGCGCCGCGTCGCCCTCGGCGAAGACCTCGGCCCGGAGCATGCCCAGCGTGTAGGTCTCCATCGGGCCATCGCCGAAGTACCGCGCCGCCGAGGCCTCGAGCGCCGCCAGGTCAAACTCGGCCATGAACCCCAGACGCCCGAGGTTGACCCCCAGCAGCGGGACATCATGATCGGCGAACCGCCGGGCCTGGCTCAGGAGTGTGCCGTCGCCGCCGAGCACCACAACCAGGTCGGCGTGGTCGAGCGCGGCGACCGGCTCGACATCCCGGCTGTTGATCTCCCCCGCGAGTGTGCCGTGTTGCCCCACGAGCGCTCGCAGCTTCGTCGCCGCGGCCCGGGTCTCTGCGCTGTCGGGGTTGTAGGCCAGGAGGACGCGGCGTGCCATGGGCTCACTGTACCGTCTGCGAGGGCGAGCGGGTGTGGGCCGGCAGGGCGGGGGCTCCGGTCGCCCCGGGGCGTTCGGCCCGACCGCGGGCCGCCGCCCGGATCGCCCGCTCGATCCCCGCGGCATCGAGCCCGGCCAGGGCGAGTTGCTTGGCCCGTGGGTCCTGGTGGATCCACGCATCGGGGATGCCCAGGCGTGTGATGCCCGAGGTATCCAGGCCCAGCGTCTGGGCCGCCTCGAGCACGCCCGACCCGAACCCGCCGATGGCGCCGTGATCCTCGACGGTCACGATGGGCACGCCGGCTGCGAGCAGGGCTGCCACAAGCGCCCGGTCGATCGGCTTGGCGAATCGGGCGTCCCACACGCCGACCGCCAGGTCCTCGCCGATGGCCTCGGCCGCTTCGAGCGCGTCGAGGGCGGGCGTGCCAAAGGCCAGCACCGCGACATCGGGGCGTGCGGCGGTCGCGGACTGGATATCGAGCCCGGGCGTCAGGCACCGCGCCCTGCCGAGTTCGAACTCGGGGGTCGGCCGGTCGGTGAAGCGATCGCTGACGACATCGCGGGGGTAGCGGACCGCGCTGAGCCCCTCGTCCCAGTCGGCCATGAACGCCAGCGCCGCCCGCAGGCTGGGCTCGTCGATCGCCGCCATAAGGCACGCCCCCGGCAGCGTCCGCAGCAGCGCGACATCGCAGAACCCGTGGTGCACCGCGCCGTCGCCGCCGACGAGCCCCGCCCGGTCGAGGCACAGCCGCACGGGCAGCCCCTGCAGCGCCGACTCCTGGAACGCCTGGTCGAACGCCCGCTGGAGGAAGGTCGAGTAGACCGCGAGGAAGGGCTTGAACCCGCACTTGGCCATCCCCGCCATCATGTCCATGGCGTGGCTCTCGCAGATGCCCGTGTCCCAGACGCGGGCGGGGAAGAGCTCCAGGGCCTTGGAGACGCCCGTGCCGTCCGGCATCGCCGCCGTCGCCGCGACGACGCGGTCGTCCCCGGTCATCAGGTCCGCCAAGGCATCGGCGAACGCCGCGGTGAAGGTCCGCCCCTTGCTCCGGAGTTCCACCCGGCAGTTGGTAGTGCCGCGTTCCTCGTAGCGTTCAAACGCCGGCGGCGAGTGGAACTTTGAGGCGTCGTTCTCGGCGAACTCGTACCCCTTGCCCTTGATGGTCTGCACATGCAGCACCATCGGCCGGTCAAACTCGGCGGCCTCGCTGAGGAACTCGATGAGCGTCGGCAAAGAGTGGCCGTCGATCGGCCCGACGGTGACGATCCCGAAGTGCTCGAACCACGCCCCCTCGTTGATCATCGCCTTGGTGGCCTCGCCCATCTTGTGGTAGGCCTCGTGCACCAGCGATCCGCCCGGCACCCGTCGCAGGATGTCCTTGGCGCCGCGCTTGAGGTCGGCGTAGAAGGGGCTCATCCGCAGCCGGTCGAAGTACTGCGCCACCGCGCCCTGGGGCTTGGAGATCCCCATCCCGTTGTCGTTGAGCACGATCAGGAACTGCCGCTTGAGGGTGCCCGCGTTGTTGAGCCCCTCCATCGCCACGCCGTTGACGATCGACGCGTCGCCGATCAGGCTGACCACGCGCCGCCCCTTGGGGTTGCGCTGCGGCTCGTACGCCTCACTGTTGAGCGTGTCGCCCCGCGCCATGCCGACCGCCGTCGAGATGCCCGTCCCCGCGTGCCCCACGCTGAAGAGGTCGTAGGGTGATTCGCTCGGCGCCGGGAAGCCGCTCATCCCCTTGCCCGACCGCAGCCCCGCCAGCAGGGGGTACCGCCCGGTGAGCAGCTTGTGCGGATAGCACTGGTGGCCCACATCAAAGAGCAGTCGGTCGTGCGAGAAATCGAACACATAGTGCATCGCGATCGAGAGCTCGACCACGCCCAGGTTGGGGGCCAGGTGCCCGCCGGTCTTGGAGACCTGCTCGCAGATCGCCTCGCGGATTTCGGCCGCGAGGACTTCGAGCTCGGCGATCTCCATGGATTTGATCTGGGCGGGGCTGGTGATAGTGGGGAGGATTCGCATGGGCATTGGTGGCCGCTATCGGCGATCTTTCAACATCTACTGAAAGCATTGTACCCCAAGCTGCTGCCGGGGTCTCTCTCCTTCGGATACCGAACCCCTCTGGTTCACTACCGGGTCCGCACCGCGAGGTACTCGGCCAGCAACCTCAGCGGCTCGGCGGCCCCGCCCAGGTCCGAAAGCTCACCCACCGCCGTCCCGCGCAGCTCGCCGACCAGCTCCCGCGACCGCGCGACCCCCAGCACCCCCGGATAGGTCAGCTTGCCCGCGTCCTGGTCCTTGCCCGACCGCTTCCCCAGGTGCTCGGCACTCTGCGTCACATCGAGCAGGTCGTCGACAACCTGGAACATGAGCCCGATCGCAGAACCGAAGGCCGTGAGCCGGTCGAGGGTCCTCGGGTCCTGAGGCTCGGCGCAGAGCACGCCCATCCGCAAGGACGCGACCAGCATCGCCCCGGTCTTGCCCCGGTGGATCCGCTCGAGCCGCTGCTCGGCGGAGAGCGCCGCTCCCCCCGGCTCGGCATCAAACCCCAGGGTGTCGAGCACCTGCCCGGCGATCATCTGCTCGCAGGCCCGGGCGAGCTCGCCGGCGACGCCCGTGAATTGACCACCGCGGAGTCCCGAAGCCAGCACGCGGTAGGCGTGGTTGAGCAGGGCGTCGCCCGCGAGGATCGCCATCGCCTGGCCCGCGTGCTTGTGAAGCGTCGGACGCCCCCGCCGGAGGTCGTCGTCATCGAGCGCGGGCAGGTCGTCGTGCACCAGGCTGAAGCAGTGGACCAACTCGACCGCGGCGCACGCCGGCAGGCTGGCCTCGCCCGCACCGCCCGCCGCCACGCAGGCGTGCCAGGCCAGCAGGGGTCGGAGCCGCTTGCCGGCGCCGAGCGTCGCGTACTCCATCGCCGCCCGCAGCGATGCCGGGGCGTCGAGGTCCGCGAGTGTGCGCGCCAGGTACGCCTCAATCGTCGGCAGCGGGGCCGTGACCGCGGCGGGCAGCTCGGCGAACCGGGGTTGTGGTGTGGGGCTGTCCATGGGCGGGGCGCCGGGTCCGCCGGACTCTAGCACGCCGATCCCGGGACTCGCTCCCCCGCGTACCATCCCGGCCATGGAAGGTCTCGGACCATTCGAACTGTTCCGGGCTGGTGGGTGGGTCATGGTCCCGCTTGCGGCGATCAGCCTGCTCTCGATCACGCTGTGCTTCGAGCGGGCGATCTTCTGGGTCCGCCACCGCGAGCGGGGGATGCTCAACCTGATCGAGCGGATCGTCCGGTCCGCCCGCGCCGGCGATTGGGCCGCCGCCGCCGCCAGGGCCGAGGAGGACAGGAGCGTCCTCGGGCGGTTCGGACGGGCGATGATCCGTACCGAGGAACCGGGCTGGGCCGTGAGCCCCGAGGTCTCCGAGGCCGATGTCGCCCAGGGGATCGAGTCGGTCCGGGCCGCCACCGAGCGGTACGGCGCCACGCTCAGCGCCATCATCACCGCGGCCCCCATGCTGGGGATCCTCGGCACCGTGACGGGCATCATCCGGAGCTTCCGCCTGCTCGGGACCGAGGGCCCGATCGCCGACCCGGTCTCGGTCGCCGGCGGTATCGCCGAAGCGCTCATCACCACGGCGTTCGGGCTGATCATCGCCTTGGCGACGCTCTTTCCCTACACGATCTTCCGGGCGAGGGCCGACCGCTGTCTCGCCCGCCTCGAGGCGTTCGGCCAGAGCCTCATCACGATCGCGGCCGCCAAACCGGGCAAGGGTGGGTCCGGGCCCGGGGCCTAGCGGGTGGCCTCTTCGGCCTGCAAGAGTTCCCAGATCTCCTCGGCCGACTCGGCGGCGTAGATCCGCTCGCGGAACTGCTCCATGGTCATCAGCCGACTCACGCGGGCCAGCGCCTGGATGTGGTCGCTCGTCCGGTCCGGCGGGCTGGCCAGCAGCACCACCAGGTTGACGGGAAGCCCGTCGATCGCCTCGAAGTCCAAGGGCTTAGCGGGTTTGCCGATCGCCATCGCCAGCGACCTCATCCCCGGGCACTTGCCGTGCGGGATCGCCAGCCCGTGCCCGATGCCCGTGGTCCTGGTCTGCTCGCGGGTCCAGACCGCTTCTTTGAGCGTGCCCGGGTTCTCGACCCGACCGGCGGCGGCAAGGACCTCGACCAGTTCGTCGATGACGCCCCGCTTGTCGGCCGCCCCGAGCGGGGCCTTGATGCAATCACAACTCAGGATTTCGAGAAGGTTCATCAACTACCCCGACGCCTCGGTCAAGCCAGCACGCTGGCGGTCCAGTTCTCTGCGCACGATGCAGCGTGGGCAGTGTATGCCGCACCAGCCCTACCCGCCCGCAACGCCCGGCGCGGTCAGGACCGCCGCGTAGCCCCCGTCTTGGTACTCCCCCGCCGGCTCGCCGGGGCCGCCCAAAGGCAGCCGCTGGCGCTCGTCGGCGATGGTCAATCCCAACGCCCGGGCTGCCCAGATCGCCACCCCGGCGTTCTCCGGCGTCTCCAGGCTGCAGGTCGAATAGAGCAGCATCCCCCCCGGCCTGAGCAGCGATGCGGCGAGGGCGACGATCTCCCTCTGCTGCTCGCCGAGCCTCGCGAGCTGCCGCGCGCCGCAGCGGTGGCGTGCCTCGACCCGCCGGGCCAGCACGCCCGAGTTGCTGCACGGGACATCGGCCACCACCAGGTCGCACCGGCCGCGCAGCTCCTGGGCGGCCCGGTCGGGCCGGCACACGGCGAGCCGACCCTCCGCCGAGCGGGCCAGTGCCTGCAAGTCGTCGAGGCGGGGCGTGCTGACCTCGCAGGCGGTGACCTCTGCCGCGGGGAATCTCGCGAGCAGTTGCCGGGTCTTCGTCCCACGCCCTGCGCACAGATCGACGACTACCGTGGCGTCCTGCTCGGGCAGCCCCGCGATCGCGGCCGAGGCCGTCGGGTCCTGCACCCAGAGCCCGGGATGCCCCGCGAGCAGCTCCAGCAGCCCGGCCCGCGCCCCGACGAAGACCCGATGATTCGCGGACTCGTGCGCCGCGAGGTCCGGGTGGGCTGCCATGCCCCCGGGCGCGTACACGATCGTCGGCGCCGGGGCGATCGAGTGCCACGCCATGTGCAGCGCATCGTCCTCGCCGTAGACATCGATCCACTGCTGAACCTGCCAGGTCGGCACGCCGGTCGCCGCGGCGGTCCTCCTTGCCACATCCGGCGGCAACACCTGCCCGGCGAGCACCAACGCCCGTCCGTCGGCCAGCGGGAGTTCATCCCTCGCCCCCGTCCAGGCCGCCCGACGCTCCAGCTCCTCGCCGGCGCCACGGATGACCATCCCGGCGATCCGGCGGAGCACCGCGTTGACCAGGCCCGCCGCCTGCGGGTTGACCCTGTGCTTGGTCCATTCGACCGCCTCGTCGATCGCCGAGTGTGGCGGGATTCGGTCAAAGAACAAGAGCTGCGCCGCCCCACCCAGCAATGCCCCCAGAACCCCTGGTTCAAGCCCGTCCCAGGGCTGGCGGAGGTGCTGCCCGGCCAGGAAGCTGATCGTGAGCCACCGCCGTACCGCGGTGTCATAGATCGCGTGCGCCAGGGCGGCGTCGCGGTCCGAGGCGTGCGGCGTCTCGAGCGGGTCGAGCCCGAACTCCGGGTATCGGGCCGCCTCCTCGGCGAGTCGGTCCAGCGCCGCCGCCCGGCCGGGGTTCAGCCGCGGGCCGGGGATCGGGCCGGGACGACGGGATCGCGGGTGGGGCGCGGGCACGCCGGAGTCTAGACCCCGCCCGCGCCCGGGCTGGTCGCTTCCTGACGCGCGACAAGGGCGTTGCGGCATTTGACATCCGCCCTCGCGGGGAGTTGAGTCCCGTTCATGCCTCAGATCGAGAAACCCAAGCCGCTGGAGCACTCGCCGATCGGGCCCCTGCCCGCGGTGTTGTTCACCGCCTTTGAGCACAGCGGCGATGAGCATGCCGCAGTCGTTATCGCCGAGTTGAAGCGCCGCGAGCCCAACCTCCCGATCTACGCGTGGGGCGGCGCGGCGATGCAGGCCGCCGGCGCGATCGTCATCGAGCGCACCGGCGACGACGCGGTGATGGGCATGCCGGGCCTGGCCAAGATCCTCGAGCACCGGCGCATCAACAGCCGCATCCGCGACTGGATGCGTGACAACCCCAGCTTCCGACTGCATGTCCCCGTCGATTCCCCCGCCGCGAACTTCCCCATCTGTCGGATCGCCAAGCGATTCCACCGCGCTGTGCTCCACCTGGTGGCGCCGCAGGTCTGGGCGTGGGGCGGCTGGCGCATCCGGAAGCTCCGGCGTCTGACCGACGGCCTGCTCTGCATCCTGCCCTTCGAGGAGGCCTGGTTCCGCGAGCGCGGCATCCGGGCGAGCTTCATCGGCCACCCGCTCTTCGCCGAGGAGGTCCACCGAGACGAGCTCGCCCGCCGGGCCGCGGCCTACCCGAGCGGCTCGCCGAGGGTCGCGCTCCTGCCCGGGTCGCGCCCGAGCGAGATCGCCCGCAACTGGCCGCTCCTGCTCGACGCCTACCGGGCCCTGGCCGCCGCCAAGCCCGAGATCGCCGGCGTGGCGGCCGTCACCACCCCCGCGGTCGCCGAACGCATCAGGGCGGTCGCCGAACGCACCGGCGGCTGGCCGGCGTCGCTCACCATCGCCGTCGCCTCGACCGACGCGGTGGTGCACTGGTCCGAGCTGGCCCTGGTCGTCAGCGGCACGGTGACCCTGCAGATCGCCCGACAGCAGCGGCCCATGATCATCGTCTACAAATCCAGCCCGCTTTTCTACATGCTCCTGGCCCGGTGGGTGCTGTCGACCGAGTTCCTGACCCTGCCCAACCTGGTCGCCGGGCGCGAGGTCGTGCCCGAGTTTGTCCCTCACTTTGCGGGCCACGAGCCGATTGTGGCCGAGGCGCTCAGGCTCCTCGACTCCTCCGAGGTCGCCTCGAAGCAGCGGGGCGAGCTCGGACGCATCGTGGAGAAGTTCACCGGGCACCATGCCGGGCGGGAGGCGGCCGACGCCATCCTCCTCCAGCTCGGCCTCACTCCCCCGGCGGCGATCCCCGCCTGAGGGTTGATTCTCCCGGAGATCGATTTGACCTCTGGGGTTTTGTTTGTACACTTCATCCGGATCAACGGATGAAGCCTTCTCGGACCATCATCGCCGCCGAACGCCTCGACTCGCTCAGCGAGCCGGTCAGGCTACGCCTGCTCGTGCTGCTGGCGTCGGACGAGCTCTCCGTCGGCGAAGTCGCCAGGGTGCTGCAGCTCCCCCAGTCCACGGTGAGCCGGCACCTCAAGCTGCTCGCCGAGGCCGGGTGGGTGGCCAAGCGGGCCGCCGGGACCGCCACGCTCTACCGCATGGACACCGACGACCTCGAGGACTCGGCCGGAGCCCTGTGGGAGCCGATCCGGGCCTCCCTGGAGGGGTCCCGAGAGATCGCCGAGGACCGCGAGCGCCTGGCGGCGGTGCTCGCCGAGCGCCCCGGGGACAGCCAGGCCTACTTCGGGCGGATCGCCGGCGAGTGGGACGCCGTCCGCCATGAGCTTTTCGGCGAGCGATTCACTCCCGAGGCGCTGCTCGGGCTGGTCTCGCCCCGGTGGGTCGTCGCCGACCTCGGCTGCGGCACGGGCGATGCGGCGGCGTGGCTCGGGCCGATTGTCGAGAGGGTGGTCGCGGTGGATCGCTCGCAGGCCATGCTCGCCGCGGCACAGACGCGGCTGGCCGGCCTGCCCTCGGTGCAGTTTGTGGAGGGGGAACTCGCGGACCTGCCGCTGCCCGACCGCAGCGTCGACGCGGCGGTCTGTTCGCTGGTGCTTCACCACATCGACGACCCGGCGGGCGTGGTGCGGCAGATGGCGCGGGTCTTGCGCACCGAGCGGGGTGGGGGGGTCGCCCTCATCGTCGACATGCTCGAACACCGGCGGGCCGAGTACCGGCACACCATGGGCCACCGTCACCTGGGCTTCCGGCCCGAGGCGGTGGTGGGCTGGCTGGGGGACGCCGGGTTCGCCAGGGCGGGGTACCGCGAGCTGGCCCGCGATCCAGCCGGGAAAGGTCCGGGCCTCTTCGCGGCGACGGGCTGGCTGGCCGAAGAACAGTGAGACGAACCGTTCGGGGGCCCGGGACCGGCGCCCCGAGTCTTGATCGATACCACCCGATGAACCCACGCGAGCTACGGAGACAACGATGACGACGATGACCAACAAGACCACCCACACGATGGCCACCGGCACCGGCGCCCTGGAGTTCCGCGTCCGCGACCTCGCGCTCGCCGAGCTGGGGCGCAAGGAGATCCGGCTGGCCGAGCACGAGATGCCCGGCCTGATGTCCGTCCGCGCCGAGTACGCCGCGACCAAGCCGCTCAAGGGCTTCAAGGTCATGGGCTCGCTGCACATGACTGTCCAGACGGCGGTGCTCATCGAGACGCTCGCCGAGCTCGGCGCGGATGTCCGGTGGTGCAGTTGCAACATCTTCAGCACGCAGGACTCGGCCGCCGCCGCGGTCGCGGTCGGCAAGAATGGCACCGCCGCCGCCCCCAAGGGCACGCCCGTCTTCGCCTGGAAGGGCGAGACGCTCGACGAGTACTGGTGGTGCACGGAGCAGGCCCTCACCTGGCCCGACGGCTCGGGCCCCGACCTCGTCGTCGACGACGGCGGCGACGCGACGCTTGTCATCCACAAGGGCCTCGAGTTTGAGAAGGCCGGCAAGGTCCCCGCCTTCAACGAGGCCACCGACGCCGAGGAATGGAAGTGGGTGCTCCACACCATCCGCGAGACCGTCAAGGAGACGCCGGGCTGGTTCGCCAAGGTCGCCAAGGGCTGCAAGGGCGTCAGCGAGGAGACCACCACCGGCGTCCACCGCCTCATCGAGATGAGCCGCAGGGGCGAGCTGCTCTTCCCCGCGGTCAATGTCAACGACAGCGTGACCAAGAGCAAGTTCGACAACATCTACGGCTGCCGCCACTCGCTGCTCGACGGGATCAACCGCGCCAGCGATGTGATGCTCAGCGGCAAGGTCGCGGTGGTGTGCGGCTACGGCGATGTGGGCAAGGGCTGCTGCCAGAGCCTCAAGGGTCAGGGCTGCCGCGTCATCGTGACCGAGATCGACCCGATCTGCGCCCTGCAGGCCGCGATGGAGGGCTACGAGGTCAGGACCCTCGAGGATGTCGTCGAGACGGCCGACATCTTCATCACCACCACCGGCAACAAGGATGTCATCACCGCGGCCCAGATGGCCCGGATGAAGAACAAGGCCATCGTCGGCAATATCGGCCACTTCGACAACGAGATCGACATGGCCGGCCTCGCCAGGCTCCCCGGCGTCAAGCGCAACAACATCAAGCCGCAGTACGACGAGTGGGAGTTCCCCTGCGGCAAGTCGATCCTCGTGCTCGCCGAGGGGCGGCTGCTCAACCTCGGCTGCGCGACCGGGCACCCCAGCTTCGTGATGAGCGCGAGCTTCACCAACCAGGTGGTGGCCCAGATCGACCTGGCCCTGAGCGCCGCGGGCAAGCCGACGCTCAGCGGGATCAAGTACGAGACCGGGAAGGTGTATGTCCTGCCCAAGATCCTCGACGAGAAGGTCGCGAGGCTGCACCTGGCCCACCTCGGTGTGCGGCTGACGCAGATGAGCCAGGCGCAGGCCGACTACATCGGCGTGCCCAAGGGCGGGCCGTACAAGGCCGAGCACTACCGGTACTAGCCTGATCGCCAACGGCAGGGCTCTGTCCCGGCGCCCCAGCCGGGGGGGGGGGGTGTATTTGGGGTACGCCTTGATGCACACCGCGGCTCGCCTCCCGTTGGTGGCGCCGGTCTTCGCGTGGCTGTGGATGCGTGCCGCGCGGTCGGGTTGGCTCTCCGGCTCGGCGGAGCGGGTGCTGTTCGCGCTCGTCGCGACCCCTGTGCTGGCGCTGGCGGAGATCCTGGCGTTGAGCCTGCTCCCGGTCGAGCGCCCGCTGAGGTCGGCCCTGCCCTGGGTGCACCTGGTGGTCGCGATCGCCTGCACGGCTTCGATGCTGGGCGCTCGGCGTTGGCTCTGTGCGTCGGCGGTCGGCTGGCGGCGTCGCGCGCGGCGGGTCTGGGCCTCGCTCGACGGGGCGACCAGGATCGCCATGGGTTTCGCCGCGGCGGCCGTGCTGCTCGCGCTGCTCCACGGCGCGTGGAACACGGGGGACGAGCACGACGGCGCGCTGTACCGGATGCTCATCGCGGTGCAGCCGTTCCAGGATGGCCGGGTCGGGCGGGTGACCTTCCCGCTCGATGACTTCGCCGACGCGTACCCGCGGACGATCGAGCTGCTGTACTCCTGGACCATGCTCTGCACCGGCACGACGGTCGGCTTTCACTTGGTGAACTGGTACTTCCTGCTCGTGCTCGCCGCCGCGGCGTATGTGCTCGCCCGGCGGGCGCACCTGCGCCACCGGCTCGCCGTGTTCTGCGCGGCGCTTACCGCCACGACCCCGATGCCGATCTACCTCACCGGCGTCCTGTATAACGACCTGCCCGCGTGTGCCCTGCTCGCGGCGGCGGTCGCGTTCTGCGCGCCACGCCGCCGCGGCGCGTGGCTCCGGTCGGACCTGACGGCGTTCGCGCTGGCGGTTACCCTGGGGGCATCGGCGAAGTTCAGCGTTGCGATCGGGGCGGGCGTGCTGTCTGCCGTGGTGCTCGGGTGGATGCTGCTCGGGGAGCGGGCGCGGCGCCGACGGTGTGGTGTCGGCCCGGCGGCGACGATCCTGACCATCGCCTGCGCGGGGCTGGTCGCCGCCACGCCGTACCTGCGGAGCTGGGTGCTCTATGGGTCCCCTTTCTGGCCGCTCCATGTCACGGTCGGCCCATGGACGATCTTCGACGGCCCCATGGCGGTCGAGCAGTTGTGGATCACCGCGAGGGGTTCGTGGCCGGAGCGGTGGGGTGCGGCGGTGTACAAGCTTTTCCAGACCACCTCGCAGGACGCGAACGGGGCATTCGGGCTGCCGTTCGCGGTCGGCGTGGTCCCCGCAGCGGTGGTCTTCGCGGCTCGGACGCTCCGGCGGCCGAGCGCGCTTGGCGCACTCCTCGTGTGCATGTTCTGGTATGTGGCCATGGTCCCGGTCTCGACCAACCTGCGGTACAGTCTGCACATCCTGCCGGTGGGGTATGTGATGCTGTGCACGCTGCTCCCCGGGCGCCGCGCGGGCGGGTGGGGGCGTCTGGTCACACCGACGCTGATGGTCATGCTCGCGGTCAACAGCGCGGACTACGGGCGGACGGTCGTCCGCGAGGTCACCGAGCAGCTCCGGTGGGGCGCATCGCTGACCGACCCGGTGCGGAACCGGCTCTGGTACATGCAGTTCATGTATGTCGAGCCCGGCATCGCGCCCAGGACGCACGGGGCCGTCCACGAGCTGGTCCGTCCGGGCGAGCGGCTGGCGTACAGCGTCCAAGCGCTGGGCGGGCTGCTCTACGACCCCTTCTTCACCTACGCGGTCGAGTACCGATCGATCGAGTACTTCGCGCGGCACCACGGGGTTACCGGGAACGAGGGGACCCAGGCCCGGTCGTGGCTCGACTCGCTCGTGGCCGATGACATCGACGCGGTGCTCGTCTACGCCGGTTCGCCGGAGGACTACGCGCTGGGTAATGAGGCGTCCGCGTTCGCCCTGGTCTACGACCAGCCGGACGAACCGCCGAGTTGGCGGGCGCGCGTGTACCGCCGCACCAACTCGACCAGCCGCCCCGCCCCGCTCGATTGAATCGAATGGGTGGAAGCCGAATGAGCCCGCCGGAGAGAGTGCCGCCCCAGGCTCCACGGCGAACCCACTTCACCCCGGCGGGGGTGTTCGGTCGCGGGGTGCACGGGGCGTCCCGGGGTTGGCACCGGGCCGGATCATGTCTGCGGCGGTGGGCCTGGGCGGGTGTCCATCGGTCGTCCAACCGGACTCTGCCGTATGCTGGGAGCGATGCGACCCCCGGCCCCGCGGCGCAGCCCAACGGGTCGTCCCGAGATGAAAGGACACGGCATGAAAGCGTTTGTCACCCTCGCGGTCGGCCTGCTGAGCACGAGCGCCCTCGCGCAGGATGGGGATCCGGTTCCGGAGCAGGCCGCCGATGCGCCGGTCGTGGAGACCACACCCGACCGCTCCGGGTTCGACAACGGCACCTTCGCGCCGCTGAGTGCCAGGGCCATCGGCCCGGCGTTTGTCTCCGGGCGTGTGGCCGACATCGCGGTCGACCCGGCGGACCACAGCCGGTTCTTCGTGGCGGCGGCGTCCGGCGGCGTGTGGCGGACCACCGACGCCGGGGTCACCTTCTCGCCCGTCTTCGATTCGCAGGGGTCCTACTCCATCGGCGCGGTGGTGGTCGACCCGCTCAGGCCGTGGGTCGTCTGGGTCGGCACCGGCGAGAACAAGTCGCAGCGGTCGGTCTCGTTCGGGGACGGGGTCTACAGGTCCGAGGACGGTGGCAACTCGTGGCAGAATGTGGGCCTCGCCGAGTCAGAGCACATCGGCATGATCGCCATCCACCCGACCGATCCCGATACCGTCCTCGTCGCGGCGCAGGGCCCGCTGTGGCGGTCGGGCGGCGACCGCGGCCTGTACAAAACCACCAACGCCGGGCAGAGCTGGCGGCGTGTCCTCGATATCTCGGCCGACACCGGCATCAACGAGGTCCACATCGACCCCTCCGATCCCGACTTCGTCTACGCGACCTCGTACCAGCGCCGGCGTCACCAGTGGACCCTCATCGATGGCGGGCCGGAGTCGGCGATCTATCGGTCGTCCGACGGCGGCGATTCGTGGGAGAAATCCGGGCGCGGGCTCCCCGGCGGCGACATCGGGAAGATCGGCCTGGACATCTCGCCGGCCGACCCGACGACGGTGTACGCGATCGTGACCGCCAGCGGCGACAGCTCGGGCTTCTACCGCTCGACCAACCGCGGCGAGACCTGGGAGCGGATGAGCGGGTACAAGACCTCCAGCCCCCAGTACTACAACGAGATCATCGCCGATCCCCGCGAAGTCGACCGGGTCTACCTGCTCGACACCTTTATGCAGGTCAGCGAGGATGGCGGGCGCACCTGGACCGGTGTCCCCACCCACGGGAAGCATGTCGATAGCCACGCGCTGTGGATCAACCCCGACGACTCGGACCACCTGCGCGCCGGCGTCGACGGCGGGCTCTATGAGTCCTTCAACCGCGGCCAGACCTGGCGCTACGCGCCGAATCTCCCCATCACCCAGTTCTACAAGGTCGCGGTGGACAACGCCCTGCCGTTCTACAACATCTACGGCGGCACGCAGGACAACAACACCCTCGGCGGCCCGTCGCAGACCTTCGACTCCGGCGGCATCCTCAACGAGCACTGGTTCGTGACCGTCGGCGGCGACGGGTTCGAGCCCGCGGTCGACCCGCTCGACGAGAACATCGTCTACAGCCAGTCCCAGTACGGCAACCTCGTCCGCCACGACCGCCGATCGGGCGACAACATCTTCATCCAGCCCGCCCATGTGCCCGGGGACCCCGCGCACTACTGGAACTGGGACGCGCCGCTTTTGATCAGCCCGCACAGCAACACACGCCTGTACTTCGCCGGCAACATGCTCTTCCGGTCCGAGGACCGCGGGGGCTCGTGGACGCGCATCTCCGGCGAGCTCCACCGCGGCATCAACCGCGACACGCTCGAGGTCATGGGCAAGGTCCAGCCGCCCGAGGCAGTCGACAAGGACCTCTACACCTCGACCTACGGCGCCGCGGTCAGCCTGACCGAGTCGCCCCTGGTCGAGGGGCTGCTCTATGTCGGCACCGACGACGGCCTGGTCCAGGTCACCGCGGACGCCGGGCAGCACTGGCGGAAGATCGACGCGTTCCCCGGCGTGCCGCACAAGGCGTGTGTCTCCGATCTGGAGGCCTCACGCCACAACCCCGACCGCGTGTACGCCGCCTTCGACAACCACAAGGCGGGGGACTTCACGCCCTACCTCCTCCGCTCCGACGACCGGGGCCAGACCTGGGAGTCGGTGGCCGGGGACCTGCCCGCGCGGGATGTGGTCTACGCGCTGGCCGAGGACCACGAGCTCGAGGACCTGCTGTTTGTCGGCACCGAGTTCGGCGCCCACTGGACGCTGACCGGCGGCAAGAAGTGGCACAAGGTGAAGGGGCTCCCGACGATCGCGGTGCGCGATGTGGAGATCCAGCGCCGCGAGAACGACCTGGTCATGGCCACCTTCGGGCGGGGGTTCTACATCCTCGACGACTACGAGCTGATGCGTCAGGTCGAGAGCGAATCGCTCAAGGAAGATGCGCACATCTTCCCGGTGGAGGATGCGCTGCTCTATCCCACCCGCGGCCGCGGCACGGGTTCGCAGGGCCAGACCTTCTACTCGGCGGGCAACCCGCCGTACGGGGCCGTCATCGACTACCACATCAAGGACGATCTGCCCAAGAGCCTCGAGGCCCAGCGGAAGGACAAGGCCAAGCAGGACCCGTCCTACTACCCGACCCTCGACGAGCTGCGGGCCGAGGACGAGGAGCAGCCCGACGCCATGCGCATCGTCATCCGCGACGCCTCCGTCCGGGTGGTGGCGCGGCTCAGCGCCGACGGGTCGAGCGGCATGCACCGCGCGGTCTGGGACATGCGGGTCGAGGGTTCCGGCCCGGTCTCCGGCGGGCGCGGGTACACCGCGCCGGAGGGGACCTACACCGCGGAGGTGGTGAAGGTCGTCGATGGAGTCACCACCCGCCTCGGCCTGCCCCGCGAGTTCCGTGTCAGGAGCCTCGACATGGCGACGCTCCCGGTCGACGATGCCGCGGCGGTGCTGGCGTTCCAGCAGCGGGTGGACAGGCTGGCCGGGGCCGTCCGCACCGCGGGCCGGGTGATGGGTGAAGCGCAGGGGCGTCTGGACGCGATCAAGACATCCGTCGAGTCCTCACGCGATGCCGACCAGGCCATGCTGGAAGAGACGAGAGCCCTCCAGGGGCGCCTCACCGAGCTCGACCGCCGCCTCAACGGCGACAGCTCCGCCGCCCGACGCATGTACCCCACCCTCCCGAGCATCAACGACCGGATCGGCTATGCGCAGGGTGTCCAGGGCGCGATCAACACGGCGCCCACCCAGACCATGCGCGACCAGTACCGGTACGCGGGTGAGGAGTTCAAGACCTTCCTGGAGGAACTCCGCACCATCGTGCAGGTCGACCTCCCGGCGATGGAGGCCAGGCTGGACGAGGCGGGAGCGAACTGGACGCCGGGCCGATTCCCGGACTGGGACTTCGAGGGGGAGTGATCGGGCCGGCGGCGGCCGGGTTCGGGGCGGTCGCGGGTCGGTTCAGCAGCCCGCGGCCCAGGCGTTGAGGAAGCAGAGCACATCGATCGTATTGATGCTGCCGTTGCCATCGCAGTCCGACGCAGGGTCGTCGGCGCTCCACGCGTTGAGGAAGGCGAGCACATCGATGGTGTTGACTGTGCCGTCGCCATTAAAATCGGCGAAGCAGCCGTCCTCGGGGGCGTACAGACCGTCGCGGGTGTAGCGGGCGTGGTAGGTGGGCCACTCGCGTCCGGTGGTGCTGTACGAGCCCGGGAGTGTGTAGAGATTCACATCGCAGCCGCCGGTGTAGTAGCTGGTGACGGCAAGTTCGTAGGTGCCGTTGCCATCGACATCACCGATGGTGGCGCTGTTGAGGTAGGTGAACCCCTGCGGGCGGAGCGGGAATCCGGGCAGGTCGTTGCCATCGGCATCGACACCGAACAGGAAGCCCATGTCGTTCTCGGCGACATTGTGGTCCGCGAAGATCTCCATCACCCCGTCGCCGTCGATGTCGGCGACGGTCATCGGGCCCTCGCTCCCCCCGCCGTTGACCGCGTCGGGGTAGGGGAACCCGGGCCGCGTCGCGCCGTCGGCGTCCCAGACCCAGAAGCAGTCGCTGTAGCCGAAGAAGATGCCGGCCTGCCCGGCGATGACCTCCAGGTTGCCGTCGCCCTCGAGGTCGGTGACCGTCGGGGCGCAGTACGACCAGGTGTCGAAGAGGAAGGGCCATCCCGAGGCGAGCGTGGCGTCGTGGTGGAAGACATAGGCGCCCGCGGCGTCCTTGTGGCAGGCGATGGTGATCTCGAGATCGCCGTCGGCGTCGAGGTCGGCCAGGGCAGGGGATTGGTAGCTGAAGTTGGCGTTGGTGATGCCGCGGGGCCAGCCCGGCTCGGGCGTGCCATCGGTGTTGACCAGGTACATCTGGTCGTAGGACATGCAGAAGATCTCGAGGTCGCCGTTCTGGTCGACATCGGCGACGCCGGGCGTGCCGGTGGGCACATGGCTCATCGCCAGCGGCCAGTTACCGCCCCATTCCGTCCCGTCCATCTCGATGATGTGGACATAGCCGATGGGGTAGGCCCGCTCGGTGGAGATGATCTCGAGCCGACCATCGTTGTCGAGGTCGTAGAGGACCGGGGAGGACTCGACATTGTGATTGGTGAGGCTGAGCGGGAACCCGGGCAGTGGCGCACCGGTGTGGTCGAAGATATAGAACCGCCCGCCGCTCGTCAGGCCGCGGGTGTGGAGCACGATCTCCATATCGCCGTCGCCGTCCAGATCGGCGACGCTCGGTGGGTACTGCGGGAAGCCCGTGGTGGTGACGGGGAACCCGGCGACGGGGGTGCCATCGTTGTGCCAGGCGTAGAGCTTGCCCTCGGTGCTGCCTTGGAGGATCTCCAGGCCGGGCTGGCCGTCGAGGTCGATCAGCACCGCGCCGCGGGTGGGCGCGAAGTTGGGGTGGCGCCCGATCGAGATGGGGAAGCCGGGCATCTGGTCGATGGTGCGCTGACCACCGGAGCCACGCGCGGGCGCCGGGGCGCGGCCGGGCTGCTCGCGGACGGTCGTCATGGCGGGGATAGGGCCGGCCGCGTCCGTGTTGGTGACAGTCGTGTGGCTCTGGGCGAGCGCGGCGGGAGCGCAGGCTGCGGCGAGACCGACGGCGGCGATGAGTGCAGACTTCGCGTGCATGTTTCTCTCTCCTCGTGCGGACGGGGCCCGGTTGCATTGCCCGTCCACCACGGTACAGGGGTCAGGGATCGCGTGCAAGGGGAGTTTCGGGCAACACGAGAAGGTACCGCTTGCGCACGCACGGGGCGTCCCGGCCCGGCGCCTACTCCTCGTGCAGCGGGATCTCCGGCCGCCATTCAAGCCAGTCGCTGTCCGGCGTGGGCGCGAGGTCGTAGACATGCCCGGCCTCGACGCGCGGTCCCGGCTTGTTGGGCGTCGCGAGCCCGATGCCGCCGGTGATGACCGATTCGAGCGAGTCGGTCCGCACATCGAGGCCGCCGAACCACCGCCAGTCGGCGGAGATGCCCGAGGTGTTGAAGAACCGTGAATTCTCGCGCACCAGCACCGCGTAGGTCGGCTCGATCGCCACGGTCAGTTCTACCGCCGTCGCGTCGTCCGCCAGGAGCGCGTGCAGCACCTGCCCGACCTGGATGTCGCGGTAGGTCACCGGCGAGCCCGGGGTGAGCGAGCCCCGCCGCGAGGCACGCAGGGTGATCACCAGCGAGCCATCGGCGGGGTCGGGCAGCGGGGGGGCGTCGTCGAGACCGACAAAGTCCTCCGCGAGGGCGGCCGAGAGCGGCCCGGGCTCGGTGGCGATCGTGCGTGGGCCGAGGATCGCGTCGAGCCCCGACACCCCGCGCAGGCTGACCTCCGGGCGTACGACCCAGAACCGCGTGCCCTCGACCGCGATCGCCGCCGCCGACCGGGCGAGGGCGGCCTCGACGATGACACTCCCGGCGTCGGCTGCCAGCCGCACCTCCCGCACCTCGCCCACCTGCACCCCCCGGCACGCGACCGGGTCGCCCGGCTGCACCCCCGAGCCCTCGGCGAACCGGATCGTGACCACGATCGGCCGCTCACGCGAACTCTGGATCGCCAACGCAACCAGCCCGGCGACAACGACCAACGGCACGAGCCACGCCCACGACCAACGCCGGGAGCGGACGATCACGGCAGCGGGGGGGCTGGACTCGGGGCACTCGGTCATGGGGTCATCCTGCGCCCCGCGCTCGGGCGCGAGGTGGTGGGGGTGGCTCGGCGGGTGTCCGCGCTACCCGGCCAGGGCGTGGTGCGGCTCGCAGCTATCATGCGATCTCCTCCCGCTCGGCCCGTGGTGGATCTGGCTTGCCCTCCCACAGCCCGTGCGGATCGAAACAGACCGAGGCGAGCAGGCTCAGTATCACCACCATCGCGAACGCGAGCAACCCCGGCCCCGGCGAGACCTCGACCAGGTCGCCCAGCTTGACCGCCGCGACCAGCACCGCGATCAGCACGACATCGAGCATGCCCCACCGGCCCAGAAACTCCACGAGCCGGTAGGTGATCGCCCGGTGGCGTGCGGGCAGCAGCATCTCGCCGCTGCAGAGGGTCAGGATCGCCCCGAGCTTAAAGAGCGGCGCCACGACCGAGCAGAACAGCACCACCAGCCCGACCGCGATCTGGCCCGCCGCCAGCAGGCTGACCAGCCCGGCCCAGACGGTCGTCTCCCGCGTATGTCCCAGTTCTGTCAGCGTCATGATCGGGAGCGTCATCGCGATCGGGTAGAGCAGGAGGGCCGCGAGGGCGAACGCCGCGGCACGGGCCGCCGCCCGAGGGTGCGGGGCCGTGCGGATGACGGCGTGGCACCGGGTGCAGCGGGCCCGGTATCGAGCCGGGACCTCGCCGACGCGGTGCACCAGGCCGCAGGCATGGCAGGCGCGGAGGGGCATGGGGCATTGTTGGCCTCCCGGGCGGCAGGCTTGCAGGGTTGGTCCCGCCGACGGGCTGGAGAGGAGCAAAGACATCCACCGGGCAATGCTCATGGAAGAAAGGCCCGAGGTCCGCCGCGCGGCTCGTGCACCCCGAGCCCAGATTGCGGTGGCGCCCGGCGGGTCGAGAGGCAGGATGCCTGATTCGCGAGCGGGAGAGGACAATGGCGCGGTACACTCCCAGTTGCCAGCCCCCGCCGGCGTGGGGAGAGATCGAGACAGCAGTCCATGCCGATGCCGCTGGAGGGCGTCCCCTTGCGGTCGGCGGGCTGGTTTCGCTCGCTCGTTGGCGCAGGAGGAACACCCATGAAGAAGCTGTCAGCACTCCGCATTGTTGCGGCCCTCTCCCCCATAGCGGCGACGCCGGCCATTGCCCAGCTCTATGTCGGCATCGAGACCGGCTCGGCACAGCCCATGCGGGTCTCAGACCTGAGCGGATTCCCGGTGGTCACCTGGAGCAACTTCCACGCGATCGAGGTCAGCGGCGCGGCGGCCACACCCGACGGCACGCTCTATGTCTGCAGCGGGGCGTTCACCACCAACCTCTACAGGATCCTGCCGGGCGGGAACCCGGTGTTCATGAGCCAGATCGACAAGGACATGTCCGCGCTCGCGTTCGGGCGCGGCCAGCTCTACGGCTACTCCAACTACGCCGACCCGAAGGGGATATACCAGATCAATCCGGCGACGGGCGCGACGACACTCGCGGTCGATGTCTACACCTCCACCGGATTCCGCTTCTTTGCGATGGACTACAACCCCGTCGATGACCTGATGTACGGCTACACCGAGTACGGCGTGACCGGCCTCTATTCGATCAACCTCGATACCGGCGAGATGCTGAAGATCGCCAGCCCCTTCCAGGCGTCCAACACCCAGGGCCGTGGCATGGCCGTCGGAAACAACACTGTCTATGTCACGGCGACGCGCGGCGACGACGGCATCCCCTTCTTCGCCTACGACCTCTCCCAGGGCACCGATGGAAACTGGGTCGGCTTCAACAACGCCTATCCGGACTCTCACTCGACCGGCGGGGCGGCGTGGGTCGGTTCGCCCTGCGCGCCCGACCTCAACGGCGACGGCGAGGTCGACACCCAGGACTTCCTGGCCTTCCTCAACGCCTGGTCGAGCGGCGACCCCCTCGCCGACTGGAATGCCGACGGCACGATCAACACCCTGGACTTCCTCGCCTACCTCGACGACTGGTCGGCCGGGTGCTGAAGCCGCGGGAAGCCTGCAAGCTGTCCCCGCACGCCGTTGCACGCCGCCGGTCTCGGTGGAGGCGGATTTGACGCAAGGGGAGCCGGCAGGCCCGGCCCCTCGCCATCGCATCAAATGACCCCACGGGGATTCGAACCCCGGTTTTCAGGATGAGAACCTGACGTCCTAGACCTGGCTAGACGATGGGGCCAAGGTAGGTCAGAGCGTAGGCCGCCTTGCCCGGCGGTCAACTCAAAACCCGGCCGAAAGCGCGGGGCTCAGACCGCCACTGCCGCGGCCGCCCGGCGCATCTGCGAGAGGGCGTACACCGCGGCCTCGTCGATCGTGTGCCCGACGACCGACCCGGCAGCGCTGCCATCGCCATGCCGCCACTCCGCCCGATAACAATCGAAGAGCTGGATATGTTTGATGGTTAGGCCGAAGCCCATGGAGGCAAACTCGCCCTCCACGCGGTCGGGCTCGGGGTAGGCTCGACCGTCGTCCAACCGGCCGCAGCCCCGGGTATCCAGAGCCGACCACCCCGTCGAATACAGTTGATCTACCGCAAAATCGAGCCCCATGACGCGACTCCTTCCAGCGCGGTTACCGCCCGACAGCTCTATCGACCAGAGGGCCGCGCCGGGTCCAGTCTAGCAGGCCCGCGACCCCGGGACGACCCCTGGCCTGCCGATCAGCACCCTACTTTGGCCCCTCGACGGCTGCCAAAAGAGCCACCACATCGTACAGAAAGTGAACCCCAACCACGAGCCCGAACCCCCGGGTCAGGTAGAGGACGCCAAAATAGACCCCCGCCACGAAGTACGGCAGGAGCCACCAAAGGCCCTCCTCTGGCCCCCCGGCCCGGATGTGGTAGAGGGCGAACCCCCCCGCCGAGACCGCCACGGCGACCGTGCCCCCCACCCGGTTCGACAGCCGCATCACATCCACGAGCACCGCGTGGACGGCTGCGATGCCGATCATGCGGAAGAGCAGCTCCTCATAGAGCCCCGCCCCGGCCGAGATCGTCAGCCGCGCCTGCCACGGGAGGCTGCGGAGCGCTTCGGCGTCGCCCGCCTGGACCACCACCGCCGCGGCGGGGGGAGACCCCTCACGCCCCACGACCGACTGCAGGACGATCAGCAGGATGGTCAGCGGGACCGTCCACAGGCACGCCTCCATCGCCATGCCCGCGAGCACCGGAGTCCGAACCCGCCATGGGTCTCTCTGGAGCACATGCCAGATCACGAGGACTGTCACCAGCAGGGCGGCGGGGAGGTGGAACCCGAAGGCGCCGAACATCTCGAAGAACCGCGCCAACATGCCCCAGGCCGCGATGGTCCGGGGCGCCCCATCGCCCCCCGAGAGATAGAGCAACGCCCCGAGTTCATAGGCGAGGAGCAGGGGCAGCAGGAAAGCCAGGATGTGCAGCGGGCGCTGGGCCTCGGCGAAGTACCCCGCCGGCCTCGGCGCCCCATCCGCGACTTGCCCACGATCCCGCGCGCTCATGAGGTCACAGCGTAGGGCCGATCCGAGCGATGCATGCAGCAAAAAACCGACCGGCGCAGGCCGATCGGTCGGTCGATTGCATCAGCGGCGGGGCCGGCTCAGGCGAGGACTTTGGCCTTGAGGGCCGCGTTCAGCCGGCTCTTGCGGCGGGCGGCCTGGTTCTTGTGGATCACGCCCTTCTGGGCGGTCCGGTCGATCACCGAGCAGCAAGCCCGCAGCGAGGACTTCGCGCCGGCCAGATCGTCCGCGGCCAGCTTGGCGCGGAAGTCCTTGATCGCGTCGCGCATCGTCCGCAAGCGCCAGCGGTTGCGGGAGCGGTGCGAGAGGTTCTGACGGACGCGCTTGCGTGCGGTGCGTGAGTGAGCCATGCGGTACCTCAAAGGCCATCGAACAGTTGCCGTCTGACCCGCCGACCTTCCAGGCCGAGGGCAGGGCACAGCCCGTCCGGGGGTCGTCCCCGGTCCGGACCACAATCGTGGCACCCCCAGAGCGGAAATCAAGCCCGATCCCCTCAAACCCCCCCCTCCCGCCACTATTGCGGGACAACAGGGCCGACCCCGCTTGCCGGGAGCCCCAGACGGGATTACGC
>CAYJPX010000040.1:0-27975 GCA_964372195.1 uncultured Phycisphaeraceae bacterium
AGATGAAGATGTTCCTCACCCGTATGGGCCACGGCTCGCGGATGGTCGTCACCGGCGATGTCACCCAGATCGACCTGCCCGACGCCCTCGACTCCGGGCTCATCGACGCGGCCCGGCGTCTGCGAAGGGTCAAGGGGGTCGCGATGGTCACCCTCGAGGCCGCCGATGTCGTCCGGCACAGCCTGGTGCAGCGGATCATCGAGGCGTACGGAGAGACCGATAAGGAAACCGAGCAGCGGGACCTCCTCCAGCGCGCGCTGCGGGAGGCCGATGAACCCCTGACCGAACCCAAGCCGGGGGACGACGATTAGATCCCACCGGCGAGCGAGCGCGGAAGAGCAGATGGCCAAAGAGAACGGCAAGACCTCCAGCTCCAGGAGCCCCGCCCGGCGTGGTGGCAAGCGCGGCCGCTTCGGACGCCCCGGCGAGAGGCGGCCGTGGGCCCGGCTGCTCGAGCTGTCCCGGTCGCGTTCGGCGACCTGGGGGCTGGCGGTCACGCTGGCGTTCGGTCTGGTCGCCGGGCTGCTCGCCGCGTGGGCCCGCAACCAGCCCCTGATGAGCGTCGGGCAGGTCGCGACAGAAACCCAGACCGTCCGCGTGACCTTCAGCGTCGAGGACCGCGAGCAGACCACCAGCGCTCGGGAGCAGGCCCGCCAGCAGGCGGTCCCGATCTTCGCCGCCGACGAGGCGCTGCTCGGCGAGCTGCGGACCTCGATCGAGAGCCTGCCCCGGACCCTGGCGCGGGTGCAGACGCTTGAGGAGGTCGACGAGGGCATCCGCCTGCGGTTCCGCCTGACCGCCGAGGGTCTCGCGGCGGTGCAGGCCCAGGCCGAGAACGGCGAGCCGAGCGCCGAGTACCTGCGAAAGGTCGCCCGGCTCTGGGAGGCCTTCGAGCAGACGCCCGTGCTCGACGCCCAGACCTGGCAGCGGACCAGCCAGGGGCTCAGCGCCCGGCTCGAGCTGCGCCGGGCGGGGCAGAACCCCAGGATCGTCTACCGCGAGACCGCCGTCAGCGCCGCCGACGCCGAGTCGCTGGCGACCCGGATCGGCGCGATCTGCGACAGCGCCGGGTTCGCCGGCGCGCTGCGGCAGGTGCTCGTCAACCGCCTGAGCATCGAGGCGAAGCCGACCTTCCGCCTCGACGCCGCGGCGACGACCGCCGTCCAGGACGCGGCGGCGGCGGCGGTCGCGCCCCGGGTCAACGAGTGGCCGGTCGGGGCGGTCATCTTCACCCGCGGGGATGTGCTCAGCGTCGCCCAGGTCGAGCTGTGGAAGGCCGAGCTCGACCACTACCGCGCCGACGCCGAGCGCTGGCGCGTCTGGGTCCGCGTGCTCGGTGTGATCGCCGCGGCCACGGCGATCGGCGCCGGGGCGTCGCTCTACGCCGCCCTGTTCTGCCCCCGCATCCGCAAGAAGGTCTCACGCATGGTCTGGATCGCCGGCCTGCTGGCCGGCGCCCTGGGCGTGGCCTGCATCGCCAGCGTCACGATGCCCGGGGCCCTGACCGTGACGGCGGTCATGCCGACGGTCTTCGTGGCGGCGATCCTGGTCATCGCGTATGACCAGCGCGTCAGCCTGGCCTTCAGCTGCCTGCACGCGGTGCTCGTGTGCATGGCCCTCGACCAGCCGATCGGCATGTTCGGGCTCATCATGACCGGCGTGGCGGTGGCGGTGTGGCAGCTCCGCGAGATCCGCTCGCGCGACACACTCATCAGGCTGGGCGTCACCGCCGGCGTCGCCCTCGGCGTCGCCACGCTCCTCGTGCTCTCGATCGACCGGCCCGTCACCGAGCCGGCGGTCCGGCAGACGATCGCGGACGCGATCTGGGCGGGCGTGGGCGGCGTGGCGGTCGGGGCGATCGTGCTGTTCATCCTCCCGCTGATCGAGCGGGCCTTCGATATCACCACCGGCATGACGCTCATCGAGCTGCGCGACCCCAAGCAGCCGCTGCTCCGCGAGCTGCAGCAGCGGGCCCCGGGCACCTACAACCACTCGCTCAATGTCGCCACCATCGCCGAGGCCGCCGCCGCCGCCATCGGCGCCGACACCCTGCTCACCTACGCCGGCGCCCTCTACCACGACATCGGGAAGATGAACAAGCCCGAGTACTTCGTCGAGAACCAGTGGGGCGGGATCAACAAGCACGACAAGCTCAGCCCCGCCATGAGCCTCCTGGTCATCGTCGGGCATGTCAAGGACGGGCTCGAGATGGCCCGCGAGTACGGCCTGCCCAAGAGCCTCCAGCACTTTATCGAGGCCCACCACGGCACCACGCTCGTCGAGTACTTCTTCCACCGCGCCAAGAGGCAAGCCGAGGACGCCGACGCCGGCGACACCCCGCGCGAGCTCGAGTACCGCTACCCCTGCCCCAAGCCCCGCAGCAAGGAAGTCGCCATCCTCATGATCGCCGACGCCGTCGAGAGCGCCAGCCGGACGCTCAACGAGCCCACCCCGTCCCGCATCGACCAGCTCGTCCACGCCATCGCCAACAAGCGGCTCCTCGACGGCCAGTTCGACGAGTGCGACCTCACACTCAGCGAGCTCCACCAGATCGTCGAGGCGGTCTCCAAGACCCTCGCCTCGAGCTACCACGGCCGCGTGGTCTACCCCGCGGGCAACGCCGAGGCCAAGGCGGCCGAGGCCAAGACGCCCGAAACCAAGACCGGCCCCGCACCCTCCGCCGCGAGCGGGTAAGCTCCGGGCGGAGTCCGCCTATGCCACCCGCAAGCCAAGTGCTCACCGCCTTCGTGCTCGACGGCAAGGGGGGCGGCCGCGCGTACGACGCCGCGGGGATCAAGCGATGGACCCCCGACCAGGGCGTGCTCTGGGCGATCCTCGACCGCAGCCACAAGGACACCGAGGCCCTCCTGCGGCAGACCATGGGCCTCCCGCCGCTCACCTGCGCGGCCCTGCTCGCCGAGGACACCCGCCCCCGCTGCCTGCACAGCGAGCAGGGGCTCCTGATGATCCTCCGCGGCGTGAACATGATCCAAGGGGCCGAGCCCGACGACATGGTCACCGTGCGGCTGTGGATCGATGCAGAGAAGGTCCTCTGCCTCCGCGGCCGACCGGTGCTCGCGCTCGACGATGTTCGAGATAGGCTGACCACCGGCAACGGCCCGAAGCGACCCGGGGGCATGCTGGTCCAACTCGTCAATGCCATCACCGACCGTCTGCACGAGGTGGTCGCCAACCTCGAAGACCTCGTCGATGAGATCGAAGAGCTCGCGCCGAGCACGCCGGGTTCGCAGCTCCGATCCCGCCTGGCCGCCCCGCGGCGACAGGTCGCCACCATCCGCCGCTACCTCTCGCCGCAGCGGGACATGACCGCACGGCTCATCACCGAGGAGACCCCGCTGCTCGACGCGGTGGACCGGCTCCGCCTGCGCGAGGTCGCAGACGACCTCACCCGGCTGGTCGAGGACCTCGACCTGCTCCGCGAACGCTCGATGATGATCCAGGAGCAGATCCTCGCCCTGGCCGGCGAGCAGATGAACAAGACCATGTACATCCTCTCGCTCGTCGCGGCGATCTTCCTGCCCCTCACCCTGCTCACCGGGCTCCTGGGCGTCAATGTCGGCGGCATCCCCGGCTCGGGCGACCCGCTGGCGTTCTGGGTCGTCTGCGGGCTGATGGTGGTCCTGGCCGGGTTCCAATGGTGGCTCTTCAAGCGGCACCGGTTGCTCTAGAGGCGCCCACGGGCGCCGGCCCCCATCACCCGTCCAGCCGCTCGGCCTTCTCGATCACCACCGGGTCGATCGGCACATCGGCGTGCCCGCCCTTGTTGCCGGTGGCGACCTTGCGGATCGCCTCGACGACCTCCATGCCGTCGGTGACCCTGCCGAAGACCGCGTAGGCCGCGCCGTCGGGCTGGGGTCGGTCGAGGAAGCCGTTGTCGACGACATTGATGAAGAACTGGGCGGTGGCCGAGTCGGCGTCCCCGCCGAGGCGGGCCATCGCGATGGCGCCCCGCTTGTTCTTCAGGCCGTTGCGCCACTCGTTGGGGATGGCATCGCGGGTGGGCTTCTGCTTCATCGCGGGGGTGAACCCACCGCCCTGGATCATGAAGTTCTCGATGACGCGGTGGAAGATCGTGCCGTCGTAGTGCCCGTCGGCGACATACCGGGCGAAGTTTTTGCTCGACTCTGGGGCGGCCTCGGGGTCGAGCTCGAGCGTGATATCGCCCTTGGTGGTGGTGATTCTGAAGCGCATGGCTGCTCCTTGGTCTCTGGGATGCGGGGTCGGCGGGAGTGTAGCGGTATACTCGGGGCATGTCTGAAACCCCGACCGAGCACGAGTCCGCCATCGAGAACGCGCACACCCGGGAGCAGGCCGACGCCGCGGCCGCAACGCGGCACTCGGCCCAGGCCAGCGAGGGCACCGACGCGAGGACCTTCATCGCCTACGAGCTGTGGGCGAACCCCGGCTTCATCCTCGAGCCCGGCTCGCCCCGGCGAGACTGGATGGACAACTTCCCGCACCGGGTCCCCTACCGGTGCCTGCCGCTGAACATGGCCAACCAGGCGGGCTGGGTGATCCGCACGCCGGTGAACTTCCATGTCACCTGGAACGGCAAGCACGACCTGGTGGGGCTGAAGGTCGACTTCACCGACAAGATGCCCAAGGAACGCGAGGCGGCCTTCGCCAGGCACATCCGGTCGAACTTCGGCGGGGGCATCGTGACCTTCGCGTTCCCGTGGCTCTTCCGCACGCCGCCGGGGATCGGGCTGTGGGTGCACGGCCCGGCCAACGAGTTCCCGTACAACGCGCGGGCGCTGGAGGGGCTGGTCGAGAGCGACTGGGCCCACGCGCCCTTCACGATGAACTGGAAGATCGAGAAGCGCAACACCGCGGCATACTTCCGCGAGGGCGATGTCGTGTGCGTGCTCACCCCCTTCCCGCTCGACCTGCTCGAGGGCCTGGAGCCCCGGATCATGCCGATCGGGGCAAACCCCGCGTTGGCGGCCCGGTTCGAGGCGGCCAAGCAGGAGCGCGACGAGACCCTCCGCCGCGCGATGGAGGGCGCCAAGCAGGGCTTCGAGCTCAACTACATGCGCGGGCAGGACCTCGAGGGCGGCACCTGGGCCAACCACCGCACGAACTTCAAGCTGCGCCCGTTCGAGCGGGACGCCTAGGCGCCCCCGGCGTCGAGTCCGAAGGTGCTGTCGCGCCTGCCGGTGCCGGGCTTGCAGCGCATGGCCGCTCCTGAGGGGGCCCTCTCGGCTTGATTCGGTGCGAGCCCCGGGGTAGGCTGGCGAGCATGGAACCACGGGAACAGACGGGGGAATCGGCAACAAAACGCGTGGTCGCCCAGGTGCTCGCGACTACCTTCGGCGTGCTGGCGAGCCTCGGATGGCTCACGGCGGGCGTCACAATGGTCGCGTTGGGCGGGAAGTTCCGGGACATCTTCGCCGACTTCGGCGTGGCGCTGCCGGAGCTGACGCAGTTCTTCCTGCGCCTCGCCCAGAACTGGCCGCTGGTGGCGGTGCTCGTCGCGGCCGCGATCGCCGGCACGGTGCTCGCCGCGGTCAAGCACCGCCCGGCCCCCTCGATCGCCTCGTTCGTGCTCGCCGGGCTGGTCCTCGTGGTCTTCATCCTCGCGATGCAGGTCCCGCTCATGGCGATGAACGAGAGCCTCAGCGGCGGGTAGCCCATCACGCAAGCAGGGGCGCCGGCCCACGCCGACGCCCCCGCGGAGGTCTCGATTCCGAGGGCCCGGGGCCCGCCGCGGTCACCTGCGGGTCACGACCACATCGGCGCTCCACGCCGACCACGCCGAGTCGCCCGAGGCGTTGCTCGCGCGGACGCGGTAGTGGAAGGTGCCGGTGCCGGAGTTGTCGACATAGCTGGTGGCATTCGCGCCGATGCCGCCGATGGTGGTGGTGCTCCCGTAGCCGCCCTGCTTGTTCCTCTTCTGCCTCTCGATGGTGAAGCTGGTCTCGTTGTTCGAGTTGTCGCTCCAGCGGACGGTGGCGGTGCGGTTGCGGTTGTTCGTGCCTGTCACGCCGCTCGGGGGCGTCGGGATCGAGCCGGCCGGCGGGTCGATAACGACCGTGACGGTGTCGGTGTCGCTCGCGCTGCCCGAGTCGCTGACGCCGGCGGTCACGATGTGCGTGCCGACGCTGAGTGTGGCGGTGACGCTCGAACCGTCCCCGTCCCCATCGGCGAGGCTGCCGTCGAGGCTGCTGGTCCAGGTGATCGACGCCGAGAGGTTCCCATCCTCGGCGTCGCTGGCCGAGCCGGTGAAAGTGACGCTGTCACCCTCGGTGAAGTGGGTGTTGTTTGCCGGGCTCGAGATGGTGACGACCGGCGGCGTGTTGCCGGGGCCGCCGCCGGCGAGCAGGAGCGACCCGTAGGCGTTGATCCGACCGTAACCGTAGGTGGTGTCCACGCCCGCCGCCCCCAGGTCGTCGCACCCGGCCTTGAGGATGGCTTCGACCTCGTCGGGCGTGAGTCCCGGGTTGTACGACCAGATCAGGCCGATGAGCCCGGCGGTCATGGGCGCCGAGAAGCTCGTGCCGCTGACATAGGCGTAGCTCGCGCCGGTGTAGGTGGTCGCGACACTCTCGCCCGGGGCTGTCAGGTCGACCGAGGCGCCGTAGGCGCTGAAGCTGGCCTTGGTGTCGCCCTGGTTGGTCGCGCCGACGACGATGACATCGTCGTTGTCGCGGTCGCCCCAGTTGAGGTTGGCCCCGTCGTTGCCCGCCGACCAGACGAGCAGCCCGCCCATGCTCTTGATCTGCGTCCCGGTCGAGCGCACGGCCGACGAGTTCACGCCCGAGTAGCTGACATTGGCGACCCTGTCGCCCGCCTGGATCGAGGTCAGGGCGGCGTGGGTCAGGTCGCTGGAGCTGGCGTTGCCGGTCGAGCTGTTCGAGACGCGCATCATGCGGTGGCTCAGGTTCCAGCCGGTGCCGGTGACGCCCGTGGCGTTGTTGCCGTTGGCCGCCGCGCAGCCGGTGGTGCCGGTGCCGTGCCAGTGGACCGGTGTGATCGAGCCGCCCTGGTTCTCCCACAGACGATCGACGGCGTTGTAGCCCATCTGGCGGTGGAGCTGGAGGTCGGGGTGGGTGGTCTCGACGCCCGTGTCGCAGACGCCGACGGTGACGGCCGAAGTCCCGCTATGGATGTCCCACGCGTCGCACGCCTGGAGGTGGGTCGCGTCGTACTGCCACTGCACGCCGAAGTAGGTGTCGTTGGGGCAGCCGATCGGGTAGAGCGTCCAGTCGGGCTCGGCGAACTCGTACAGGCCCGTCGCCATCAGCTGCGCGACGAGCTGGTTCTCGGTCATCCCCGCGGGCACCCAGAGCACGAAGTGGTCGACCAGCGGCTCGTAGGAGTGCTCCTGATACGCGGCGAGCCCGGCCACCGCCTGGCGGTACGCCGCCTGGACATTGAAACCGCGGGCCGCCAGGTCGGCGGCCTGGAGCGGCTTGACGATGACCCGGCCCGAGAACTCCATCGACCCGGGGACCTCGGCGAACACCGGGGCGCCGCCCTGGACCTGGGCCGTGGCCAACCCCGCGGCGCACAACAACAAACCCCCCGCGAGCGCGTGACGAATCTTCATGGGCTTCTCCTCGAAAGAGGCCGGGCGATCGCCGGCCGGGCCCCGGACCCGGAGCCACGCCCAAGCTACCGCCGCGCCGAACCGGGCACAAGCGGCCGAACGCCGGAACGACAGGATTTTTGAGTGAGGCGGGGCTCAGGCCGCGTCGGGCACGATGATCCGCCGCACGCCGCGGGTCCGCAGCCGGGCGACGATCCCGTCCCGGGCCTCGGGGGTCACCAGCACCAGGTCGTCGGGCCCGAGGTCCTCGGCCCGCATGGTCGGCAGCTTGCCGAGCGCCTGCGGGTCGTCGTCGATCACCGCGATGGCCAGCCCCAGCCCCGACGCGGCGCGGACCGCCTCGCGCCCGTTGCGCCCGAAGCCGTAGACCACCAGCCGCTCGCCCGGCGCGAGCATCCCCGCCACCCGCTCGACGATGCGGTCCCAGCGGTGCGGGCCGTGGGCGAGGCGCTCGAGCACCTCGGCCAGCATCGGCTCATCGCCCAGCACCTCGTAGACCTGGCGCACCCACGCGGGCATGCAGCGGTCCCAGGACTTGGGCCCCACCTGGTGGGCCCGCGCCAGCCCCCAGCGCAGCGCCCCGACGAACCCGGGCAGGTCCTCTCGCTCGAGCTGGTCCAACCCGGCGCGCATCTCGTCCAGCGCCTCGCGCTGCGCCGCGGCCGCGGCCTTGGCCATCGACTGCACCGTCCACGACCGCCGGCCCCGATCGCGCTCGGCCCCGTCGGTCACATGCCGGTCGAGCACCGCGAGCCCCGTGCGCCACATGAGCGCCGTATCGCTCGACATCGAGCCGGGCGTGAGGCGGTAGCGGAAGAGCGCCTCCTCCACCGGCCGCGCCCACCGCGCACCCGCGTGCGCCAGCCGCAGCCAGAGGTCCCAGTCCTCGACCACCGGCAGCGACTCATCAAACCCCGCCCCGCCGCCCAGCCGCCGGCGGGTCTTCGCTGTGTCGAGGACGATCGCCCCCACGGGCGTCCGGTTCCCCTCGATCAGCCGCGAGAGCGAGGTGTCGCTCGCCACCGACGGCACGCGCCACCCGAGGTGCTCGAGCGAGGGACCGACCAGCTCGTGCCCGCACACCACCCCGTCGGCATCGCCGAGCGCGTCGAGCATCGCCGCCGCGTGCGACGGCGCGACGACATCGTCCGCGTCGAGGAAGCACACCCGCCCCCCCCGGGCCGCGCGCCACCCCGCGTTGCGGGCCGCCGAGAGGCCGCGGTTCTCCTGCGAGACCAGCCGCACGCGCGGCCCGAGCAGCGCCCCGGCCGTGTGCCGCGTGGTGTCGGTCGACCCGTCATCGACGATGACCGCCTCCACCCCGGTGAGCGTCTGGGCCAGCACGCTGCGCACCGCCTGGTCGAGCGTGGCCTGGGCGTTGTACGCCGGGATGATGTAACTGAGCCGGATCATCCGCATTCCTCCGCCGCTACGCCGCGGCACTCGTCGCGCCGTCCCCGGCACGCCCGGCCTCGCCAGCCAGCGAGCCGGTAATCAACTCCAGCACGCGGGCCGCGAACACCTCGACCGTGCACCGCTCGCGCACGCGGTCGGCCATCGCCGCCGACTCGGCCGCACGCCACGGGCTGTCTTCGACCGCCCGGGCGACCAGCTTCTCCAATTCCGCTTCGGAGCGGAACATCAGACCCGAGAATCCGCCGAACAGCCACGCCGAGTGCAGTCCCGAGGCGCCGGGGTGGTCGGGCCGACGGAACGACGCCACCTGCTCGGGAGTGACCCGCAGCTCCTCGGGGAAATCCTCCCCCAACGCCCGACGCATCGCGCCGATCGAGGCCAGGGCCTGACAGTCGGCGGTGCGGTACCACACCTCGCCGGTCGCGCCATCGCGACGCCGGGGCGTGTGGTGCTGGACCGCCTCGCGCTTGGCCCAGCCGGTGCTCTCCTCGACCGTGTCCATGGTCAGCCGCCCCAGCGGCAGCCCGCCGGACATCGCGCACTCCATCACCCGCTGGTGCACCAGCGTCGTCACCGAGGCGTGCAGGTGCACCGCCGCCGACTGGTAACACGCCCGCAGCTCCTCGCCGTGGGCCACCTCGCCGCAGGCGTAGGGGGCGAGCCGGGGGTGCGCCTCCCACCCGCGCCCGAAGACCTTGAGCCGCCACCCCCGCCGTGCGCAGATCTCCGCCGCCCACCCGAGCGCCTGGTGCCGCAGCACGCGGTCGGCGAGCGGGACGGCGTAGTGCCGGAAGGTGTACGCCGCGGCCGCCTCGTGCCCCGTGCACCGATCGACGACCTCCCGCGTGATCCGCCGCAGCCTCCCGGTCAGCGTCTGGGCCATCGGCTCGAGCGCCTCGGCCTCGAGCAGCGGCCTGAGCTCGTCGAGCACCGCCGCGGTCTGCCCGTCCGCCGACTCGGCCCGGATCCTCGCGTGGAACGCCGCCGGCGTCTCGCTCTGGTGCGAGACATACGCCACCTCGCACGCGAACCGCGACGCCAGATCGCGCCCGACAGGCCCGGCATGGAACTTCCGCCCGCTCGCCACCACCGGGAACGGCATCGACCGCTCCCGCGGGAACTCGGCCCGCTGCCGGAGCTCGACCGGCACATGCCCGGCGACAAAGTCCAACGCCCCCCACCGCCGCTCGGCGAACTGGTGCGGCATGGCGTCCTGCAGCCAGCACACCCAGGGCAACTGCTCGGGATAGGGCAGCCCCGCATCGCCGCGGAAGTAGTTGATGAGCGCGACGAGGTCGGGCTCGAACTCGGCCACCGGCTGGAGGTGCCCGACCGCCGAGGGCCGGCTGCTCAAGTTGGCCTCGATGGAGAGTCTCGCCTCGCACCCGAGCGCGCGGAACGCCGCCGCCAAGTCCTCGGCCGCGTGGCGGATATAGGTCGAGTACCGCGAGGTCGGGACCAGGACCCGCAGCGGCGGGCCCCCGCTGCGCGCGTCCCGATACCGCGCCGCCCACCACGCCGCATCGCGGCCGGCATACCTCGACCCCACCAGCGACTGCAACCGCCGGAACTCCTCGGCCTGCCCCGCCGAGACCCGCCCCGTCGCCGCCTCGGGCGGGGGCGAGACCCGCGCCCGCACGCCCGGCACCGCCACCGCCGTGCCGAGCACCATCTCCCCGACCCTCGTCAGGGCATCGTTGATCCACCGCTGCGAGGCATCGCGGCCCGCGAAGACCGCCACCCGGGGGTCCATCAGCGGCTCGCGCAGGTCCAGGGCCGACAGCCCATCAAGCAGCTCCATCGCGTCGGCCTGCAGGATCGTCAAGGGCGGCGAATAACCCACCCGGTTGCGCCCCAGCACCCGCCACGCCCCCTCGAACAGCCAGGGTGGATCGAGCCCCTCGATCGCCAACGCCGGCGCGAGCAGTTCCCGGCTCGCGCCCAGTTGCTCGCAGTACCTCCCCGCCGCCGACCGCTGATCGATCAGGAAGTGCTCCCACCCCATCGACCCGGCACGCCCCAGGCGTCGGACCAGGTTCCCATCCACCGCCCGGAAGCACTCGTCGCCCTCCAGCCCCGCGCTCCACGCCCCGAACGCCGCGCTCAGCGACCCGTCGGCATCGAACCCCCGGGCACGCAGCGCCCGCAGGTTGCCCAGGGCCGTCCGGCGTCGCTCGCGCGCACAGACCCGGTCATCGGCCAGCCGGTCGATCGCTCCGGCCAGGGCCACGACATCACCCTCGCCCCGCGCCGACTCGGGCAGCGCCCCCAGCGTCTCCCCCGCCAGCGTCCGCAGCCCCAACCGGGCCAGGTTCGCCGCGAGCAAAAACCGCAGCCCCGCGTCGTGGGGCACCTGCACCAGCGCCCGCACCGCGACAGAGCAATAGTCCCAGGGCCGACCCGCCTGCCCCAGCGCAATCAGATCGTTGCGGGTGAGCGTCTGGCGGGCAGGCTGGACCGGTGGCGCGGGCATCTCGACCCCGCTATCGGCCGAACAACCCGCGGCCGGGCACAATCCTCGACGCCTGGAGGCAACTCCCCATGACCCGCCGGCACTTCTGGCCCTCAGGCCCTCGATCCATCCGATAGCAGGGGCGGATACCGGAGGCGATCTCTATGCCCACACTCACCCCATCTGCACGCAAGCTCTTGTCCCGCAATGACTTACTCGCGGCAAGGGCGGCTGCGCGGGCGGCGGGACGACGCGTCGTCCACTGCCACGGCTGCTTCGATATCGTCCACCCGGGCCACATCCGGCACCTCAAGTTCGCCCGCTCACTCGGCGACCTATTGCTCGTCTCGATCACCGGCGACGCCGAGATGGCCAAGGGCGACGGCAGGCCCCTGATCCCCCAGGAACTCCGCGCAGAGAACCTCGCCGAACTCGACTGCGTGGACTGGGTCTACATCGAGCCCCGCCCCACCGCCGCCGACCTGCTCGCCGAGGTCCAACCCGATGTCTATATCAAGGGGCGTGAGTACGAGAACAACGCCGACCCCCGCTTCCGCGCCGAGCGTGAGGCGGTCGAGCGGGCCGGCGGGCGGGTCGTCTTCAGCTCGGGCGATGTGGTCTTCAGCTCCACCGCACTGATCGCCGCCATGGAGTCGTCCGTCGACCCCTTCCACCACCGGCTCACCCAGCTTCTGGCCCGCCCCGACATGCAGCCCGACCGCCTGCTCGAGACCCTCTCCGGCGTGCGCGGCAAGCGGGTTGTCGTCGTCGGCGAGGTGATCCGCGACACCTACCTCTTCTGCGACCGCCCCGATATCGCCCACGAGAGCCCGGTCATGACCCTCCGCCCGATCGACCGGCGCTCCTTCGACGGCGGGGCGGCGGTCATCGCCCGGCACGCCGCCGCCCTGGGCGCGAGCCCGGTGCTGGTCACCGCCCTGCCCGAGTCTCCCGAGGCTGAGGCGTTCTGCCGCGGCATGGCCGCCGACGGCATCGAGGTGGTCAGCGTGCCCAGCCCGGCCCGCATCCCCGAGAAGCAGCGGTTCCTCGTCCAATCGCAGAAGATCATGAAGGTCGACCTGGTCGAGCCCACCGTGCTCGACACCGCCCGCGCAGATGCCCTGCTCGCAGCCGCCCAGGCCGCGGTCGGGCCGAGCGCCGACGCGACCATCCTCGCCGACTTCGGACTGGGGCTCTTCAGCCCCGTGCTCCTCGCCCGGCTCTGTGCCGCCATCCGCCCCCGCACCGGCATCCTCGCGGGCGATGTCAGCGGCCGTCGCCATGGCCTGCGGGCCATGCGGCACCTCGACCTGGCCTGCCCCAGCGAGGACGAGGTCCGTGGCGCCTACGGCCTGCACGCAGAAGCCCTTCCCAGCGTCGCCTGGAAGCTCCTCCATGAGACCCGATCCAAGGCGGCCATCGTCACCATGGGGGCCGAGGGACTCGTCGCCTTCGAGCCCCTCCCCAACGCGGAGGCCCCGGCCGCCAAGGATGACCCCTTCCGCTCGCGCGTCCGGGGCGAGCATGTGCCGGCCCTGGCGCCCCACGCGATCGACCCCCTCGGCTGCGGCGACGCGATGATCACCACCGCGACACTCGCCATGGCCGCCGGGGCCGGGCTCGTGCCGGCGGCGTTCCTCGGCTCGGTCGCGGCCGCCGTCCACGCCCAGCGCCTGGGCAACCCCACGCTCGAACCCTCCGAACTCCGCCGCACCCTGCTCCGGCTGGCCGGGGCGCGGCTCGCCTACGCCGGGACCGAGGTCAAGCCCCTCCCGGCCGGATCGAGGCAGGCGTCATGATCAGCTTCATCCTCCCCACCCGCAACCGCCACGAACGACTGGCCGAGACGCTCACGGCGCTGGGCGATCTCACCCTCCGCCACCACGCCGAGGTCATCGTCATCGACAACGCCTCCGACCAGCCGGCGCGCGCCCCCAAGCCCCTCGCCAACGCCATGCCCGCCAGGGTCATCAGGTTTGAAACGAACGCCGGGGCGGCCGCCCGCAACGCCGGCGTCGAGGCGGCGGCCTCCACCACCCGCTGGATCGTCATGCTCGACGACGACTCCCACCCCGTCGAGTCCCACGAGCCCTTCGGCGACACCGTCGACCGCCTGCTCGCCCAGCCCGAGGACACCGCCGCTGTCATGGCCGACATCCACCTGCCCGCCCGCGGCTGCCGTGAGTCGGGCGGACTGCCCGAGGTCTTCATCGGCTGCGGCGTGGCGATCCGGCGCGAGGCGTTCGCCAAGGTCGGGGGCTACGACCCGGCGTTCCACTACTATGTCGAGGAGTACGACCTCGCCGCCCGGCTGCTGGCCCACGGCTGGGGCGTCGCCTTCGACCCGGCCTTCCGCGTCGACCACCACAAGATCGATACGGGGCGGGACATGGACCTCATCCTCGACCGCCTCATCCGCAACAACGGCTGGGTAATGCAGCGGTACGCCCCGGGCTCGCTGCGCCGGGCCGCCCTCCGCGAGCAGCGGCGCCGGTACCGCCAGATCGCCGAGAAAGAGCACGCCCTAGCCGGGTTCCGCCGGGGTTTGGTCGAGCTCCGCCACACGCTGAGCGCCCAGCCCCGCACGCCGCTGCTGCGCAACGCCTGGGACCGCTTCACGGGCCTGGCCCACGCCCGGGCGGCCGTCAATTGGGCCTGGCGTGACCGGCCCTTCGCCTCGGCGGCGCTGGTCGAGCCGGGCAAGAACGCCTGGGCGGTCGAGCGGGCCCTGGCCGAGGTGTGCTTCGAGGCCGGTGTCGAGCTGACCACCGCCGACCAGGCCGAGGCGATCGTGATCGGCACGCTCAGCCCCGGCCCGATGCTCGACGCGGTCGGGCGGTGGACCGCCCGGGGCCACCGCGTGGTCGCCCCCTGGCTCGACGCCCGGGCGGCACCCACCCGGGCCCAGGAGCGCCCGACACCCTTGCCCTACCCCCGCGCCGCCTGAACCCCCACCCGGACCCGCGCAATATTGGCGCTCCGGGCCTCGATTCTCCGATGTTCCCGGCATGAGCGACACCTCCGCGCCCGCACACCCCCGGCGCCGCCACCCCAACACCGCCGCCGACCCCGCGACGCTCTCGCGGGAGGCGTATGTCCGGCTCCAGCTCGACCGCAGCCGCGCGATGAAGCACGAAGACTGCTCGTTCCGCGCCAAGGCCCTGCTCGCGCGGCTGGCCGAGACGATCGGGCCGGGGGCCTTCGGGGGGCTGCGGTCGATTCTGTGCGTGGGATGCCGTAACGGGCACGAGCTCGACGCCGCGGAGGCGTTGGGGTTCGAGGATGTCGTGGGGATCGACCTGCACTCGGTCGACCCTCGCATCCTCGTCATGGACATGCACGAGATGTCGTTCGAGACCGGCCGGTTCGGCGTGGTGCTCGCCTGCCACTCGCTCGAACACGCCAAGGACCCCGAGCGGGCCGCCGCCGAGCTGCGCCGGGTTGCGCGTCCGGGGGGGTACATCATCGTCGAAGTCCCGATCTTCTACGGCACGCGCGGGGCCGACCTGTGGGACTTCGAGCGCCCCGAGCGCGTCGCCGAGCTGCTGGGGGATGTCCGGACGCTGATCGCCGAAGAGGGCCCGCAGCTCGACGGCCCGCAGGAGGTCGCCCGGGTGTTCGCGCAGGTCCCGTCCACGACCACCTGAGCCGACGCGGAGCCGAGATGTCCCAGTCGATCGCCCAGCACACCGAGCCCGCCGCCGCGCCGCCGAGCGACCAGGCGGTGCGCCGCCTCGCCGAGAAGGCCGGCTGGTACCACACCATCGAGGTTGCGCCGGGGGTCTGGACGCGCGGGGCGTACGACCACACGCCGTGCCTGACGAACTACCGATTCCCCGAGAGCCTGCGCGGCTGGACGGCCCTGGATGTCGGGGCGAGCGAGGGGTTCTTCGCCTACCACCTCGAATCGCTCGGCGCGGAGCGCATCGTCGCGGTCGATACCGACACCTTCGACGGCAGCGTGGCGATCGACCCCTCGCGCGCGCACACCGCCAAGTACGCCGAGAAATACCGCAAGCGGGCCGCCACCAACGAGGGGCACGAGGCAACCTACCGGGCGCTGGGCGTGCCGGTCGGCAACCACCGCCTGGCGGCGGCGGCCCTGCGCCGCTCGACGGTCGAGTTCCGAACCGGCGATGTCTACAGGCTCGACGCGCTCGGCGAGCGGTTCGACCTGGTCTTCTGCGGCGACCTGCTCACGCACCTCAAGCACCCGATCGCCGCGGCCGAGCAGCTCGCGCTCGCGACGGGGCGCTTGTGCATCGTCGCGCTGGCCGACGCCCTCGCGCCGATCCCCGGGGCCGACGATGCCAGGCGCTGCGAGTATGTCGGCAATGTCTCGGGCGGGGCGTTCTTCCACTTCACCCCCGAGTGCGCGCGCGAGCTGCTGCTGGCGTCGGGGTTCGCCTCGGTCGAGATCGTCTCCCGCTTTGACCTGCCCGACCGCACGAGGCGGGTCGTCAACCCCCACGCCGTCCTGCACTGCCGCCACGAGCCCGCATGATCCCGCCCCCCACCAACCCCGCGCCTCGGAGCGAGCGTGTCAGCCCCCAGCCGGACCGCCTGCCCAACGGCGAGGTTGACCGCTGCTCCGGCGATGTCTGGCACTCGATGCGACGGTACTTCATCGACGAGTTCTTCACGCGTCGAGTCGCCGAGCTGCCCGACGGGGCGCGCGTCGCCGACATCGGGGGCAAGAAGGCCCGCAAGCGCGGCCTCTTCGACATCGGGCGCGAGGCCGCCGCCCGCGGCCTGCGCGTCAGCAACATCAACCTCGACCCCGCGACCGAGCCGGACATCCTCGCCGATGCGTGCCGCATCCCGCTCCCCGACGCCTCGTTCGACTGCGCGATCCTCGCCGAGATCATCGAGCACCTGCCGGACCCCGCGGCGGCCCTGCGCGAGGCGGCCCGCCTGCTCGGCCCCGGGGGCGTGCTGCTCGCCACCGCGCCGTTCATGTACCAGGTCCATCCCGATCCGCTCGACATCGGCCGCTACGCGCCGGACTGGTGGCGGGCGGCACTCGCCGACGCCGGGTTCGCCCAGGTCGAGATCGAGCCGCAAGGCCGGTACTTCTCGGTGCTCGCCGACATGCTCCGCGCCTGGGCCTGCTGGGCCGAGGAGACCGGCTCGTGGCCGCCCGGCCTGCGCACGCCGGCGTTCGGGTTTCTCGAGTGGGCCCGCGAGACCGCCCACCAACTCGACGACAACCACACCATGACCCGCGATGCGTTCTTCGGCTCGTTCACCACGGGCTTCGGCGTGCGGGCGGTCAGGCAGGCCGCCGGGGGCGGCGCGTGACGCCCCTCCGCGTCCATCTCGTCAGGGGCGATGCCACCGGCTGGGCGATCGACGAGGACCGCAGGCTCACGCAGCGCTCGCTGGAGATGCTGCCCGACCTGGTGACGCTCGTCGACCGGCCCGAGGACGCGCAGGTCATCCACGCGGTCTGGTGGGAGCCGATGGTTGAGTTGCCGCGGGAGCTGCTCCATGGCAAGCCGGTCGTCTGCCACATGGACGACGCGACGCACGCGCACCTGGGCAAGCCGGTCTTCCAGCGGGCCCTCGCCCGCACCACGCACTGGGTCGCGCAGAACGCCGCGACCCACCGGCGCATGGGGTTCGTCGCGGCGGCCCACAGCGCGAGCGTCCACTTCGTCCCCTACGCGGTCGACCCCACGGCGTACGCACGCGAGGTCGGGCCGTGCGCGATCGTGTCGCGGGCGCTCGCCGCCGTCCCAGACGGGGCGTATGTCATCGGCAGCTTCCAGCGCGACACCCTCGGCGACACGCTCACCACCGGCGAGCCGGCGATGAAGGTCAAGAAGGGCCCCGACATGCTCGTCGAGATCCTCGCCGGGCTGCGGGCGCGGGGGCGGGAGGTCGTCGCCCTGCTCTCCAGCCCCCGCCGCCACTGGGTCCGCCGCGAGCTCGAACGCCGCGGCGTGCCCTCTGTCTTCGCCGGGGTCGAGGAAGACGGCGACGACTACGCCGCCATGATCCGCGAGATCGACGCGGCGCAGCTCGGCCTGCTCTACAGTCGCTGCGACTGCTACCTCACCACCAGCCGCTACGAGGGCGGCCCGCGCGGAGTGCTCGAGGCCGCAGCGGCGGGCGTGCCCCAGCTCTCCACCCGCTGCGGCCTGGCCCCCGATCTGCTCCACGCCGACTGCCTCTACACCAGCGTCACCGAGGCGATCGAGAAGATCGAGCGCGACATTGACCATGGCGTCCTACGCCGCTGGGCGGGCGTCCACCGGCAGGCGATCGGCGCCACGCATACCGCCGAGGCCAACGCCCCGCGCTGGCGTGAGTTCTATGCCCACCTGTCCACCGACTTGCGTGTGCGTGTCCGCCCGGTCACTCGTGTGCCGTCCGTTCGCGACCGCCCCAAGCTGGTGAGCTTCTGGCATGAGTTCGTCGAGCCGCCGTGGGGCGGGGGCAACCAGTTCATGCTCGCCCTCAAGGGCGAGTGCGAGCGCCGGGGCATCGAGGTCACGCGCAACGGCGAGGGCGAGCCGGCGACCGCTCACCTCATCCAAAGCGTCTGGTTCGACGCCGACCGCGTGCGCGATGCCGCCCGCGCGAACAACGCCCGTGTCGTCCACCGCGTGGACGGCCCGCTATCCCTGATCCGGCGCACAAAGGAGGCCCTCGACCTCGACCGCCGGTGCTACGCCATCAACAACGAGCTGGCCGTCGCCACGGGCGTCCAAAGCTGGCACATGCTCGAAGCCACCTACCAGCTTGGGTTCCGGCCCGTCCGCCCGGTGATCGTGACCAACGCCTGCGACCCGGCGATCTTCCACCCCCACACCGGGGATGACCCCGCCGACCCCGAGCCCTGGCGCCACCGCGACGACCCCCGCGTGCGCATCGTCGCGACCTCGTGGAGCGACAACCCCGGCAAGGGGGCCGCGGTCTTCGAGTGGCTCGACCGCCACGCCGACCACGACCGCTACGCGTTCACCTTCATCGGTCGCGTCGCCGCCGAGCTGCCCCGCTGGACCATCATCGACGCCCAGCCCTCCGAGCCGCTCGCCGACCTCCTGCGCGGGCAGGACATCTACCTCGCCGCAAGCCGGGACGACCCGTGCTCCAACGCCCTGATCGAGGCCCTCTCCTGCGGCCTGCCATCGCTCTACTTCGATTCGGGCGGGCACCGCGAGCTCGCCCGCTTCGGCGGGCTGCCCTTCGAGCACCCCTTCGCGATCCCGGGCCTGCTCGACCGCGTGCGTGCGCACTATCGTGCGTATCAACGCCTCATCCAGGTGCCGACCATCGGCGAGGTGGCCGATGTCTACCTCCGCCTGCTGTTCGGCGACGCCACCTACGAGCCATGAGTGACAATGCCCGCCCCCCTGCTCATCAGCCTGCCCCACGGTCTCAACGCCAGCGGCGTGACGGCGTGGGCGGTGCGGCTGGTCAACGCCCTGGCGCGCGAGGGGCGTGCCTGCGGGCTGGTCGTGCACGATGAGCCCCCCGGGCAGCGGGCGATCGCCGTGCCGATCGACCCGCGGGTGGAGGTCTTCGACGCCCGGTGCCTCCCCCCGCTCGACGCCTGCGAGGGCGATCTCGAGAGCTTCCTCCCGGTCTACCGCGTGGCGCTGGGCGTGCTCGCGGTCCGCGGCGGCGGGCCGGTGGTGTGCTGCCCCAACCTCCTCGGCGACAGCTATGGCCTGTGCGCAGCGCTCTCGCAGGCGACGCCCGACCTCGTGCGCACGATCGCGGTCCACCACGCCGACCTGCCCTACAACGACCTGCTGTGCATGCACTACGCGGCCCACCTCTCGGCGTTCGTCGGGGTGAGTGAGCAGATCACCGACCGGCTGCGGAGGCTCCTGCCCGGGCGCGGGTGCGATGTCTACGGCATCCCCCACGGCGTCGAGTTGCCCGAGCGGGTCCGACCGCGCGAGCCGCTCGCGGGGCGACCGGTCAGGATGCTCTACACCGGGCGCATCGACCACGAGCAGAAACGCATCGGTAGCCTCGTCGTCATAAGTGATGCGCTCGCGGCACGCGGTATCGCCCACGAGTTGGCCCTGCTCGGCGACGGGCCCGCCGCGGGGGAGATCGACGCCGCGTGCGCCACGCGCCCGAGCGTGCGGCGGCTTCCTCCCATCGACCCCGGCGGCGTGGCGGCGGCACTCGACGCGGCCGACCTCTTCGTGCTCGGCTCACGGTACGAGGGGCTGAGCGTGTCGCTGCTCGAAGCGATCGCGTACGGCGGCGTGCCCGTGCTCACGCCCAGCCGATCGGGCACCGACCAGCTCGTCCGCGATGGCGAGACGGGCTTCCTCGCGGACGCGACGCCCGAGTGCGGCCCGGCGCAGGCGGGCCACGCGATGGCTGCCGCGGTGGAGCGCGCCCTGCTCGCGGGCGATCACGGGCTGCACGCCATGCGCCAGCACGGCTGGGAGATGGTGCGTGCGCGATTCTCGACGGGTCTCTGCGCCCGTCGATGGGCCGCGGTCATCGATCGGGTCGCCCGCGCAGCGCCCAGGCCCTGGCCCTCGCACCGGGCCGCGGCCTTTACCGGCGGCGGCCGGGGCGGCTCGGGCACGGTCCCCCACGACGCGGCGGCGCGGCTCGCGGCGGTGCTCGACACGCTCGCGGGCCGACCCCTCGCCGTCTTCGGCACGGGGCGGCACACGATCGAACTCAAGCGCGTGTTCGACCACGCCGGGGCGCGCCTCGTGGCGTTCCTCGACGACGACGCGAATCGGCACGGCCAGCAGCTCTGGGGGCTGCCGATCGTCGCGCCGGAACAGGCGGCCCAGCTCGGCGCGACAGACATCATCATCAGCTCGTGGCTGCACCAGGACACGATCGCCCGGCGGTGTGCGGGGCTCGCGTCCCCGGGGGTCCGCGTGCACCGGCTTTACGATGCGGCACGGGTCGGTGTGTGACACGCACCGTGCTGTGCTCGAACGCATTGCCCCGAGCCCCGTGTGCCACGGCCGTGCCGGCCGTGCGGTGGTGCAGGGGGGTTCGCCCGGATGGCCCAGCCTTGAAAGCGAGGAAAGCAGGGAACACGGCTCGCAGAGCCGTGGCACGCGGAGTGGGTCCCGTCAGCGTCCTTCCGCCCCCGCCGCGTCGAGCATGCCCCGGCGCCACTCCCACCGCTTGAGGAGCAGGAACTGCTGGGCGAGCGCACCCGCGAGCGCCGCCCGATCGCCCGGGGTCGCGGCGTCGAGGGCGGCGGCGGGCACGCGGTCGAGCGCGAGGAACCGCTCGCGCACCCGCTCGGCATCGCCGGCCTCGCGCTGGACGAACTCGCGGCTGTAGGCGAGTTCCTCGGCACCCCGGATATCCCGCCCGAAGGTGTCCCGCGCAAACGCGGGGTTCGCACCCGCGAACCGCCACGCGGTGCCGCCGAGACGGCGTTCGCGGTCGAGCACCTCGGCCGGCGTGTAGCGGTGGTCGTGCGGGGCCAGGGCCTCGGGTCGGAAGAGCACCGGCGTGCCCGGGGCGTGGTGCACGATCCGCCACGCCAGCTCGATGTCGTCGTAGCCGTAGAGCAGAGGGAAGGCGGTGAACCCCCCCACCCCGCGCACCAGGCCGAGCGGGGCGGAGAAGTTGAGCCCGAAGCAGTGGCGGAAGCCCCAGTCCCGCCCGCGGTCGGGCTCGGCGAGCATGCGGTCGTAGAAGAAGATCATCGGGGTGCGACTGCAGAGCTCGTCGAAGACCGTCGCGCCGGCGCGCTCGACAAAGGGCGAGTGCCCGACGATGATCGCTTCGCCGGGGCGCTCGCGGGCTTCCCCGTGCGCGCGCCGGTGGGCGTCCAGCAACCCCGGCTCGGCGAGCACATCGTCATTGAGCGAGAGCATGAGCCGTCCCCGCGCGATCCCGAGCAGGCGGTTGCGGGTCGCGTTGAGCCCCTCACGCGGGCAGGGCAGGATCGTCAGCCCGCCCCGCCTGCCGCCCGCCTCGCGCCAGGCGCGCTCGGCCGCGGCGGCGGTTGCCTCGTCCGGGCCGTCGAGCCCGACGAGCACCTCGTACCGATCGGCGTCCAGCGTCTGGCAGGCCAGCCGGGCCAGGCACGCGGCAGCCTTGTCGGGACGCCGGTAGGTCGGGATCAGGATGGAGATTTCCATCGCCGAGA
The DNA here is from genome assembly GCA_964372195.1 of uncultured Phycisphaeraceae bacterium. Lineage (GTDB taxonomy): Bacteria > Planctomycetota > Phycisphaerae > Phycisphaerales > UBA1924 > PNC22. The sequence continues at coordinate 21,544 of CAYJPX010000040.1, forward strand.
GCCTATCCACGGGCGACCCGGCCCGCGGCGTCACGGGCACGCGAGTTTGGGGGGATTGTGCGGCCTGGGGCGAAGTCCCCGCCGCCACGGGCCGATACCCACTCCGAGGTCAGGTGGCCTCCGGAACGCGACCAGACCCGAGGAGCCCGGCATGAGTGGGATCGACGAGCGCATCTGCACCGAGAGGCGGCGCCACGAACGCCGGGAGGTCAAGCGTCCCTGCAAGGTCCTCCACGCACCCACCCTCCGCTACATGGCCGCCCTCACCCACGATGTCTCCCCGGGCGGGGCGATGCTCGAACTCAGCCAGCACCGCGCGCTGACCATCGGCGACCAGGTCGATGTGCTCGTGGACTGGAACCAGACCGGCATCGTCAACAAGCAGGCGATGCTGGCGGCCACCGTCGTCCGCGTCGGCCCGCGCGAGGGGCTCCGCCAGCAGATCGGCGTGGCCTTCGACCGCGAGCAGACCCTCACGGCGGCGGCCTGACCGATCCGGCCAGCGCGGGCGGGAACCCCGCCGATCCTCCCTATAGTCACGAAAGGGAGATCGCATGCTCTGGCAACCGTCGTTGGATGACTACTACACCCGCATGCCCGCCGACGAGGCGGCCTCGCTGATCGCCCAGCGCCGCGAGCAGCTCGGCGAGTCGCTGGTGATCCTGGGGCATCACTACCAGACCGACGAGATCATCCGGCACGCCGACTTCACCGGCGACAGCCTCAAGCTCAGCCAACTGGCCGCGCAGGTCGCCAAGGAGCGGGCGGTCAAGTTCGTCGTCTTCTGCGGCGTGCACTTCATGGCCGAGTCGGCCGACATCCTCACGCCCGAGTCGGTCGAGGTCATCCTGCCCGACCTCTCGGCGGGGTGCTCGATGGCCGACATGGCCGACTACGACGACACCGTCGACGCCTGGGACCGCCTGCACGCGGGCCTGCGCGGGCAGGGGTGGACCGGGCGGATCATCCCCATCACCTATGTGAACTCGACCGCGGCGATCAAGGCGTTCGTCGGCGAGCACGGCGGTGCCTGCTGCACCAGCTCGAACGCCGACGCGGTGTTTGCCTGGGCGATGGCGGGTGGTGGCACCTCCGACGACATCAAGATCCTCTTCCTGCCCGATCAGCACCTCGGACGCAACACCGCCGTGAAGTACGGGCTCGACGCCGAGACGCAGACCTGCCTCTACGACCCCAAGCGCACCCAGCGCGGCGAGCCCTTCGGCGGGGCGACGCCCGAGCAGTTGCTCGACTCGAAGGTCATCCTGTGGGCGGGTCACTGCTCGGTCCACAAGCTCTTCCGCCCAGAGCACTGCGAGCAGATCCGCTCGGCCAACCGAGAGGCCCCGGGCGAGGAACCGATGCGGATCATCGTCCACCCCGAGTGCGCGAAAGAGGTGGTCGACCTCGCCGACGACTCGGGCTCGACCGAGTACATCCTGAAGACCGTCCGCGCCTCGGCCCCCGGCAGCCGGTGGGCGGTGGGCACCGAGGTCCACCTGGTCAACCGCCTGGCGGCCGAGATGGCGCCGCGGGGCGTGCGGGTCCGCATGCTCAGCGACTGCCAGTGCCTGTGCACGACCATGTACCGCATCGACCAGCCGCACCTCCTGTGGGTGCTCGACAACCTCTGCGGCGTCCGCGGCGGCAGCGCCGAGCCGGCCGAGCCCAAGGCGGTGAATGTGATCCGGGTACACCCCCAGGTGCGTGCCCAGGCGCTCAAGGCGCTCGACCGCATGCTGGCATTGAGCGGGAAGCCCGGCGTCGCCTCGACCGTCGATTGACCGGGGCTAGCCCAGGGCCCGCTCGCGGGCGGGGAGGTGCTCGCCCAGGCCGCGGGTGTCGGGCCTGACCCCGGCCTTGGGCTCGGGCATCGGCGCGGCGCCGGCGTTGTCGATGGTGTCGCGCATCTTCCGGCTCGGCTTGAACTTCACGCTCCGACGCTCGGGGACGCAGACGCGCTCGAGCGTGCGCGGGTTCTGGGCGATGCGCGGCGCGCGGCTCTTGATCTCGAACACGCCGAACTCGCGGAACTCGATCCGGTTGCCCTGCGCGAGCTCGTCGACGATCTGGTCGAGGAACATCTGCACGACACGCCGGACAGACGCCCGGCTTGCCCCCGTGGTATCGGCGATGCGCTCGGAGAGTTCTTTCTTTGTGATCGTGCGCACACCGTCTCGCTGCATCGCAGCCCCCTGTCTCTCCTCCGCGTCCGCGACACGGTAGCGCCATGATGTACCGTCGGGCTGGCGTTCTCCCCACGAGAAGGGGCATCGGTCATACCCGACCAGATCGAGACCCGCAGTGTCGCATACAAGGCCCGCCGGGTCAAGCCCGACGGGCGATGCTGTTGGCAAGTCGTGGAAACCGCCCGTCCTGTCAAGCTGGGCCGGTTCGCCATCACACCGCGGCGGGGTCAGAACCGCAGCACCGCCCCGGCGTAGACCCCCGCCAGGCCCCCGTTCCAACTGAACTCGCTCGGCGCTTCCCCGCTCTCTGTGCCGAACAGCAACTGGCGGTACCCGATCTGGGCCCCGAAATGCGGTGTCGGGTTCCACTGAAACCCCACGATGATATCCGTAGACCAAGACTGGCTGTCGCCGAGCGTCATCCCGCCGATCGCCCCGGTGAGGTCGAGCGTGAACTGTTCAAAAAGATCCATCTCCCAGCGGAGCCCCCCGTAGGGATGGGCGTGGAAGTCGTCGCCGCCCGTCGATCCGCTGGGTGTCGAAGACCCAGGGGCAAACACCTGCGCCTGGATGTCGATGTTGAGCGCCCGCACTCCGGCGAGGGCCGCGAGGCTCGAGCGGAGCCGCGTGCCGCCAGAATCGAGCCTCCCGGTCTCGAATCGGTGGAAGGCGTAGGCCCCGTCGATCGAGAGGGTGGCAAAGTCGACCGAGGACTGGACGGTGTCGCCCGCCGCAAAGGCCGCGCCGCCGATCTGGCCCGCAGCGGCGGCCAACGAGCCGCGGTCGCCGGTCGAGAACCCGAGGCCGCCGACATTGATCCGCCAATCGCCCCGGCGGACCTGCAGCTCGCCCATCGGCGATGCCCGGGGGCTGTCGAGGTTGAGGTCCGCCACGGGGATGCTCTGCCCGTTGCCCGTGCCGGCCGAGCCTGGAAGCAGCAGGTCGCCGTTGGTCGCGACATACCACACCGACGGCTCGAACTTGAGCACCCAGGGGTCGGGCATTGGGGTGATGGGCGCGGGGTCCTCTTGGGAGAGGGCCGGGGCGGCGAAGGCTGCGAGGGCGAGCACGAGGGTGGCGGTACGCACGGCGGGGGTCCTCTCGGGAGATCGGCGCAGCTGCGCCGGAGCGTGGATAGGGTACCGGCGTGGACGAGCCGCGGATGGATGCCGAGACGGGCGGGGTCGAGATTGCGCCGGGGGTGCGCATCGCCGAGTCGGTCCTGCGGTTCAGCTTCGTCGGGGCGTCGGGCCCGGGGGGGCAGAATGTCAACAAGCGGGCGACCAAGGCGGTGCTCCGGCTCGCCCTGGCCGAACTGCCGGTGAGCGAGCGGGTCCGGGCGCGGGTGGCGCGGCTGGGCAAGGGGTGGCTGGTGGGCGAGGACGGCGAGCTGGTCATCGCCGCCGACGAACACCGCTCGCAGCGGCGGAACCGCGAGGCGTGCCTCGAACGCCTGCGGGAACTCCTGGTGCGGGCGATGGCCAAGCCCAAGCCCCGGATCGCCACCAAGCCGGGACGCGGGGCGATCGAACGGCGGCTGCGGGCCAAGCGCGAACAGGGCGAGAAGAAACGCCGCCGACTGGACGGGTCCGATGGCTGACCCTGCGCCCTCCCTCACCCTCGCCATCGAGGCGAGCAACCCGTCGGCGGCGGGCGAGGGCTCGGGGCCTGGGGTGGCGATCGGGCGCGTGGGCTCACGGCTCGGGGAGCCGTGCCACCTGCTGGGCGTCGAGCTGCTGCGCTCGGCGGGGCGGCACGACGACGACCTGATGCCCGCGGTGGACCGGCTCTGGACGCGGCTCGCGGCAGCGGGGGTGGTGGGGGCGAAGACCGAGATCGGGCGGGTGGCGGTGTCCATCGGGCCGGGGGGGTACACGGGGTTGCGCGTCGCCGTCGTGGCGGCGAAGCTGATCGCCGAGGCGGTGGGCGCGGTGTGTGTGGGCGTGCCGAGCGCCTGGGTGGTGGCGCGACGGGCGGCGGCGGACCTGCCCCGCCCGTTTGGCGTGGCGCTGGCGAGCAAGCACGAGTCGAGCGTGGTGACGCCGTTCGATGACGCGGGGTGTGCGCGCACCGGGGGGCTCGAGGTCGACGCCGACGGGCTCGGGGCGCTGGGGCTGCGCGGGCTGATCGCCGACCGGTTCCTGCCGTTGTCGATGCGCGAGCGGTGCGCGGCGCTCGGCGTGCGGGTCGATGAGCCGGTGTTCGATGTGGTCGCGTGCCTGGAAGTCTCGGCTGGGATCGAGCCGGTGTCGCCGGTGGCGCTCGCCCCGATCTATGGGCGCGAGCCGGAGGCGGTGCGGAAGTGGCGGGAACTGCATGGGTGACGAGCGAGCCGGCCCGTGTCGGGCCGGAGGATCGGCGGGGCACTCGCCCATGGGGATCTGTCGGAGCAAGGCGGAAACCGGCCCGACACGGGCCGGCTCGCTTTGGCGGGGGCGCTACCCGCGGCTCACCTCGACCTTGCCGCCCGCGACATCCTTGATTGCGAGGCCCTGCCCAGCGAGCTGGTCGCGGATGGCGTCGGCGCGGGCGAAGTCCTTGGCCTTCTTCGCATCGCGGCGCTCGGCGAGGAGGGACTCGATCTCGGCGGAGGGGGAGACGCCGACGAAGACGCCGATGTCGGTCTGGGTGGAGGCGGCGCGCTCCAACGAAAGAAGGCCAAGAACGGGTTCGATGTACCTGAACAGATCGATCGGGCGACGGTCAATGGGCAGATATGAGCAGGGCCCACCTGGCAAACCGCATTCGGTGTCAATCTGCTCATCGGTCAGTGTGAGTACATCGCCAGAACTCCGGATCTCTCGCTCGAGAGCAGCGTTGACCGATCGATTCACCTCGCCAATCGCTCCAGCAATGTTCAGATCGTCGCTCATGCAAGCCGCGAAGCCCGATTCCAGAATGTCAAGCGCGATTCGAGTGTTAGCCCCCCAACCAGGGGATCTACGGAACACCTCGTACCTTGCGCCGCGCCACCGCTCGACCATCCGCGCCGAGTCCTTCAGCCCCTGCTCGGTGAAGTTCGCGTTCGCCCGGTAGTGTGTCTTGATCAGCTCCAGCCGCACCGCCGCGGGCTCGTGGCCCTTGGCGAAGAGGTCGCGGGCGGTGAAGAAGTTGCCCTTGCTCTTGGACATCTTCTCGCCCTCGACGAGCAGGAAGCGGCCGTGGAACCAGTGGCGGGCGAAGCGGTCGGCCCCGGTGCAAGCGCAGCTCTGGGCCCGCTCGCACTCGTGGTGGGGGAAGATGTTGTCCTCGCCGCCGGAGTGCAGGTCGATGGTGAAGCCGCCCGCCGTGCCCGCCTGCCCGAGCACGCGGTCGAGGCCGCCGGGGATGAGTCGGTCGAGGCTCATGACCGAGCACTCGATGTGCCAGCCCGGGTAGCCCTCGCCCCAGGGGCTCGGCCACTTCATGGTGTGCGTGGGGTCGGCCTTCCAGAGCAGGAAGTCGGCGGGGTGTCGTTTCTCGGCCTGGTGCTCGTCGGCGACGCGCCCGCCCGCCCCGCCGCGGAGGTTGTCGAGCGTGTTGCCGCTGAGCGCCCCATAGCCGGGGAACTTCTGGACATCGAAGTAGACCGCGTCGCCGGCCTGGTAGGCGAAGCCCCTGTCGACGAGCTTGGCGATCATCCGGATCATCCCCGGCACGCTGGCGGTGGCGCGGGGCATGAGCGTCGGGTCGCGCTCGGCCTCGATCGCGACCTTGAGCCCGAGCTTGCGGGCGTCCTCCAGGAACCGCTTGGTGTAGAACGCGGCGATGGCGTAGGGATCGCGCGGGTCGAGGGCCGCCAGCTCGTGGGCGGTGCCGGACTTCTTGCTCGCCCGCTGGGCCTCGGCCAGGCGTCGGGCGGCGGCCTCCATCTTGTCCTCGCCCCCGCCGTCGGCGTTGTCGTCGTCGGTCATGTGCCCGACATCGGTGATGTTCATCACATGCACGACCTGCCGGGGGCCTGTGTGCACCGAGCCGTCGGGCGCGGTGAGCTCGCACAGCGGGCTCTCGATCCACCGGCGGAGCAGGTCGGCGGCGAGAAAGGACCGGAAGTTGCCGATGTGGGCATCGTCGTAGACCGTCGGGCCGCAGGAGTAGAAGGTCACCCGCGCGGGGTCGGCCGGCGTGACCGGCTCGGCCTTGCGGTTGCGCAGCTTGATCTCGAACGCCTCCTCGGCGAAATCCTGCCGGTTGTTGCCCTGAAAGTCGGTGCGCACGCGCTCGCCGACGACGTCGAACGCATCGCCGGTGTAGATCAGGAGCC
>CAYJPX010000041.1:0-18760 GCA_964372195.1 uncultured Phycisphaeraceae bacterium
GGGTGGGGTCGTCGTGGGGGATGACCGGGCTGGAGGGCACGAATCGGTGGGCGTGGCGTTCGACGAAGTAATCGATAAAGGCCTGGCGGATTTGTGCGGTGGTTGGTTTGGACATGGAGTGGGTTCCCTGGTCGAATCGGCCGATTGTAGGGGGGCGGGGCGGGTGCCTGGCCCCGCAGGCCGTGGCGGAAGCGGTAGGATGGGTAAAGGATCATCTTGACCGAAATGACCGACGCGGGCCGCGCTTGAGAAGAGCAGGAGGAACGCCCCAGATGCGTGAGTGCGACCTGTGTGTGATCGGGAGCGGGCCGGCCGGGCAGCGGGCGGCGATCCAGGCGGCCAAGCTCGGCAAGAGCGTGGTCCTGGTCGAACGCCGTGATGTGATCGGGGGGGTCGCGGTCAACACCGGGACGATCCCGAGCAAGGCGCTGCGCGAGGCGATCCTCGCGTTGGTCAACCGCCAGTCCGCCATGCCGCAGGCCAGCGACTTCCGACTCGTCCGCGAGCACAGCTTCCAGGAGCTGGTCTCGAGCGCCGACCGGGTGGTGGACGCCGAGATCGACATCGTGCAGCGGCACATGCGTTCGAACGGCGTGACGGTGCTGCACGGGACGGCGCACTTTGTCGACCCGCATGTCGTCGCGGTGGAGGGGGCGTACTCCACCGACCAGATCCGGGCCGAGTTCGTGCTCATCGCGACGGGCACCGAACCGGCCAAGCCCGACAACATCGAGTTCGACGAGCAGACGATCATCACCTCCGACGGGTTGCTGCAACTGCCCCGGCTGCCGCACTCGATGGTCGTGGTCGGCGGCGGGGTGATCGGGACCGAGTACGCGTCGATGCTGAGCCTGATGGGCGTGAAGGTGACGCTGGTCGAGGGCAGGCCGCGGATCCTGGAGTTCGTGGATGGCGAGATCGGCGAGGCGCTGCAGTACCACCTGCGCCAGGGCGGCATGACGCTCCGGCTGGGCGAGAAGGTCGCAACGATCCGCAAGATCGACGCGACCCCCGGCGCACGGACGGTCGACAGCTCGATGGCCGAGGCGGTGCTCGAGAGCGGCAAGACCGTCCGGGGCGATTGCCTGCTGTACGCCATCGGTCGCCAGGGCGCGACGGCCGAGCTGGCGCTCGACAGGGCGGGGCTCGAGGCGGACAGCCGCGGCCGGTTGGTGGTCAACGAGCACCACCAGACCGGCGTGCCGCACATCTACGCGGCGGGGGATGTGATCGGGTTCCCCTCGCTGGCATCGACGAGCCTCGAACAGGGCCGGTCGGCGGCGTGCCATATGTTCGGCGAGCCGGTGCATGAATACTCGAAGCTGCTGCCCTACGGCATCTACTCGATCCCCGAGATCTCGATGATCGGGTGGACCGAGGAGAAGCTCACCGAGGAGGGGATCCCCTTCGAGTCCGGCGTGGCGCAGTACCGCGAGATCGCCCGGGGCCAGTTGCTCGGCGACGACATCGGGATGCTCAAGCTGCTGATCCACCAGGAGAGCCACGCCATCCTCGGCGTCCACACCATCGGCACCGGGGCGACCGAACTCATCCACATCGGCCAGTGCGCCATGGCCTTCAACGCGACGGTCGAGTACTTCGTCAACGCGGTGTTCAACTACCCGACGCTTGCCGAGTGCTACAAGGTGGCGGCGCTCAACGGGCTGAACAAGCTGCGGAGCATCTGACCCCGGGGTGGCATCTGTGGTGGCACGGCTCTCCGAGCCGTCTCCCGGTCGGGCCGGCAGCCGGCCCCAAGCACCTCCCCCGCCTCGCTCCGCTCGGCACCCCCTCCGCGGGGCGGCGGGGGAAGTGATGCCATCGCTGCGCTCGGCTACGGCTTGCTTCCTAACCCACTCCTCCTTGAGGAGGGAGTGGTCGCGCAGCGCCCGGCATCGGTGTCTACCCTGTGGTCGTGGCCAAGAAGGCAGCCAAGAAGACCACCAAGAAGGCCCCCTCGCGGGCCAAGAAGGCCTCCGCCGGGCTGCTGGCCCAGGCCGCGCCCGAGGCCGGGCCGCCCGCCCCCAGGCCGATCCCCCTCGACGAGGTGCTCGGCCAGCCGCGGGCGATCGGGCTGCTCGACTCGGCGGTGACCTCGGGGCGGCTGCACCACGCGTGGGTGTTCTACGGCCCCGAGGGCGTGGGCAAGTTCACGACGGCGCTGGCGTTCGGGGCGGTGGTGCTCGACCCCTCGGCGGCGCCCGACGCCGAAGGCCGCGTGCGGCCCGACCCCGGGAGCCAGGTGCAGACGCTGCTGCGGGCCGGGTCGCACCCGGACATGCACATCGTGCGCAAGGAGCTGGCGTCGGTCAGCCGGAGCGACCAGGTGCGGTCGAGCAAGCAGACCCGGCTGGCCAAGGAGGTGGTCGAGGAGTTCCTGATCGAGCCGGCGGCCCGGACGCGGGTGCTCTCGGGCGACTCGCTGGCGGGCAAGGTGTTCATCGTCGACGAGGCGCACCTGCTCGGCATCGAGGCCCAGAACTCCCTGCTCAAGACGATCGAAGAGCCCGCCGAGGGGACGCTGATCGTGCTGGTGACGCCGAGCGAGGAGCGGCTGCTCCCGACCATCCGCAGCCGGTGCCAGCTTGTAGCGTTCGGCACGCTCGACGGGGATTCGATGCAGGCGTGGATGCGGCGGGCCGAGGTCGATCTGGGGAGCGTCGATCCGGCATGGGCGCTCGGTTTCGCGGGGGGCTCGCCGGGCGTGCTGCGGGCGATCGTGGAGAGCGGGCTGGGCGGTTGGCAGGCCGAGCTGCAGCCGGCGCTCGAGAGGCTGCACGCCGGGCAGGGGGTGATCGAGTTGGGGGGCCTGCTCGCCAAGCTCGTCGATGAGGCGGCCGCGGCGGCGGTCGCCGGCGACGCGAGGGCCAGCAAGGATGTGGCCAACCGGGTCGCGGCGCGGCGGATGTTCCGGCTGCTGGGTGAGTCGTTCCGCGGCGCGATGCGTCGGTCGGCGGCGGTGGGGAGGGTCGACCAGGCCGAGCGCGCCGCGGCGTGCATCGGGTTTATCGAGGTCGCCGAGCGGCAGGTCGATTCGAATGTGGCGATGGCGCTGGTGTTCGAGAACCTCGCCGCCCAGTGTGCGTTGCAGGCGTAGGGGCTACGCCTGGGCGTTGAACCGGGGCGTCTCGTCGGGGTTGGCGTGCATGGGGATCGGCGCGGCGGGGTGGGCCGCCCGCTCGGCGGCGACCTTGTCCATCAGCATCGACCAGGTCTCGCGCTCATACTCCAGCAGCTCGATCGCCTTCTGGAGGCGGGCCTGGTCGCGGGTCAGGCTCGCGTCCACCAGCTCGCGGTAGAGGAACATGTAGACCGACTGCACCCGCTCGGCCAGCTCGGGGTCGACATCGGCGCGGATCGAGGTCGCCAGCTCGAGCACGATCGCCCGGGCCTGGGTGATCCCGTTGTAGGTCGCCTCGTAGTCCTTGGTGGCCATGCCGTCGGCGGCCTGGCGGGTGAACCGCAGCGCGCCGTCGAGCAGCATCAGGCGGAGCTTCTCGGGGGAGGCGGTGAGCACCTGGGTGCGGACATCCGGGGTGGCTTGGGGGGTGGTTGTCATCGCGGGCCTACTGGGGGGCCGAGGGGGGGTGCTGGCGGGGGCGGGGGTACTCCGCGGCGATTACCCGAGACTCTGCGTCAGGCTGGCCAGGGAGCTCTGCTGGGTGGAGAGGCTCGCCAGGGCCTGCTCCATGGCGAGGAACTGGACCTCCAGGCGCTGGCGCTTGATCTCGAGCAGCTCATTGAAGTGCGCGATCCGGCCCTCCTGCATGGTGATCTGATCGGTGAATGTTCTATCCTTGCGGGTGAGTATGCCGTCGATCGAGTCGAGGTAGTCGTCGGCCAGCTCCTCGAACTGGAAGATGACGCCGAGGCGCTCGAACTCCTCCTCGGCGCCGGTGTTGCGGACAAAGACGCCGTCGTCGAGCTCGGTCTCGGACTCCGGCGCCACGACATCTCGGGCGGCGAACAGGTCGGCGACGGCCTCGAAATCCTGCTCCATCGCGGCGCGCAGCTTGTCGCGGTCGAGCGAGAGCTTGCCCCCCGCGATCACCGACACGCCGACCTCGGTCATGCGGTCGAACTCGTCGTCCACGCCCACCGGGTTGGCCAGCGCGGTCCGGGCCAGCACATTCCGGAGGGTCGAGAGGGTGGTCTCGCCCAGCAGCGGCCCCTTGGTCTCGGTCTCTTCGTCGTAGCGGGTGACAAAGCCGATGCGATCGACCAGGGCGTTGTAGGCGGTGATGAACCCGTCGATCGCGCCCTCGATCTTGGCGTTGTCGCGGGTGACGGTGACGGTCACGGGGTCCTCGCTCACCCCGTTGAGGTCGATCGTGACCCCGGGGATCACGCCGTCGAGGGTGTTGACCGAGCTGGTGAGCAGGACGGCACTGGCCGGGTCGGTCGAGCCGTAAAAGACCAGCGAGTCCTCACCGGCGTTGAGCGTGTCGAGGTTGAGCCCGAGGCCGGCGTCGTCGATGATGAACTGCCCGGCGGTGCCGGATTCTCTGGCGGTGAAGCTGAGGCGGTAGGGGTTGCTGCCGGTGCCATCGTTGATGATGGTGGCCCGGACCGGGGCGTTTGCGTCGTTGATGGCGTCGGCGATATCTTGGAGGGTGTCGGTGGCCGCGAACTCGACGAGGACCTCGGCCGAGCCATCGACGAAGTTGCTGTCTCCGACGCCGGTCGCCTCGCCCTCGATCTTGAGGTTGCCGGCGACATTGCCGGTGACATCGGCGATGGTGATGGCGCTGGCGCCGTCGGGGTCGGCGGGGTCCTCTTCGATGAGGATGCCGTCGCCGTTGTCGTTGATGCGCGCGATGATGCTGGCGCCGGCGGCGTCGGCCTGGCCCTGGATCTCCTTGACCAGGTCGTAGACGGTTTCGGTATCCGACCCGATATCGACGGTGAAGGAGATGCTGTTGCCATCGGTGATGCGGAACTTGCCGGTGCCGATGCCCGACCCGCCGTTGAGGTCGTCGACGAGGGTGGACATCGCGAGGTACTTGTGCTGGAGGCTCGTGCCGGTGATGGAGTCGGCGGCGATGCCGCCCGGGCCGTTCTCGTCGGTGGAGATGCCCAGGCTGGTGGCGGTGTCGCCGGTGACGATGAGGTTGTTTGTGCCGCCGGTGGTGTCGGTGAGGAGCAGCCCGTGGCCGACCTCGTTGAGGGCGAGGGTGATCCTTCCCCCGTTGCCGGCGTCGTTGTTGACGAGGCTGATGATCTCGTCGACGGAGACCGCACCCGAGACATCGACGGTGAAGTTGGTCCCGTCGCGGGCGGTGAAGTCGAGCACGCCGGTGCCCGCGAGCCCGGTGCCGCCGTTGAGGTTGGAGACCAGGGTGGTGTTGAGTCCGGCGAGGGTCTTCGACCCGGTGAGCGTGCCGGTGGCGGTGCCGAGGATGCCGAGGTCCTTGGCGGTGGTGGTGCTGGTCTTGGCCTCGGCGATGGTGAGGTCCCGGCCGAGCGAGTCGGTGAGGACGATGGCCCCGCCGGAGATGCTGGCGGCGACCTCGGCGTCGAGCCCGGCGGCGGTGAGGGCCTCGTTGATCCGTTCCACGGCCCCCCCGACAGTCGAGACTCCGCCCTCGGTCTCGGTGAGTTCGTCGTCGATGGTCTGCCAGATCGAGCCGAGGTTGACATTCACATCGGTGGGCTGGCCGACGCCGTCGTCGACGGTGATGGTGAAGTCGTAGCGGGCCTCGCCGATATCGGTGCCGATGAAGACGCCGTTGCCGTCGTTGAGCTGCGCGAGCGAGGTGCTCGCGGTGAGCTCGTAGACGGTGCTGCCCGTGAGCGTGCCGCTCGCCGAGGTGCCGGCGATGCCGAGGCTGGAAGCGGTGGTGTAGCCCGAGGCGTTGGCGACTGTGAAATCGGTCCCGCCGCTGAGGACGAAGGTCCCGCCGCTGACGCTGGCGGCGACATCGAGCCCCGCGGCATTGATGGCGTCGATGACATCGTTGACCGTGACGGCCTTGGAGAGGTCCACGGTGGCCGACGCGGTGCCCTGGGTGATGGTGAGCTTGCCCCGCGAGATGCCCTCGCCCTCGTTGAGATCTGCCAGGGCGACATCACGGTCGAGCCTGCCCTTGGCCGACTCGAAGGTGAAGGAGGTGGCGTTGAGGGCGGTCGAGTCCTTGTCGCCGTAGCCGCGCGAGAGCATCTGCTGGCTCGAGACCAGGCGATCGACGAGGAACGAGTATGTGCCCGGGGCGGCGGTGCGTGAGGCGGTCGCCGTGAGGACCGTGTCGTCGCTGCTGGTGGCGCCCATGGACTCGAAGATGAACTGCGTGCGGAAGTTCATCGCCGCCCCGCGGAGGGCGCTGAACTTCGAGTTGATGTCGAGGTAGGCCGACTGCTGGAGTTGCAGTTGGAGGATCCGCTGCTGGGCGAGGTCCCGCGGGCGGGCCTCGAGGGCGAGGAGCTGGTTGATCAGGGAGCCCGAGTCGATGCCGCTGAACAGGCCGATGCCGGTGGTGATGCCGCTCATGTCTGCTGCTCCGGTTCGCTAGGCCGCCCGCCTGGACCGGCCGAGGGTCTGCGCGGGCTCTTCGACGGGGGCCGCGGGAGCGGGGCGCAGGACAAGCCCCTTGGCGTACCGTCGACCCGGGCGATCCAGCCCGCGACGCCGGAGGGCCATCAGGTCACCGGCCCAGGGCGCAAGAACTGCGCGAAACATCTGTCGGGCCTGCTCGACTTCCGCGCAGGATTGTGCCTTCCCGATCTGCATACGCGCTCCGTGGCGTCTGGGTGTGGTGCTCGCAAGGGGCGGGCCAGTCGGGATCATCGGCAGGCGAAGGCGGGGCGCTCGCTCGGGGTTGTGACTTCCTTGACGGTTGGGTGGGTGGCCGCAGGTTGCGGTCCAGCCGCGCGCGTCGCTGGCCGATGCTGTGGCGCGAACGCCCCGCCGGCCGGGGCGTACGATGGCCGTCACCGAGCAAACCCCCGCGCATGCTTGACGAGTCCCTGACGAATCCACCATGAACCCATGAGCGATCGGCTCCCACCAACCCAGCAGGCACCATCACACCGCCCCGTCCGGCTGGTGGTGGTGGCGGTGTGCGCCCTGGTGGGGCTCTCGGCGTTGTGGGGGGTGTCAGACGCGATCCGGGGCGAGCCCCGGGTCTGGGGCTTGTTGGGTTTCGAGATCGTCACTCTGGCGGCCGCCGGGTTGGGTGTGCTTGTCGGGCTGGGTCGGCCGCGGGAGGCGCCGGGCCTGGCGCTGGCGTGCGTGGGGGCATCGATCTTCGCCGCGGCCACGCTGGGGCGGTTCAGCGCGATTGTCACCCGGGCCGCCGGGACAGTCTCCGAGGGCCAGGCGGTGCGGCAACTGGTCCGCGATCCGGTGTTTGATAGCCGGCTCGTCGCAGCGGGCGTGCTCGTCGCGATCGCGGTGTTCCTTGCGTTGGGCAGCGACAGGGGGGCCTGGAGGCGACTTGCCATCGGCGCGGGGCTGCTGGTGCCGGTGGTCGCGGCGCTCGGCTGGCTGTTTGGCCCGGGGATGAACTGGCTGGTGTCGCCCGTCGAATCCTCGGGCGGCGTGGCGCGGATCGCGGTGGGGCTGGTGGGGGGTATCGGACTGACCATCACCGCCGCGGTGGGGATCCACCAGGTGATCGGGGCGTTCGAGGTGGGGCTCCCGCCGCTCGGGGGGTCGCCGCCGGCCCGAAAGAGCGGGCGGGCCGCCCCCAACAAGTCTGCATGACTGAGATCCTCGCACTCGTCGGCGGCACGGTGGTCTGTCTCACCATCGGGGTCGTGGTGGCCTTGGTGTGGATGGCGAAGCGTTCGAAGGCCGAGCCGGCCAAGATCGATGTCCACGGCGTGGCCGAGCGGGTGCGGGCGACCGGGTCGCTGGTCGGGCTCGAGGTCGCGGCCAAAGAGATCGCGACCGCGACCAAGGGCTGGGGCTGGCTGCCGCCGATCGTGATGAGCCAGGCGCGGCTGGCGATGATCTTTCAGTTCGAGAAGCAGTACTCGGTGGACCTGGGGCAGCTGCGGGCCGAGGATGTTGAGCGGGTGGGCGCGGGGCGGTTCCGCATCACCCTCCCGGAGGTGACGGGCAAGCTGCGGCTGGTGGATGTGTCGCCGTATGACATCCAGGCCGGGCGGGTGCTGGGGCTGCTCGATGTGATCCCGATGAGCGCCGAGCGGCAGAAGGAACTGATGAAGGCGGCCCAGGAGCAGGCGGGCGAGTTGCTCGCGGCGTCCGAGGCGTCGTATGTGCGGCAGGCGCGGGCGAGCGTCGAGCGGCAGTTGCGGGCGTTGGTGGGGTTGTTCGACCTGGAGCTGGAGATCGCGTGGCGCGATGCGCCGAGGCGGGAGTACGAGGTGCAGCTGCCGCCGGAGCTCAAGACCTCTGCGGTGGTGAAGCCCAGGCTCTCGCTCGTGGCGGGGTAGTCGCGCTGAAGGACTGCAACTCGATGGGTGCCGTGGTCTGAGCGAGTTTCGAGCGAAGGCCACGCGGTTGCGCAGCCGCGTGGCCTTCACTCCGCTGCGCTCCGCTCAGACCACGGCACCCTCGGGCTTCACGCGCTCGACGGGTGCCAGATCGTCTTGAACTCGACGAACGGCTCGATCCAGTGCGGACCCTCGCACACGCCGTCGTCGAGCCAATCGACCCCCCCTCCGTCGCTTCGTCGCTCCGTCGCTCCGTCGCTTCCCCTCACCGTCACCCGCTTGAGATTCTCCGCGGCCCCGAGCTCGAGGGTCTTGCGCTGCTCGCGTGAGACTCCCGCCGCGTGGATCGCCGCGATCTCGCGGTGCGACGAGAACTGGGGGACCAGTTCGTCGCGGAAGCCGGTGAGGATGTTGATCACGCCGCCGGGCATGTCGCTGGTGGCGATCGCCTCGGCGAGGATGCAGGCGGGGATGGGGTTGGTCTCGCTCGCGAGCACCACGCACGCGTTGCCGGCGCAGACGACCGGCGCGACGAGGCTGACCAGCGCGAGCAGCGGGTGCTCGTCGGGGCAGACGATCCCGACGACGCCGACAGGCTCGGGGACGGTGAAGTTGTGGTAGGGCCCGGAGACAGGGTTGGCGCACCCGAGCACCTGCGGGTACTTGTCCGCCCAGCCGGCATAGTGAATGACCCGGTCGATCGCCGCCTCCACCTCGATGCCTTGATGCCTTGCTGCCTCGCTGCCTTCTTCTGAGTCAATCGCGGCCTGCAATTCGCCCCGCTTCCCCTCCATCATCTCCGCGAGCCGGTAGAGGATCTGCGCCCGCAGATAGGCCGTCGCGCCGGCCCACTTGGGCTGCGCCCCCGCCGCGGCCTCGACGGCGTTCCGGAGGTCCTTGCGCGAGGCGTGGCAGGTGTGGGCGACTGTGTTCCCGGCGGCGTCGGCGATCTTGATCGATCGGCCGGACTCGGTGCGGGGGAACTGGCCGTTGATGAAGAGCTTGTAGGTCTTGGGGACGGGGAGGCGGGTGGTCATTCGGAGACTCCATTGGAACCGCGGAGATCGCGGAGAGCGCGGAGCGTGGCCTTGGTGTTGGCTCGGCGCACGATGCCGTCCTTGAGCAATCGGGTATTGAAGTTGATGAGGAGCCCGACCGGAAACTCCCCGAGCTTGAGATAAGTGATCAGCTGGGCTTCATGGACCCTGTCCAGTTTGTCCACGGCCTTGAGCTCGACGACAACGGAGTCCTCGACCAGGAGGTCCAGTCTGTATCCACAATCGAGCGAGATACCGTCGTAGTGGACGGGCATGGCGACCTGTCGCAGGACCTTGAGCCTGAGTTTCGCCAACTCATGACACAGACAGGCCTCGTATGTGTTCTCAAGGAGCCCAGGTCCCAGCGATTGATGCACCTTGATCGCGGCACCGATGATTCGCTCGGTTATCCGCTCGCATTCAAGCCCGATGTCGCTCCCCATGTCTTCTCTCCGCGATCTCCGCGTGCTCCGCGGTTCCATCAGGCCTTCAGATACCCCCGCAACCCCTGCAACCCTCCCTCGCGGCCGAACCCCGACTCCTTGAACCCCCCGAACGGGCTTGCCGGGTCGAACTTGTTGTAGGTGTTCAGCCACACCACGCCGGCCTTCAGCTTGCTCGCGATCTCGAAGATCTTCGAGCCCTTGTCCGTCCACACGCCGGCCGCCAGGCCGTACGGCGTGTTGTTCGCCCGGGTGATCGCCTCCTCCGGCGTGCGGAAGCTCATCACCGCCAGCACCGGCCCGAAGATCTCCTCGCGGGCGATCGTGTGGCTCGGCTGCACGCCGGTGAAGAAGCTCGGACGGCACCAGTACCCGGCCTTGGGGAGTGCCTGGCCGTTGGACTCGTGGAACTCGGCCCCCTCGGCCCGGCCGTGCTCGACATAGCGGGCGATGGTGTCGAGCTGCTGGCGCGAGTTGATCGCCCCGACATCGGTGTTCTTGTCGAGCGGGTCGCCGACGCGGAGGTTGGCCATGCGGATCTTGAGCTTGGCGATCACCTCGTCAAGCACCGACTCCTGCACGAACAGGCGCGAGCCCGCGCAGCACACATGCCCCTGGTTGAAGTAGATCCCCTCGATGATCCCCTCGACCGCCTGGTCGAGGCTCGCATCCTCGAAGATGATGTTGGGGCTCTTGCCGCCCAACTCCAGCGTCAGCCGCTTGCCCGTCCCCGCGCACGCCCTCGCGATCCGCTTGCCCACCTCCGTCGAGCCGGTGAAGGCGATCTTGTTGACATCCGGGTGGTTGACCAGGGCCGCCCCCGTGCGCCCATCGCCGGTGATGATGTTGACTACGCCCTTGGGCAGCCCGACCTCCTGGCAGATCTCCGCCAGGCGAAGGGCCGTCAGCGGCGTGGTCTCGGCCGGCTTGAGCACGCAGGTATTCCCGCACGCCAGCGCCGGCGCCAGCTTCCACGCGGCCATGAGGAGCGGGAAGTTCCACGGGATGATCTGGCCGCAGACGCCGACCGGCTGGGGGTCCCGCCCGGCGAACGCAAACCGCAGCTTGTCCGCCCACCCCGCGTGGTAGAAGAAGTGTGCCGCCGCGAGCGGGATATCCACATCCCGGCTCTCGCGGATGGGCTTGCCGCCGTCCAGTGTTTCGAGCACCGCCAGCTCGCGGGCCCGCTCCTGGATCCGCCGCGCGATGCGGTAGATGTACTTGGCCCGCTCCTTGGCCGGCAGCCCCGCCCACCCCGGCAGCGCCTCACGGGCGGCACGCACGGCCGCGTCGACATCGGCCTCCCCGGCCTGGGCGACCTCGGCGAGCGTGGCCTCGGTCGCGGGGTTGACGGTCGCAAAATAGCCGCCCCCTTCGTCGCTACGTCGCTTCGTCGCTCCGTCGCTCTTGGGCTCAATGAACTCGCCGTTGATGAACAACCCATACCGCCCAGCAATCTCCGGCTTCACGCTCTCCGGCGCGGGGGCGTAGTCCCACTGGGTGAGGGCGGTGGCGAAGTCGAGGCGGTGGGGGGCGGTGGCCGTGTCAGTCATCGGATTTAGGCTCCAGTCCACATTCTGGGCATCGCTCCACGCCGCGGATAGGGTAGCGGCACTGCGGGCACTCCCCATGCCGGCGAGCCAACCGCTGCCGCAATTGGCTACCGCAGCAGACGGCGGCGGACCACAGTGCATAGCACCCGATGCCGAAGATCAGCGTGTTCCCCGTGACACCACCCCAGAGCGGTCGGGGTAGGACGAGGATGCGGAACCGGGGTCCCAGTCCCGGGTCGACCCACCTCCCGCAGAATGTCCACTGCGCCCCTGGTCCATCCAACGGGATGCCTTGGGTGACTGCGGCGTGCGATCCCTTCCACATCCGCAACGGCCAGCCCGCCTCCGCAACGGAAGAGAACACATGAGAGTGGTCGGGCAGCCGTCCACCGGCACACCATCCGGTGAAGCCAGAATCTTGGTACTTCACGGTCCAAGTATCGCTCGCTTCCGCAGGGAGTGGCGAGCCGGGCCAGCGGGTCGCGTCGAACTCTGACCACCGATTCTCCCAATGCCACCGGCCGGTATCCCACAGGAAGCCCGGCATCCACCACGCTAACACGTTGGCTGCGACGAAGCCGGCGACCATGCACCCAGCTATCCTCAGAGTGCGGCGCATGTCACGCCTCCGAGAAGTCATACGCCGCGGCGTAGTGCCCGGTCGCCTGCTTGACAAGCTGCCGCAACAGGTCGTTGACCAGCGAGCTGGCGCCGAAGCGGAACAGCTCCGGGCTCAGCCAGGCGCAGCCCGCTCCCCCCTCCGTCGCTCCGTCGCTCCGTGCCTTCGTCGCTTCATCGCTCCGTCGCTTCGTCGCTTCAACATCGCCGAGCGTCTCCTGGATCATCACGAGGTAGTGCAGCGCCTGCTTGGCCGTCTTGATCCCCCCCGCCGGCTTCATGCCGATGTGGCGGCCGGTGCGGAGGTACTCGTCGCGGATCGCCTCGAGCATGACCAGCGTCACCGGCATCGTCGCGGCCGGGGCAACCTTGCCGGTGCTGGTCTTGATGAAGTCGCCGTCGCGGATGTTGGCGATGGCGATGTCGCTGGCTCTGCGCACATTGTCGAGGGTTTCGAGTTCGCCGGTTTCGAGGATGACTTTCAGATGCACGGGGGCTGAAAAGCCCCCGCCCCTGGCCTTGTCCTGCCCGCTCCGGTGGCCTTCGCACACCGCCGCGACCTCGCGGATCTCCTCGGCCACCAGGGCGTACTTGCCGCTGAGGAACGCCCCGCGGTTGATCACCATGTCGATCTCGTCGGCCCCGGCCTCGATCGCCTGCTCGGCATCGCGCAGCCGTACGGCGAGGGGGTATTGGCCGCTGGGGAAGCCCGTGGCGACGCTGGCGACCTTGGGGATGGTGACGGGCGTGCGCCCCTGCTCGGGGCCCGAAGTGCCCCGCCCCGCATCCAGGGCCTCCCGCGCCACCGCCACCATGCTCGGGTACACGCACACCGCCGCCACATGAGGCAGCCGCTCGCCCAGCAGCTCCTCATCCCGCTCGAACGGGCGCACCGCCTTACGGCACAGGCTCCTCACCTTCTCCGGCGAGTCCTTGCCCTCCAGCGTCGTCAGGTCGGTCATCGCCAGGGCCAGTTTCAGGCCCAGGAGCTTGGTCCCGGCCTTGATCGACCGGGTCGTGAACGACGCCGCCCGCCGGTTGACGGCGACCGCGTCGACCGTGGGGCTTCTGGAGACACTCGGGGCAACGGGCAGGCCGGGCATGGGGCGATTCTATTGCCGCGGGGCTGGGCGGGCCGTGAGCCCCTCGATGAAGGTCCCGACCGCCTCGATCGCGCGCTCGCGGGCGGTCGCATCGAGCCAGAGCGAGGTGTGCCCGACGCCGTCGAACTCGATGAGGCGAGCGACCGGCGCCGCGGCCGCGATTGCCCGCCCATCGGCGATCGGGCACATCTCGTCGCCGACGGCGTGGAGCACCAGCAGCGGGCAGCCCAGGCGCGAGGCGAGGGCGGCACGGTCAAAGCCCCGCCAGAGCGGGTTGTCATCGAGCAGGAGCCCGGCGAGGAAGAGCGCAGGCCGCAGGCTGAGCCGGTGCGGGTAGCCGGCCGACGCCATGACGAACCGGGCCGGCGTCCAAGGCAGGCGGTACGGCGCCTCGGCGATGACGCCGATCACTCGTCCCGGGCGTTCGATCGCCGCCCGCAGGCAGATCCCGCCGCCGAAGGAGAAGCCGACGAGCAGGACGCCGGGGCTGCTGGGTTGCTCGTCGGCTTGTTCGTCGAGCAGGGCGAGGAGTGTGCGGTGCTCGGTCGTTCCCATGCGAGCGCGGCCGGGCGAGGCCTCGCCGTGGCCGGGCATGTCCCAGGCGATGACCCGCGAGCAGTGCGGGAGCAGGGCGTCGAGTCGTTGGAGCACCGCCTGGCGGGATTCACCCCAGCCGTGGCAGAAGATGGCGGCGGGCCCGTCGGGGCGATCGCCGGGAATGGTCCAGGTGGGGCAGGTTGCGTGCGGCCTGGACGGCTCGGTGGTCTGCCCCTGCTCGAACGGGCGCGGGGGCGTGAGCTCCCCGGGGTCGGCGGGCACGCTCCGCGAGACGCACCAGGCGTAGGTCCGGCGGGCGGGCCGGAGCAGGGCGTACAGCGTCAGCAGGACGAGGAACGCCCAGAAGACCGCAAACCCGAGGGTAAAGAGGATGACCAGACCCACGGGCGGAGGGTAGCGGGCGAGCATGCTTGGTGCTCCACCTCCTCCTTGAGGAGGGCGTGGTCGCGCAGCGACCGGGGGAGGTGCGGTGGTGCGAGGGCGCGAGCAGTTTGCCAGCCCACGCACCTCCCCCGCCTCGCTCCGCTCGGCACCCCCTCCGCGGGGCGGATGGGGAAGTGATGCCGTCGCTGCGCTCGGCACCCGCTCCGTAGGGCGGAGCGGGGCAAGCGCCATCTCTTCGCTCGGCGGGGTCGTCAGCCGCCGAAGAGCCGCGCCACATCGTTGTAGGTTACCAGCAGGAACATCGAGACCAGCATCACCAGCCCCACCGCGGTGATGGCGTTCTGCACCGGCAGGGGGAGCGGTTTGCCCCGGAGCTGCTCGTACACCAGCATGAGGAACTGCCCGCCGTCGGCGATCGGCAGCGGCAGGAAGTTCACCACCGCCAGGTTCACGCTGATGAGACCCAGGAAGAAGATGAGCCAGATGTACCCCCGCGTGGCGACCTGGGTGCCCAGGTGCGCGATGCCGACCGGGCCCTTGAGGTTGTCGACCTTGACGGTCCCCTGCACGAGGCGTGCGAGGGTGAGGTAGGTCATGGTCATCATGCGGTGCGTGCGGTTGATGCCCATGCGCACCGCGTCGATCGGGCCGGTGGCGCGGAGCGTGAAGGGCTCGGGGGCGAAGATGGCGGTCGAGAAGGGCAAGCGCCAGGAGAGCCCGTGGAGCCGGTCGAGCTGGTCGCGGGGGATCGGGAGCGTGACCGAGAGCGTGGCCTGCGTGCCGTCCGGCTGCGGGGCGAGCGGGGGCTCAAGGAAGATCGTGACCGGCGCCTGCTCCGCGCCCGAGGCGTACGCCCCGGCGGTGGCGGCGAGGAGGGCCGCCCGGATCTCGGCGAAGTTGGACACCGGCGTGTCGCCGATCGAGAGGATGCGAGTGCCGGGCCGGTCGATCGCGCCCACCAAGATGGGGGAGTAGTCGGTCGAGCCGGGCTGCATACGCCGGAGCTGCCGCGGCGCGAGCGTGACGAGGCTCGACGACTCGCCCGTATCCCGCGGCGGGAAGCCGATCAGGCCCTCGGCCGAGACCGTGGCGGTGACCGCGACCTCGTGGGTCTGGCCCGACTCGTCGCGGCGTAGCAGCACCAGGTCAATCGTGTCGCCCGCGTGGCGTTGGACCTCGCGGATGCCGCCCTCGACGCTCGGGAACTCGACCTCGCCGAGGCGGGCGAAGATGTCGCCCTCGCGCAGGCCGAACTCCCACCCGCGGTCCTGGTCGGTGATCGGCCCGACGGTCATCACGGGCATGAGCCCCAGCAGGTGCTCGATGGGGGCGAGCACCTCGGGGTCGGGGTTGGCGTCGTCGAGCATGAGCTCGGGGCGGGGCGTCACGCTGGCGCGGACCTCGCTCGCCGTGTCGTCGGTGAAGCGCAGCTCCATCGGCGAGCCCGCCGAGCCCCGCGCCGCCGCGAGCAGGTCGCCGGTCGTGCGCAGATCGGTGCGCCCATCGACGCTCGCGAGTGTCATGCCCGGTTCCACGCCCTCGAGCCCGAACTGCGAGGCCAGGGCGCGCCAGGCGTCGGCGCTCTGCGCGTAGATCGCCGGCACGGTCAGCGTGCGGGGCGGCTCGACACCAATATCGAGCAGGTTCGTGAACTGGTCCCGCTCGGGGGTGATCGCAAAGACCAACCGCTCGGCGACGCCCTCGCGCTCGACGGTCAGGCGCACCTGCTCGCCCGGCCCGGTCATGGCCGCGGCCATGATGATGTCGTTGAACTCGTCGGGCTTGCGGTCGTTGACCCGCGCCACCACATCGCCGGGCTGGAGGCCGGGCTCGGTCACGCCCAGCGTCTGCGCGTTGGCCGCGACCGCGAGGGCGGCCGGCGAATCGGCCCGGGCCATGCCGATCTTGGCCGGCTCAGTCTCGATGCCGACGAAGAAGACGAACATGAAGATCGCCAGGGCGAGGACGAGGTTCATCACCACGCCGCCGGAGATCACGATCATGCGCTTCCAGATGGGCTTGGCGAGGTAGCTGTCGGGGGCCGAGGCGGTCGCCTCGGGGTTCAGGTCGCTCTGGCCGAGCATCTTGACATAGCCGCCGAAGGGCAGGGCGTTGAGGCGGTATTCGGTGGGGCTGATCTTGCCGCTCAGCAGGTCGCGGGCGTGCTCCCGCCTCTCGCCGCCCTCGCCCTGGGCGTCCGCGACGAGTTGGATGTACTCCTCCTCGCTCGATCCGCGACGCCACCCGAGCCCCTTGCGGTAGCTCACCACCGCCGGCCCGAATCCCAGGGCGAAGGCGAAAACGCGGATGCCCGCCCACCGGGCGGTCAGGAAGTGGCCCATCTCGTGGATGAAGACCACCATCCCGAAGCCGACCACGACCAGGAGCAGGTTGAACAGGTTCGTCAGTGAGCCGAGGAGTGCGTCCATGTCAGCGGATGGTATCGGTCGATGGCGGGGCGGGTTCTGCGCGGGGAGCGGAAGGGGCGACAAAAACAGCCGGACCCGGCGGTTGGGGCCGGGTCCGGGGGGTGATTGGGGCGTCGGGGCTCGTTACCGCTTGTACTTCACGCCGCAGCCGTAGGCCTTGGCGTAGGCGGTCTCGATGTTCGACCCGGCGAGCAGGGCGTCGACCGCCTGGACCACATAGTTGGTGGGGTTCTCCTTGCGGCCGGAGGTGTCATCGTCGATCGCGCCGGCGTAGGCCAGCACGCCGTCGGTCCCGATGACATACATGGTCGGCGTGTTCTTCGAGCCGTACGCCCGCCCGACCGCGCCGGACTCATCGAGCAGGACGGGGTGCTGCATGCCCCACTTCTCGGCGGCCTTCTGGCAGCTCTCGGCGTCGGCGGAGCTGCCGGTGGCGACCGCGAGCCAGACGACATCCTTGCCCTCGTACCTGGCGACGGTGTCGTTCATGGTCGTGCCGCTCGTGTAGTGCCGCACGACGATCGGGCAGTTGGAGCTGAACCACTCAAGCACAACGATCTTGCCATCGTTCAGGTAATCGCTGATCGTGTGCTCGGCGCCCTCGGCGTCGGTGAGGGTGAAGTCGTAGGCGGTCTGGCCGACCAGGTCCTCGAGGTTCGCGATCTTCTTCTCGGTGGGCAGGGCCCGGAGTTCGACCTCGGCGGCCTCGCCGGCCCGCTGGGGGGCGACCTGCTGGGGCTTGTCGGCCTGCCCGGCCTGGGCGCTGGCGATGCCGGGCATGGCCAGCCCCACGCCGGCGGCGAGCAGGACGGCCAGCGACATGCGATTGCGGATAATGCTCATGGGTGTCTCCATTCTGTTGACTCGGGGCTCTCACTCGCCGGCGGCACGGTCCGCCGCGGCGGGCGTCTTGCGTTGGGGCCATTCGATGGCGAAGACCTTTGACTCGGTGGGGGACTCGGTGGGGGACTCGGTGGGCGAACTCCAGACCTCCAGCACGCCGCGGATCGGCTTGTCGCTCTCGCGGAACTCCACCGCGAGGGTTGTGCCCTCGGCCTCACCATCGCCGAGCAGGTCGCGCGGCCGACGGCTCTCGGCCAGAGGATAGAACGCCAGCCGCTGGGCGTTGTTGCACTCGATCCGCAGCACGCCGTCGGTATAGGCGAGCAGCACGGGGTCGGCGTCGGTCACGGGCTGCGGGAGCCGGGCGCGGGCCCGCTCGAACAGCGCCGCCGTCTCGGGCGAGGGCCGCCCGAGAGCTTCGGAGATCGGGATCCGGATGGACAGTGCCTTTGATTCGGCGACGCACGCCGCCTCGCACACGAGCCACCGCATGTCGATGGAGAGGGAGATCTCCTCGCCGAACTTCGCGTCCGCCGCCACCGTCAGCGGCAGGAGCACCGTCATGCGCTCCTCGAAGATGTGGTCGAGCATCCCCTCCGAGGGGCTGTAGCGGTGGGGGGCCGGCCAGACTAGCTCGCCCAGCTGGGCCTGGGGCGAGCACTCGATCTCGGCGTCGAGGGCGAACCCCGTGTCGTTGGCCCCGGGCCAGTAGGTGTGCCACCCCTCGTCGAGTTCGAAGTCGATCGCGATCCACAGGGTTTCACCCGGCTTGGCAGTCATCTGCTCGGGCACCAGGCGGGGCCGGGCGTGCAGATCACCGGCCGCGGCCGGGCCGGGCAGGCAGAGCGCGGGCAACAACGCGGCGGCGAGTGCAAGGGACCTGAGCAAGGCTGGCTCCTCTCAGAATGAACGACGCCCGCCGGGAGGGTATTCTCCCGGTCATGGATGTTCGTCAAATCATCGGCGCGGGGCTGGCTCTGGGGGCGGCCGCGGTTGTGTTCGGTTTGGGGGGGTGCGAGAGCGGCACCAGCGACAAGGACATCAGCGGGGGGGTGGTCATGACCCTCGCCGATGTACGCCAGGCGATCGACCGCCGGGATGGGGGGGAACCGGACCACGCAGTCCTGATCGACCCCCGGGCCCCCAAGTACTACGCCGCGGGGCACCTGCCCGGGGCGATCAACCTCCGCCTGCCCGATGCCCGCGAGGAAGATCCGAAGGACCCCGAGCTTGAGCGGTACTCCCTGCTCATCGTCTACGGCGAGAACCCCGGGACGGCGGTGGCGCGGGCGATGTTCAAGCGGCTGTTCCAGGTGGACTACGCCGGGGTGAAGTTCTTCGCCGGGGGGCTCGAGGAGTGGGCCAGGAGCGGCGGGCAGGTCGAGACCTCGGAGC
>CAYJPX010000041.1:18770-27637 GCA_964372195.1 uncultured Phycisphaeraceae bacterium
GGGGGCGGGGCGCCCCCGGGGCGCGCCCCGGGGCCGTGGGGGAGTTGGGGGCGGGGCCGGTGTGCGCCGCCCAGGGACCAGGGAAAAAACCGGGGCGGGCCCGGTTGGGCACCGCCCCGTGAGGGGGATGTCGAGTTGCAGCGCCCGGGTCAGGCGATCGTGGAGATCGGGTTGATCAGGCCGAGGGCGGCGCCGGCGTTGGTCCAGCCGCCCTGGAGGAACAGGTCGTAGTGGGTGAAGCTGGTGGCGATGGGTGTGGGGGCGGTGACGAACATGGAGAAGTAGCTGAGCCCGGGCCGGCCGAGGACGGTGTTGGCGTCGAAGTTGGTCGGGCGGTCGGTGTTGGCCTCGAACGCCGAGCCGAGGGTCTCGTGGAGGCGGACCTCGGCGAACTCGCCCGCGGGGACGAGGACCTTGAGCACCTCGCTGGTGCCGTCGAGGAAGAAGAGCGTGACGCTGGTCTCGGTGGCGATATCGGCGGGGTTGTAGATCGCGAGGGTCTCGAAGTAGGACTCTCCGGCGAGCTTGCTGTTCATGAAGGCCGCGCCGAAGAACCACCCGGTTCCTGCCTGCGAGGCGGAGGCCGCCGCGTCGGCGTCGCCGAACTGGATCTGGTTGCCCAGGACGGTGATCGGGAAGTTGGACGAGTAGTCAATGCCCAGCGGCTGATCGTCGATCAGGCCGAGGTCGGCCCCGGAGAGGCTGGTGGTCTGCCCGCTGGCCAGGGTGATGATGCGGGTGAAGTCGGGCAGGTCGGCGAGCACATACTGCCCGTGGAGGGTGACGGTGGTGACGAAGGGGTTGGGATTGAAGAGGACCAGCTCGCTGGTGACCTCGCTGCCGTTGACCATCGAGGGCACGGCCCCGCTGAGCCCGCCGCCGATCGGGTCGCCGAGCAGGCCGAAGCCCGACTCGTTGACCAGGTCGAAGTGGCTCTGGCCGACGATGATGCCCTGGAAGGCCGCGTCGTTGGCCGAGTCGGTGGCCTGGGCGGTGACGACGGCGCCGAAGACGCCGGACGGGAGGTTGAGCACCTCGTTGAGGTTGAGCCCGCCGCGGCGGAGGGCGCCGACGGTGGTGGTGACGGTGATCTCACCGCCCGAGGAGTCGTAGGCGGTCAGCGTGACATCGACATCGAACTCGTGCGGGTTGAAGTAGAGGGCGAAGTCGTTGACCGACCCGGGGTTGCGCTCGAGGCGGGCGAGGCTCCAGATCGGGCTGATGATGCTGGTGAAGGCGTCGCCGGTGGTCGACCCGAAGTCGAAGTGGCCCATCGACGCGGCGATCGGCCCGCCGACCGCCTGGACCTCGACGGCGTAGGGCGCGACCCTCGCCCCGACCGGCGAGCCGGCCAGCCCGTCGCTGATGGTCACGCCGCCGCGGCTGCCCGCGGTGAGCACCTGGTTCGAGACGATCGTCTGGTCGCGGTCGCCGGTCTCGTACCGCAGGATGACCGAGTAGGTGATGTCGAAGCTGTTGGGGTTGGCCAGCGAGACGAACTCGCGGATGGTCTGCCCCGTGAAGCCCGCGGGGTAGAAGGTGCGGAAGACCTCGGGCTCGGCGTCGATCTTGAGGGTGTACGAGCCCACGCCCGCGCCCACGCCGTCGACGATGACCCAGTACTCCTGCCCCGCGCCGGCCGACTGGAACCGGGTGGCGGCGTTGACGCCGGGGATGCCGGTGGCGTCGAAGGTGACGACCGCGGCCTCGGTGGCGGCGTCGAGGATGGTGATCGAGGCGTCGAGGAGGGAGCCGCGCGGGGTGATGAGTTGGACGAAGATGGTGCCGCCCGCGGGCGCCGTGAACTTGTAGAGGTCCCGCTCGCCGGCCTGCGAGATGACGCCGTTGGCCGAGCCGTCGGCGTTGAAGCCGTCGAGCTCGATGAGGTCGGGGTCTCCGAAGTCGATGCCGCCATCGCCGCCGCCCCCGCCGCCGCCGCCTGTCCCGACGCCGTCCACGGTGAGCTTGTACTCGCCGGAGCGGTTGCCGATGACATCGCCGACGAGCACATAGTACCGCTCGCCGACGACGGTCCCGGTGAGGACGATGCTGACCGGGTCGCCCGGGTTCGAGCTGCTGACGGTCTGGACGAGGGTGAAGTCGGCGGTGTAGATCGAGAGCTCGGCCCGCATGCCGATGATGCTGGTCTCGAGCGGGGCGAAGGTGACGGTCATGTTCCCCGACGCGATCGTCACGAAGGTGAAGAGGTCGGTATCGCCGACCACATCGATGCGGGGGTTGAGCGGGCTGCCCGGGGTGTCGGTCCCCAGGATCGCGTCGCCGGTGTCGGTATCGAACGAGAGCGGGTGGGCGAGGGTCCACTCGGTGGCGTTGGGGTAGTCATCGAGCGGGGGCTCGATGACCGCGATCGTGTAGAGCCCCGTGTCCTGCGTGTCGTCGGCGATGGTGGACGCCTCGACGAGCACATAGTACACCTGGCCGCGGGTGACCTCGGCCTCGACGGTGCCGGGCACCGAGCCGTCGGACGGCGTGTCGAGCTCGTTGCCGTCGGCGTCCAGGATGGAGAGCTTGGGCAGGAAGGTGCTGCCTGTGGGCCGCGAGACGGTGACGCGTGCGGTCCCCGCCGCCAGGGCGGTGAAGCGGAACAGGTCCGAGTCGCCGACGACCTCGATCTCGCCGGTGTCCTGGCCCTGCCCGGTCTCGGTATCGATCTGGATCGCGGTGGCGTAGTCAAACTCGCCGGCGTCGGGGTGGTCGTCGGTGACGCTGGTCCCGAACTCGACCTCGTAGTCTCCCTCGTCGCTGTTGGCGTCGGCGCCGGTCACGACGAGGTAGTAGAACGGGTACTCGAGGCTGGTGAGCCCGGAGATGCGGTTGGGCGTGAGGCCGACGAACACCTGCGAGTCGCTGACCTCGGTGCTCATGTTGTCGTTGAACGCCACGCGGAGCAGGATCGGGTTGCCGTAGGGGTCGATGCTGACCTCGTAGACCTCGGCGAAGGGGTCCAGCGAGCCGTCGGTGCTGCGCACGGTGATGGTCGCGTCGGTGATATCGTTGGCCCGGAACTTGAAGACATCGCTGTCGCCGTTGCTCTCGATGGAGCCCTCGGCGGTCGCCGAGCCGAGGAAGTCCAGGAGCGCGACCTCGGTGGCGGCCTGGAAGCCGAGCCAGTCGGCGTGGTCGTCGGCGTCGTCGAGGCCCGAGATCTCGAGGTCGTAGAGCCCCTCGGTCGCGCCGGCGCCGAAGACCTCGACAAAGAAGCGCTCGCCCTTGGCGGCGTCGACGCTGAGGGTGATCGAGCCCTCGCTCGAGGCGGTGCCCTCGGTGAGCAGCTCGGTGCCGCCGCCGCCGGGGAGTTCGCGGTAGATCACGAGGCTGGGGATGAGCGTCTCGCCGGTCTGGCGGGCGAGTGTGGCGGTGAACTCGGCCGAGGCGGGGGCGATGAAGGTGAAGATGTCCGAGTCGAAGGGGTTGCCGGTGTTGTTGTCGATCTCGCCGGTGATGCTGGTCAAGCCGGTGTCGTCGAAGCCCAGGACCGGGGCGTCCACATCGGTGCCGCCGGGGAAGTCGTCGTTGGTGATCGTCGGGATGGTGTGGACCAGCAGCTCGTAGGACCCGATGAGGTGCTGCCACTGGACGGGCATCGATTGGTCGGCCTGCCAGGCCAGGTAATTGTCGCGCTGCCCGCTCTCGACCTGGATGTAGTAGACATCGCCCTTGGTGATGGGGAAGACCACGCGGGCGTCGCGGTCGTGGAAGGTCCGGTCGCCCTGGTTGCCGGCGTTGACCACCTCGGTCACGCCCGTGAGGGCGGTGTTGTTGTTGTTGTACCCGACCTGCTCGAAGTCGTTGTCGAAGATGCGCAGCGCCGAGTTGAGGATGGAGTTGTAGGTCTTGTCCTTGCGGGTGAACTGCGGCGTGACGGGCGTGCCGGCGGGCACACCCTCGTCGTCCAGATACAAACCGCTGTCGTCGAAGTCGCCGAAGGGGTCGTCCCCGAGGTCCTCGTTGTGGGGGTCGCCGTCGCCGATGACCGAGGGGTCGCCGTCGTCGGTGTCGCCGTCGTCGTTGTCGTCGTCGCTGAAGTCGTCCGCGATGCCGGCGTCGACCAGCTCGCCCACGCCGTCGGCGATCCACTCCTCGTGCCAGTCGGCGAGGGCGGTGGTGTTGATCCGGATCTCGGCGTAGCCCGTGGCCGCGGCGCGGAAGGTGTAGAGGTCGTTGTCGAGCGGGTGCTCGATCCCCGCCAGGCCGGACTGCCGGAGGATGCTGACGCCGGTGTTGTCGAACGACCCCGCGCCCAAGATACCGTCGTCGTCGTAGCCCGCCAGCAGTGTGGCGCCAGTGCCGGATGTGATATCGGCAAACCAGGGGAACCCTGTTGTCCAGCGGGTTGGATAGTCGGCATTGCCCATCACGAACGCCCGTTCGAGGAAGGCCGAACTGTCGAGGATGTTGAAACCCCCGGTGGTGGTGCTGCCCGTCGGGCCGGTCCAGCCGCCCGACGCGACGCCCAGGTCGATCACGCGGGCGCGGGCGAAGTCCGCCGCCTCGTTGTTGAAGTTGTTGGTCGTCTCGGTGAAGCCCGAGACGGTCCGGGTGCCCGTGTTGTCGGCGAGGCCGTTGAAGGAGTCGCCCAGGATCGGCGTTTCGGACTCGATCGTGGACCAGTTGTCCCCGTCGGTCGGATCGGGGAACCCGTCGACCGCGACGAAGGCGTTGTACCGCCCCGAGCCGCTGGTGGTGGAGACCTCGATGTAGTAGGGCTCGCCGCCCCAGACCTCGAGGCTGAACACGCCGTCGAATGGCTCGTCGCCGTCGAGGTAGTCAAGCCCGAGCGAGGGGTCCAGGTCCGCGAAGTAACGCGCCGGATCAAGGCTGCCCGCCGGGTCGTTAAAGAACGGGGAGTACAGCGCCGGCGTGAAGGTCGAGTCGTTGATCGCGTAGACCACGGTCCCCATCGAGTCGAAGACCTGCACCCGCATGTCCGCCCAGGTAAAGTTGGGGATGCTCGGGTCCTCGACCGCCTGGACCTGGATCTCGACGCGTGTGGCGGGCCGGTAGCCCTCGTACCAGGGGATCGCTGCGCCGTCCTGGACCGCATCCCCATCGCGGTCGACGATACCATCGCTGTCCTCGTCCACCTCGGCGCCGATGTTCCCGGCGTATTGGCCGAGCATGTCGACCGGCGGCACGAAGACGAAGAGGTCGCTGTCCGACCCGCGGTGGATGCGGCCCGTGAACGAGCCGGTCGACACCAGGGAGTGATCGGCGAGCGGGCCCATGCCCAGGGTGTTGTCCTCGGCGACCTGCCAGTCGCTCCACACGATCGGGGTGGCGTTCGCGAAGTCGCCCGAGCTGGCGTGGTCGTCGATCGCGTCGGTGCCGGTCGTGAAGGTGTGGTTCGCCTCGACGAGGATGTGGAACGACTTGACGATCGCGATCTCGAACCCGTCGACGACCGCGAAGTAGCTGCGACCGCCCTCGAGCACCGACTCGATCTGCGGCGCATCGCCGAAGAATCGGTCGCTGAACGCGATGAACTCGCCCTCGTCGTCGTACAGCGTCAGCGCCGGGTCCTCGAGCGCTGCAAACCCCGGCACCACCACGCCCTCCACGGAGATGATCGTCACGCCGCTGGCCATCGGGGTGATGCGGTACAGCTCGGTGCGGTTCTCGCCCGCCAGGTCGCCGGCGACATACCCCAGGCGCGTGACCGGGTCCAGGTCGATCATCGACGCGAACATGTCCACCGTCAGCGTGTAACTGCCCGCCGTCGGGCGCCCGGGCGCGAACTCGTCGGAACGCACGCGGAAGAAGTAGGTCGAGTTGGGCTCGCCCTTGAACACCGTGAACGCGTTGGTCAGGCGCCCGCTCTGGCTGTCTCCGACGATCAACGCGCCCGTCGCGTCGTAGACATCCACCCGCGTGTCGAGAAAGTCCGGGTCGGCGTGGGCGCCGATGGTCGAGACGCTGTCGTACTCCCCGTTGCTCCCCGTCGCGAGCTTGTAGACGATGTCCTCGAGCGGCCTCGCGAGCGACCCGGCGACATCCAGCTCCGCGTCGGTGCCGTCGTCGGTCAGGACGGTCGACTCCCCGTCCACCCGGATGGAGTAGAGCCCCGCGGCGGCGTTCAGCGGCCCGTTCTCGGCGGTCACCCGGACATAGAAGGTGTAGGTGTTGGTCGAGTCCTTGTGGGCGGCGGTGGGCACGAAGCCGAACCACGCGTCCTTGGGTGTGCCGCCGGTCAGGCTCCCGCTGTTGGTCGAGCTGCCGATCAGGTTGCCGTTGTAGTCGTAGACCGAGAGCTGGGTGTCGACCCGGTCGGCGTAGACATCGCCGCCGTTGATGGCGTCTGCGAGGATGGTCACGAAGTCCGGTGTGGACATCGTGAACTTGTACATGTCGATGTCGTTGGTGTCGGGGAGGGCATCGTCGTAGGTGGCCTGCCCGTTGCCGTCGAGGACGAGCTCCTGCGCCTCGGCGAAGGTGGAGCCTGGATCACTCAACAGCACGCGGCTCTCGAGGGTCTCGAATGGCGCCTGGGCGGCGTGGCCGGCCGCTCCGAACAGCGAGGCGGGGCTCCGGCCGTTGCGACGGGTCCACCACGAGCGAGGGTTCGAGATCGTCATTGCTCAACTCCAGGGCTCCAGCACGCAGAGCCGGTTTGCTACCACTTTATGCCGACGCGGGCGACGCCAGCCGGTCCAATCTCGGCGCCGGCTGGGGTCGGCGACCGATGTCCTGGCTTGCGTGGCGCCCTGCCGGTTCCTTCGGGGGCCTCGGGCCCCTCCTCGTTGGCTCCTGCCAATCGGGCACCAACCGCCAACTGCGCCCCAGCCTAACACAAGGTCCACGGTCCCGTCCAGCCTCACGGCCGGACGCGGTCAGGTCTTCCCAAGGCCGCGGCACCTGGCCGAGATCCACTCGGCTGGGGCCCGGGAGCCCAATCCTCCCCCAATATACCCGCTTTACTCGACTTCCGGATCCATCTTCGTGCAAAACCGGAAAAAATCGACCCAGGGGGCGTCGCGCCACACCCCGCCCTCTACGACCGCACCGCCCGCTCCACCGCCCCCGCGGCGAGGATCTGGGCGGCGTCAAACACCGAGATCGGGGAGTTGTCAGGGGTAACTACCAGCGGGGCTTCCGAGCAGCCCAGGATCACCCCCTCGCAGCCCCGGTCGGCGAAGTGCTGGACGATCGCGAGCACCCGCCTTTTCGACACCGCCGAGCAGCCGCCGTAGATCAGCTCGTTGAAGATGATGGGCTCGAGGTCGTCGATCTCGTCGATCTCCGGGGCGAGCAGTTGGATGCCGCGGAGGCCCAGGGTCGTCTGGTAGGTCGAGCCGGTCGTGACCAGCCGGGTCCCGATGATCCCGACCTTGGTGCATTCGGCCTCGACCAGGGCCTCGGCGATGAGATCGGGCATGGTGATCCAGGGCACCGGCGAGCCGACCTCCGCGACATGGATCCCGTGCTGCACGGCGTTGTCCGGCGTCAGGCAGAAGGTCGCCCCGCACCCCGCGAGCTTCTCGGCCGACCGCTTGAGCAGGCTCCCTACACGCATCCAGTCGCGGTCCTGGAGGGCCTGGATATACAGCCCGAACGGCTCGGAGTGCAGCGTGACCCGGGGCCAGTGCTTGGGGTCCTGGCGTCGGTGCACGAGCTGCCGGTTCAGCGACTGGCAGAACAGGGCCGCCCCCTCGGGGCTCACGCCGACGATCCCGATGTGTCCGCTCACGGCGTGCCCTTTCCTGATTGGCGGGCCCGGGTCGGGCCCCCACCGGGCTCATCGTCGGGGGCCTGGGGGTCGGTGTCAATCTGGGCGGGGGCTCTAGACTTGCCGATGAGCGATCCGCGGGCCGATCCCTTCGACACCCTGGGCCTCCCGGCGCGGTTCGACCTGGACCCCGCGGGCGTGGAGCGGGCGTACCTCTCGCGGGCGGCGGCGTGCCATCCCGACCTTGCCGGGCAGGACCCCGAGGCCGCGGCCGGGGCCGCCCGGGCGGCCGCGGCCCTGAACGACGCGAAGGCGGTCCTGCTCGACCCCGAGTCGCGGGCCCGGGCCCTGCTCGCCCGGCTCGACCCCGGCGCCCCGGCCGACCGGAGCCTGCCCGAGGGGTTCCTGATGGACATCATGCAGACCCGCCTGGGGCTCGAGGAGGCGATCGCGGGCGGGAATCCGGCCGATCTGGACCCCTGGCGGGAATGGGCCGCCCGCGAGCGGCGTTCGGCTATCGACCGGATCGGCGGGCTGTTCGCCGGTCTGGGCGAGCCGCCAGCCGCCGAGGGGCTGGCCGAGATCCGCCGCCAGCTCAATGCTTGGCGGTACATCGAGCGGATGCTTGAGCAGATCCCCGACTGAGGGGGGAAGGACACGCATGAAGCAGGGGCTGGTCGGCACGGTGGGGTTCTTGCTGCTGGTGGTGCTGCTGCTTGGGGTGCTGCGGTGGAAGTTCGGCGGCGTGGCCCCGACGCCCGAGGCCTTTGCCGCCCACACCTCGCTCGAAGAGGCCCTCACCCAGAGCGAGCAGACCGGCAAGCCCGTGCTGGTGATGGCCACGGCCGACTGGTGCATGCCCTGCCAGGCACTGAAGCGCGGCGCCCTCGCCGACCCCCGCGTGACGGCGTGGATCAGCGACCACGCCATCGCCGCCTACGCCGACTTCACCGACAGCAACACCCCCGAGGCCCAGCAGGCCCAGCGGCTGCTGGCGGTCGATGGCTACCCGACGCTGCTGTTTGTGCGCAAGGGTGAGGTTGTCTCCCGCAAGGTGGGCGTGGTGTCGGCGGCGTCGCTGCTGGAGTGGTTCGAGACGGTGGGGGGGTAGCGGGGCGGGGCCGTCGTCTACTGCGGGGTCCTGAGTCCTGAGTCCTGAGTACTGAGTACTGAGGCAAGGCAA
>CAYJPX010000042.1:0-27170 GCA_964372195.1 uncultured Phycisphaeraceae bacterium
GCCCCGGCCCGAACGCGATATCGCCGCCGACGATCGGGCACCGCCAGTGCCGACCCCACCTGTGCAGGGCCTCGGAGAGTTCCTTGCCGTGCTCGAAGCGGTCGGGCAAGAGGCCGGTCGCCAGCCCCCACGCCGGCTCGCCGCCCATGGCGGCGATGTCGGAGATCGACCGGGCGATCGCCTTGCGGGCGATCAGGTCGATCGGCGTGCCCGGGTCAAAGTGCCGCCCCTCGACGACCTGATCCACCGTCAGCAGCAGCGAGTCGCCCGAGGGTGTGCGCACCACCGCGCAGTCGTCCCCCGGCCCGACCAGCACATCCCCCGCGCCGGCGTTGATCCCGCCGGCGAGTTGGAAGATGTGGGCGAGGAGGTCCGACTCGGTCATGGTGGATTGTTCGCTCCCGGCCCGGGGCGGGCGGATGCCGGCGCCACGCCCTGGCTACACGCCGACGAGCACCCGTTTGACGATTCGACAGAGCCCCAGGAGCGGTGTGCGGAGGACGCCCGGCAGCGCATCCAGCCCGCGGCGCAGGCGGCGGTGGAGCCTGACGCCGGCCATGCTGTCGTACTCGGCGCGGACGGCGGTGCACCGCTTCCGGCAAGACTCGGCGTGCTCGCGGACCCCGGCGAGCTCCTGCCGGACCGCGTCGAGCTCCCGCTCCAGCCCGTGGGCCTCGGCGGTCTTCCTGTGGAGGTATTGCAGGGGGATCGGGGTGCCCGTCTCGTCGATCCAGTTGCAATCGAATGCGCGGAGCATGGAGTTGCACCTGCGGGCGAGGGCCTCGAAGCTGCGATCGTAGAGGTCGCGGTGGCGCTCGATGATCTGGCTATAGAGCGCATCGTGGCGCGTGACGGCGTCGTGGATCATGGTGTCCCGGCTGTGCCTGCGCCAGAAGAACAGCGGCTCGGCGACCCGCACGCCCCGGAAGCCCCGCGCGCTGCAGCGGACCCAGAACTCCCAGTCCTCGTACCCACCGGTCATGGACGCGTCGAACCCGCCGAGCTGCTCGAAGGCGTCGCGGCGGACCAGGCAGGTGACGGGGTGGAGGTTGGTGATGAGGAGCAGCTCGGCGTCCCACTCGGGCACGCGCCAGGTGCCGTGGGCGAGGTCCGTGAGTGTCTCCTGGCAGTAGGCGTGGCTGACCGCCGGGTCGCCGGCTGCTTCGATCGCCGCCGCGAGTGTGCGCACAAAGTCGGGCGCGATCGTGTCGTCGGCGTCGAGGAAGACGAGGTACTCGGTCCGCGCCCCGGCCGCCCCGCGGTTGCGGGCGCCGGGCAGGCCGGTGTTGGGCTGGTGGATGACCACGACATGCTCGGCGTAGCCCTCGGCCACCTCGTCGCAGGCCTGGGGGGTCTCGCCATCGTCCGACCCATCGTCAACGACGACCACGCGGACCTCGGCATCGACCTGGGCCAGGGCGCTGGCGACGGCATCGGCGACGAACCGGCCGTGGTTGTAGCAGGGGATGACGATGGTGGCGGTGGGCCGGGGCATGGGGCTCTCAGAACCAGCAAAGCAGCAAAGCAGCAAATCCAAGGCACTCCATCCGGGCCGCATTGGCGGGCACGAGGGGTGGCCCGGCTGGAGTCGGGGTCTCGGGTACGGGGTTCTGGGCTCCGGGGGCCCGTCCGAGCCTGGTTATACGCTTGGCGGGTGTACCCGGGCCCTCGGGGGCTCAATACTGGTGGACCTCATGGACTCGTTCTGGCAATTCGCACGCCGCATGCTTCGCTACAAGGCGATGATCGTCTGGGCGATGGTATTCGCGGTGTTGAGCGCCGGGGGGTTGGGTGTGGGGCTGGTGTCGGTCGCCCCGGTGCTCAAGACGATCCTCGCGGAGGGGGGGCGGGGGCTGCCCGATGTCGCGGAGGCGTACAACCAGCAGGTGCCGGTGTGGCTGGGCTGGGCGTCGCTCTCTCAGGCGACGATCGACGCGCTGCCGCAGGGGCGGTTCACGGCGGTGGTGATCATTGTCTCGGCGCTGGGGGTGCTGACGCTGTTCGGCGGGGTGGCGAACTTCCTGCACGCGTACCTGTCGCTGACGGTGGTCTACCGCACGACGACCAACATCCGGCGGGAGGCGTTTCACCGCGTCGTGAGGCTGCCGCTCAAGACGGTGGTCCGCGGCGGCACGAGCGACCTGGTCAGCCGGATCGTCAACGACAGCAACCAGCTCAGCCAGGGGTTCGCGACGCTGCTCGGCCGGACGGTCGCGCAGACCACCAAGGGCATCGCGGGGCTGCTCGCGGCGCTGGTGCTGGGCCCCCTGCTGGTGATCTCGGCGTTGCCGGTGCTGGTGCTGCTCTATATCGTGATCCGCCGGCTGGGCAAGCGGATCCGGCGTGCCTCGCGCGGGGCGCTCAAGAGCCAGGCGGGGATGTACGCCTCGACCACCGAGGTCCTGCAGGGGCTGCGGGTGGTGAAGGTGTACACGACCGAGCGGTACGAGGCGGGCCGGTTCCACCGCATCAACAAGCAGTTCATGCAGGACATGATGCGGGTGCGGCTGGCGCGGGCGCTGGCCAGCCCGCTGGTCGAGGTGCTGGCGCTGTTCGCGCTCGGGATGCTCAGCCTCATCGCGTCCAAGGCGATCATCGACGGGAAGGTCGAGGTCAACATGTTCATCGCGACGCTGATCGCCCTGGGCGCGGCCGGGGCGAGCCTCAAGCCGCTCACGGGCTTGATCAACGAGATCCAGGCCAGCAGCGCCGCGGCCCAGCGCCTCGCCGAGCTGCTCGAGAGCGCCCCCGAGACCGGGCACAACACCAAGCTCCCCAAGCTCGCCCGCCACACCGAGAGCGTCGAGTTCGACCGCGTGCGGTTCACCTACCCGGGCGCCAACCACGCGGCCCTCCGCGATATCTCGCTCAGGGTCCGGCACGGCGAGCGCGTCGCCATCGTCGGGCCCAACGGCTGCGGCAAGACCACCCTGCTCGCGCTCGTGCCCCGGCTCTTCGACCCCGACGCCGGCAGGCCCACCGGCCGCGTCATGATCGACGGCTGCGATATCCGCGACTACTCGGTCCGCAGCCTCCGACGCCAGATCGGCGTGGTCACGCAGGAGACGATCATCTTCCACGGCACGATCGCGGGCAACATCGCCTACGGGGCCGAGGGGGCGACGCCCGAGGGCGTCGAGGCCGCCGCCCGCAAGGCCCGCGCCCACGAGTTCATCGCCCGCCTGCCGCAGGGCTACGACACGGTCGTCGGCGAGCAGGGGCTCACGCTCTCGGGCGGGCAGCGCCAGCGGATCGCCATCGCCCGGGCGATCCTCCGCGACCCGGCGATCCTGATCCTCGACGAGGCGACCAGCATGATCGACGGCGAGAGCGAGGCGCGGATCGCCGAGGCCATCGGCGAGTTCTCGACCGAACGCACCTGCCTGATCGTCGCCCACCGGCCGAGCACCATACGCTCGGCCGACCGGATCGTCGTGATGGACGAGGGCAAGGTCGTCGACCAGGGGACGCACGAGGAACTGATCGGTCGGTGTGCGGTGTACAAGCAGTTGTTCAATAAGTGAAAGCAGCAAAGCAGCAAAGCAGCAAAGCAGCAAAGCAGCAAAGCAGCAAACAGAACCCACGCCCGCCTACAGCCGTCCGCACCGAGTGCCTTGGATTTGCTGCTTTGTTGATTTGTTGCTTTGCTGCTCTTGGAGTTCCCATGCGCAAACCAGGCTGCGATGAAGACAACCTGCAGATGTCCGATGTCGCGTGCGACTTCTGCGGCAAGGAGTGGACGCTCGAGCGGCCCATGGTCGAGGGCCACCACGGCAGCTGCATCTGCGGGCCCTGCCTGACGGTCGCCTACACCGAGCTGGTGCTGGCCAAGGGGGGCGATGCGCCGGCGGGGTACAAGTGCACGCTCTGCCTGGAGCACCGCGACGACCCCGGCTGGGCCAGCCCGCTGCGCGACGCGTGGGTGTGCCGTCGATGCGTGAAGCAGTCGGCGGGGGTGATGGGCAAGGACAAGGAGTCGGGGTGGTCGAGGCCGGCGTGAGGGACTGGATGGGTGAGTGGGTGAGTGGGTGAGTGGGTGAATGGGTGAGTGGGTGAACTCAGGCCCACCCCATCCCTCGCCAGATCGCGAGCGTCGGCGGGATGATGTTGGCCTCGCCCTCGCGCGCGATGAACTCCGGCAGCGTCGCGACGGGCACGAGCCGGGTGGAGCCGTACTCCCACGAGCCGGCTTCCATCGTCCGCTCGGCGCCCTCGCGCATGCGCGCGCGGATGATGACATCGACGCTCGGGGTGTTGGGGTCGATGGTCAGGCCGAGCACATCGCCGGCGGCCGGCGGCTCGAGCAGTGCGTCGCGCCGTGAGCCGTCGACGAGGCCGGGGAGACCCAGCTCCTCTTCCATCTCCAGGAGCAGTTGCGCGTAGATGTCGGTGGACTCGAGCCCGCCGCCGGGGGCGTGTTCCCACATGTGGGGGTAGATGAAGGTGCTCGCCCCGCGCTTGCCGAGGACGACGGCCTCGTGGCCCTGCCCGTCGCGAGCCGTCACGATGCCGGTCACCGCGAGGTGGTAGATGTCGTGCAAGGGGTCGGCAGTTTCGGGGTCGTGCTGCTGCATGGCGTAGCGCTGGTAGGTGTCGTGGCGGGCGGTGATCTGGGGAGGATTGAGGCTTGGAGAAGAAAGAGGGGGCCCGGAGTGCCCCGCCCCGGAGGCAGGAGTAGGAGCAGGAGAAGCAGGGGGCCCAGAGTGCCCCGCCCTGGAGGGTGCGGAGTGGGACATGTAGCGGAGGATGGGGCCGTTGAAGAGGCGGGGGTTGGATGCGGTGGCCCTCGCCCAGCGTTCGAGCATGGGAGGGGTTGGGGGCGGCGGGTCACCGGGTTCGAGGGTGATCGAGATCTCGTCGAGGGAGCACTGGAGGGGGATGAAGGACGCGGGCTGGAGGGGGCAGCCGGTCACGCGTGGTGCTCACGGGCGATGGGGGCCGGTGGTTGTGTGCCACGGCTCTGTGAGCCGTGCGGGGCCCCGGCGCGCTCTTGCCGGGGCTCGGCCCTCGGCGCATTCGCACGGCCGGCACGGCCGTGGCACATAGGACCGACCGCGCATTCGCTCACGAGAGCAACCCGCCGATCTGGTCGCCGAGGCCCTCGATGCCGAGTTCCTTGGCCTCGCGGTCGATGGCCTCTTTGATGCGCTCTTGCGCGCGCTTGAGGGCGTCGTTGGTGGCGTCGGCGATGAGTTCCTCGATCTGCTGGAGGGCCGCGGCGCCGGAGGTCATGCCGGCGACGACCGCCGGGGCGATCTCGATGCGGGTGACCTTGAGCTCGCTGCCGACCGTGACGCGCACCGCACCGCCGCCGGCCTCGCCCATCGCGGGGCGGTCGTCGAGCGTGCGCTTCACGCGGGCGGCGGCGTCGGCGAGCTTGTCCTTATTCTTGAGCAGCCCGGCGATGGCGCCCATGGCCTTCATCTGTTCGAACATGACTTGATCCTCTCCTTTAACGCGAAGGGCGCGAAGAGCGCGAAGAATACGAAGAAGAAGCCGGGTGTTTGTGGAGTCTGAATTGCTTCGCGAACTTCGCGAACTTCGTGTTCATGGCTTCTCTGCGTTCATGGCTTCTCTGCGTTCATGGTTTCTGCTTGTAGTACGCTCGCTCGACCTTGCCGCCGAAGAGTTCCATCGCCTGCTGGACCAGCGGGTGCTGCTTCGCCAGGGTCGCGGCGTCGGGCGGCGGCTCGGCGCGGTCGGCGTCGCCCGACGCCTCGGGCTCGCGGACCTCCAGCACCACCTTGCGGCCCGCGATCCCCCGCAGCAGCTTCTCGATCTCCTCGGCCCGGTGTTCGAGCACGGCACGCATCGGGGCGGCGAGCTCGACGGTCAGGGTCTGGCCCTCCCACCGGATCGGCCGGGCGGCCTGGAGCATCGACTGGGTGCGCGCGGAGTTGGCGGTGGCGTCGAGGGCGCGGGACCAGAGGTCTGCCGCGGTCTTGCACTCGCTGGCGGGTGTCGCGGGCTGGAAAGCCCGCCCCCCTGGGTCTGATGCGGGTTCCGGCAGCGGTGGGGGTTGGCTCGCGGGCGGCGGTGGGGCCGCCGTGCTCATGGCCCCGGCCGCTGCCGTCAGGCTTTTTTTGGCGTCGTCCCGCGGGCGGTGATGCCGGCCGGGCTGGAGAGCTTCGCGACGATCTCGGTCACATTGGCCAGGCTCTCGGTCATGGCGAGCCGCACGACCGCCGCGTCAAAGAGGGCCCTGGGCAGGGCGCTGTTGCGCATGCCGCGCATCACGCTCTCGCATACCGCGATCATGTGGCTGAGCGCGGCGACATCGAACCGCTCGGCCCGGGCGACATCCTCGGCGCGGGCCTCGCCCGAGGAGTCGACCAGGTCGGTCTCCGGCCCGCAGGCGCAGAGGACCATCAGGTCGCGGAGCCTGCCGGCCAGCGATTCGAGCACGACCTCCTGGCCCGAGCCCTTGGCCAGCAGCGTGTCGGCGGCCTCGAGCGCCCCCTTGGCGTCGCCGCCGGCGAGCGCATCGATCAGCCGGCCGAGCAGCTCGCGGTCGGGCAAGCCGAGCAGCTCCTCGAGCAGCGTGAGGGTGAGCCGCTTCTCGCCCGAGGCCAGCAGCCGGTCGAGCAGGCTCAGGGCATCGCGCATCGACCCGTTGCCCAGGCGCGCCACGGCGTGCAGCAGCTCGGTATCGGCCTTGACCTTCTCGGCCTTGCACACCTCGGCGAGGTGGTCGGTGATCCGCGTGGTGGGGATGTCCCGGAAGTCGAACCGTTGGCACCGGCTCTGGATGGTCGGCGGCACCTTGTGGGCCTCGGTCGTGCAGAGGATGAACTTCACATGCTCGGGCGGCTCCTCCATCGTCTTGAGCAGCGTGTTGAACGCCGGCGTGGTGAGCATGTGCACCTCGTCGATGATGTAGACCTTGTAGGGCCCACGCATCGGCCGGTAGATGCAGTTGGCGATCAGGTTGCGGGCCTCCTCGACGGAACGGTTGCTGGCCGCGTCGATCTCGATGACATCCTGGTCGCGCCCCGTCATGATGGCGGCGGCGACTTCGTCGCTCAGCGCGCCCTCCACGGGCGTGTTGATCGCGCAGGCGAAGATCCGGGCCATGGAGGTTTTGCCGACCCCCCGCGTGCCGCAGAAGAGGTAGGCGTGGGCGACCCGCCCCGAGTCGATGGCGTTCTTGAGCGTGCGGGCGATGGGCTCCTGGCCGACGACCTCGTCGAAGGAGCGGGACCTGTACCGGCGCGCGAGTGCGGTGTAGCTCATGGGGCCAGTGTACGCCCGACTGGGTCGGGGTTGGGTGTGGCCCCGGCGTTAGTGCTCGTTCCAGTCGAACAGCCGTGCCCCGACGCCGAAGCCGGCGACGCCGACCGCGAGCAGGATGCCGCAGGGCAGCAGCATCTCGGCGGGCGTGAACCCCCGCCAGATGGCCCCCTCCATGGCGAGGATCGACCACTTGACCGGGCTGGCGTGGCTGAGGGTGA
This sequence comes from uncultured Phycisphaeraceae bacterium, assembly GCA_964372195.1. Taxonomy (GTDB): domain Bacteria; phylum Planctomycetota; class Phycisphaerae; order Phycisphaerales; family UBA1924; genus PNC22. The sequence goes on from CAYJPX010000042.1 coordinate 7,452, forward strand.
CCATCCAGCCCTGCATCAGGAACAGCGGGATCATCGCCCCGCCGAACATGGCGAAGACGATCATGACCGCCCACCCGATGCCGGCGGCGGCGGCGTCGGTCTTGCCGACCGTCGAGAGCATCATCATGATGCCGACGAAGCAGACGGCGACGCTGGACACCGCCGCGATGAGCAGCGGGAACGAGCCGGGCCGCACGCCGAAGCCGAGCATCGCGATCGCCAGGAGCAGGACCGCGACGCCGACGGTGGTGAGGAAGCAGGCGAGGCCCTTGCCGAGCAGGACGCGCCCGGTGCCGAGCGGGGCGGTGCGGAGGCGGGTGAGCGTGCCGCGGTTGCGCTCGGTGACCAGCGAGATGCCGAAGCCCGACGCGCAGCCCATGATGCCCCAGATGATGCCCTGGGGGAAGGAGACGGCGTAGGCGTTGGGGCCGTCGCCGGACTCGTCGGCGAGCAGCTCGACGGTCTCGATCTCGATGGGGTTGAACTCCCCGCCCCCGTTCTCGCCACCCTCCCCGCCATCCCCCTCGCCATCTCCCCCGCCGATCACACCGGCGTCGGGCGCCTGCTCGAGGAAGGTGTCGAGGCTGCCGAGGAAGGTGCCGAGGATGCCCTTCTGGATCGGGTTGAGGTCGTCGGCCTCGGCGAGGGAGTCGATCGCGTCGCGGGTCATCTGGCGTGCGCTGTCGGCGTTCATGAACGAGTCCTGCAGCCGCTCGTAGGCCTTGGCGGTGATGAGCCCCTGGATGAGCCCGCCCTCGGCCTGGCGCGAGGGATCGACGCCGACGAGCAGCTTCATCGGCTCGCCCCGGAAGAGCGACGCCGAGCCGAAGCCCTCGGGGATGACGACGAACGCGCTCTTGTCGCCCTTGCGCACCGCCTCCTGCGCGGCGGCGCGGTCGTCCATCGGCGTCACCGCGAGCATCGGGTCGGCGTCGAGCGACGCGGCGAACCCGCGCGAGGCCTCCGAGCCGTCAAGGTCGACCACGATGATCGGCGTGGCGGTCCCCCCGCCATTGTCCCCACCACCGCCGAAGATCGTGCCGAAGAAGATGGCGTAGAGGACGGGGAAGAAGAAGGTGAAGAACAGCCCCGCCTTGTCGCGGACAAAGAGCCTGAGGTCTTTGACGGCAAGGGCCCAGATCTCGGTCATAGTCGGGCGTTCCTGAAGACGGAGTGGGACGCGAAGATCACGAAGAGCGCGAAGAGGGCCAAGAGGGCCAAGAGGGATTGACCCACTGTGTCTTCCTTCGAGCTCTTCGCGCCCTTCGCGTTCCACTGTCTTTGTATTGGATGCATGAGTTCGGTCAATCTCGCAGGCTTCGGCCTGTCAGGTTCAGGAAGACCGTCTCAAGGTCCGGGCGTTCGACATGCACCCCCGTCGCGTCGCCGCCCGCGAGGGCCCGCTGGAGGACGCCCAGCGGCTCGGCGGTCTGCACGCGTTCCTCGGCGTCGCCCCGCTCGATCCGCACGACGCTCTCGCCGCCGTGCCGGGCGATGAGCTCCTCGACCGTGCCGAGGGCGAGGAGGCGGCCCTTGTCGATGATGCCCACGCGGGCGCACAGCTTTTGCGCCTCTTCCATGTAGTGGGTGGTGTAGACGATGGTGCGGCCTTGGGCCTGGAGGGCCCGCACGATCTCGAAGATCGCGTGGCGCGACTGGGGGTCGACGCCGGCGGTGGGCTCGTCGAGCAGGACGACCGCGGGGTCGTGGACCAAGGCGCAGGCGAGGTTGACCCGGCGCTTCATGCCGCCGGAGAACCCCTTGACCCGGTCGCCGGCCCGATCGGTAAGGCCAACCAGCTCGAGCAGCTCGCCGGCGCGGGCGGCGCGGCGGGCGCGGTCGAGCCCGTAGAGCGAGCCGAAGAAGTGGAGGTTCTCGCGGGCGCTGAGGTCGTCGTAGATCGCCAGCGCCTGCGGCGCCACGCCGAGTCGGCCGCGGACCGCCGGGTCCGCTGGGTCCCCGCCGTCGATGCGGGCGGAACCTGAGTCCGGCCGCAGCAGGCCGACGCCCATGGCGATGGTGGTGCTCTTGCCGGCGCCGTTCGGCCCGAGCAGCCCGAAGACCTCGCCGCGCTCGATGGTCAGCGACAGGGCGTCGACGGCGGTGATGTGGCCGAAGCGCTTGGTGAGGTTGTCGAGCGTGATCACCGGGCCCGCCCCTTCCCGTCAGGGCGTCGGCCCCTGACCCCCAGACGATTGGGCCTAGGCCCTCGCGGCTTTCGATGCCGATCGCCCCCGCAGGCGGCCAGGACACCGGCGGTACCGGATGACGGCCGCTTATGGCTGCTGCGGTCAAGCCCTGACCAGGTTCACGGGCCACCCGTACACCGGGCCCGGCCGCCTGCGGGAGCGACGGACAGATTTCAAGGATACGCCGGGCGGCCCCGCCCGTACACTCTCCCCATGGACCCCGTCCGAGGGCAATCCCGAACCGATCCCAACCCTGGCGACAGGCAGGTCCGCTCGAGGGTGCTGACCGGCGTGCGGCTCGGGTTCATCGTGCTGATGCTCATGGTGCCGCTGCTGACGGTCATCCGGGTCAAGCCCTGGGGGCCGGACGAGGCGAGGTTCTTCGAGAAGTGGTGGTGGGTGCCGATCGCGTTTGCCGCGGTCATGGCGGGGGTGTTCCTCGGCGTGGACCTGGCGGTGCCGCGGAAGCGGATCTCGGCGCTCTCGGGCGGGATGCTCGGCCTGCTGGCGGGGCTGCTGGCGGCGGTGGCGCTGGGCTTTGTGGTGGACCTGATCGCCGAGTCGTGGTCTCTGACGGCGATGCCGACCTTTGTGTTCACCATCAAGGTGCTGCTCGGCATCGCGCTCTGTTATGTGGGCATCTCGATGGTGCTCCAGACCCAGGACGACTTCCGGCTGGTGATCCCCTATGTCGAGTTCGCCAAGCAGATGCGGGGCGTCCGCCCGTTGCTCCTGGATACCTCCGCCCTCATCGACGCCCGGATCGTCGAGGTCGCAGAGACCGGGATCAGCCAGGCGCCGGTGCTGATCCCCCGGTTCGTCGTCGAGGAGCTCCAGCGGCTCTCCGACTCGGCCGACCGGATGAAGCGGATGCGCGGACGCCGGGGGCTCGAGATCGTCTCCAAGCTCCAGCGGTCGCACCTGCTCGATGTCTCGATCGACGAGAGCCCCACGCCCAGCAAGGCCGTCGACCACATGCTCGTCGACCTCGCCCGGCAGCTCCCGGCGATCATCGTCACCACCGATGTCGGCCTGCGGCAGGTCGCGGCGATCCACGGCGTCATGGTCCTCAACCTCAACGACCTGGCCAACGCCCTCAAACCCGATGTCATCCCCGGCGAGCAACTGCTCGTCCAGCTCATCCGCCGGGGCGAGCAGAAGACCCAGGCCGTCGGCTACCTGCCCGACGGCACGATGGTGGTCGCCGAGGACGGCGTCGGGCATATCGGCGAGGGTGTCTCGCTCACGGTGACCAGCAGCCTGCAGACCTCGGCGGGGCGGATGATCTTCGGGCGCATCGAGCCCGAGGAGTTCGCCGAGGCCGAGCCCGCCGGGCCGCAGGCCCCCGCGGAACCCGAGGCGCCGACGCCCGCCGACGGGGGCACACCGGCGGTCCCCGGGGCTACGACCGAGGCGGTGTCGGCGCGGGTTGACCCGCCGCGGGGCCCGCATCCACCCAACCCGCCCGTCCGGACCAACCGGGCGCGCAACCCCCGGCGCTGACCATGCCCGAATACCTGGTGACCTACACGCCCCCGCGGCCGACCTTTGCCGCCGACGCCACCGAGGCGGAGCGGGCGGTCATCGGCGAGCACTTTGCGTACCTGACCGCGGCGCTCCGGGCGGGGACGCTGGTGCTGGCGGGGCGCACCCAGGACGAGCCGCCGATGGGGATCGGGGTCTTCCGAGCCGAATCCGACGAGGCGGCGCGGGCGTTTATCGATTCCGACCCGGCGGTGGCCAAAGGGGTTTTTGCCGCCGAGGTGAGGCCCTACCGCGTGGCGCTGCTGGCCGGGCGGGTGGTCGACTAAGATGGTCTGGCGTGCGTCGCGGTCGCGGCCCACCCGGTGAAAGGTCGTGCTCTGATGCGAGTGTTCTGGGCGTCGGTTGTGGTGCTGATGGTCGCGACGGGCGGGTTCTTGGCGATGCGGACCCGTGGCGGCGACGCGGCCGCGGCCTCGCCGACCAGCCTGACCCAGGCCGCCGATTCCGCGTCGAAACCCCCGGAGGACGCGGGCGGCGGGGCGGTGGTGGAGCCGACGCCGGTCGCGGTCGACACCCTCGATGAGCCCGCGCCCGACGAAGTGGACCCGCGCACGGTCGTTGATATCGGCGTTGCGGACGCCTCGGAGCCGGCGGTCGAGCCCGAGGGTGAGCCAGCCCCGCTCGCCGATGACACGGCCGTGGACCCGGCGGATGCGCCGACAATCGCAGAAGCGCCCGCCGCGCCCGAGCCCGCCACGCCCGAGGCCGCTCCCACGCTGCTGCTCAACGAGCGATTCAAGGTTACCGGCGCCGGCACACCAGAGGACCCCTACAGGATCGACTTCGACATGCTCGTCGCCCTTGAACAGGACTACGAGCCCAAGACCGAGGGCAAGGCCGAGGTGCCCGAGTGGATCAAGCCTCTCGACGGCAAGCATGTGGTCGTCACCGGCTTCATCGGCTTCCCCTTCATCGCCCCGACCTCCGACGAGTGCATGGTGATGCTCAACCAGTGGGACGGCTGCTGCATCGGCGTGCCGCCCACGCCCTACGACGCCATCGAGGTGCAGCTCGACCAGCCGATCGATCTCTCGGCGGGTGTGCCCAACTACGGCACGATCCGGGGTGTCTTCCGCACCGACCCCTACCTGGTCAACGGCTGGCTCATCGGGCTCTATGTCATGGACGAGGCCCGGCTGGAGAACGCCGGGAGCAAGGGGCAGGCCGGGTTCTGACCGGCCGGTCTCCGAATCGCCGGGTTCTGGGCGAAAGCCGGGGGTCGCGGTCGGCACGGTCGCGGGCGGTCCGCAGGCAATCGTTCCTGTTTCGCTTGCCTCGCCCAGGCAGTCGCCGGTAGGCTGGACGGGTCAGTCTGGAGAGAGGAGAATCCCTATGCGCACCGCCCCTCTGCTTGCCCTCGCTGTCTTTGCCCCCACGGCCCTCGCCCAGTGTGACCCGACATGGACCCAAGGCCCCGGCGCGAACGCCCTGGGCAACGGCTACGCCGAGCCGGTGATCGCGTGGGACGACGGCTCGGGCGAGGCCCTCTATGTCGGTGGGTCCTTCACCAATATCGGCAACTTCGGCTACCGGGGGATCGCGCGGTGGAACCCGGACACCGGCGTGTGGACACGCCCAGGCAATGGGATCTCGTTCGGCTCGACCAACGGCTTTGTCACCAGCATCCTGCCCTTCAACACGGGCAGCGAGGAGGTCCTTGTCGTCGGCGGGTTCTTCGCCTCGGCCGGCGGGCAGGCGGGCACGCAGAGCCTCGCCGCCTGGGATGGGGCGGCCTGGCGGTCGCTCGGCGCGGGCTTCGTCGCGCCCGAGGCCGTCTGGTCTCTCGAAGTCGGCAACCTCGGCGATGGCGAGCGGCTCTACCTCGCCGGCGGGTTCCAGCAGATCGCCGGCGTGCCCTGCAGCGGTGTCGCCGCGTGGGACGGCACGGCGTTCACCGTCGTCGGCGATGGGCTCGGCATGGCCGGGTTCAGCCCGTTCGTCAACGAGACGGTCATCTGGGACGACGGCTCGGGCGTCGCGCTCTATGGCGTCGGCCGGTTCAGCGAGATCGACGGCGTCTCGTCGGAGCTCGCCGCCAGGTACAGGCCGGGAGTGGGGTGGGAGCCCTTCGGCGGCGGCCTGCAGCCGCAGAACTCGACAACCACGCTCGACGCCGCAGTGGTCTTTGATGACGGCAACGGGGAGGCGATCTACATCGCCGGCTCGCCCTTCAGGCCGCTCACGGGCGGCGGCTACTCCAGCGTCTACAAGTGGGACGGCAGCGACTGGTCGGCCGTCGGGCAGAGTGTCGGCGGCCGAGTGACCGATCTGCGCGTCTGGGACGATGGCTCGGGGCCGGCCCTCTACCTCTCCGGCACCGCGACCCCGGACATCAACTACCTCGCCCGCCTCGAGGGCGGCTCGTGGCAGATGTACCTGGGCGGCGCTGGCGGGCCTGCCATCCCGCCCAGCACATGGCCGAGCGTCTTCGGCCTGGGGGAGTTCCGCGGCGACCTGGTCGTCTGCGGCAACTTCACCGAACTCGGCGACGGGCAGATCGTCGAGGGGCTAGGCATCATCCAGACCTGCGCGAGCGGGTGCGTCGCCGACTGGAACAACGACGGGCTGGTCAACACCCAGGACTTCCTCGCCTACCTCAACGACTGGTCGAGCCAGAATCCCGCGGCCGACCTCACTGGTGACGGCACGGTGAACACGCAGGACTTCCTGCTCTACCTCAATCTCTGGAGCGCCGGCTGCTAGCGGAATCCCCGCAACACTGAGCCGCTCCAACCCGCCCGCACCCACTCGCCCGCACCCACTCGCCCGCACCTGGCCACACATGGCCACGGCGCGGGCGGTTTCGTTCGCCACCTGGCCAGCCCGGGCGCGGACCGAACCCGATCGCGAAATCCTGATACCGCGATGCGAATCGGGAAACCCATTCCGGACCCCGGCACACTGTTTGTATTGCCTACCGAGAGGTCCGTGGGCTCGCAGCGTGCTCCGCACGCCCCGCGGATCGAGGACGAATTGCTGGAAGGAGAAACACATGCAGATGCGGAACTTGCTGAGACGCCGTGCGCGACAGCCGGACGACCGGGGGACCGGGCTGAGGGCGCGGGGTGTGGCGAATCTGGCGCTCGCGGGGCTCGCCGTCGCGGCGGTGGCCTCGGCGACGCTGTCCGGGCCGGACAAAGACCAGTCCAAGGGGCCGGGTGACAAGATGGTGCGCACGCCGTATGTGGTGTTCGGCGCCAACGACTTGGGCATGCACTGCATGCAGAGCGATTTCTCCGAGTTCATGATCCTGCCGCCGTACAACACGGTGCACGCCCAGGTGATCAATAGGCAGGGCGAGGAGCCGCACATCGTCACCTCGGGCGTGACGCTGGACTTCACCATCCCCGGCAACACCACCGCCGTCGACAAGACCAACTGGTGGACCTACGACGAGCAGATCCTCGGCGTGGACTTCCCGCCCGATATCGGGCTCACCGGCAACGGGCTGGCCGGGATGATGACGCCGACGGGGAACAACGACTTTGCCATCACGGGCGTGCCGTTGACCCCGATCGACGACAACGGTCTGGAGAACCCCTACCCGCTGGCGACCATTACCGTGACGCAGAACGGGGCCGAGATGGCCCGCACGCAGGCGGTGGTGCCCGTCTCGTGGGAGGTCAACTGCAGCCTCTGCCACAACACCCCGGGCATCTCGCCCGGGACCGACATCCTCCGGGCCCACGACCGGATGCACGGCACGACGCTCGAGCAGCAGCAGCCGGTGTTCTGCGCCGGGTGCCACGCCGACCCGGCCCTTGGGGCAGTGGGCGACCCAAACCTGCCGACCTTCTCCGCCGCGATGCACGGCGCCCACGCCGACCGCATGGACCAGGTCGACCTCGAGAACGACTGCTACGCCTGCCACCCGGGCCTGCGGACCCAGTGCCAGCGCGATATCCACTACGCCAACGGGGTCTATTGCACCGACTGCCACGGCGGGATGGTCGAGGTCGGCGACCCCGCCCGCACCCCCTGGCTCGATCAGCCGCGCTGTGACGATTGCCACAACCGAGCGGGCTTCCAGTTCGAGCAGCCCGGCACGCTCTACCGCGACTCCAAGGGCCACAGCGGCGTCCACTGCTACGCCTGCCACGGCAGCCCGCACGCCATCACGCCAACCGTCACCGAGCCGGACAACCTCCAGGCGATCAACATCCAGGGCCACGCCGGCCTCATCGGCGAGTGCTCCGTGTGCCACACCGAGCCCCCGGTCGAGCCCTTCTTCCACAAGGTCAACGACTAATCCCCAACCCCCAGCAACACACAGGATGACCACCATGACACACAGAATCACCATCCCCCGTGTCGCCGCGCTGCTGGGCGTCTGCGCCCTCGCGGCCTCGGCCACGGCGCAGCAGTACCAGATCACCAGCCTCGGCAACATCTACGGCCCATCGCAGGCCGGCGCGATCAACAGCTCCGGCCACGCGGCCGGCGCGGCGATCGGCACGATCGGCGACCACTCCCCCTTCCGCGCGTTCTACTGGGACGGCGTGCTCCACGCCGTCGAGCCTCTGGCCGGCGACCTCGACAGCCACGCCTTCGCGCTCGACGACGCGGGCACGCTCGTCGGCAACTCGTTCACGATCGGGAAGTTCAGCGTCCGCGCCTTTCTCGCCGATGCCGGGGCGCCGGTCTACCTCGGGAGCTTCATCGCCCGTGGCGCCAACAACGCCGGGCAGGTCGTCGGGCAGCTCCCCGGCGCCGACGCCGCCGGGTGGCGCACCATGAGCGCCTGCCTCTACGACAGCGGCAACCTCTACACGCTCCCCGGCCTGGGCGGGCTCAACGCCCTGGCGGTCGACATCGCCGAGAACGGCGACACCGTCGGCCACGCCTCGCTCGTCAAGGACAAGGTCACCCACGCCACGCTGTGGCGGGGCGGCGCCGTGCACGACCTGGGCACGCTCGGCGGGCCGCGGAGCCGGGCGTTCGCGGTCAATGAGTTCGGCCTCGTCGCCGGCACCGCCGACACCGGGGCCGGAGACCCGCACGCGTGCCTCTTCCAGGTGGACGGCGCGGGCAATGTCGTCTCGCGCACCGACCTGGGCGTGCTCGGTGAGAGATCCAGCTACGCGTATGGCCTCGACAGCACGGGCCGGGTCGTGGGCAGCTCCGACGACCGCGCCTTCCTCTGGGACGGCGGGCAGCTCCTCGACCTCAACGACCACATCCCCGCCAACTCGGGCTGGCACCTCCAGGCCGCGACCGCCATCAACGAGAGCGGGCAGATCGTCGGCTGGGGGCGCATCCTCGGCGTGCCCACCGCCTTCCTGCTGAGCCCCGGCGGGTGCCTGGCCGACTTCAATGGCGATGGCAGCGTCAACACCATCGATGTGCTCGCCTTCCTCAACGCCTGGTCGACGGGCGACAGCTCCGCCGACATCAACGGCGACGGGGCGGTCGACACCCTCGATGTGCTGGCCTTCCTCAACCTCTGGAGTGCGGGCTGCTGATCGGGCCTCGGACTTGGGAGAATGGACGGCGGGCCGGTCGAATCGCGCACCGGCCCGCCGTTTTTTTGCCGCCGCGGCACAACCCCTCGGCGCACCCGGCCGTCCGGGGTATGCTGGGCCTGCCGGGTGGCGGCGGGTGTGCCCCCCACCGGCTGCCGCACCGTGGAGCGATGGCATGCGTCCGAAGTTCTGGATCGTCCTCTCGACCCTCGCCGCGCTCCACGCGGCCGCCCAACCCCAAGCCCAGCCCCTCGCGGCCGCCGCGGGCTCGCACGGCTCGACCCGCGCCGCGCCCGCGATCATCAAGGGCCCCTACCTCCAGCACATGCTCCAGGACGCGGTCACTATCATGTGGGAGACCGACACCCCCGCCGACTCGACCGTCCACTACAGCGTTGGCGGGCAGTGGTACAGCCAGCACGACCCCGCGGGCGTGCTCATCCACGAGGTGCGGCTCACCGGCCTGGGCGCCTCGGACCTCGTCCGCTACTACATCGAGACCACCAACACCGGCGGGACCGGCCAGAGTTCGCAGGCCCTCTTCCACATGGCCCCGCCCACCGGCACGCCCTTCCGGCTGTGCGTCTGGGGCGACAACCAGGACCGGCCCGAGGTTTTCAGCCAGCATGTCGCCGGGATGATCGGCGACCAGCCCGACCTGCTCCTGGGCTGCGGCGACCTGGTCAGCACCGGGTCGGTTTACGAGCAATGGGACGAGCGATTCCTCGGCCCGCTGCGCCCGCTCATCCGGTACACCCCCATGATCACGGCCATCGGCAACCACGAGGGCGACAGCCACTGGTACTACGACCTCCTCGCCCAGCCGGGCAACGAGCACTGGTACAGCTACGAGTACGGCAACGCGTTCTTCCTCATCCTCGACACCAACTACCCCTTCGCCATCGGCACCGAGCAGTACGACTACGCGCTCAACGCCCTGCTCAGCGACGCGGCACAGGACGCGACCTGGCTGATCGTCGCGCACCACCACCCCGGGTACTCGGAGATCTACGAGGAGGGCATGTACGCCCAGATCCGCCGGCACCTCATCCCGATGTACGAGTCTACCGGCGTCGACCTCAACTTCCACGGGCACATCCACGACTACGAGCGGGGCGAGTTCGTCCCGCCCCAGACCGACCGCAGGCTCTGGCAGGTCCAGACCTCCGGAGGAGGGGGCACGCTCTGGTGGGACGAGTTCGACGGCGAGTGGGACCAGATCGACCTGGTCATCCTGGACGAGTACCACTACTGCGTGGTCGACCTTGGCGAGACCGAGCTGAACCTGCGGGCGATCAACCTCGCCGGCACGGTCATCGACGAGTTCACGATCCAGGCCGAGCCGCGCGACGGGGTGCCCCCCGGCGACGGCGGCGAGATCGAGCCCGCCCCCTCGCAGTGGGACTTCGCCGCCGGCGACCTCGCCGCCAGCTACGGGCCGGGCGTCATGGAGTACGCCGACGGCGTGGACGGCGCGACGAGCCAGCAGACGGTCTTCGGCACGACCGCCGAACTCGGCCTGCCGCCGATCGCCGGCGGGGTCGCGAGCGTCATGGGCTTCCCCAGGGCGGCGGTCAACACGATGGGCTACCGCGTCCGCCACGCCACGCCGGGCAACGGTGGCGGCGCGTATGTCAACAACTACACGCTGATCTTTGACATGCTCATCCCGCAGTCGTCGTACGGCGACGCCTGGATGGGCCTCTACAACACCAATGCCGGCAACACCAACGACGCCGACGCGTTCGTCCGCTTCCCCGACGGCGGGCTGGGCATCTCGGGCCAGTACGACGGGGTCATCCCCGCCGACGCCTGGCGCCGCGTGGCGATGGTGTTCGAGTTCGACGGCTCGTCGGAGATGCTCCACAAGTACATCGACGGTGCGCCCGTGGGTTCGCAGAACCTCGGCGGGATCGACGGCCGGTGGTCGCTGTACAGCTCCTACGACGGGACGCCGTGGTTCTTCCTGTTCACCGACGACTCGGGAGACGCCTCGAGCGCGTTCGTGTCGAGCGTGTACTACGCCGACCGGGCGATGACCGCCGCCGAGATCGCCGCCCTGGGCGCCGCCGACGCCGACGGCATCGTCGACAAGCCCGGCTGCGTGGCCGATTGGAACGCCGACGGGCTGGTCAACACCCAGGACTTCCTGGCGTACCTCAACGACTGGTCGGGGCAGCACCCCGACGCCGACCTGAACCTCGACGGGGTGGTGAACACACAGGACTTCCTGCTCTTCCTCAACCTCTGGAGCGTCGCCTGCTGAGGGCGTCGGGCGCCAAACCACGCGTGAAGGCGTGGAATCTCGTTCCTTTCCCGGCGGCGATCCCGTATCCTGACGCAGGAGGTTCGCCATGCGCCAGCTCGTGAGTATCGCCCTCGCGGCCGCCTGCTCGATCGCCGCGGCCCAGCCGGCCGCCAAGGGCCCGGCCACACGCTACGACGGTCATCGGCTGGTCGCGGTCGAGCTGGGATCGGCCGCGGATGTGCGCACGATGGAGGCGATCGGCGCCGACCAGTGGTCGCACCACATCCGCCCCGACGCGCCCACCGATTTCCTGGTCTCCCCCGAGCAGCTCGCGGCGCTCGACGCGGCGGGGTTGGCCTACGAGGTCCTGATCGAGGACATCCAGGGTTCGATCGACGCGGAGAACGCCCGCCTGCGCGGGGGCGCCGGCGCCCGGGGCTGGTTCGACGATTTCAAGGATCTCGCCGCGATCAACGACTATCTGGATGTGCTCGCCGGGGCGCACCCGCAGCTCGCCTCGACCTTCGAGGTCGGCCAGTCGCTCGAGGGGCGCACGGTCCTCGGGCTGCGCATCGCGAACGACGCCTTCGGCGACCCGGGGTGCAAGCCCCAGGTGCTCTTCAACGCCTGCCAGCACGCACGCGAGTGGATCGCGCCGATGGTCGCCGCGTACACCGCCGACCAGCTCCTCACCCAGCACGGCATCGACCCCGACATCACCGCCCTGGTCGATCGGGCCGAGATCTTCATCATCCCCGTCGTCAACGCCGACGGCTACTCGTACACATGGACCACCCAGCGGCTGTGGCGCAAGAACCGGCGCGACAACGGCGACGGCACCTTCGGCGTCGACCTCAACCGCAACTGGGGCTACGAGTGGGGGCACAACAACGGCTCCTCCGGCAGCCCGGGCAGCACCACCTACCGCGGCACCGCGCCCTTCTCCGAGCCCGAGACCCAGATCATCCGCGACCTGGCGCTCTCGCTGCCGCGCCTGGCGGCCCAGGTCGATCTGCACTCCTACGGCCAGCTCCTCCTCGCGCCCTGGGGCTGGTCGCCCGACGAGCCGCCGGACCACGAGACCTTCCAACTGCTCGGCGGCCAGCTCCAGCAGGTCATCCAGGCGGTCCACGGGCGCACCTACACCCACGGCCCGTGCTACTTCGCCCTCTACCCCATCTCCGGCGGGGAGGGCGATTGGTTCTGGGGAGACCGGACGGTCCACAACTTCCTGATCGAACTCCGCGGCGCGAGCTTCGTGCTGCCGCCGGAGCAGATCATCCCCAACGCCGAGGAGGTCTTCCCGGCGCTGCTGCACTTCGCCGACTGGGCGAGGCTCGAGCGCAAGAGCCCCGCCGACTTCAACGACGACGCGACGATCGACACCCAGGATGTGCTCGCGTTCCTCAACGCCTGGTCCGCGGGTGATCCCTCGGCCGACATCGATGGCAACGGGCTGGTCGACACCCGCGATGTGCTGGGCTTCCTGAACCTCTGGGTCGGGGGCTGCTGAGCGGCAGTTTACATCGCCAGGAAGTTGCGCAGCAGCGCCGGCCCCTCGTCGGTCAGGAAGCTCTCGGGGTGGAACTGCACGCCCTCGACCGGCGCGATGCCCGTCTCGCCCGCGCCCCACACCCGGCGCAGCCCCATGACCACGGTGGCACGGCCCCCGTTTGCCTGGCTCGAGGTGGCATGGCTCTCGGTGGCACGGCTCTCCGAGCCGTGAGTCCCCACCTTCCCCACGGGGTCGTCCGCCCACGCGCTCACCACCCAGCCGCCCTCGCCATCCCGCGGCGCGACGGGCACGCTCGACGCGAGCACCACCAGCGAGTGGTACCGGGTCGCCGTAAACGGATTGCTCAGCCCCTGGAACAACCCTTGCCCGTCGTGGTGGATCGGGCTGGTCTTGCCGTGCACCTGGATCGCGTGGCGGCTCACGGTCATGCCGTGCATGTCGCCCATGCACTGGTGCCCGAGGCAGACGCCCAGCACGGGCACGCGTCCGGCGAACCGCTCGATGATCGCGGGGCTGACTCCCGCTTCCTTGGGCGTGCAGGGCCCGGGCGAGATGATGACCCGGCTCGGGCCGTGCCCGTGGTCGAGGGCCTCGGCCTGGTCGGGGGTGATCTTGTCGTTGCGCACCACGACCAGGCTCTCGCCCAGCCTGAGCGAGGGCTCGATCTCGCCGAGCCGCTGGACGAGGTTCCAGGTGAACGAGTCGTAGTTGTCGATGAGCAGGATCATGAGCCCCCAAGCGTAGTCCTCGGCCCAGAGGCGCGGTGCGGGCTGGCGGCGTGGACGCCCGCCATCGCTCGGCGGATGGGGCTCGCGGGGGCGATACCATGTGTCCATGCCAATCCTCCGCCCGATCGTGCTTGCCTTGGTTCTGCTCCTCTTGCCGCCGGCGGCCCGCGCGGGCGATCAGGACGCCGACCGGTGGTACGAGTTGTGGATCAACGGCTCGCGCTCCGGCTGGGCCCACGAGGTCGTCACTACCGAGGACGGGCGCATCACGACGCGGTCCGAATCGGAGATGACCGTCGGCCGGGCCGACCAGGCGGTGACAATCAGCTCGACCACCGAGTTCGTCGAGAGCGCCGATGGCGAGGCGATCGAGCTGACGGTCATCCAGCAGTTCGGACAGTCGCCGGTCGAGGCGAAGTACCTCTTCCGCGAGGACGGGGTGCTGCTGACCAAGCCGGGGGATGAGGCGGCCGGCGAGACGCTGCTGCCCCCGCCGGAGGGCGAGTGGCTGCCGCAGGCCGCGGCGGCGCGGTTCGTGGCGCAGCGGCTGGAGTCGGGGGCGACCGAGATCACGCTGCGGACGCTCGACCCGGGCAACGGGCTGACGGTCGCGACGATCGCGCGGCGCGAGATCACCCCGGCGGAGATCGAGGTGCTCGGCACGCCGACGAGCTGCTTCCACGCCAGGAGCACGACGCGGATGGCGGCGACGACGATCGAGGCCGAGGAGTGGCTCGCGGCCGACGGGGCGCTGCTGCGGAGCGAGATGGCCATCGGGGCGATGACCATCACCCAGGTCGCCTCGACCCGGGCCGCGGCGCTGCGGCGTGCCGAGCCCGCCGAGCTGATGATCTCGACCTTTGTCAAGCCCAGCCGGACGATCTCGAACGCGAGGGGGCGCGTGCGGGGCGTCTTCGAGGTGCGGATCACGACCGGCGAACTGCCCGAGCTGCCGGGCTCTGCGTACCAGTCGGCCGAGGTGCTCGACGGGCGCAGCGCCCGCGTGACCATCGACACGGGGTCGCGCATCGCGGCGGGCGAGGTCGAACGCGGGGCGTTCCTCGCCTCGACGACCTTCGCCGATGCGGACGACGAGCTGGTCCGGGAGCTGACCGACGGGGCGGCCGCGGGGGCGCAGGACGACGCGGCCAAGGCCGAGGCGCTGCGGCGGTTTGTCTTCGCCCATATCGGGGACAAGAACCTGGGCACCGCGTTCGCGACCGCCTCGGAGACCGCCCGCACCCGCAAGGGGGACTGCACCGAGCACGGCGTGCTGCTGGCGGCCATGCTCCGAGCGGCGGGCATCCCGTCGCGCGTCGCGGTCGGGGTGGTCTATGTCGACCGCTTCGCAGGGGAGCGCAATGTCTTCGGCTATCACATGTGGACGCAGGCGCTGCTCGAGAGCGACGCGGGCCCCGCGTGGGTCGACCTCGACGCAACGCTCGACGAGCACAGGGCGTTCGACGCAACGCACATCGCCTTCGCGGTGAGCGGGCTGGCGGAGGGCGACGCGATCAGCTCGCTGTCGGGGATCGCCCCGCTGCTCGGGGCCCTCGAGATCGAGGTGGAGGAGATCAAGTGACGACGCCCGAGCGCGACCTGCCCGAGCCCCGCCTCCCCGCGCGCGACCCGCGCGGCCACAAGGGCGTCTTCGGCACCGTCGCGGTAGTCGGCGGGTGCGTCTCGGGCGGGACCCAGATGACCGGGGCGCCGGCCCTGGCGGCGATCGGCGCCCTCCGCGCCGGCGCGGGCCTCGCCAAGCTGGTCTGCCCCGAGCCGGTCCTCGCCGGGGCGCTCACCATCGCCCCCTCGGCGACCGGGCTCGTGCTGCCGACCGACACCAACGGCGCGATCGTCGCCCACGAGGCCGCCGCCCTGCTCGACACGGTGCTCGCGGCGTGCGATGTGCTCGCAATCGGCCCCGGGCTCGGCAGCGACACCGAGGGACGGGCGGGCGTGCAGGCGGTGGTGCTGCGGGCGGTGCAGCAGGACGCCGTCCCGGTGGTGGTCGATGCCGATGCGCTCAATGCCCTGGCCCGCGTGCCCGAGCTGACCCGCGACTTCCGCGCCCCGGCGGTGCTCACGCCGCACCCCGGCGAGTTCCGGCGCCTCGCGGCGGTGCTCAGGATCACCAGCGATCCGTCCGACCCCGCCCAACGCCCGGCGGCGGCCGCGGCGTTGGCCCAGCGGCTGGGCTGTGTGGCGGTGCTCAAGGGCGCGGGCACCGTGGTGAGCGACGGGCAGCGGACCTGGGTGTGCGCGCGCGGGCACGCCTGCCTGGGCACGGCGGGCACGGGCGATGTCCTGACCGGCGTGATCGCCGGGATCATCGCCCAGTTCGTCGGGCCGGTCGATCCGGCGGTGGCGGCACTGCCCGAGGCGACGCGGCGGGCGCTGGGGCACAACGAGCCCTCGCTCGACCTGTTCGACGCCGCCCGCGCCGGCGTGCTCGCCCACGCGCTGGCCGGTGAACGATGGGCCGAGCGGCACCACGCCTCGGCGGGTTTGCTCGCCGTCGAGCTCGCCGAGCTGATCCCCGCGTGCATGGAGTCGCTGCGCGCGGGGATCACGACGGGTGCCGTGGACTGAGCGAACTTCGAGCGAAGGCCACGCGGTTGCGCAGCCGCGTGGCCTGCACTCCGCTGCCCTCCGTTTCGGCCACGGCACCCAGTGGACCACGGGGCCTCTTGTGCCACAAGGGCGCCTACTCCTCGCGCACCCTCGGGATCTCCGACGGCCCGAGCTTGCGGCGGGAGGCGCCGTACAGCGTGCGGGGCTTCTTGGTCGTCACCTGCGCCCCGGCGGCCGCCGGCTCGGCGACTGCGGGCTTGGGCTCGATCGTCGCCTCGCCGTTGCCCGCGCCGGCGGGCTTGCGGCGACGCTTCTTCTTGACCTTCTTGCCGGAGCCCTCGGTTTCCGAGGGTTCGACCGGCTCCCGGGGCGCGTCTTCGGCCCGCCGCAGATCCTCGCTGCCCTCGGCCGCGGCGTCAACGCCAGCGTCGCCGGAGACCTTCTTCTTGCGCCGGGAGCGGCGACGCTTCTTCTTGGGCCTGTCCTCGGCGTCCAGCGGCCCGTCGCCCTCGGCCGACGCGGGCTCGGTATCGGGCCCGGTGTCGGGGGACGAATCGCTGGCGTCGGGCCGGTCGGCCGCGGCGCCCGCGTCGGCGCTGATTTCAACGCCGACCTCAACACCCTCGCCCCCACCCTTACGGCGGCGGCGACGCCGACGCTTCTTCCGCGGCGCTCCGCCATCGGCGGCCTCGCCCTCCGCGGACCGATCGCCCTCGGCGTGGTCGGGTTCGTCGGCGGGGTGCTCCCCGGCATGATCGGCGTGCTGGTCGGCCTGCTCGCCGCCCTCGCCCTCGCCGGCCTTCTTCGAGCGCCGACGCCGACGCCGACGCTTCTTCTTCCCGCCGGCGGGGTCGCCCTCGGCGTCCTCGCCGACGAGCATCTCGATGGGGTGGCGGTCGGGGCCCTCGGGCGCGGGGGGCGCTTGCGCTTCCTCCGCCGCGGCGTCGTCGGCGGGGTCGATGGCCCATCCCTCGGTGGCGGCGGCGGTCTCGACGACCTCGAGCTGGTGCTCGGGGCTCGTGGGCTTGGACAGCTTGTCGGCGTCGACATCCGCGCCGTTCGCGTCGTAGGCGTAGATGCTGAACCGGTCGAGGCCGAGGGTCTCGCTCACGCGGACCTGGACCTGCTTGCCGGTGGCGCGCTCGATGCGGCTGAGGCTGCCGCGGCGGCTGCTGAGCAGCTCGCCGGCCACCCGGGCGCTCACGACGAGCTCGACGCGGGCGACCTTCTCGTGCTCGAGCAGCACCGCGACCTCGCGGAGCGCATCGCTGGCGACCGAGTTGGGGCGTTGCACCAGCCCCTTGCCGTGGCAGGCCGGGCATTCGGTGTAGTGCTGGCTGCGGAGGCTGCCGCGCATGCGCTGGCGGGTCATCTCGAGGATGCCGAAGGGGGAGATGGGGGCGATGCTCGACCTGGCGCGGTCGCGCTTGAGGCGCTCGCGGAACAGCCCCTCGATCGCCTTGCGGTGCTGGGCCGACCGCATGTCGATCAGGTCGTTGATGACGATGCCGCCGATGTCACGCAGGCGGAGCTGGCGGCAGATCGCCTCGACCGCCTCGATGTTGGTCTTGTAGGCGTTGGTCTCGGCGTCGCGGGCGGCGCGGCTCTTGCCGCTGTTGACATCGATCGCGACCACCGCCTCGGTCTCGTCGATGACCAGCCGCCCGCCCGAGGGCAGCGGCACCTCGCGGGCGTGCGAGAGCGCGAGCTGCTGCTCGATGCCGAACGCGTGGAAGATCGGCCGCCCGCCGGTGTACCGCATGACCTTGACCGTCGAACGCGGGGCGACGATCTTCATGAACTGGGCGGCCCGGGCCATCGCCCCCTCGTCGTCGATGATGATGCGGGAGATGTCGGGCGTGACCAGGTCGCGCAATGCCCGCACGAGCAGGTCGCTCTCGGAGTACAGCAGCCGCGTCCGCTTCCCGGCCTTCTTGCGGTTGGTCTCCATGTCCTTCCAGAGGCGCTGGAGGTAGGCAAGGTCCCGCTTGAGGTCGGTCTTGGTGCGGTCGAAGCCGGCGGTGCGGAGGATGAACCCGAACCCGTCGGGCAGCTCGAGCTGGTTGAGGATGTCGCGCATCTTGATGCGCTCCTCCTCGTCCTCGACCTTGCGGGACACGCCCACCTTATCCATCTGCGGCATCATCACCAGGTACCGCCCGGGGATGGACAGGTAGCTCGTCAGCGTCGGGCCCTTGGTGCCCACGCCCTCCTTGATGACCTGGACGATGACCTCCTGGCCCCGCTTCAGGCACGCCTGGATCGGCGGACGCTCGCGGCGGGGGGTCTTCTTGCCGACCCGCTCGGTCGCGTCGTCCTCCTGGAAGTAGCGAGGGTGCAGGTCGGACACATGGAGGAAGCCGTTCTCCTCGAGCCCGAAGTCGACGAACGCGGCCTGGATGCCCGCCTCGACATTGGTCACCTTGCCGACATAGATGTTGTTCACGCGGCTGACCGCGTCGGTGCGCTCGGCGTGGAACTCCTCGAGGTTCCCGTCGCACTCGATCGCCACCCGGCATTCCTCGCCGGGGACATAGTTGATGATCATGGAAGTTTCCGACATGCTGGCCTTTCCGCAGCTCCCGTCCCGGGGCTGCCGCGGCGTGTGCGGCCCTGTCGGCATCGTGCGGGTTGAGCGGTTCACTCGGCCCCGGGCGCTCCCACGGAGGGATGCGCCTCGGTCCTGCCCCGGGCGTGAGTCACGCCCGCGGCACTGGTGCTGACTCGTCGAGGTCCGGCGTCCGGAGGCCCCAGTCGGGGCTCGGGCGGAACGCTCGCCAAAGTCGGGGGCCGGCCTGTCCCGCCGGCGCCCTGAGTGGCTCTTCCCGGCACGACGCCCTGTGGCGCCACGCCGTGTTGTCCTTCGCCCCTTGGATGGACCGAGCTGGGTGACGGGCGTTTCTGTCGCCCGGCGTTGCCCCACTCAGTCCCTCGCCTCGACGGCACGCCCGTCGAAGGCCTCGGGGACCAATTTCCTTGCCCGGTCGCGCAGATAAGTCGCGGCCTGGACTTCCGAATCGAACGACCGCACCTTCCGGGCGATCCGCTCGCACTGCTGTATCGTCACGCTCCGCACCATGCGCTTGAGATGCGGGATGGCGTTGCCGGGCACCGAGAGGGTCCTGAGTCCCAGACCCATCAGCAGGATGGCATAGTCTAGCTCCCCGGCGGCCTCCCCGCAGCAGGAGACCTCGATTTCGGCCTTGGATGCCGCCCTGGCGACCCCCCGGATGAGCTGGATCACCGCCGGATGGGCCGGCTGGTAGAGCCCGGCGACCCTCTCGTTGGTTCTATCGACCGCCAGGGTGTACTGGACCAGATCGTTTGTCCCGATCGAGAAGAATTGGACCTCCTGGGCGAGGGTGTCGGCGATCAGGGCGGCGGAGGGGACCTCGATCATGACCCCGACGGGGATCTGTCGGTCAAAGCCGATTCCCTCGTCGCCGAGGTCCTCCATGAC
>CAYJPX010000043.1:0-27047 GCA_964372195.1 uncultured Phycisphaeraceae bacterium
CCGGCGGGAGAGGGTTGGGGAGAGGGCTCCTTGCCTCCGCTTCCTTCAAGCCTCGTTCCGCAAGCCCCGCGCAAGCACCCCGGCGAACTCAGAACGCTCGCGGCCCTGGCTACCTCGGGAGGGATGCCGCCGCACGAGCGTCCCCTGGGAGCGGAATAACACCGACCCGCTCACCCCTGATCGACGGCGGCTCTCGGGACGCCGCGCCCCGAGCGCCGCTACTTCTCCCCGGGGTCCTGCACCGGCGGCGGCCCGGCGGCTTCACCCAGGATCCGCGCGATCGTCTGCCCTGCCTCGTCGTAGCGCGCCAGCGCGTAGTCTCTGGCGCCCCGGCGGGCATTGTCGCGGTGTGACAGGTCCGCCCCGGCGTTGAGCAGCGCGAAGACCGCCTCCACGCGCCCGGCTCCGGCGGCGGCCATGAGGGCGGTGCGCCCGCCCTCGTCGGTCGCGTCAAGGTCTGCCCCCGCCGCGATCATCGCCGTGAGCGCCTCCATATCGCCCAGATGGGCCGCTTCCATGAGTGTTGCCGGGGGTGATGCTCCGCCGATGGCTTGCCATTCGGGGGGTGCCCCCGCCCCGGGCTCGTCCCCGGTCGGCGCGTTGGTCGTGTCGGTGGTCTGGTCGATGTGCGTCACCCCGTCGTCGGTCGGCTCGGCGCCGGGCCCCGCGGCGGCGGGTTGGGCCTGCTCCCCGTTCGGCTGAGCCGGGGCCTGGTCCGCGGGCGTCGAGGGCTTGCGGCTGACCACCGCGTAGATGATGACGACCGCCGCGACAAGCACCGCGGCGAAGACCAGGATCGAGTTCGAGCGTTGGGCAGCCATGGGTCAATCCCTCCGCGGCCGGCGTGCGGGCGACGGCGCCAAAGAAGCCGGGCCGCACGCACCCGCGCGGCCCGGCGTGTGTTCCGGCATGGTACCGCGCCGGGCGGGGGGGGGGCCTAGTCCTCGTCCTCGTGCGGCTTGAAGGCGGCGACGACCTCCTGCTGGACATGCGGCGGGGTCTGCTCGTCGTGGCTGTAGTCCATGACATACGACCCGGCGCCGCCGGTCATGCTCTTGAGCTCGTTGGAGTAGTTCTGCACCTCGCCCAGGGGCGCGGTGGCGCGGATGACGCAGGTGTCCGAGCCCAGCATCGCGGTGTCCTGCACGCGCCCCCGCTTGGTGGACATGTCGCCGGCGATGTCGCCCATGTAGCCGCTGGGCACGGTGACCTCGAGCTCGACGAACGGCTCGAGGAGCACGGGGTTGGCCTTGCGGATCGCGTCGACGAACGCCCGCTTGCCGGCGGTCACGAACGCGATCTCCTTCGAGTCCACCGCGTGGAACTTGCCGTCGTAGACCTCGACCTTCACGCCGGTGAGCGGGTAGCCCGCGACCGCGCCGTCGGAGAGGACCGAGCGGACGCCCTTCTCGATCGCCGGCATGAACTGCCGGGGGATCGACCCGCCCACGGTGGCGTTGACGAACTCGAAGCCGGTCTCGTGGTCGGCGGGCAGCGGCTCGACACGGAGGTACACCTCGCCAAACTGCCCGGACCCGCCGGTCTGCTTCTTGTGGCGGTGGTGGCCCTCGGCCTTGCCGGCGATGGTCTCCTTGTAGGCGACCTTGGGCGGGGCGGTCTCGACCTCGATGCCGAAGGCGTGGTGGAGTTTCTCGAGGATGACGCGGAGGTGCAGCTCGCCCAGGCCCCGGAGCACGGTCTGCTTGGTCGCCATGACGCGTTCGAGCCGGAAGCACGGGTCCTCGGCCGCCAGCTTGGCGATCGCCGGGCCGAACTTCGACTCGTCCTTGTGGTTCTTGAGCTCGACCGCCAGGCCGTACATGGGCTTGGGCAGCGGCAGGGGCTTGAGCCGGAGCCCGTCGAGGTCGTGGCCCTGGTGGAGCACGCAGTCGAAGCCGACCTCGTCGATCTTGGCGATCACGCCGATCTCGCCGGGCCCGAGCGCGTCGACCTCGGTGTTGTCCTTGCCCTGGGCGCGGAGCACATGCGAGATGCGGACGGCCTTCTTCTCGTCGCCGACATGGATCTCGCTCTTGCTCTTCATCGTCCCCTGGTGGACCTTGAAGTAGCCGAGCTTGCCGACGAAGGGGTCGCTGGCGATGCTGAAGACATGGGCGATGGTGGACTGGCCCGCGTCGGGCGTGGCGCGCAGCTCGCCGCCGTCGGGCGTGATGAAGGTGCGGGGGTTGCCCTCGAGCGGGCTGGGCAGGAGCGAGGCGAAGATGTGCAGCAACTGATCGATGCCCGCGCCGGTCTTGGCGCTGACGAAGCAGATCGGGACCAGGTGCCCCTCGCGAAGGGCCTGCTCGAACGCCTCGTGGACCGCGTGCTTGTCGAGGGCGTCGGGGTCGCCCTTCTCGAAGTACTCGGCCATCAGGGCCTCGTCGACCTCGACCACCTGCTCGACGATGGCGGTGTGCGCGTCGGCGACGCTCGAGAACTCGGTCGCCGCGTCGTCGTCGTGGCTGTCGAAAACATTCACGACCGACTCGCGCCCCGCCGCCGGCAGGTTGATCGGCACGCAGACCGACCCGAGCGCCTCGCGGATCTTGCCGGTGAGCGTTTCGAGGTTCACCTGGGACTCGTCGATCTTGTTGATGATGATCAGCCGCGGCAGCTTGCGGTCGCCGGCGATCGTGAAGAGCCGCCGGGTCGTGGTCTCCACCCCGCGCCCGGCGTCGATGACCAGGCCGACGGTCTCGACCGCGGGGAACGACGCGATCGCGTGCCCGATGAAGTCGGACAGGCCGGGCGTATCGACGATGTTGACCAGGTGCCCCTCGTGGTCCAAGTGGACGATGCTGGGCCGCAGGGAGTGGCGATGGTCCTTCTCTTCTTGTGTCCAGTCGCTGACGGTGTTGCCGTCCTCGACGGTCCCCATGCGGGTGAGGTTGCCGGTGGCGAAGAGCAGGCGCTCGGTGAGCGTCGTCTTCCCGCCACCGGCGATTCCAGCCAGGGCGACATTGCGGATGTCCGCGGGATTTCGGAGAGACATAGGCCAGAACCTCCACCCCGCGGGCATCGGAGTGGGCACCGCGGGAACACGCGTGCGTGCGCGCCGGCGAAGGGGGGTGCCCCCGCCGACGCCTGGGAAAAATTCGGCCCGGGGCGGGGCCCCCGCCCCCCACGGGGGCGGGAGGCCGACGAGCCTCCCCAGACCGGACAGTCTAGCGGGATCTTGACGCTTCGGGCAGGGTCCCGGCTGCCCTTTCAGCGACGATCCGCGGGGTTTCCCCCGGCACCCGCGTGCCGCGAAGAGCCCCGACGCATACCGTCCCGGACGCATGGACAACCTCCGCCTCAAGCGTGTGTACGACCCCGCCGAGGCTGCCGACGGCCACCGGGTGCTGGTCGACCGGCTCTGGCCCCGCGGCGTGACCAAGGGCGAGGCCGCGCTGGCGGAATGGGCCAAGGACGCCGCCCCCTCGCCCGAGCTGCGCCGATGGTTCCACGCCGGGGGGGCGGAGTGGGCGGAGTTCCGGCATCGCTACCTGCGGGAGCTAGACGCGGCCCCCGGGGCGACCGAGGGGCTGGTGGGGCGCCTGCTCGACGGGGAGGTCGTGACGCTGCTCTTCGCCTCCCGCGACCAGGCCCAGAACCACGCGGTGGTGCTTGCGGAGTACCTGAGGTCCCGTCTTTGCGCCCTGAAGCGAAGCTGACCCGCCGCCCGCGCTACCGTTGCACGCCATGCCAGAAACCCCCGTCATCACCCGCTTTGCCCCCTCCCCCACCGGCCACCTCCACATCGGGGGGGTGCGGACGGCGTTGTTCTGCTGGGCGTATGCCCGGGGGCACGGGGGGCGGTTCGCGCTGCGGATCGAGGACACCGACCAGAAGCGGTCGAGCGAGGATGCCGCCCGGGGCATCCTCGAAGATCTGGCCTGGCTGGGGATCGGGTGGGACGATGGGCCGGAGTATGTCCTCCAGGAGGGGGCCGGCACCCTCGGGGGCGATGCCCGGGGCGTGGGGCCCTTCTACCAGGCCCAGCGGCTGGAGGTCTACCAGCGCTTCCTCGACCGGATGCTGGAGGCGGACTTGGCCTATCCCGCGTTCGAGACCGCCGAGGAACTCACGGCGATGCGGAACGAGGCGCAGGGTCGGAAGGAGACTTTTTGCTATCGCCGGCGGCCCGACTATGACCGCGCTCGTGCGCACGCCGAGATGCGCCGGCGCGAAGCCGCCGGCGAGGCGTTCGTCGTGCGGTTCCGCATGCCCGCCGAGCCGATCCGCGTGGTGGACAGCGTGCTCGGCGACATCGACTTCGACGAGCAGCACACCGACGACTTCGTACTGCGCAAGGCCGACGGGTACCCGACCTATCACTTCGCGGTGGTGATCGACGACGAGCTGATGGGCGTGACGCATGTGCTCCGCGGGCAGGAGCACCTCAACAACACGCCGCGGCATGTGGCGCTGCAGCAGGCGCTCACCCACGAGGACGGCACGCCGTTCCGCACGCCGGTGTACGCCCACATGCCGCTGATCTTCAACGCCGACGGCTCGAAGATGAGCAAGCGCGACAAGGACAAGGCCGTGCGGCGGGCCGCGCTGGCCGACGACGGGTCGAAGGCGGTCGCCAGGGACCTCGTCGGGGCCGAGGAGTTCGAGGCGTGGCAGGCCGACAAGACCCGCCAGTTGCCGCCCGAGAAGCTATCGGCACTGGCGCTGGTTTTCTCGCTGGAGCTGCCGGAGATCGATGTCGAGGACTTCCGGCGCAGCGGCTACCTGCCGCCGGTGCTGTGCAACTACCTGGCGCTCCTGGGCTGGAACCCGGGGATGAAAAGCGCGGACGGCACCGACCTCGACCGCTTCGACATGGAGTTCCTGTGCGAGCACTTCGCGCTCGAGCGCATCGGCAAGAGCAACAGCAAGTTCGACCGCGAGAAGCTGGCGGCGTTCAACCAGGCGGCGATCGCGGCGATGGTCCCGGACGAGTTCGCCGACGCGCTGCGAGACTGGTGCGAGCGCTACGACGCTGGGCTGCTGGCCGAGCTAGGAGACCGGTTCGACCTGGCCGCCGCGGCCATCCAGCCGCGGATCAAGACCCTCGGCCAGTGCCGCGAACCGATCGCGTTCGCGCTGCTCGCGGACGACGCCGTCGAGTTCGACGAGCAGGCGGTGAAGAAGGCGCTGCACAAGGGGGAGCCGAGCGGGCTGAGCGTACTGGGCGAGTTCCGCGACATGCTTGCGGGCGTGGACCCGTTCGAGCCGGCGCCGATCGAGGAGGCGGTCAAGGCGTTCTGCGAGAACCGCGGGCTGGGGATGGGCAGGATCGCCCAGCCGCTGCGCGTCGCGGTGACCGGCGGCACGGTGAGCCCCGGCCTCGGCGAGACGCTGGCGCTGGTGGGCAGGGCGGGGGCGCTGGCGCGGATCGATCGGTGCCTGCGCGAGTGCGTGCCCTAGCGCCGGAGGTCAGCCCCGTGCCACCAGTCAGACTCGGCTTTGCGATGCTGACTGGTGCGGCTTGGCAGCGGTGATCGACCGTCCTGCAAACGCACCAGTCGGCTGCGCAGGGTCTCCGCCGACTGGTGGCACGGGGTGGGTGGGCTGAGCGTGCCACCAGTCAGACTCGGCTTTGAGAGGCTGACTGGTGCGGCTTGGCAGCGGTGATCGACCGTCCTGCAAACGCACCAGTCGGCTGCGCAGGGCCTCCGCCGACTGGTGGCACGGGGTGGGTGGGCTGTGCGTGGCACCAGTCAGACTCGGCTTCGCGAGGCTGACTGGTGCGGCTTGGCAGCGGTGATCGACCGTCCCGCAACCGCACCAGTCGACTTCGCAGGGCCTCCGCCGACTGGTGGCACGGGTGGGTGGCCGGCAGGTTTTGGCTCACGGGGTTGGTCTTCGCGCGGGGAGCGGGTCGATCCGCACGATCCCGGTGCGATCGCCCGCATACCACGACGCGGACGACCACGGCCACTCCTCGGGCACCGTGACCAGACCCCGTTTGACAGGGTTGCGGTGGATGTACTCGATGATATTCGCGAGTTCATCCTGCGATTCGACATTGTCGTCAAAGCCGCCGCCTCGCATCCAGAAGCGTGTGGTTCCATCCGGAGCGATCAGGCGCGAAAGGATCCGGGCGTTCAGCTGTCGCCAGCGACCGATGATCTCGGAGGCGAAGTCCCGCTTGGTGTCGCGGAGGAAGATCTCGACCGGGTAGCTCGGGAGCAAAGGCCACAGGAGCAGGTGAACATGCTCCGGCATGATCACCCACGCGTAGAGGTGGAACCCGAAACGCTCGTGCGCCGCTTGGATGTATTCGGCGAAGCGGTCTTTGATGCGGTCGTTGTTGAAGAGCGGCAGGCGCCGATAGCATGAGAATGTCAGGAACCGCGGCTGGTTCGGGTGCTCTCTGCGGCGCATCCGTTTGCGGTGCTCGGGCATGGGTCGGAGGATACTAAGGACAGGGAGGATGTGCCACCAGTCCGTGGAGGCTCGGCGGAACGGACTGGTGCCGGAGCAGGACAGGCGAACGGAGTTGCCAGACCGCACCAGTCGGACTCTCAAAGCCGAGCCCGACTGGTGGCACGGCGCGGGGTTCGCGGCTCACGCCAGCGGCTCTGACCCGCGGTACACTCACCGCATGGGGATCGGCCCGCCGAGCCCGACCATCCGAGACGACCGCGGCATCGAGTGGCCGTGTGCCGCGAGCCCCAAGGAGGAGCCCCCACCCGCCGCGCCGAAGGTGTCTCGTGTCTGGGTGAGCGTTGTCGGGGTTGCGTTCGGCGGTCTCGTGATCGCTGGCTTGCTCTGGGACAACGGCACAGTGCACTGGCGCGACCCAGGCCTACTCATGCTCGTGTTCGCCGCGGGGGCCTGTCGGCGCCTCGCTGTGCGGATTCCGCTCCTCCTACTCGCGGTCGCCATGCTGCTCTGGCTGATCGGGTGGCCGGGCGGGTCGGGTCTCGACGGGAGCGGCTTCGTCGTGCTTGGCGCATGGCTCGTGGTTTCTCTCGTGCCGGACCGTGTGCTTAGCATGGCACTCAGTAGATCCGCAGCCCGGCGAGTGACCATGCTCAGACGAGGCCTCTGCCCGGCGTGCGCCGCCCAGCTCCCTCGAACGCTGGTCGCTGCCAACCAACTTACCGTCTGCGACCAGTGCGGCGCGGCATGGCGGGTCGGTCCACGAACCAAGCTGGTCGATCCCGCGACTTGCCCCGGTTGCTCGTACTCCCTGCACGGGCTCAAGATGGACGACGACTGCACGGTGCGGTGCCCCGAGTGCGGGTGGGTCGTGCTGCTGCCCGCGACCAAAGTTCGGATCGGCGGCCCGTCGAGATCGAGGCCTCGGTGCTGGGGTTGCGGAGACTCGCTGGTCGGGCTGCCGCTGCAGTATGGGGACCGGGTGCGGTGCCCGAACTGTGGCCAGTGGCGGAGCGGGCTGACGGCGGGGGATGTGGCGACGCCGTCGGAGCCGCGGGCGTAAGTTCGGGTTCGCGGGGACCCGATCCATCCCGTGTGCCACGGCTCTGTGAGCCGTGCTCCCCTGCCTCTGCTCCAAGTCTCGTGCTCCTCCGAGTCCACGCCCCTGCACCACCACCGCACGGTCGACACGACCGTGGCACACGCGGGGCGGATCGGACGCCGCTGCCCGGCCGCACCAGTCGGGCTCTCAAAGCCGAGCCCGACTGGTGGCACGGCGCGGGTTCACCGCGCCGTTTCCTGCCGCTTCTCCATGCGGCCGAGGATGATGCCGACGATCGCCCAGACGAAGGCCGCGGGGATCGCGACCCACGCCAGCGGGACGGCGATGAGGGCGAGCCACTTGGGGACCCACGCCGCGAGTTGGTCGCCGCCGCGGTAGATGAAGGTGTCGATGAACGCCTTGGACTTGTACTTGGCGTCGGGGCCGAGGGGGGCGAAGAGCATCTCGCGGACGGGGCGGGCGACCGCGTAGTGCAGGCCGCGCCGGGCGACCTGGAAGACGACGATCATGGCGACGACGGGCGCGAGCCAGAGGCCGACGAAGCCGAGGAGCACGACGGTGGGCAGGATGGCGAGGGTGATCCCCACGCCGAACCAGCGGACGAGCCGGGCGGTGAGGAACGCCTGGAGCAGGAGCGTCGCGGCGTTCGACAGCAGGTCGATGAGGGCAAAGGTCTCGGTGCGCTTGGCCTCGTCGGTGATCGCCTCATCGATGATGCGGCCCTGCTCCATGTAGAGGAAGGTGGCGGTGATGGTGGTGATGAGCAGGTACAGGGCGATCATGAGCATGTAGCGCGAGCCGATGATCAGGCGGAGGCCTTCGAGGACCTTCGGCGAGGGCTCGCGCTCCGCGGGCGGCGGGAGCGCGGTGGTGAACAGGTGCTCGGCCCCGCACTCGGGGCAGCGAACGAGATCGCCCTCTTCGACGAGCCCGTGCAATTGGTAGCCGCAAACCACACAGGCGGAGGCCGCGGGAGGGCCAGTTCGCGACTCCTGCAATCGCCATCGCTGGCTGCGCGCCAGCCCCGACATCGCCTGCGTCGCGATCTCGAGCAGCACCACCGACCCGATCATCATGAACGCCGGCTCGACCTGCTCGGCGAGAGTCCAGACGAGCCCAGAGCCCATGATCGCGCCCATGGTGCCCCCCACGCCGACGACACCGAAGAGCCGCTTGGTCTGCGCCGGGCGGAACACATCGGCGAGGAACGCCCAGAACACCGAGACCACGAACAGGTTGAACACACTGAGCCAGACATAGAAGCAATAGCCGACCCAGACGCGCTTGCCCTCGGGCACGAGGAACAGCAGCCCCACGAACACCAGCAGGTTGAGCCCGAAGAACCGGTGGGCCAGTGGGATGAACCTGTGACGCGGCCATCGCGACGCGACCCAGGCGAAGAGCAGGTTCGCCGGGATCATGGTCACCAGCGTTGCCGTAAACAGCCAGGGCAGGTTGTCCCACCCCCGGGCGATCCCCATCGTCTCCCGGATCGGGCGGAGCATGTAGTACGAGCTGAGCAGGCTGAAGAAGTAGACCCAGGCGAGGATCAGCGGCTTCCACTCGCCGGGCTCGACGCTGACGGTGTGGCGGCTGAGCCAGCCCAGCACGCCGGGGATCGACCGCTCGGATGGCTCGGGCGCGGGGTGGTTGGGGCGTTCTTCGGGCAAGGCGGTCTCCGGGCCGACAGGGTACCCTCAAGTCGTGTTCGGGTTGCGTCATTCCCCAGATTCGGGCGTGGCGGCAACCCGCGCGGCGCGGCCGGGTAGACAGTGCCGTGACAAGGCGCGCGCCACAGAGAGCCCGCCGCCACACCAGGCGGGGCGTGCCGTTCCGCCATCCAAATGGAGACCTCCATGTCCCAGACCCGACGCGACTTCCTGACCACCACCGCCGCCGGCGCGGCCGCCGCGGCGATCTCCCCGTATGCCGCGTATGCGGGCCTGGGCCAGGCCGCCAAGCCGCTCCGCATCCTGATCCTCGGCGGCACCGGGTTCCTGGGCCCCCACTGCGTCGAGGCGTGCCTCGCCCGCGGGCACTCGCTCACGCTCTTCAACCGGGGGCGGACGGAGACCCGCACGGGATACACCTGGGAGGACCACCCCGAGATCGAACGCCGCTACGGCAACCGCGACCCCGAGAAGCTCGCCGTCGAGGACCAGCCCGCCGGGCCGGAGAACCCCCAGGGCCTCGCCAGCCTGGAGGCGGGCGAGTGGGACGCGGTGATCGACACCTCGGGCTACTGGCCCCGGATCGTCGGGGCCTCAGCCTCGCTGCTCGCCCCGCGAATCGGCCAGTACCTCTTCATCTCCACGGTCTCGGTCTACGCGAGTAACGCCGAGGTCGGGGCCGACACCTCGGCCGCCCTAGCAACCATGGAGGACCCCACGGTCGAGAGCTTCGGGGACCAATTCCAGAACTACGGCCCCGGCAAGGTGCTCTGCGAGCAGGCCGCCGAGGGCGCGATGCCGGGGCGAGTCACCGTGCTCCGCCCGGGGCTCATTGTCGGGCCTGGCGATCCGACCGGTCGGTTTACCTATTGGCCGGCCCGGGTGGCCAGGGGCGGCGAGGTGCTCAGCCCGGGCCTGCCGGGCGACCCGATCCAGCTCATCGATGTTCGGGATTTGGCCGCATGGGTGGTCCACTGTCTCGAACAGAAGGTGATGGGCATCTACGACGCGGTCGGCCCCCAGGCTCCGGAGTTGACCATGGGCGCGATGCTCGCGTCGTGCAAGGAGGCGGCGGGCAGCGACGCCTCGTTCACCTGGTGCAACGACGCGTTCCTGGAGGCCCAGGGGGTGAGCCCGTGGGGGCACATGCCGCTGTGGATCCCGCCCCGGGGCGAGAGCGCCGGGTTCCACCAGCGGGATGTCTCGCGGTCGCTCGCCGCGGGGATGGTGCTCAGCCCGATAGCCCGGACCACGCGCGACACGCTGGAGTGGTACCAGGGCCTGCCGGAGGACCACCGGTCCAGGCGGCTGGCGGGGATCGAGGCGCCCCGGGAGGCCGAGGTGCTCAGCGCCTGGCACGCCGAGCACGGATAGGCGCCCCCGCGGGCCACCGACGGAAGTTCCGATAGTCCGCCGCCCGAAATATAGACCCCCGCACGACGAGCGTGCGGGGGCTTTTTTTGCGCGTCTAGAGCGTCCCCAGCGGCACGACCGGCAGATTCCATCGTGAATTGGTGGCCTTCCGGCCTGGCGCGTGTAGGTTCATACCAACAGGCTGTCTCCAACAGCACGCACGCAGAGCGGTGGAGAGGGGCATGGCGAGCCGCCATGTCTTGCGCGGTCTCTGCGGGCCTGCCTCGGATGTGTACGAGCCAGAGGGAGTTGCGCCATGCGTCTTGAGAGATCTGTCGTTTGTGCCCTGACCATCGGGATCGTCGCGCCGTTCGCCGCGGCCCAGGACTACGGCGACCGCGGCGCCGGCTTCCTCACGGCCGACGCGGCGGTGAGCGCCTCGGTCGTCGGCTTTGCCGGCGGGCAGTGGCGCACGCTCAACACCGAGCCCACACAGAGCGTGCCGATCAGCAGCTTTGACAACCCGATGTTCGTCGAAGTCGGCGAGATCAATGTCGAGACCACCGGCCAGACCGATGTCGTCGAGGCCGGCTGGTGGCACCAGTCGCTGCCCGGGGGCGAGTTCATCCGGTTCGTCGTCCGCACCCAGGACGGCCACGACTTCGTGCCCTTCGGCGCCAAGAAGAACGGCAGCCTCATCCAGGCCTACACCTACGAGATGGGCGGCGATGGCAACGGGCTGGACTTCCGCAATTGGGTCACCGATGTCAGCTGGGACGAGCTGACGATCTCCTACAGCTACGACGGCGGCCAGACCGTCTTCAGCGACCCGACCGTCGAAGATCCCTTCTCCGGGGGCGACTGGGTCAGCGGGACCGACACGCTGCACCTCGGGCTGGCGCTGCCGGGCGACGGGGTGAACTGGATCCAGGCCAGCTACAAGGTCACGGTGGTCCCGGCCCCCGCGTCGGGCGTGGCGTTCCTCGGCGCCGGGGCCCTGGCCTTCCGCCGCCGCCGGTAGGGCGACCGGAGCGACTCTCTATTCGGGCCCACGGATCGCTCCGTGGGCCCGGTCCGTTTTTGGACCGGAGGCGTCGCCCGGACAAACCCGGCCCCGCCCGCTACGCTGGGGTGATGAAGCCCAGGCCGATCCTCCCCACCGCCGCTGCCTCCCTGGTGCTCCTGAGCCTGCCGGGCGTCCGGGTGTGGGCCCAGCAGACCACCTACGAGCTGGACCCGGGCGCGGGCGTCTGGGTCGAGGCCGGGGCGCCCGAGCCGGGCACCGACGCGTGGGTGATCGCCGAGGCCCGCCGGGCCCTGGCCGCGGACCGGCCCGCCGACGCCGACAAGCAGCTCAGCGACTGGCTCGCGACCCACGAGCGGACCGACAGCCCGTGGCTGGCCGAGGCGTACATGCTGCGCGGCGATGCGCGGGTGGCGCGGGGCAGGGAGTACAGCGCCCTCTACGACTACGAGACGGTCGCCAAGGACTTCGCCGAGTCGGAGGTGTTCCTGCCCACCCTCGAGCGGGAGTTCAGGGTCGGGCGGATGTATGTCAACGGGCTGCGTCGGAAGTTCCTGTGGCTGCGGATCGAGGACGGCTCGCCCATCGGGATCGAGCTGCTCATGCGCGTGCAGGAGCGCGCCCCGGGCAGCCAGCTCGCCGAGACCGCGGCGATCGAGCTGGCGGACTACTTCTACCGCATCCGCGACCTCGACCTCGCGGCCGAGATGTACTCTATCTTCCTGGTCAACTACCCCCGCAGCGAGCACCGCGCCCACGCCATGCTCCGGCAGATCTACGCCAATGTGGCGCAGTTCAAGGGGCCGAACTACGACTCGTCGAGCCTGGTCGAGGCCAAGGCCCTCGTCCGACAGTTCGCCGGCGAGTTCCCCGAAGAGGCCGAGCGGCTGGGCATCACCGACGCCCTGGTCGCCCGGCTCGATGAGTCGACCGCCGCCCAGAAGCTCGCCACCGCCGAGTGGTACCTGCGCCGGAGTGACGAGGTGTCGGCGAGGTTCACCCTGCGCCGGCTGGTCGTTCGGCACGACGGCACCGTCGCCGCGGCCCGCGCCCGCGACATGCTCGCCGAGCGGGGCTGGGACTCGCCAGCGCCGTCCCCCATGCCCGACGGGCTGCGCGAGCTGATGCCCAGCGAGAACCCGGCCGCGGAGACCGGGGAGGACGGGGCGCCATGACCAGGCCGGGCTTCCAATTCGCCCTGGCGATCGGCGGCGCGACGCTGCTCTGGGCGCTGCTCGGGGGGCTCGCCGGATGCTCGGCCGATCCCTCGCGCGGCTATTCGTTCAACTCGAGCCACGCCGCGACCGTCCGCACCATCAGCGTGCCCATCTTCGGCAACGACACCTACGCCAGCGGGCTGGAGGTCCGGCTCACGGAGGCGATCATCACCGAGATCCAGCGCGCGACGCCCTGGCGTGTGGTCGGGTCGGCCAACGCGGCGACCACGCTCACCGGGTCGATCAGCGAGGTCGACATGACCCGGCTCACCTCCCGGCGCGGGACCGGGCTCATCCAGGAGCAGGCGGTGCGGGTCGCGGTCAGTTTCGACTGGATCGACAACCGCACCGGCGAGACGACGGTGAGCCGGCGGAACTTCGTCGCGATCGCGTCGTTCGTGCCCCACCGGGGCGTGGGCGAGCCCATCGAGATCGCCGAATCGGCCGCGGTCGGCGAGCTGGCGAGGGATATCGTCGCCGAGTTACGGGCCGATTGGTGAACAAACCCCGGTCTTCGAGCGTTCCACTCGGGGCGGGCGGGCGGTGTGCCGCCTAGCCTTTCCCGGCCGATTGTGCACCGGAATGGAATCCACCACGGCCGCCAGCCGAAGTATCCCCTGACGATGACCAACCCACGCCGATCCAACCCACGCCCGCCCCGCAAGCGCCCGACGGCTGCCCACCAGGACCGGACGCCCGAGCCCGAATCGCGCAAGGCCCCGCGCGGCCCCGACGCCCCGGGCAGCAAGGCCGGGACGGCCCCGCCCGCCAACCGCAATGTCTGGTGGCTGGTGGCGTTCACGGTCATCGTCTTCATGATGCTCATGGTGTTCAACAACACCAACAGCGGGAACCAGATCGACCTGGCCCAGTTCAAGAACCTCTACGAGGACAACCAGATCGAGCCCGGCTCGGTGGTGATCACCAGCAACACCGTCATCGCCCAGCGCAAGGCCGACCGCGTGACCGGGAAGCCGACCCAGGTCGTCATCCCCTTCAACGAGGCGACCCGGCTGACCACCGCCGAGCAGGTGATGGAGATCACCCACAACACCGCCAAGAGCAAGCAGCCCTCGAGCCTCACGCCGTTCCTCCTCACCTTCGGGCCCATGGTGCTCATCCTGCTGGTGATCTGGTTCTTCATCGGGCGCATGGCCAGGAACGCCGGGGGCGGGCCGGGCGGGATGCTCGGCAACTTCGGCAAGAGCCGGCACCGCCTGCTCAGCAAGGAGATGACCGGGGTCAACTTCGCCGATGTCGCCGGCATCGAGGAGGCCAAGGAAGAGGTCGGCGAGATCATCGAGTTCCTCCGCAACCCCAAGAAGTTCACCAAGCTCGGCGGGCGAATCCCCCGCGGCGTGCTGCTCATCGGCGAGCCCGGCTGCGGCAAGACGCTGCTCGCCAAGGCCATCGCCGGCGAGGCCGATGTGCCGTTCTTCTCGATCTCCGGCTCGGACTTTGTCGAGATGTTCGTGGGCGTCGGCGCCAGCCGCGTCCGCGACCTCTTCAAGAGCGCGAAAGAGAACTCGCCCTGCATCATCTTCCTCGACGAGATCGACGCCGTCGGGCGACGCCGCGGCTCGGGCTTCAGCTCCGGCGGGCACGACGAACGCGAGCAGACGCTCAACGCCATCCTCGTCGAGATGGACGGCTTCACCAGCGCCGACGGCGTGATCGTCATCGCCGCGACCAACCGCGCCGATGTGCTCGACCCGGCCCTGGTCCGCCCCGGCCGCTTCGACCGCCAGATCGTCGTCCCGCTGCCGGATGTCAAGGGCCGGCTGGAGATCCTGCGGGTCCACGCCAAGAAGGTCAAGCTCGGCCCCGATGTCGACCTCGAGCGCGTCGCCCGGATGACGCCGGTGTTCAGCGGCGCCGACCTGGCCGCCATCATCAACGAGGGCGCCATCAGCGCCACCATGCACAACAAGGACTTCATCGAGCAGGAAGACCTCGAGGAGGCCCGCGACAAGGTCAAGTACGGGCGGGCCCGCAAGAGCCATGTCCGCGAGGCCGAGGAGAACCGCGCCACCGCCTACCACGAGGCAGGCCACGCCGTCATCCAGGCCCTGCTCAAGGACGCCGACCCCCTGCACAAGGTCACCATCATCCCACGCGGCCAGTCGCTGGGCGCGACCTTCAGCCTGCCGGAGAAGGACCGCACCGGGTTCGGCCGGCGCTGGCTGACGGCGACGATGCGCGTGCTCTGCGGTGGGCGCATCGCCGAGCAGCGGGCGGTGGGCGATATCTCGTCGGGCGCCTCGATGGATATCTCGCAGGTCACCCAGCTCGCCCGCCACATGATCGAGGAATGGGGCATGAGCGACCGGCTCGGGTTCGTCCGGTACGCCGGCGAGGACCGGCGCCAGGCGTTCATCCCCGAGAAGGCCTACTCCGACGAGACCGCCAAGATCATCGACGAGGAGATCCGCCGCCTGGTCGACGAGGCCTTCCGCGACGCCGAGCGGATCCTCGATGAGGGCTGGGCCAAGGTCGAGGCCGTCGCCCAGGCGCTGCTCAAGTTCGAGACGCTCTCGGGCGAAGAGGTGCACAAGGTGATGCGCGGCGAGCCCCTCGGCCGCTCGTCGCTCGCCGACCTCCTGGCCACCCAACGCCGCACCCCGCCCCAGGCCCCCAAGATCGAAGAGAACGAGGGCCCGGACGCGGCGCCGGGGCTGATGCCCTCCCCGGCGTGACGCCGCCGAGCGAGCAGATCACGCACCATCAGGCATCAGGCACATCAGGCATCAGGCATTGGGCATTGGGCATTGGGCATCCGGCGTGACGCCGCCGAACGGCCAGGTCACGCGCCCCACCGGCGCCCCGCGCGACGGCGGGCTCAGTCCGTCGCCGGGGTGTGGACCCGGACCCGCCTGAGCAGGACCGTCTCGACGGGGATGTCGTGGAGGACATCGTCTCCCTCGCCCTCCTGGTCGTAGGTCTCGACCGCGGCGATGGCGTCGACGACCTCCATGCCGCGGAAGACCCGGCCGAAGACCGCGTAGCCCGCGTTGCCGGTCTGCTCGCGGGCGGTGTCGAGCTTGGCGTTGTCGGCGAGGTTGATGTACCACTGGCGGGTGGCGCTGTCGGGCTCGGCCTCGCGGGCCATGCCGATCGTGCCCCGCTGGTTCTTCAGGCCGTTCCGCCACTCGTTGACGATGGGGTCGTCGCCGGGGAGTTCGGTGAGGTCGGGGCTGTGCCCACCGCCCTGGATGACAAAGCCGGGGACGACGCGGTGAAAGATCGTGCCGTCGTAGTCGCCACGGTCGGCGTAGGTGAGGAAGTTCGCGACGCTGACCGGCGCGTGTACGGCGTCGAGCTCGAGGACGATCTCGCCGAGCGAGGTGTCGAGGGTGGCATAGACACGGTCGGTGCGTTCGCTCTGGCCGTGCCGGGTCGAGGCACAGCCGACGAGCAAGACTGAAGCGGCGAGGCAGGCGAGCGGTTTGAGCATGGCGGGCTCCGTGAGTGTTCGCGTGTGGTCGATGGAGGACGATACCATCGGTGCGCATGGCCGGAAGCGGGCGAGACAGCACCCTCGGGATCCTCGGCTTCGGCCGCTTCGGCCGGGCGCTGGGTGATCTTGCGCAAAGTGTTGGGATACAATGGGTTGCGGCCGACCTCCTCGCCGACATCCCGGCCTCTCGACGCGCCGCGGGGCCAAAAGAGCTGGCCGCCCGAGCGGGGGTGCTGTTCCTTTGCGTTCCGGTTCCGGCCTTCGAGAATGTGCTCGCCGACCTACGGCCCTTCCTGACCGCCGATCACCTCGTGCTCGATGTCGGCAGCGTCAAGACCTGGCCCAGCGAGGTGATGGGGCGGGTGCTCGGGCCCGGCGTGCCCTGGTGCGCGACGCACCCGCTCTTCGGCCCGGTGAGCCTCTCGCGGGGCGAGCGGCCGCTGCGGGTGGTGGTGTGCCCCAACGACCAGCACCCCGCCGCCGCCAACCGCGCCGCGGCGCTGTACGGGTCGCTGGGGTGCGAGGCGACGCGCCAGGACGCCGACACCCACGACCGCCACATGGCCGAGACGCACGCCCTCGCGTTCTTTGTCGCCAAGGCGATGCTCGACCTCGAGGCCGGGCACGGCAGCGAGGTCGTCACGCCCAGCTTCCGGGCGCTGGCGCAGACCATCGACACCGTGCGCGGCGACGCGGGGCACCTGTTCAGCCTGATCCACCTCGGCAACCCGCACGCCGCCGGAGCGCGGGCCCGGCTGCTGCGGGCGCTGCACGCGATCGACGATGAACTCCGCGACGCCGCAGCGCGGGGGACCGACGCGGGGGTGCACCAGATCGGGCCGGGTGGGGCCTGCTAGTAGTCCTCGGGGTTGTGGTTCTCGCCGTGGCAGCGGAGGTTGCACTCGCCTCGGAAGGTGCCGTTATCCCGGAAGTAGAGCTCGCCCTGGCTGTTGGGCTGGACGATCGCGGTGTCGAAGTTGATGAGGTGGCTGTTGCCGGTGGCGGTGCCCTGGCCCGAGGCGATCCCGTGCCCGGTGTGGCAGGCCGAGCAGGGGCTCCGCTCTTCGCGGATGTGCTTGTCGTGCTCGCCGAAGGACTCGTCGTTGAGAATGCTGTTGCGGTCGTGGCAGGAGTAGCACAGGGCGTAGGCCGCGGCGCTCTCGGAGGTGTAGTCGGCGGTGTCGTACCTGGCGACGAGGAGCGGCGAGTAGCTGGAGCCGTGGACGCCGTTGGGGCCGCTGCCCCCGCCGTCGGTCCCGGAGTTCGAGCTGTGGCAGTCCGAGCAGTGGACCATGCTGGAAGTCGTCCAGCCGGGCTTGAGGCTGGGGACCTGGGAGTTCTTGCCCGGGGCCTGGACGGGGTGGAACGAGATCGCCCCGGTCGCGAACTGCAGCCGGGTGTTGTTGTCGGGGGCCAGCCGCTGGATCGTCGGCGGGACGGCCTGCTGATCGGCGTGGCACTTGAAGCAGACCTCGAACTCGTAGGCCGCGGCGGCGATGGGCGAGCCCGAGGCGTTGACGCCGTCGATCTCGCCGAAGTTGGGGTGCACCATCGGCGCCGAGGCCGAGCCGGCGTGCATGGTGTGGGGATCGTGGCAACTGGTGCAGGTGGTGTGGAGGTACTGCGGGTCGACGGGGTCGGTGCCGCTGAAGGTGTCGTGGACGAAGGGCTTGCTGTAGTCCTGGGCGATGTCGGCGGCGCCCTGGTGGCTGCCGTCGTGGCAGGAGAAGCAGGTGTCGCTCACGGTCGGGCCGCGGAGGAGGAAGGGCCCGCTGGGGGCGGTGTGGGGCTGGTGGCAGGCGCTGCAGTCCTGGTGATCGGTGATGGTGGTGTCGGTGATCTGGTGGCAGGCCTTGCAGAGCTCCGAGCCGAGGTTGTGCATGACCATGAAGTTGCCGCGTGAGTCGTCGTGGGCGTCGTGGCAGGTGGTGCACTGCAGCTCGCCGAAGGCGTCGAGCCGCACCTCCTCGGGCAGCAGCGCCGGGTCGAGCAGGTGGGCGTCCTGCGCGGCCAGCGCCGAGTCGTAGCGGAAGCTGATGGGGTGGTCGTCGGAGAGATCGGTCCCGAGATTCGAGGGCCCGTCGGGCATGAAGGTCACGCCGCCGGCGAGCAGGATGGGATCGGTGCGCGAGTAGACCACCCCCAACGCGATCGTCCCGTCGTGGCAGGACAGGCACATCTTCGACGCACCGGTCGGCTGGCCCGGCACGGCATCGAGGGCCCGGCTGGCGTAGATCCGGTAGTTGTCGACGGGCAGGTACCGGTTCCACAGCGGGCGGATGGGCGAGGCGTTATGGGGCGTGTGGCAGAAGATGCAGACCTGGTCCTCGAAGACCGCGCGCACCGGACCGGGCCCCCCGACCGACAGGTCGTGGGGGCTGCCCACGATGGTGCTGGGCTGCGCCAGCGCCGAGCACGCCGCGAGCGACACCAGGCAGAACGCAAACGCCGGCTGTCTCATCGGGTCTCCTCCGTGGCGGACGGGTCGGCGGTGGGCGGGATGAGCTCGAAGACCTGCACGCGCCGATTGTACGAATCGGCGACCCAGATGCGGCCACTTTCGTCGATCTGCAGATCCACCGGCAACCAGAACTCGCCCGGGCCGTGGCCCTCCTGGCCGAAACTCATGAGCACGGCGCCCCGCTCGTCGAAGATCTGGACGGCCTCGAAGTTGGCATCCACCACGAAGAGGTGCCCCCGGTCGTCGACCGCGACGCCCTTGGGCTGGGCGAAGTACCCCGGCATGTCACCGCGCGAGCCGACCGAGCGTTCGAAGTCGCCCTCGGGGCTGAAGACCTGGACGCGGGAGTTCAGCGAGTCGGAGACATAGAGCCGCCCGTCGCGGTCGAGGGTGAGGAAGGTGGGGAAGTTGAACTCGCCGGGCCCCGACCCGCGACGCCCGATGGTGGTCAGGAGCGTGTCCTGCATGCTGAGCACCGCGACCCGGTGGGCGCCGGTGTCGGAGACATAGAGCTGCTGATCGCTCGCCCGGAACGCCAGCCCGACGGGGCGTTCGAGCACCCCGTCGCCGAGCGTGCCCAGGTGCTGCCCCCCGGCGTCGAAGACATGCACCACCCCGCCGGCGGGGTCGGCCACGAAGAGCCGCCCGCCGGGGTCGTAGGTGAGGGCCACCGGCTCGAAGCGCGGGAAGTCGGCGATCGGGGGCGCCCAGCGGTCGTGCGTGCGACGCTTGAGGTTGTACACATGCACCGCCCCGGCGGCCCGGTCGGCGACGAAGGCGCGCTCGCCGTTGTCGGTGCTGACCCCGATCGGCCCGACCAGCATGCCCTCGGGCGTGCTCGGGCCGAAGAGCGCCCGGCCGAGCTGCTGGAGCGCCGAGCGCGACGCGTGGAGGTCGTCGGCGGTCCGGAGCTGCCCCACATACCGGACCCGCGGCTCGTCGGGCGGCGGGGGCCAGACGATGAGCGCGTCGGAGGCCTCGAAGAGCACCCCGGCGGGCTTGGCGCAGCCGGCGAGCAGGACGCCCAGCGCGCACGCCACCATCACGAGGCGTACGGGGCGGCTGCGGGCTCGGGGCGGGGCGGTCATGCTGCTTGGCACGGGCGTCTCCTCGCGGGTCAGAAGGTTCGACGCAGCCCGAGGGTGAGCGTCTGCGAGACCGAGTCGGTCGTCTCGGCATCGAGGATGGCGTTATAAATCGAGGCATTGATCGTGGTCCGGCCCTTGCGCCAGGTGACTTCCAGCGATTGCTCGAACCCCGCCAGGTCGGTGGAGAGCCGGGAGCGTTCGTCGCGATAGACCAGCTTCGCATTGAGATCGAGCCCCGCGCCCACCCGGCCGTAGGCTCGGAGGGTGGCGCGGGTGAACCGGGTCTCGTCGCCGCTGGTGGGGTAATCGGTGATCTCGCTGGTGACGCTGGCGGAGAACGCCCCGCCCGGGCCCGCGCGCAGGTCGTAGCGCCCCTCCAGGCGGGTGGTGTCGTAGGGGTAGATCGTGCTGTCGTGGTTCCGGCGCTCGGCCTGGAGCGTGACATTGCCGCGGTGATAGTCGAGCCCGTAGCGCAGGTCCTTGACCTCATCGAGGACGAACCGGGAGGGATCGACCGTGTCGATCGACTGGTCGGTCTGGTTGTAGTTGAGGTAGGGGCTGACGCCCTGGAAGGTCCCCTCCTCGATCGTGTAGCGGACGGAGAAGTTGGTCCCCGCGCTATCGATCGTGCTCGCCGGCTCGGGGCCGACGGTGTAGTCGACCAGCAGGCTCTCGCCGTCGGCGATCGCCCCCCCGACCACGCGGCGGATCTCGACATGCGAGGGGAAATAGACGACGGTGTAGTCGAGCCCCTCGGCGTACACCCGCGTGCCGTCGGCGTTGGAGACGAGGACCGACCCGGCCACGATGTTCCGCCGGCTGACGAGCGAGGCGCCGGGGTCCGTGAGGGTGAGCGTCTGGTCGGTCAGGGTGATGGGCTGGCCCTGCTCGCTGTTCTCCTGCCGCGTGAGCCGCCCCCCGACCGACGCGTCGAACCTGCCGAGCGGGACGCGCTTGGTGTACTGCAGGTCGGTATCGGCGAAGTACAGCTGCGAGCTGAAGCCGCCCGCGACATCCAGGGTCTCGGCCCCCAGTCCGCCGATGGCGACCAGGCTGTCGAACAGCCGGTACCTCGCCTGCCCCGCGGCGCGGAGGATGCGCTGCCACTGGTCCGCGCGGGTGCTCTCCTCGGCCCTGAGGTCGTACCGGGTGTCGAAGCGGTCGGTGTGCTCCAGGCGCAGCAGCTCGTCGAGGCGGAACCGGCGGATGTCGGAGATGCCGGACTCGTCGTAGAAGCGGCCCGTCGACCGCAGGTTGTGCCGCTGCTCCTCGCCGAAGTCGATCTCGTGGATGACCTGGGCGTCGTGGCGCGTGTAGCTGTTCTGGAACGACCGGCTCTGCCGCTCGTCGACCATGTCGAGCGTGTACTCGACGCTCAGGTCTTGGAACTCCCCGATGTCGGGGCTGCTGCGCACCGAGAGCGAGTCCTGCTCCACGCTGTGGTCGATGTTGCCGAGCTTGTCGGACTGATCGCTCTCCCGGCGGAAGATGTGGATCGAGGTCGGCCAGGACTCCGACGCCAACCGCGCCAGGATGCCGTGCTCGGTGTTGGTGCTGTCGATCGACCCGGCGAACTCACGCTCGAGCTGGATCTCCTCGCGCCGGGAGTAGACCGTCGCCGGCATGGGCCCCTCCCCGAGCACCAGGGCGCTGACATCGTACAAGAGCGAGAGGTCGCGATCGGTCTGCGACGCCCCGGCGATGTCGCTGTCCAGGTCGGTCTCCTCCAGCCCGATCGCCACCCGGCCGGTGATGTCCAGGAGGTTCTTGTGGCCCACGAATGCACGCCCCGAGAGCTCGACCCGGCCCAGGAGGTAGCTCTCGGTATCGACCTGCTCGGGCTGGCCGGCGGTCGACCGCCGGAACCTACGCCAGCGCGCCTGGGTCTCGACCGCGGCCCCGATGGTGTCGAGCTGCCAGGCGTCCCAGGCCTCCCGCTCGCCGATGATGATCGGGTCGCCGTCCGCCGGCTGGGCGACCTGGGCCTGTGCCCGCGCCCCCCCCACCACGCCGCAGAGGGCCAGCACAAACGCCACCTGCGGGGAGCGGAAACTCACAGCTCCGGCTCCGTTCCCGGGGCCGGCGGCGTCGCTGCGCCCGGCTCACCGCCCGCGGGGTGCGCGGCCGGCGCCGGGGGCGCTGACATGCGGCCCTCAGCCCCCGGACGCAGGAAGTACCGCACCGTCCCGCCGTGGCCCTGGTGACAGTCGATGCAGCTCGCCTCGGACTCGGGCAGGTGCTCGGGGGTCTTGGCGGTGCCCAGCATCCCGGGGGCATGGCACTGCGAGCAGACCTCCCGGGGGGGGCCCTTGAGCAGCGCCTCGTAGGGTGACTCGTGCGGCGTGTGGCACCACAGGCACGCCATGGTCACCACCGGGCCGTGCATCC
This sequence comes from uncultured Phycisphaeraceae bacterium, assembly GCA_964372195.1. GTDB lineage: Bacteria > Planctomycetota > Phycisphaerae > Phycisphaerales > UBA1924 > PNC22. The sequence goes on from CAYJPX010000043.1 coordinate 22,085, forward strand.
GCGGCTGCGATTCGGGGACCTCCTCGTGACACTTCATGCACACCGACGGGTCGGCGGCAGTCAGATCGAACCGCCCTTCGTGACAGTCCACGCACCTGCCCTCGGCGAACGGCGGGTGGATGGAGTAGTCGGGGCTGTTGCGGATCGGGCCCTCGCCGATCGGCGCGGTCGGATCCGGCACGCCGTCGAACCAGAAGGAGTACAGCCGGTAGTTCTCCGGCGTGACGGTACACCCGGCCCAGACGCCGGCGGCGAGCACGACAGCGCAGAGCCCCCACCGCGCCCGCAGACGGTCTCCCCAGCCCCGATCTGATGCAGGTCCTGTCACACCGCCTCCGTCCCGTCACGGCGAGTTGCCGCCCGCCCCGCCGCCCGTCCCGCCCGAGTCGCCGCCGCCGCCCTCGCCGGCCGCCGGATCCTCGACCGGCTCGGGCTCGGCGCCGGCGTCCTGCAGCCGCGCGCCCTGGGGGTTCTGGCCCACGCCGGGATTGATGTCCGCCGCCTTCGCGGTCAGCTCGGAGATCGACCAGCCCTCGGCCCGCTCGCCCATCGCGTAGGCGTTGACCTTGGCCGGGCCGAACTGGTTGCCCACCAGCACCACACGCTTGGCGGCGAAGCCCGGGTGCAGCTCGTCGGCGAAGTACTGCATCGACCCGTCGTCGACGCAGATGCCCGCCGGCAGGTTCATCGAGCCGGCGAAGTCGCCGGCCGCGCCGAAGTGCATCAGCAGGCGGAGCTCGCTGTCGAACATCTGCACATTCTGGAAGGTCGCGTCGACGACATAGACGATGCCGTCGCTGTCGACCGCGATCTGCTTGGGCCGCACGAAGGACCCGGCGGTGTCGCCGATATCGCCCATCGCGGCGAGCAGCTCGCCGTCGGGGCCGAACTTCTGGAGCCGGCACCGCATCATGTCCATGACATAGACATTGCCCTCCCCGTCGGTGTCGATGCCCAGCGGGAGCCGGAACTGCCCGTCGGCGTCGCCGACCTCGCCGATCGTGCCGATCATCTCGCCGGTGAAGCGGTTGAAGATCTCGACGATCTGGGCGTCCTTGTTGCACACATACAGCCGGTCGCCGAAGGTCGCCAGCCCGACCGGGGCGAAGTTCTCGTGACCGATCACGCGGACGAACCGCTCGCTCGCGTCAAAGACCATGACCGCGAACCGCTCGTTGTCCGCGACATAGATCATCCCGTCCTCGGCGACATGCACATCCACGGGGTTTGCCAGTGTGTTGAACCCAGTCGCGCCGAGCACCCGCATCTGCTTGGCGGCGAAGTCGAGGACGACCAGTTGCCCCTTGGTGATGTCGCACACATACAGCCGCCCGTTGCGCAACGACAGGCCGTAGGGCTTGACGATGCCGGTCTCCCTGGCGTCGTCCTCGCCGAAGACCGCGATGCTCAGGGCGCTGCGGCTGCTCGGCGAGACATCCTCGCGCGAAGCGATCGCCTGGAGGAACTGGAGGCGCGGCTCGGCCGGGGGCCTGGGCCAGAAAGCGAATGTGCCGGTGACCGAGGGGTTTCGGCTGGGACGCTGGCCCCCCCCCGAGCCGCAGCCGCCGACGAGCAGCGAGAGCCCGAGCAAGAGGGGAAGGCCGAGGCGGGAGAGCCGAGGGTGCTGCGGGGCCATAGCGTCGTCCTTGGTTGGGGTGGGCCGGATTGTACGAACTGGATCGGTCAGGCGGGCGTCCGACAGCAATAGAAAAACGCGCCGAGGGCCCCAAGCCGCCGGCGCGCAACGCAACCATCCGGTTTCACTCGGCCCCCGCTGGCGTGGGGACCGCTGGTCAGTCCGGCCGATGCTTCAACCTCGCGGGGACATCGGGAACGCATCACGGAACGAGCCCGGCGAGGAGGGAAGAAAGCCATCCAGGCCGGGCCCGTCAGTGCGAGCCGGCCTGGACGGAATGCTGCGGGTTACTTGATGTGGCAGCCGAGGCACAGGGCCGAGGCCGAGTTGCTGATGACCAGCATGTGGTCGTAGCCGCCGCGGTTGTGCACATTGTGGCAGGTGGTGCAGCCGACAACCTTGCGGGTGACGCCGAATTCGTTGACCCAGTCCTTCAGGCGGACGCCCGAGGGGAAGTTGGCCGGGTCACGCATCGCGCCGTCCCACCAGCTGGGCTTCGGATCCGGGGGATACTCGCCATCGCTGCCGACGGGGTGGTCGTTCGTCAGATCGGTGCCGAGGTTCTCGTCGCCGGTCATAAAGCTCGTGCCGGTCTGCCCGCCGAAGCTGTCCAGCGCGACGGTGCCGTCGTGGCAGGAGAGGCAGAGGCGGCTGGTGGTGTCGAAGTCGGCCGCAGCCGTGCCGGTGCCGCCGTGCATGGTGTATGTCGCGACAGTCAGCTCGTGGTTCCAGAGGCGGGGAATGCCGACCATGGCGTTGTGAGGGGTGTGACAGGGCTTGCAGATCTCGCCGCCCGCCCATGACATCCCGCTGAAGTCGTGGTCCGAGCCGCCGATCTGGGCCATCGCGGGAAGCGCCAGCCCCGCCACTGCCATCGCACCGACCAGATGGTGCCGTTTCATGTCGATCTCCTTCAATCTCTAGTCGCGGGTCTGACTGGCGGCTTACCCGGCCGTCGAACTGCACCCGCTTTGGTTCTCGCTCAAGGATATTGCAAACCCCATACCAAAGCGGACATCCAGACAAAGAGGCCCTCATGCGGCCCGCAGGGCGGTTTTGGACCCAATCTACCACCGATACTCTCTAAGTTTTGAGAATGAACCCCGCATTTGTCTCGGTTTGAGAAAATGGCTTCGCAAGTGCACCTTTTACCGGAGCCCAGGCGTTATGGGTCTTTCCGGGCCTGTATCCAGTGGATATCACCTGTATATCCGCGCCACGCCACGCCACCCCCACCCGTCCGCCGCGCCCCTATTCTCAATACCTGCGCTTCGCGCCCGCCCAACCGGCGACAACGGAGTCCCCTGCGGCCATGCCTCCCCTGCGATCCAAGCTGGTCATCGGCGGCACGGCGATCCTCGCCGCCCTGACCTACCTCGCGGTCTCCGGCATTCGCTCGGGATGGGTCTACTACCTCTCCGTCGATGCCTATGCCAGCATGCCCGAGGCCCGGGACGCTCGTTCGCGGGTCCACGGCACGGTTGGCCCCGGCCCCGACTCCCGGCCCGCGGAGTTCGCCGCCAATTTCTCACTCCTGGGGGAGTCGGCTTCAGTCCCCGTGGAATACCACGGTCCAATCCCCGACCTCTTCGCCGAGGGGCGTGAGGTGGTGGTCGAGGGCGCGACCGACGAGAGGGGGGTGTTTGTCGCCGAGGTGCTGCTGACCAAGTGTGGGAGCAAGTACGAGGCGGCGAGCGGGGCCACCGGGGGCATGCCGTGATCCGGGTCCTTGGCGAGGCGGCACTGGTCGCGGGTGTGACGACAGGGGCGGCCGGGGTGGGCGCCGGGCTGGTGGGATGGCGGACGGGCCGGGCGGGGTGGGTGACGGCGGCCCGCTGGGCGCTGCGCTTGCAGCCGCTCTGGCTCAGTGCGGCGGCGGCCCTGCTGCTGGCGGCCCTGGTGCGCAGCGACATGGGCAACGCCTATGTCGCCCACCACACCGATCGCAGCCTGCCGGTCGTTTTCAAGCTCGCCGCACTCTGGGCCGGGCAGGAGGGCAGCCTGCTGCTCTGGGCCTGGCTGCTCTCGGTGGTCGGGGCGATCGCGGGGTGGCGGGAGCAGCCTGCGCTCGGCAGGGGCGAGCCCATCAGGCTCGCAGCGCTGGCGGGCATCGCGCTGTTCTTTGTGGGGCTGCTGGTCTTTGCAGCTTCCCCGTTTGCGCCGACTCCCGGCGGCCCGCTGCTCGACGGCTGGGGGCTCAACCCGATGCTCCAGCACTGGGCGATGGTCATTCACCCGCCGATGCTCCTGGCGGGGTACGCCTGCGCGGCGGCGCCCTTCGCGGCAGCCGTCGGCATGCTGGTCGCGGGGCGGGACGACGCCGCGTGGATGGTCGGCGTGCGGCGGTGGGTGCTCGGATCTTGGCTCTTTCTCACCGCCGGGATCCTCCTGGGAGCCTGGTGGGCGTATGTGGAACTCGGCTGGGGCGGGTACTGGGCGTGGGATCCGGTCGAGAACGCCTCGCTCTCGCCCTGGCTGGCCGCGACGGCGCTGCTGCACACGATCATCGTCGGCCAGGAGCGCGGCCGCTGCCGGGGCTGGGCCGCCGGGCTGGCGTGCGGGGCGTTCCTGCTCTGCATCCTGGGCACCACGCTGACGCGGAGCGGGCTGCTCGTCTCGGTCCACGCCTTCGGCGAGACGACGGTCGGGGGCCCACTGGCCGGGCTGGTCACGGTGCTAGGGGCGGGCTCGGTGGGGCTGCTGGCCTGGCGGCGGGAGGCGTTGCGGTCGCCTGGCGAGCCGGAACCGTGGCTGAGCCGCGAGGGGCTGGTGGTGGTGCTCGACGGGCTCGTTGCGTCGATGATCGCGGCGGTCCTGCTGGGAACGCTCTTCCCGATCGCCAGCGGGCTGGTGCTCGAACACCCGGTGAGCGTGGGGGCGGCGTACTACAACCGCGTGGTCGTGTGGCTGGGCCTGGCCGCGGTCGCGGTCATGGCGCTGGGGCCGGTAGCGGTCCACGGCCGGGACGCGGCGGGGAGCGTGCGGCGGGGGGTGCTCGTGCCGGGTGCGGCGACGGCGATCGGCCTGGTCGTCGCGGCGGCGCTGGGCGTGCGGCACCCGGTGGCGCTGGTCTGCCTGGGGGCCGCCCTCCTCACGGTGCTCGTGATCGGGGCGGCCCTGGTCACAACGGTGCGGGCGCACAAGCGCGCGCACGGGCTGGGCGGTCCGGGCGGCACGCTGCGGTCGGCCCTCTGTGTCATCGATGGCAACCACCGCCGGTACGGCGGGCAACTGGTGCATGTCGGGCTGGCGCTGGTGGTGCTGGGGGTGTGCGGCTCGGGGCTGTTCGCCGAGCGGGCCGAGGTGACCCTCGCGGCGGGGGAATCG
>CAYJPX010000044.1:0-23221 GCA_964372195.1 uncultured Phycisphaeraceae bacterium
CGCCGGAGGCTACGCCGGCGTCCTTGGCGTCATGGCGGAGGGCGCGGGGCCTGGGGGCTGGTGCGCCGTCGGTGGGGGCGTGTGCCTCGACGAGCCCCGAGCGCAAGCTCGGGATCTGGAACAGTCGAGCATCGCCGAAGAACCCTGAACCTGTGCTCGCGCACAGGGCTCGTAGAGACACACGCGAAGTGACCGAGGGGTGCATCACTCAGGGCGTCGCGAGTGCCCGCCCCACCAGCCGCCGCCGCCGAACCACGATCAGCACGATGCCCACGCCATAGACCAGCACGCCCAGCGCGAGCGCGACGAGCCAGAGGGCGACATTATCCAGCAGCGGGTTGCCGGTCGCAAAGGTCGTGGTGGTTGCCCCGCTGGTGGGGACCGCCATATTGGTGTGCTGGCTGAGGTTGAGCGAGTAGCCGCCGTCGGGCGACATGATGGTCATATCGACGACGCGCGAGGTCTCCGCCGCGGCCGCGGCCACCTGCGGGTCGGCCATGTCGAGCCCCACCTCGGCGAACCACGCGTCGATGGTGTCGGCGTCCCAGGGCGCCACGCCGCCCTCGAGCCCGACCACGGTCATCGGCCCGGGGTCGAGCGTGAGGGTGTGCCGTGTCCCGCCGGAGGTGACCAGCACGATGTCCATCTCGCTGGCGAGCGACTGCCAGTCGCTCTCGTAGGTCAGCTCGATCGACTGGTAGAGGCTGGTGTTGGGCGTGAGCGTCTGCGTCCACGAGGTGGTGCTCTGGACGGCGGACATCGAGGTGCTAAAGCTGGCGAACATCAGGATGATGAACGAGGCCGTGTAGCCGCCGCCCACACAGAGAAAGGTCCACGCGAGGAGGGCCGCGGCCAGCGAGCCACGCCGGGTGATCTCCATGCGCGGCGTGGTGATGCCGACGGTGAGCAGGTCGCTGCCACACTCGGGGCAGACGAACCCCGCAGCGCCCATGAGCCCGGCGACGGGGTACTTGCACTTCTCGCACGCCGCCTCGCGCGGGGTGTTGCGCGGCAGCATGACCGTCCGCCAGATCGTCAGCACCGCCCAGGCGATGACCACCAGGCCGAGGAGGGGGAGGAGCAGGCTGAACAGGCCGAAGAAGAGCATGCATGTAGCCTAACCGATCGTTCGGCAGGCGTCACGCGAAGAGCCTACGCCTCCGCCACAATCACCACTTCCCGCGGCGGCTGGTGCCACTCCGCGGTCTGGGCCCTGCCCTCGCGCTGGTACCACTTCACCATCCGGTCGATCCCCTCGGTCAGCGGCACCTTCGGCGTGTACCCCGCCGCCGCCAGCTTGTCGGCCTCGAACTTGGTCTGCACCTCGTACAGCTTCTTGAGCCGCGCGCTCGAGATCGGCAGGTTCTTCCCCGTCAGCGCGATCACGAGATCGAACGGCAGCGCCAGCACCAGCCCCACCCACATCGGCAGCGTGACCTTCGGCTCGGGCTTGCCCAGCGACCGGTACACCGCGTGCGTGATCTGGCGGCTCGTCAGGTCCGGCTTGTCGATGTAGTTGAACACCTCGAACGCCGCCAGCTCGCCGGCGGGCTTGCCCAGCAGGAACATCGTCGCGTCGACGATGTTCTCGACATAGCTCAGGCTCTTGATATTCACCCCCGCCCCGAACTCGATGTACCGGCCCGACGCCACCTGGCGGATCAGCGAGTACATGTTCGCGAAGTTGCGCACACCGAAGGTCACCGTCGGGCGGATGACCAGCGCCCGCCGCCCGGCGCCCTGCCCGGTCCAGGCCTTGAACACCCCCTCGCCCTTGAGCTTGCTCCCGCCGTAGGGGGAGTTTGGCGCGGTCGGCGCCCCCTCGTAGTGCGGCTCTGGGGCGTCGCCATAGACCGCGACCGTGGAGTAGAAGGTCAGGTCGCGGACGCCGAGCTCGTCCATGGCGTCGCACATGACCCTGCTGCCGCGCTCGTTGACATCGTAATAGGTGTCGTGCTCGATCCCGAAGTCGTGGTGGGCCGCGGCGAGGTGGACGACGCGGTCGCACCCGGCCATCGCCCGGCGGACCGCCGCGGGGTCGCGGATGTCGCCCCGGTGGTAGGCGTGGGCCGGGTACCAGGCCGGTGGCGGGACCAGGTCGAGGATGACCAGGTCGTGCCCCTCGGCGGCGAGCCGCTCGACGAAGTAGGACCCGATGAACCCTGAGCCACCCGTCACGAGGATCTTCACTGGCGGTCTTCCTTCCACGGTATTCCCGGACCTGCCACCCAGACCGGCTGCCGGAGTGTACCTCTATCGGCCGTGAGCCGTCCGGGGTTCGGCCCGCGCGGGTGAATCGGGCCGCCGGCGCGGCGCTTGCGGGCGGAACGGCCCAGCCCCACGCGGCCGCGCCCGTCACCTGCGGGCCGGGTCCTGGCCTCGGCCACGATCCCTTCGCCCAACAGATGGGTTTGTCGGCCCACGGGGAGAACTGCCGATACTCCCCCCGCGTAGCACCAGCCCCCGTCTCAGGAGAGCGCGAGCATGGCTTGGGAAGCATGGTTCACCCTCGGCGTGGTGCTCGCGGTGCTGGGGGCCCTGATGACCTCCCGGTTCGGCTCGGACCTGGTGATCCTCGCCGCGGTCGCGCTGTTGGTGATCGTGGGCCTCTTTTCTTCAAGGGGAATCCTTGGGACCCAGGAGGCCCTCGGGGGGATGGCCAACGAGGGCATGATCACGGTGGCGGTGCTCTATGTCGTGGTCTGCGGGCTGACCAAGACCGGGGCCGTGCAGTGGCTGGGCAGGCATGTACTCGGACGCCCCAAGTCCCTGTTCACCGCGACGGTGCGGCTCGTCGTGCCCGTCTCGCTGGTAAGCGGGTTCATGAACAACACGCCGCTGGTCGCCATGCTCATCCCGGTGGTGACGGACTGGTGCCGGCGGAACAGCTTCTCCAGCTCCAAGCTCATGATCCCCCTGAGTTACGCGGCGATCCTCGGCGGCACGGTGACGCTGATCGGAACGAGCACCAACCTCGTGGTGGCGGGCATGTGGTCCGCGAGCGGCCGGCCCGACATGGGGATGTTCGACATCGCGGTCTTCGGAATCCCGACAATGATCGTCGGGATCCTGTACCTCGTGTTCGTGGCCCCGTTCCTGCTCCCCGCGCGCAACCCCGTGCTCAGCGTCAAGGACGACGCCAAGTCGTACACCCTGGAGATGCTCGTCGAACCGGCCGGGCCCCTGGTCGGGAGGACCATCGAGCAGGCCGGGCTGCGCGGGCTCCCGGGCCTCTTCCTCGCGGAGATCGAGCGGGCCGGGCAGCTCCTCCCGGCCGTCGGACCCAACGAGACGCTGCACGCCGACGACCGCCTGGTCTTCGTCGGGATTCTCGAGTCTGTGGTGGACCTGCGGAATGTCCGCGGCCTGACGCCCGCGCCGGACCAGATCGTCAAGCTGGGCGCGCCGAACCCGCAACGCTGCCTCGTCGAGGCCGTGGTCTCGAACACCAACCCGCTCGTGGGGAGATCGATCCGCGAGGGCCGCTTCCGGTCCAACTACAGCGCGGTCGTCATCGCGGTGGCACGCAACGGCGTGCGCATCAAGAACCGCAAGATCGGGGATATCCAGGTCCATGTGGGCGACACCATGCTGCTCGAGGCCCCGACCTCGTTCGTCGAGCAGCACCGCGACTCGCGGGACTTCTACCTGGTCAGCGAGATCGCCAATTCCGCGCCGGTGCGCCACGACCGCGCGGTCGCGGCGCTGGCGGTGCTCGCCGGGATGGTCGTGCTCGCGACCGTCTCGGACCTGCTCGGCTGGCCCATTCGGATGATCCACGCCGCGGGCATCGCCGCCGGTCTCATGCTCGTCCTCCGGTGCTGCTCGGGGCCGCAGGCCCGCAACTCTCTGGACTGGCAGGTGCTCATCACCATCGCCGCCGCGCTCGCGCTCGGCAAGGCCCTCGACAACACCGGCGCCGCGAGGACCATCGCCGACTCCCTCGTCTCGCTCGCGTCGGGCAACCCGCTCCTGACGCTCGCCATGGTCTACTTCGTGACCACCGTCTTCACCGAGGTCATCACCAACAACGCCGCGGCGGCCCTCATGTTCCCCATCGCCGCCGCCATCGCCGAACGCCTCGGCGTCGACCTCAAGCCGTTCGCCCTGGCCATTATGATGGCGGCGTCCGCGAGCTTCTGCACCCCCATCGGCTACCAGACCAACCTCATGGTCCTCACCCCGGGCGGGTACCGCTTCACCGACTACTTCCGGGTCGGGCTCCCGCTCAACATCATCGGTCTCATCGTGACGGTCATCTGCGCACGGCTGTTCTTCTCCATGTAGCCGACGCCCGCGACCCGCACGCATTTGCCGCCCGACGCCCGGGCCGCTCCAAGCGTACGCTGGAGCACCCGGGAGGTGTTCGATGAGGCTCTGGCTGGTGCTCACCTGGTTTGCCGCCGCCGCCATGCTCTGTGCCGGCCTCGCCCGCGCCGGGGCTCCGGCGGGCGCTCGCGCGCCCGACAAGGGCGCGCCCCACCGGGCCGGTGAGCCCCTGGAACTCTCCCTGGTCACCCTCAACATCCGCTACGGCACCGCCGACGACGGGGCCAACGCCTGGCCTCACCGCCGCGAGATGGTCACCGACCTGCTCGCCCGCCTCGACGCCGACATCCTCGGGGTCCAGGAGGCCCTGCGGTTCCAGCTCGACGAGATCGGGGCCGCCCTGCCCGGCTACGCCGAGATCGGGGTCGGGCGCGACGACGGGGCCACCCGGGGCGAGTACGCCGCGATCCTGGTCCGCACCGAACGGTTCTCGATCGATGCCGCCGGCACCTTCTGGCTGAGCGATACCCCCGACGCCGTCGCGAGCACGCACTGGGGCAACTCCATCACCCGCATCTGCACCTGGGCGAGGCTGATCGACAAGTCGAGCGGGCGCGGGGTGTGTGTGTTCAACGCCCACCTGGACCACGAGAGCCAGCCCTCGCGCGAGCGGGCCGTCGAGCTGATCGCCGCGAAGATCGCCCAGCGCGCGCACACCGACGAGCCGGTGGTGCTCATGGGCGACTTCAACGCCGGCGAGCGCAACCCCGCCCTGCGCTACCTGCGGGGCGAACTCGACCGCGCGAGCGAGCCTGAAGCATGGCCCGGGCACGAGCCTCCGCCCCCGCCGGGGCTGGCGGACTCGTTCCGCGCGGTGCACCCCGCGGCCACCGAGGTCGGCACCTTCAGCGGCTTCAAGCCCGGCGCGACGGCGGGCGAAAAGATCGACCACATCCTCATCTCGCCGGGCGCCGAGGTGCTCGACGCGACCATCGATCGCGAGAGCGAGGACGGCCGGTACCCATCCGATCACTTCGCGGTGACGGCGCGCGTGCGGCTTGCGGGGACCCGCGAGTGAGCAACGCGCGTATGCCAACCCGCGCCGGCGCAGGCCCGGCGTCCCGCCCCGAAGGGGCGCAGGGTTGTCGCCACGGGTGGAGTCCGCAGCAGGCGGACGCAACCCGTGGTCTGCCGCGCTGCGCACGAGTTCGCCCCAGGGGGGCGAGGGAACGCCAAGCTGCTCCCCCGCTCCTCCGGAGCGGGCCGGCGGGACGATCTCCTGTCCACGGGTTCCGCTCACGGCCCATGCGGGCCGCAGCGCTCCACCCGTGGCTACATTCTTCGGCCCCTCTCGGGGCCGCTCCCGCCGCACATCGGCTCAACTCGGAGGCTCTTCGATGCTGACTGCCACACTCGCCCACGCCGCCCCGCTCGCCGCCGCCGGCGACCACGCCTTGCTCAGCCTGCACAGCCTCGCCGCCCTCCTCACGCTCACCCTCCTCGAGGTCGTGCTCGGGATCGACAACATCGTCTTCCTGGCCATCCTCACCGGCAAGCTCGAGCCGCATCGCCGGAAGCTCGCCCGGCGCATCGGGCTGGCCCTGGCGATGATCGCCCGCGTGCTCCTGCTGCTCGGCATCGGCTGGGTCATGCGGCTGACCGAGCCGTGGTTCACCGCCCTCGGGTACGAGCTCTCGGGCAAGGACCTCATCCTCCTCGGCGGCGGGGGGTTCCTGCTCACCAAGGCGACCATCGAGATTTACCACTCGGTCGAGGGCGGGCACGAGCAATCGCTCCAGAAAAAGGCCTACGCCGCGTTCGGCATGGTCATCTTTCAGATCGTCCTCATGGACCTCATCTTCAGCCTCGACTCGGTCATCACCGCCGTCGGCATGTCGCGGCAGATCCCCATCATGGTCGTCGCGATCGTCATCGCGGTGGCGATCATGATGGTCTTCGCCGAGCCCATCAGCGCCTTCGTCGAGAGGCACCCGTCGGTGAAGATCCTCGCCCTGGCGTTCCTGGTCCTGATCGGCGTGCTGCTCATCGCCGAGGGGCTGGGCGAGCACATCAACAAGGGCTACATCTACTCCGCCCTCGCCTTCAGCGTCGGGGTCGAGGCGCTGCAGATCCGCGCGGGACAGAAACAAGCACGCCACGCCTGACGCCGATCGTGCGCGTCCCGTCGACCGCATCCCACAAAGTCCCCCCGGCGGGGGACAGGACGAAGAGTAAAGAGCAAATCAAGGCACATGCGGCGCGGAGCGTGCTGGCTCCGCGCCGCGTGTTTCTTCTACCGCTGAGGGCGCAGAGGGACGCAGAGGGAGACAGAAACGCAGAGTGGCCACAGACAAACATAGATGGGAACCGGGCTCAGGCGAAGCCTGACCGCCCAAGCCCTGTCTCTCTGCCTTCCTCTGCGTCTCTCTGCGCCCTCTGCGTTGAGATTGCATTTCATGCCTTCCCCCTCGCCCCGGCGGCAGACTCACCCAACGCGGCGCACCACCACGATCGTCGTGTCGTCCGGCCGCACGGTCAGCCCGCCGAACTGCCGCAGCTCGCGGAGGATCCGCGCCAGCACCGCCGCCGCCGAGCCCGCGTGCCCGCGCTCGCGGAGCTGGCCCACCAGCTCCCGCAGCCGGGGCTTGCCGAACCGATTCGCCTCGAAGTTCATCACATCGGTCACGCCGTCGGTGTAGGCGATCAGCGACTCGCCCGGTTCGAGCCGCGACCGCTCGAGCGTGTACACCGCCGCGGGGTCGATCCCGACCACCAGCCCGCCGATCGACAGCTCCTCGCACCGCCCGTCGGCCCGCACCACCATCGGCGGCTCGTGCCCCGCGGTCGACCACTCGAACACCCCGGTGGCCGGGTCGAGCAGCCCGTACCACACCGTCGCGAACTCGCTCGCCAGCGAGTCACGGCAGAAATCCCGGTTCACCAGCGTGAGCACCTCGTGGGGCTGCAACCCCCGCTCGGCGTGCGCCCGGAAGCTCGTCCGCACCAGCGACATCAGCATCGCCGCGGGCACGCCCTTGCCGACCACATCCCCCACCGCGACCGCGATGCGCCCGCCGACCACGAACAGGTCGTAGAAGTCGCCGCCCAGCTCGAAGCTCGGCTGGTACTGCGCCGCGGTCTCGACGCGCGGGTCGCTCGGCAGGTCCCGCGGCAGCATCCGCCGCTGCACATCGGCCGCCAGCCGGACCTGCCGCTCCATCTCGACATCCCGCTGCCTGTGCCGGATGAGCCGCGACTGCTGCACGGCCGCCGCCGCCTGCTGGGCGATCGAGCGGAGCAGCCGCTTGTCGAGCTCGCTGAACACTCTGGGGGCGCGCGAGTAGACCCGCATCACCCCGATCGGCCTGCCGCGGAAGACCAGCCCGGTGCACATGAACCCGCGCACCCGTTCGTCGTGGACCTGGCGATCGAGCTGCACCCGCTCGTCCTCGAGCAGGTTCTCGATCGCCACCACCTCGCCCGAGAGCGCCAACCGGTCGAACACCCGGCCCTGGCTCAGCGCCTCGGGGTTCTCGAGCCACGCCTGGCTCAGCCCGCTGGCCGCCTCGAGCCGCAGGTCCCGCTCGTCGTCGGAGACAATCCCGTCGGCGTCCTCCCGCAGCATGACCACCGACCCGGCCTGCAGATCGAGCACCCGCAGCGCCGAGTCGAGCGCCTCGCGCACCGTCCGCGTGTCGTCGTCGGCGCCGACCAGGAGCGACGAGAGCTCGATCAGCACGCCCAGCTCATCGACCGCCTGACGGAGCTCGAGAAACCCGTGGCACCACTCCACCGCCGTCTGGCTCACCAGGGGCAACAGCCGATCGAGCGCCCGCCCCCCGCGCCCGGCGACGATGCTGCCGATCCGTGTCCCGCCGACCACCAGGGGCTCGGTGATCTGCCGGTCCGCGGCCGCCAGCCCGTCCCCCGCCGAACCGATACGCCACCCGCCACCCGCCCGGGCCGTCACGAGGCGGTCGAGCTCGTCGCGCACCTCCACCCTCGCCCCGGCGATACGCCCCAGCTCGTCGCACAGGCGCGCCAATGTCCCGTCCGTGAGGAAGTCGCGCAGCCTGAGCCCGGCGTGCGCGGGCTCGGGTTGTGTGGTGGGCTCGGGCGGGTGCATGGTCGGGGTCACGGGCTGCCGGTGGGGGTCTCTTCCTCGCCCACGGCCCCATCATCCAGCCAGACGACCTCGAGCATCTCCGCCAGGCGCCGGTCGGCCTCATCACCCAACGCCGCCAGGGCCTCCAGCCCCGCCCGGGTGTCGTCGGCCTGCCCCCGCTGGAAGCCCAGGTAGGCCAGCAGCAGGCCCGAATCAGCGCCCGTCGTCGGCTGGTCGAGGCCGTGGCGCAGCGTGTAGGCGATCTGGTCCATCCGCGTGGCGCTGGGCAGGAGCTCGGCCCCGTAGCGCATCCCCGCGGTCTCGGGGTGGCGGACGAGCAACTGCCGCAGGTTGAGGCCCGCCGAGAGGAAAAGCCCGGCCCCGAGCTGCGCGTGCGTGCGCCCGATCGAGGCGGTCACATCCTGCTCGCGGAAGGTCAGCGCGCTGATGAACATCTCCTCGGCGTCGAAGTACCGCTCGTTGGCGAGCATCTGCTGCCCGCTCTGCATGAACGCCGTGTACCGGTCGATGTGCGCCAGGTCCGTCGCGATCAGCGTATCGGTCAGCCCGCCGGCCTCGCGCACCCGGCGGAGCACCTCCCGGTCGAAGCTCAGCACCGGCTCGGCCTCGGGATCCTCGATCGAGGGCAGCCCCTCGGCGATCCGCCCGATGTCGCCGCCCTCTTCGCCCTCTTCGCCTTCCTCGCCCGGGGTCAGCCCCATCGCCCGGGTCGTCGACTCGGGCATCCCGCGCAGCACACGCTGCAACCCGATGAGCTGCTTGGCCCAGCTCGGCGTGTCGCCCGGCGCCGGGGCGGGCTCGGGAACGGTCAGCTCCCGGAACCGATCGAGCAACTGCTCGTACGCCGGCTTGGTCGGCTCCGACGCCTCCGGCGCGAGCGCCGGCGAGGTGGTCGCCCCGGTGTTCAGCTTGGGCACCGCCCCCGAGTCACGCAGCGTCCCCACCGGCACCACCTGCACGCCGAGCAGGGGCGACGCGGTCTGCCCCGCCGTCTGCTGGGTCACCTTGTTCTGCATCAGCCCCACCAGCGTCGGCTGCAGGCCGTGGTTGGCGGTGTAGCTGGAGATCGACCGCACCGGCTGGAGCAGCGAGGACCCCGCGTCGATCGCCGTCACCATCAGGTCGGCGTCCACCACCCGCCGGAGCCCGCCGCCGGCGCTGGCCAGGTCCCGGACCAAGGGCTGGTCGGGCTCGAAGCCCCGCTCGGCAGCCCCGGCCCGCGCGTACGAGAGCTGCCCGGACAGGCTCGCGGGCACCCGGCCGCCCACCGTCAACGCGAACTGGTACTGCAGCGCATCGGTCCCGCGGATCCCCTGCCCCGCCAGTCCCGAGTACAGGCTGTCCCGCCGGAAGGCGTACAGCGAGTCCTCACTCAGGTCGCCCCGGAACTCAAACTGGCTGGGCAGCGTCCCCCCCCGGAAGCTCAGCCCCGAGGGTGCCGTCCCCGTCACGATCGACTCCCGGAACGCAAGCTCGTTGGAGAAGGTCCGGCGAACCGCGCTCGTCCCTGCCGGGATCTGGGCCTCCAGCCGGGCCTCCAGCGCGCGGCCATCGCCCAGCGCGTTCTGGCCGTGTGCCAGCGGCGCCAGCCCACAAAGCACAAACAAACCCAGAGTCGTGTGATATCGGACTGTGTGCATGCGCATGGCGAGCCTCCCGATCCACTGTATCGGCACCCTGCACCTTGGACGCAGCCAATCGGGGGTTGGTTCACCGAAGATTCTCAGCGCCGACCAGCCCGTCTACGGCGTACCCACCGGCTTGCAGGTGCCGGGGCACTGGAAAGCCTCCCCGGCCGTCGGGGCCGCCCCCATATTCGGGCAGACCATCACGAAGACCGTCTCCCCCACCCGCCAGAGGCGAACGCACTCGAAGCCCTCGCCGGCCTCCCGGACGACCCCCTCCTCGATCTCGACCGACCCATCCACCCAGGCCCACAGGCTGACCATCGCCGGCGTCGGGCCCTCGGCCTGGAACCGGATGTGCATCGCCGTGCCCCCGCCCGGCAGGTGGCAGGGGCCGGCATCGACAAACTCCAGCCCGTGGCGCTGGGCCTCCAGGACCGACGCCAGCGAGACCTCCCGCCCCGCGAGATCGGCAAAGGTCGATTCCAGCTCGCCCGCCTCGTGGACTGTGAACTTGCTGTTGGGGATCGCGGGCGGGTTGTCGCACCGGCTGTGCTCCCGGCGCACAAACTGGGCCACCCTGTCAATTGTCGCGCCGGGATCAACCATCCCCGGGCCGCCACTCCCGAGGGGCCCGGCGCTGCGGATGACCATGACCGCCATCACCGACGCCAACGCCAGCAACGCCGCCAACGCCCCGAAGCGGGCGACCACACGCCCCGCCCAGAAGCCCCGCTGCCGGGTCTCGACCGCCCGGTCCTCCAGATGCTCGGCCAGCCCGGGCTCACAGCAGCAGGCCCGCACGCGGTCCCGAAGCCCGGCCGGGGCGCAGCAGTCCGGCGAGCACGCGCACCGGCACGCCTCGCGCAGCCGCCGCTCGAACTCGATCCGCTCGGCATCGCGGGGATGGGCCTCGAGGTGCGCGCGCAGCGCGACCTCCTGCTCGGGGCTCAGCTCCCCATCGGCCGCCACGCGCAGCAGCGCCGCGATCGACAGCGGCTCGGCGGCGTTCCCCCCCTGGTTGTGTCCATCCCGATGGTTCACGAATCAGACTCCAACGCGCCCGCCGCCGGGGACCCCGCCTCGGCGCTGCGCTTGCTCCGCACCCGCAACCCCAGATCCTCGGCCGCCCCGGGCTCCTCCATCAGCCGGTCCGCCACGATCTTCCTCGCCCGGTGCAGGCGGCTCATCACCGTGCCGATGGGGATCTCCAGGATCTCCCCGATCTCCCGATACTTGAGCCCGTCCACGCCCCACATCAGCAGCACCGACCGGTAGTCCTCCTTGAGCTCCTCGACCGCCTGCCGCAGCCGCTCGTCGACATGCTCCCAGTCGAACCCCGCCTGGTTCCACGCCGGCGGGGGCTCGTCGGGCAGCCGACCATTGTCGGCCTCGCTGAAGAACTCCCCCACCGCCGAAGGGGCCCGGCGCTCCCGCTTGATCTGGGAGTAGAAGAGGTTGTGGCAGATGGTGAACAGCCACGCCCGCATCCCCTCCCCGGCGCTTGCCCCGGGGCGTGCCGCCGCCGGGTCGAACCGCTCGATCGTCTCGGGTCGCATCGCCCGGGCGTAGGTGTCCTGGACCAGGTCCTCGGCCCGTTCCCGGTTGCGGGTCAGGCGCAGCGACAGCCGGTACACCGCGTCGAGGTGCTCCAGGGCGAGTTGCTCGAACTCGACTCGCTCCATGAACTCCGGTCCGTTCCATAGCACAGAGGACAAGCCCCCGCGGGGCCTCTCTATTCCCTCTGGTTCGCCATGGAGCGTATGGGAGCAAGGCAGCCCGGGCGAATCGCGCCAGACCTTCCAGCTTCACGCCGACGACCGCCGGTCCCCGTCGAGCCCGAGCACTATTCGTGGGTCGTCTTGTCGACCTTCTCAGACTCGCCGGCGCTCTCGCCCTCGGTGGGTGGCGGGGGCGTCTGCTCGCCCTCGGCCGCGGCAGTTTGGGTGTTGGTAGGTGCGGTCTCGGCGGGCGTGCCCGAAGCGGTTTCCGTTCCGGCCTGGTCTGTGGCCGGTTCGGCCCCCGCGGGCGCCTGGGCCTTGCCCTGGGCTCCTGGGCGTCCGGCACCATTGCCGCCCGGCCTTCCGCCTTCCGGCCGCTGCCCGCCGCCCTGGCGCCCCGCGCCCTCGGGGCGTTGCCCGCCCTCGGGCCCGGCGCCGCGCATCATGGTCGCCCCGCCCGGGGCGTCCCCGGCGTCCATCTCGGTCATCATCTGCGTGATGTCCGGGCCGCGCCGCGCGGTCACGGGGTTGCCCTCCTCGTCGAGCGCCACGCCGACACCCTCGAGCTGCTCGCGCGTCCAATCGCCCGCGAGCACCTCCCCGGTGTCCGGCGCGCGGAGCAACACCCGGTCGCCGGCCGCCACGCCCTTGACGATCTCCGCGTAGGTGTCGCTCATCCGGCCGACCTGCACCGGCACGCGCTGGAACCGCGAGCCCTGGGGCAGGTAGACATACTTGACCGGTCCCTCGCTGAAGACCGCCTGCACGGGCACCATCAGCGACTGCTGCACCGCCGCGAGCATGACCTCGGCCTCGGCGCGCATCGAGGGCTTGAGCTTGCCGTCGGAGTTGTCGTGGTCGATCGCGATCCGCACCGAGTACTCGCGTCGATTCGGATCTCGCCACCCGCCGGTCTCGGCGAGCACTCCCACCGACTCGACCGTGCCGACGAAGCTCTCGCCGCCGATCGCGTCGATCGTGATCGTCGCCCGCTGCCCGGGGCGGATCCGCCCGGCGAGCGACTCGTGCACCCGCACCGTGGCGACCATGCTCGAGGTATCGGGCAGGATAATCAACTGCTCGTTGGGCCGGACCTCACGCCCGACCTGCAGGGGCCCGTCCCCGCCCATGATGATCATGTCGCGCCCGCGCCCGATGCTCGTGGCGTACACCACCAGCCCGTCGGTCGGTGCGTAGATCGCCGCGACACCGAGCTGCTCCTCGAGCTTGGTCAGCCGCTCGACCTTCAGATCGTACTGCGTGCTGGTGGTCGCCAGCGACGACTCTTTCGCCCCGGCGTTGATCTTGTTCTGCGTGCGCACCCGCTCGAGATCGGCATTGGCCTCCTCGAGGTCAGACATCTTGGTCTTCTCGTCGCGGGGGTACTGGTACTCCTCGTAGACCTGCTGGTCGAGCTTGGCGGTTTCGAGCCTGGCCACGGCCCGGATGTAGTTGATCTCGTCGGTCTTGAGCTGGTCCTTGCTCAGGAACCCCTCGGCCTCGAGCGTCTGCGAGAGCTCGTACCGCTCCTTCAGCCGCACGAGGTCCCGGTCGGCCTCGTCGATCTCGAGCTGCTGCTTGGCCCGGGTCTTGACCACCTCGCCGCTGCGCCACTGCGCGAGCGCCAGCTCGGCGAGATCGATCTTGAGCTGGCCCGCCCGCTCCTGGGACTCGTTCTGGCTCAGCTGGATCTGCAGCCCGTTCTCCGCCGCCGTCACATCCGCCTTGCCCCGCTCGACCTCCAGCTTCTGCTGGTTGATCTGCTCCTGGAGGTCCTCGGCGTTGAGCTGCACCAGCAGGTCGCCCTTCTTGACGACCGTCCCCTCGGGCACGATCTCGACGATGTCGGCCCTGGTGTCGAGCTCGGAGCGGAGCTCGATCTGGTTGCGGGCCTCGAGCTCGCCCATCGCGGTCGTGTTGATCGCAAACGAGCCCAGCTCGACCTTGCCCAGGTCGAGGTTGGCGACCTGGCGCATCTCCGCGCTGCCCCCGCCGCCCCGGGTCACCGCCCAGATACCCCCCGCCGCCACCAGCAGAACCGCCGCGCTGGCGGCCACCACACGCACCAACCCCGCGCCCCGAGACGACGAGCAAAGGACGGAACGGCCTGAAGCCCCATCTGGGGTCGGATTCGTGCTCATACGAACATCTCCCTGCTAATCTCTACCCACCGATACCCCACCGCAACCGACTGCGCAAGAGTAGTACCGCTCGGCCGCGTGAAAGTTCAGGGGTCTCATCGGTCTCCGCCCCGATCGAGCGACAAACTCCGCATACCCACCGGCTATGCTCGGACATGACCGGGCCCGGCGCGGACAATCTCCTCTTCCGCCGACGCCACCGCCTGACCCGCGCAACGGAATTCCAGGCGGTCTATTGCCATGGCTGTCGCCGTGCCGCCGGGCCGCTCACCATCTACCTGCTGCCGAATAACCGCCCCGACCACCGCCTCGGGCTCAGCGTCGGGCGCCGGGTTGGGGGCGCGGTGGTCCGCAATCGGATCAAGCGCCTGCTCCGCGAGGCCTTCCGGCTCGAACGACCCCGATTCCCTCTCGGACCCGACGGGGCGTTCGACCTGGTCGTCCAGGTCAGGCCGCACCGCCCGCAGCAGATCGACGAATACCGCTCGCTGCTCACCGCCCTGGTCGGGCGGGCATGCGATGCGCTGGCCAGACTGGAGCCCCGCGATGACCCGGCGTGACGGGCTGCTCGGCGAGGCCGACCTCGGCCCGCTGGCACGCTTGGGCAACCTGCCCTTCGTCCTCGCCATCCTGCTCTACCGGGTCACCCTCTCACCCCTCATCGGCGGGCAGTGCCGGTTCGAGCCCACCTGCTCGCGCTACAGCCTCGCGGCCTTCCGCCGGTTCGGGCCGGTGCGGGGGGCATGGCTGACGCTCCGGCGCGTCGGACGGTGCCACCCGTTCCACCGGGGCGGGTACGACCCCGTGCCCTTCGACCGAGCCCCGCCGAGCGGGCCGGCCGGCGCGGCTGTAGACTGCCGACCAGCGGGCAAGGGTGTCGGCGCGGGCGGGGGGTCGAACGGAGTGATTGACCATGGGCCGGCTCCCGGCAGCGAAGAGGCGTGAGCAACTGCTGGACTGTGCCGCCGAGCTCTTTGCCTCGCACGGCTACGCCCGCGCCACCACCGCCGAACTCGCCAAGGGCGCCGGCGTCACCGAGCCGATCATCTACCGGCACTTCAAGTCCAAGCGCGACCTGTTCATCGCCCTGATCGAGCGCACCGGCAAGCGGACGATCGACCAGTGGCGCCAGGACCTTGCCAACGCCGAGGACCCCGCCGACCGGCTCAAGACCCTCATCGGCGACAACCCCATGGTCAGCCGCCAGGGGCGTGACGCCTACCGCGTCTTCCTCCAGGCGATCACCGAGGTCGACGACGACGAGATCCACAAGGCCTGGGGCACCCACATCCACTCCCTGCACCAGTTCCTCGCCATGGAGCTCGCCCGCGCCCAGGAGAACCGACGCGTCACCCGCCACTTCCCCGCCGAGCTGATCGCCTGGCTGCTTATCGACATCGGCCTGGGCTACGGCGTGCTCAGCGCCATGCGCGTCGAAGACCACAACTTCGACGCCAGCGGCGAGATGCATGTCCAGCAGCTCCTCACCCGAGTGCTCGTGGGCAAGGCCGCCGACCCGCGCGACGACGAGGGCTGATCGCCCGCACCCCCCTACCCTCCGCCCATGGCCAGCTCGCGCTCGGGGCTCTACGACGACCCCGCTATCTACGACATCCTCCACGCCCCGGGCACCGCCGAAGAGGTCGACGGCCTCGAGGCCATCGAACGCCGGTTCGTCCCCGACGCGCTCACCGCCCGGGCCCGGCTCTGGCTCGAGCCGGCCTGCGGCACCGGCAGGTACCTGCGCGAGGCCGCCCGCCGCGGCATCGACACCGCCGGTGTGGACCTCAGCCAGGGCATGATCGACTACGCCACCGCGCACGCCCCCAAGCCCGGCCCGGGCGTGGGGAAGAGCGCCTACACCCTCGCCGACATGACCGACTTCGTCAAGACTATCGGCCGAGCACGCGTCTCGTTCGCCTTCAACCCCATCAACACCATCCGACACCTCACCAGCGATGCCGCCATGCTCGCCCACCTCGACCAAATCGCCCGCGTCCTCGCGCCCGGGGGCGTCTATGTCGTCGGGCTGAGTCTGACGGCGTACGGGTGCGAATCGCCCAGCGAGGATGTCTGGGTCGGCGCTCGCGGCCGGGTGCGGGTCACGCAGGTCGTGCAGTTCATCCCCCCCCGATGGGAGGGAAACCCCTCGACCCGCAGCGAACAAGTCGTCTGCCACCTCTCCATCGAACGCCCCGGCGGCATCGAACACCGCGATAGCGTCTATCGGCTGCGGACCTACAGCCTGGCGCAATGGGAATCCCTGCTGCGACGCAGCGCCCTGCGCATCGTGGAGCGCATCGACGAGGTTGGGGAGAGCTACCCCGCCGCCGATGGCGGCTACCACCTCTTCGTGCTCGCAAAACACACCAATAGATGACCATGTCGTTTAGGGGAATCCCCCGCAGAAATTCAACGCACGCTCCGAACCTGTTATGATCGGTGGGCTGACTAGGCCAGGGAGCGTCTCATGGCGGTTCACACCGGTCGTCTTGCGGGCTCGGCCCCGGATCCGAGCTTGCTCACACGCCGTGAGCTCGATGTGGTGCGACTTATCGCCGAGGGGCTCTCCTGCCGTGAGGCCGCCCATCGTCTCAGCCGCAGCCCGCGCACCGTGGAGAACCACCTCCGCTCGGTCTACCAGAAGCTGCGGGTGCGCAACCGCGTGGAGCTGGTCCGTGTCGCCGAGGAGCGTGGCCTGCTCCGCGGGATCGCCAAGCCGGATGCCGCCCTGCTGCCCGTGGCCGCGATCGAACTCAAGAGCCGCGCCCTGGAGATCATCCAGCAGATCGATCACCGGCTGGCCCAGCGTGAGAACCACCACTACTTCGGCGAGCTCGTGCTCGCGCTGGCCGACGCGTTCGGCACGCGATGGGCGGGCATCACCGAGATTACCTCCCACGACGACCTGCTCGATGTCATCGCGATCGCCGACGACGGCAAGCCCGTCGAGTTCCTCCAGTGCCCCCTGGGGGAGACGCCCTGTGACATCGCCATCGCGGAGGGCGAGTGTGTCGTCTGGGAAGGGCTCGCCAGACGGTTCCCCCGCGATCCGGCGATCCAGCACTTCGGCTCGACCTGCTATGTCGGGCTGCGGCTGGACGACAGGCTGGTCGGTCCGGTGGGCGTGCTCTGGATCATGGACGACAAACCCATCAACCGAGACCTCCTGCCGCTCGAGGTGCTGCGGGTCATCAGCCGGCGCGCCGCCGCCGAGCTGGCGCTGGCCAAGGCCCTCGACCTCCTCGACCCGCCGCGCCGGGCCGAGCCGACCGAGGCCCTCGACCTGGACTAACCGCCTCGGGCTTGGTCGAGTCCGGATAACCGCCCGCGTCCGGACGACCTGCCGCGCACCAAGCACGCGAATTGCCCACCCCGGCACGATCAATCCGCCGGCCCAGGGCGTACAACCCCGATCCCGGGGCGTTGGCCTTGAGCCCCGGACCCGATCGGCCCGATCTGGGTGTCGGGCGGGCCACGCGGCCCAGGGGCTATTGGAGGCGGGAAATGTGCGGGATCGTCGCGTATATCGGGACCCGGGCGGCCCAACCGCTGCTCATCGAGGGGCTCAAGCGGCTGGAGTACCGCGGCTATGACTCCGCGGGCGTCGCGGTGCTCGATGGCACGCTCCGCGTCGCCCGGGCGGTCGGACGCGTCGCCGAGCTCGAGACCCACCTCGCCGACAGCGGCGGCTTCGCCGGCTCGCTGGGCATCGCCCACACCCGCTGGGCGACCCACGGCGGGGTGACCGAGGCCAACTGCCACCCCCACCGCGACGACAAGAACGGCATCGCCCTGGTCCACAACGGCATCATCGAGAACTACGCCGCCCTGCGCACCTACCTCGAAGAACGCGGCCACGCCTTCACCAGCGAGACCGACACCGAGGTGCTCGCCATGCTCATCGGCGAGCTCTACGAGGGCGACCTGGAGCGGGCGGTCAAGGCGGCCCTCCGCGAGGTCACCGGCGCCTACGCCATCGCCGTCCTCTGCGAGCACGAGCCCAACATGCTGGTCGTCGCCCGCAAGGGCAGCCCGCTCATGGTCGGCGTGGGCAACGGGGAGTATGTCGTCGCCTCCGACGCCTCGGCGATCATCGCCCACACCAGCCAGGCGTTCCCCCTCGACGATTACAATGTCGTCCGCATCACCCGCGAGGGCTTCCGCACCAGCACCATCGACGATGTGCCCGTCAGCCCCAAGATGATGCAGCTCGAGATGGACCTCGAGCAGATCGAGCTCGGCGGCTTCTCCCACTTCATGCAGAAGGAGATCTACGAGCAGCCCAAGGTCCTCCGCACCACTCTCCGCGGGCGCATCGACCACAACGAGGGGCGCGTCGTCCTCGGCGGGCTCGCCAGCTTCGCCAAGGAGCTCATCAAGGCCCGGCGCTTCATCCTCACCGCCCAGGGCACCGCACTCCACGCCGCCATGATCGGCGAGTACCTCCTCGAAGACCTCGCCAAGATCTCCGCCGAGGTCGAGTACGGCAGCGAGTTCCGCTACCGCAACCCCATCATCGAGGAGAACACCGTCGTCGTCGCCGTCAGCCAGTCCGGCGAGACCGCCGACACGCTCTGCGCTCTGCGCGAGGCCAAGGACCGCGGCGCCATGGCCCTGGGCGTCGTCAATGTCGTCGGCTCCTCCATCGCCCGCGAGACCGACGCGGGCGTCTACCTCCGCGTCGGGCCCGAGGTCGGCGTCGCCAGCACCAAGGCCTTCACCGGCCAGGTCACCGTGCTCACCATGCTCGCGCTCTACATGGCCCGGCGCCGGTTCATGTCGCCCGATGTCTGCGCCCGGTGCCTGAGGCAGCTCGACGAGATCCCCGACAAGGTCGAACGCACCCTCGCGAGCGACGCCCGCGTCCGCAAGGTCACCGAGCGCTATGTCGAGCGCGACAACTGGCTCTTCCTGGGGCGCGGCTACAACTACCCCACCGCCCTCGAGGGCGCCCTCAAGCTCAAGGAGATCAGCTACATCCACGCCGAGGGCATGCCCGCCGCCGAGATGAAGCACGGCCCCATCGCCCTCATCGACGACGGCATGCCGGTGGTCTTCATCGCCAACCAGGGTCGCCAGTACGACAAGGTCATGAGCAATATCGAGGAGGTCCGCTCCCGCGGCGGGCATGTGATCGCCGTCGCCACCGAGGGCGACACCCACATCCAGAAGGTCGCCGAGGAGGTCCTCTACATCCCCGAGTGCGAGGAGTACCTCAGCCCGCTCTTGGCGGTGGTGCCCCTCCAGCTCATGGCCTACCACGCCGCCGTGCTCCGCGGCCACGATGTGGACAAGCCGCGGAACCTGGCCAAGAGCGTGACGGTGGAGTGAGGCGGGGCCGGCCCTTCAATCGCTTCGGTGTGCACCCTCGGTGGCCTGGTCCCGGTATCTTCCCGGTATGGCGGACATCTCCCATTGGGTCTGGTGGGGAACGGCGATCGGGCTCGGGGTCCTCGGGATGGGGCTGCTCGGCTGGGCGCTGCTGTGGGATCGTTCGCGCGGTCGGCTGCGGTGCCCCCGATGCTGGTACCGGATGGAGGGCGCGCCAGAAGGCGAAGCCGGGCCGCGGTGCCCCGAGTGCGGGCGGACGATCGGGCGCGCCCGCGCACTCCGACGGACCCGACGCCGGTGGCGGTGGGCGGTCGTGAGCTGCCTGCTGCTGGTCGGCGCGGAGGTGTCTTGGGTCACGCCGCGGGGGCTGCGGGATGGTTGGCTGAGTGTGGTTCCGACGACGGCGTTGCTGCTGGCGCCGGTGGATGTGGTGGGGCCGATGCTCGATCCATGGCCCGCGCCGGACCCGGGCCGCCCAGGCTGGCTGATGACGATGCACGGCGAGCTGGAGGATCGGGTCGAGGCCGCTCCCCTGTGGGGGTGGCAGGACTCGATCTTGGGCTGGCGCGTCGAGCGCGCAGCACGCCGTCTGGGTGACGGCCCGGTTCCACCCGGCTCCCAGGAGCTTTTCGAGCGGATGTGCAGGAGTTCGGTGGTGCTCCCCGGTGGCCCGCTGTCGATCGACGAACTGGCAGCGTTGATCGAACGGCAGACCAACTTTCCATGCCGATCGATCCATCCGGATGGGGAAGCAGCGCGGGTGGACACAGCTGCAGGAACTTGGACTGTCGCGCAGGTGTTCGATGCTCTCGAGGGGTGGTGGAAGGACGACGACATCTACCTCACCTGGACGATCCAAGATGGAACGGTCGTCATCGCGAGTGAGGAGGACATCCAGAGCGCGCCAGGGGCCTGGAGAGTCAGGTGCTATGACCTCGGCCGCGGGGCGGCGTGGGCAGAGACCATGCCCTATGTGGCGGGCTGCTTTGTCGCCTCCCGATTCTCCTCCGAGTTATCCAACTACGAGTTTTACGAACTCCTCGATGTTATCGAGTGGAGCATTGCACCCGAGGGTTTCATCACCGGCGGCGGTCGGGCCAGTGCGCGTCGCTTCGGTCGCTGGCTGGTAGTCCGCGCACCGACAGGTCTGCATGTGCGAATCGAGGCACTCCTACGGGCGATCGAGAACGAGGATGCGGTCGTGCGGCTCGCGAGCGGGTCGGTCGACTCCTGGAGTGGGTGGGGCGCACTCCGTAGTAGGGAGAACTGGCCGGAGTGGGTGGTTTACGATCTCACGCCGATATTGACGGCTGATTCGGAGCGTCAAGCGGAGATTCTTGAGGCGTTCGGAACCCAGGACCCGCCGTCCACGGGCACCTCGCCGTTCGCCTCCCCCGGTTCGGGTGCCTACGGGGATTCGATTGGAGAGTACCTGGAAGACATTGGCAGTATGATCGAACCGGTGGTGGATCCAGGCAGTTGGCTCGACAGTGGCGGGGGAGCAGGCCGTCGGAACATCGTGGGGACGCATCTCTTGATCCGTCAGACGGCTCAGAACCACCAGCGCATTGGGCAGGTGCTCGAGGCGTTGGAGGCGCGCCGTGGTCACGGGGCGACCACCGACGGCGCGGGGGAGCCGCTCGCCTGGCGGGTGTACGACACCACACCACTGTGGAAGGCGGTTTTCGCACGACCGTACGCACCTCGCTTCATCGGAATCGCCGAGATCAACCTGCGAGGTGAACTCTTTAGTGAGCTTGATGTGCTCATGGCGGACGACTCGCCGTCGCGAGACACCGAACGCGTTTGGTGGCAGCAGCCCGGAAGGCTCGTGGCACGCGCCAGCCCCGAGGAACTCGACCAGATTGGAGCGTGGCTGGATGCAGCCCTCCACGACGACGCGACACTCGATCTCCTGGCGGGGATTCGCGATCCCGACGATGAGTGACCGTCCGCGCCTCGGGTGGGGACGGTCTGTTTGCCGCTGGCATCCGTCCGGGGGAGCCACTCCGCGACCACCGGGACCCCCTCACGGCATCGAACGGGCCGCCGATCGCGGTTTGGTTGGTCCGGCAAGAGCTGCCCATGGTCTCCGCTGGGGCTCGGCGCCGAGCGGAAGAAATCTCACCACACCCCGCACGCCGACCGATACCCTGAGTCGCACAGAGGTTCGAGACCAAGGAGCACCGCGATGATCACCGTCGGCATGGACTACAAGATCGTTCCCGGCAAGGACGAGGAGTTCCTCGCGGTGTTCCGCAAGGTCATCGGCATCATGGCCGAGATGCCCGGCCACACCGTCACCCACCTCTACCGCGATGTCGACGCCGCCCACGACTACCTGATCGTCTCGGAGTGGTCCGACAAGGCCGCCTTCGACGGCTTCATCGCCTCCGACCGCTTCAAGAATGTCGCCGCCTGGGGCAGAGACAATGTCCTCCGCGAGCGCCCCAAGCACGAGGTCTACGGCGACTCAACCCCGACGCCCCCCGCCGGATGCCCGATGCACCGCGCCAACCCGGCGGCCTCCGCGACCAGGTAATCACCGCTCCTGCGGCGGCTCGTCCGATGCACCAGGCTCATCCGACGCGCCGGGCTCGGTCGCGGGCTCGGCCTCAGGCTCGGTCCCGGGCTCGGCCTCCGGCTCCTCCGCCTCCGACGCCCCGGTCGATTCAAGCTCGCCCCGCATCGCCGCCGCCCGTGTGAGCAGGTCCCCCTCCAGCTCCTCCCGCCCCAGCGTCGACTCCAGCGACGGCTCGAGCACGAAGTGCCACCGCTGCACATTGTCGATCCGCATCGGCAACGCCTCGGCGAACAGGTCGAGCGGGGCGTTCTCGTACAGCGGGGCCTTGGCCTCGGCCTCGGTCCGCAATGGCTCGAACCCCTCGAGCTCGACCCGGATGTCGTACACGCCGTGGTACAAAAACGCCGCCTGCGTTGGCGTCCGCCCCACCTGCTGATCGTTGAGCCACACCAACGCCCCCGACGGCTCGCTGGTGATCTCGATGCGGCGCTCGACACAGCCGGTGAGGGCGACCAGCGCCAGGGGAGTCAACGCCAGGATGCAGTGGCTTCGCATACCCAAAGGATACGCGAAGCCCAGATGCCTGGAGCCCTAGCGCCTAGTGCCCAATGCCTAGTGCCTCGCTGCCTGGGTGCCTAGGTGCCTAGGTGCCTCACTGCCTTTCCACCCCCCTACGCCAGATCCAGCACCAACACCTCGCCGCCATCCGCCCCGCCGGTGATGGTCACCGACGCCTCGTCCTCGATCGCGACCCCGTCCCCCTCGGCCAGGGCGGTGCCGTTGATGGTCACCCCGCCGGTGGCAACCTGGATCCAGGCCCCGCGGCCGGGCGCCAGCGCGTGGGAGACGCTCTGGCCCTCGCCCAGGACGCTGGCGTACACCGTCGCGTCGGCGCTGATCGCCAGCGACCCGTCGCGCCCGTCGGGGCTGGCGACTGGGAGCAACGCCCCGGCGCGGTCGGCCTCCGCGAAGTGCCGCTGCTGATAGACCGGCTCGATCCCCTTCTCCCGCGGCATGATCCAGATCTGCAGCAGCCGCACCGGCTCGGTCTTCGAGTGGTTGAACTCGGAGTGGTAGACCCCCCGCCCGGCGGACATGTGCTGGAGGTCGCCCGGGCGGATCACTCCCCCGCCGCCGGTCGAGTCCTTGTGCTCGAGTGCCCCGCGGATGACATAGGTGAGGATCTCCATGTCTCGGTGCGGGTGGGTGGGGAAGCCGCCGCCGGGGGCGACGCGGTCGTCGTTGATGACCCGCAGGGCCCGGAAGTGCCCGTGGCGCGGGTCGTAGTACTCGCCGAAGCTGAACGAGTGCCTGCCGTCGAGCCAGGCCAGCCTGGTGACGCCGCGTTGGTCTGCCTTTCTGAAGGTGAGCATGGGGTTTCTCCTCGTGGGGGCCCGTGCGCGGGCCGGTGGGTGCTGTATACTTGTTGAAACAACTATTCGGGCACGGAAGATATTCCCGGGCATCGGTCCCCGCCGGCG
>CAYJPX010000044.1:23231-26508 GCA_964372195.1 uncultured Phycisphaeraceae bacterium
GGGCTTTAAACTTTTAAAAACAAATCGCGGCCCACGAAACAAAGGCCCGGGCCGCGGCCCCCGCCGGCGGCGCCGGCCGCAACTCGCCCCAAACCACTGTCGCTGCTCAACTTTCTGGATCGCGAGCCTTGGCCAGCAGCCGGCTGAGCTGGGCCAGCTCACGCCCCGAGAGGTGCCCCAGTTGCCGGGCATGCATCGCCGCCACCGGCCCGTCGAGCTTGGCCAGCAGCTTCCGCCCCGCGTCGGTGAGGGTCAGGTGGACACTCCGGGCATCGCCGGGGCAGGCCGCCCGGGCGACCAGCCCCTCGGCCACCAGGCGCTCGACCAGCCGGGTGAGGTCGGGCACGGGCGTGACCATGTCGGCCTTGACCTGGGAGCAGGTTCGCGGGTTGGGTTGGGCCGGGTCGGGCGCGTGGCCGCGGAGGATGCGGAGGATGTTGTAGCCCGCGGGGCTGAGGCCGTGAGGCCGGAAGAGCCGCTGGGCCTGGGCGCGGAACAGGGCCGCCGTGCGTTCGAGGTTGAGAAACGCCTCGACGGCGGGGTCGTCGAAGGGCCGGAGCTTGTTGATCTCTTCGCGGAGGGAGGGCATGTGTTGGAACAAGTATAGGGCCCGCGCCGTCCCGGCGCAGGCGAGTCCCCCGTCGCCCACCCTACGCCCGCAGGGTGTAGTCGAACTCTCGCGCCTCTCTCTCGGGTCTGTCCAGCTCGATTTCCGTGAGGTCGGTCTGGCCGTCAATCTCGATCGCGAGCGTTGCAAAGCAGCTCTTGAGCGCGACTGCCTGGTCGAAGGACAGCCATGTCGGGCCGACCTGGGCGAGCTCGAGGCGTTCGCCGGCTATGCTCAGCGAAAGCCGAACAGACGCCGAGAACGCCCCGTGGCCGTTCGACCGAGGTGCCGAGTGCATGGGACCGCTCACTGAACTCACCGCGCGTGCCTCCGAATACGCCCAACGATACCAGATTCGGCTTGGGCGGCAACTGGGCTCCGGAAACAACGGCACCGTGTGGAAGACAGAAGCCCGAACGGCCCTCAAGGTCTTCCGGCATCGGGAGTTCTATCAGCGAGAGCTGGCGGCGTATCAGCGGCTCCGCCGGCACGGGATCGTGGAGCTGGCCGGGCACCGGGTGCCGCGCCTCCAGGAATGGGACGATGAGCTCGCGGCGATCGAGATGTCGATCGTCCACCCGCCGTTCGTGCTGGACTTCGCATCGGCGCGGTTGGACGGCGACGCCATCGAGTTCCCCGAGCATGTCATGGAGGAACTCGCGGAACGGCGCCAGGAAGCGTTCGGCGACCGGTGGCAGAAGGTTGTTGTCATTCTGTGCGCGCTGCAGAGACTGGGGATCCACATGACGGATGTGCACCCGGGCAACATCGCGTTCGTGAACCCGGATGAGCAGGACTGACCGGTGACGCGGGCCTGAAATCAGACGCCGCTCCTGGTAGGCCGCGGACCCACCGGCGCCTCATCAAACTCATCCCCCCGGAACAGCGTCCCCAGGTACACCCGACGCACCATCTCGTCGTTGATCAGCTCCCGCGGCGGGCCCTCGGCGAACTTCTTCCCCGAGTCGATGATGCACGCCCGGTCGCACACCCGCAGCGTCTGCTGCACATTGTGGTCGGTGATCAGGAACGCGATCCCCGTGTCCGCCAGTTGCCGGATCTCCTTCTGCAGCTCCTCGACCGCGATCGGGTCCACGCCGCTGAACGGCTCGTCCATCAGGATCAGCCTCGGCTCGGTCACCAGCGCCCGGGCGATCTCCAGCTTCCGCCGCTCGCCGCCCGAGCAGGTCCGCGCCGCCTGCCGGGCCTTGTGGGCCAGCCCGAACCGGTCGAGCAGCTCGGTGGCCCGCTTCTTCCGCGCCCGCCGGTCCAGCGGCAGGGTCTCCAGGATCGCCAGCAGGTTCTGCTCGCAGCTGAGCTTCTGGAAGACGCTCGGCTCCTGGCTCAGGTACCCCATCCCCAGGCGTGCCCGCTTGTACATCGGCAGGCGCGTGACCTCCTGGCCGTCAAAGAACACCCGCCCGTCGTCGGCGTCGATCATGCCGATGGTCATGCGGAAGCTGGTGGTCTTGCCCGCCCCGTTCCGCCCCAGCAGGCCGACGATCTCGGCCCGCTCGACATGCAGCGACACGCCGTCGACGACGGTCCGTCCGGCGTAGCTCTTCCGCAGGTTCTGGGCCTCAAGCAACGGCATGGGACGGAGTGTAGGGGAATGAGCCGGGCGTCGGGCGACCGGCCTCATGGGCGGAGGAGCGGGAGCCACCGAGCGGGGAACGCCCCGCACGCCCCCCCACGAGTCCCCGCGAGTCCCCCGGGCCTACAGGAACCGGATCGTCATCGGATAGCGGTAGTACTCGCCCCGGTTGGCGGCCTTGGAGGCCGCGATCATGCCGATCAGGCCGAGGACATACGGCAGCACGAGCGCCACGGGGACCGTCACGATGACCCCCACCCCGCAGAGCAACACCCCGACGAGCGCGCCAAGGATCGGCAGCACCAGCGCGTAGATCCCCAGCGTGATATGGAAGTTGACCGTCTCGCGCCCGTGGTCGTCGATGAACGGCGACTCGTCCTTCTTCGTCAGCCACATCACCAACGGCAGCACGAAGATGACCACGGGCGCCAAGAGGTTGCCCAGCAGCGAGAGGTGCATCCACATCGCGTACTGACGCTCCGAGTGGGTCGAGTCGTGGTCGACGAGACGGTCCTGGGCGTTGGTGGCGAACTCGTCCATGGTGCTGGCGAACACTGCCGTGCCTTTCCAAAAAGAACGCTGGGCAACCCCTCCGGCAGATGATTGGGAATCTACGACCGCCGTTTCGTCACCCGGCAAGGGCAAGCGACCCTCAAAATAGCGAGCGTGGGGAGCCGCGGGAGTATCCAGGGCGCAAAACAACCGGGCGGTGGGGTCCCGAAGGACACCGACCGCCCGGCGTGAGTGGGCAGCATGTTCGGGTTCCGCAGGGTGGGCGGACTGCTGCCTCGGTCCCGCGTCCCTGCGGCACGGGGAATATGCCACCGATCCCCGCCGATGCCACCGATTTGCGAGGAAAGTGCCGTCCAACCGCCTCCTCCCCGAGGAGGGGGTGGTCGCGCAGCGACCAGGGGAGGTGTGGTGGTACATGGGCGCAGAAGTCGGTTGGTTTACCAGACCACCCACCTCCCCCGCCTCGCTGCGCTCGGCACCCCCTCCGCGGGGCGGCGGGGGAAATAGCGCCGTCGCTGCGCTCGGCGGTGGCTTGCTTTCCAACCCACTCCTCGCGGCGTGCC
>CAYJPX010000045.1:0-25663 GCA_964372195.1 uncultured Phycisphaeraceae bacterium
CCTCGTGCCCGATCACTGTCGTCCCTTCCACCCCGACCACCACCAGACACGCCTCTCCATTTATCTCGACGGCGTGCGCCCCCACCAACTCGTCCACCGCATAGAACTCGGTCGTGACCAGCCGTGTCACGCCCGCGCCCGCCGGCGCGCGCACGCCGGGCTCCGCGGGCGCGAAGTCGATTCACGCCAGCGCCCGCTCGATGTGCAGCTCGCGCCCCACACCCCCCTACAAGGCCCCCCAGTAGTACACCCGGAAGGTTGTATCACTCGGCGTCTGCACCTCGGCCACCAGCACCCCCGCGCCCAGCGCGTGCACCGTCCCGCTCGGCAGGTTGTGGCACTCACCGACGATCGCCGGCACGGCGTCGAGCAGCTCGACCACACCCTCACCCCGCCCGGCCCGCAGCGCCGCCTCGAACCGCTCCCGCGTGACTCCGGGCTTGACACCCTTGTAGATCACACTCCCCGGCACGGCCTCCATCACATACCAGCACTCGGTCTTGAGGTGGGCGTCCGGATGCGCGCGCGCATACTCGGGCGAGGGATGGACCTGCACGCTCAGGTGCTCGCGGGCATCCAGGAACTTCACCAGCAGCGGGAAGCCGCCGTCTGCCATCAGCCACGGCGACCAGAGCCGCATCGCATCGTGCAGGGTCCGCCCCGCCAGGGCCCCTTCGCGGATGACCGAACGGGCCGCGCCCCCGCCGCCACCGCCCTCGCTGGTGGAGGCCAGGTCCGCGACCTCCCAGCTCTCGCCGACCATCGCTCCGGCGGGCAGAGCCTTGCCCAAGCCCCCAAGCCGCCGCCCACCCCAGACCTTCTCCTTGAGGATCGGCTCGAAGGTCAGGACATAGGGCTCGGCGCCCGGCGTGGTCATGGGGCTCACCGATTCCGCGCCCCCGCCCAGGGGTGCGCCTCACTCCGGGCTGGGCCAGAAACCGCCCTCGAGCTGGCCCAGGGACATGCCCGTGATCTGGGCCTGGAAGGTGATCGTCTGCCCGACCAGCCCCTGGACCTCGCTCACAAACCGCCGCCGCCCGATTTTCACCTCACGGCAGAGGACGAAGAACTCATCCCCCGGCTTGACATGGTGGCGGAAGGAGCAGTCCTCGATGCGGAGGAACGCGGGCAATTGGGGGAACCCCATGCGGATGTTGAAGAGGTAGAGCGCCAGTTGGGCCGCGGTCTCGACCATGAGCACGCCGGGGAACATCGCCCGCGAGGGGAAATGCCCATGCACCCAGAACTCGTCGTGGCGGACGGTCCGATGGCCCACGCCGCTGGTCTTCGCGTCGTTGACCCAGACCACCGAGTCGAGCAGTTGCATGGCCCCGCGGTGGGGGATCCAGGCCTGCAACCCCCGCCGATCCACGAGGCGCCGGGAGAGGTCGATCGAGTCGAGGTCCAACAACAGACCGTTGCGGGTCGCCACAGCATCCTCCGCCGGTCCGGTCAAGCTCTCAGCCCGCGGTCCCGCCATCGCGGAGCTCCAAGATCTGTTGGCGAACATCCTGCGCCGCCTTCTTGATCTCCTGCATCGTGCCGCGGGCGCGCGTGCCGGCCGCCTTGTTCCCGCCCTCGGCCTTGCGGATGTCTTCCTCAGCCTCCGTCACCAGCCGCTTGAGTTGCTCGAAGCTGTCCATTCAGAGCCATCCATTTCGTCTGCCGCGCCACGGGTTGCCGCGACGCGAGGGTCTCCGGAATCGACGGGGAACCCAGCCCCCGACGCTGCCAGAGCATACCGCCGAACAAGCCCCGGGACACTCCCGCCAGGCCCGCGGACGCCCCGGAGAGCCGTTTTTTGCAAAAATACCGTCTATTTCACGAACAACTGAAGGTGGCGTTCGAGGACTTCCAGTGCTCCCCTGGCGTAAGCCCTGGTTCCCTCCGTCTCCCACCATGCCGGGGCGCACCCCGCCATCAGCACCCGCCTCGCCGACGCCAGCTCGCCGTGGTTGCCGTGGGGTTCGAGGCCGACCTCCCGGCGTCGGCGGCCGAGTTCGGCGACGGGCTTGGTCTTGCCGAGGACCTCTGGGTGTGCCCAGAACTGCCGCTCGATGTACACCGCGTCCTCGACCCAGTGCCCGGGATGGACAAAGGCCAAGTCGAGCAGGACGCACCGCCCGCGGTCGCCGTTGCCCAGATCGCGGCGCATGGCGTTGCCCGGGTGCAGGTCGCCGTGGCACCAGGTATCTCGGGGGCGGTCGTTCCAGACGCTCAGCACGCGCTCCAGGCAGCGTTCGAGCTTGTGGAGCATCTCCCGCCAGCGCTGGATGTCGGGCATGTTGACATAGTCGAGGGCCTCGCGTGAGCGGCTGAGGAGGTGCTTCCAATCGCGGTTCTCGCCCTGGCCCTGCACCGGCTGCACCCCGACCGCGGCGGCGTGGAACTCGGCCGCGGTCTGGAGCAGCTCCTTGACCATGGGCTCGCCGATCTCGTGGTTGAGCGCCGGCCCGGCGAGCCGCTCGATCACGAACCACGCGAGGTCGTGCCCGCCCAGGGTGCTCTCGGCCGCCACAACCCGGGGGACGGGCATCCGTCGCCCGTGGTCGGTCTCCCAGAGGTTGTGGTCGATGGTGCCCAGGCCGACGGTCCAGGCGTACTCCTTGGGTCCGACGGGCAGCTTCACGATGACCTCGGCCCGGCTGTCGTCGTCGAAGGTCCAGGTGGAGAACCCCGTCGCCGCCCCGCCCCGCTGCCAAGTGGAGCGGAACCACTCCACCGAGTCCAGGCGCCCCCGGCACATCTCCCGCAGGGCCGGCTCGAGCCCGACCGCGAGGTCGTGGGTGTCACCGGTGGGGAATTGTGCCCCGTCACGCTCCGCAGCGGCCCCTTGCGGGGCCGCGGACTGTCTTTCGGGTGTGGGCTCCGGCATTGCTGGCACGCACATGCTACCAGGATCGGCCGGCCCGCACCATGCCGTACATAATGCTCGCAGACAGCAATCCCGGGCGGGCCCGGGTGCGCCGGCCGTCGTGACGGGAGAATCCCCTGTTTGATCTGATCGTGCTCACCGCGTCCAACGAGGGCCAGGCCCGGGCTTATCGGGCCGAGTTGGCCGCGCGCGGGCTGGGGGCACACAGCTCGCCCCGGGCCGAGGTCATCGCCGACCCCGGCGGGCGGCGGGTGGGCTCTGGGCTCGCCACGCTGCAGGTCCTCGCGGAGGTCGCCCGCGGGTTGGGCGCGCGGGGCAAGCGTGCACGCTCGATCGCCGACCTGTTCGCCGGCGAGCGGGTCTGCATCATCCACTGCGGCGGCGACTCGCGACGCCTGCCGGCCTACGCCGCGCACGGCAAGGTCTTCGCGCCGCTCCCGGTCCAGACCGACAAGCCCTACAGCGTCGGGCTGTTCGACCTCATCCTCGTCGACCTCTCGCGCATCGAACTGCCCGACGAGGGCCGCGTCGTCGTCGCCACCGGCGATGTCTTCCTCGAAGTGGGCGCGCACGAGCTGGGCTTCGACCGCCCGGGCATCGTCGGCGTGGCCTGGCCCGACACCCCCCAGCGCGGCTCGCGGCACGGGGTCTACATCGCGGGCGCCGACGGCGAGATCACCGGCTTCCTCCACAAGCCCACACGCGACCAGGCCCACGCCCTCGGCGCCCTCCGCGACGACGACACCGTCCTGATCGATACCGGCGTCGTGTGCCTCGACCCGCACGCGGTCGAGCACTGGCTGACACAATCGGGTGTCGCGTTCGTGGCGGCGAGGGGCGCCGGGGCGATCGGCCGCCGCGTGCGCATACAGGAGGGCCTGCTCTCCCGCGCCATCGCCACCGGCGCGCCGGAGATCGACCTCTACGCCGACATCCTCCCCGCCATGGCCCACCGCGAGCTGCTCCACCATGTCGATTGGCGCGGCGGGCTGGACTTCTCGGTGGCGATCATCCCGAGCTCGCCATTCCTCCATATCGGCTCGTCGCGCGAGCTGCTCGACACGCTGACCGGCGCGCCGCCGCCGGTCAGCGGATGGACCACGCCCCCCGCCGGGACGCCCTCCGCCCGCGTCTACAACACCCGCTTGGACGAGACCGCCGCCGCCGCCCTCGGCCGCCGGGTCATCATCGAGGCGTGCCACCTCCGTGCCGCCCCCTCGCTGGCGGGCTCGAACATCCTCGTCGGCGTGCCCCGGGGGCTGGCCGCGCGGATCGTCCTACCCGAGGGCTGGGGCATGGTGTGCCTGCCGGTGGGGGAGGGGTCGCAGTGGGTCGCGTGCTGCTTCGGCGAGGGTGACGACTTCAAGACCCCGCTCACACGGGGCGGCACGCTGGGCAACCGCCCGCTCCAGCACCTGCTCGAGACCGCGGGCCTCACCGCCGACGAACTCTGGCCCGGTCTGCCCGAGCCCCAGCGCACGCTCTGGACCGCCCGCCTCTGGACGCCCACCGAGGCCGACGCGATGCTCGAGCCCGTGGCGTGGATGCTCGCGGGCGCCCGCCCGCCCGAGCACTGGGGGGCGTCCCGCCGGCTGTCGGCCGCCGAGGTCATGGCGACGGTCGATCACGCCCGCCTGCTCGACGCACGCGGTAGAGTGACCGGCCGTGGCTGACCCGACGCCCATCGAGCGCGCCCTGCACGACCGCTGGTTCCCGGCGGCCGCCGTGATCGCCTCGATCCGGGACGACGCCCACGCGGCCGAGGTGATGGGCGCGATCGCGGCACGGGCGCGCGACACGGGCGATCCGCTCGAACGCGCCCGGCTCGCGAAGCTCGCCGACCTGACCGCGGCGGCACGCCCCGCCTCGCTCGCTCCCTGGCGGGCGGCCTTCGACACCCCGCCCGAGCAGGCCGCCTTCGACGCCATCGCCGAGGCGGTCAGGCAGCAGATCGCCCTGCCCGGCGAGCCGACGCCGGCCCACCTCGTGCCCGGGCAGATGGTCGTCGCGACAAGCCCGGTGCGGGTCGACCTCGCGGGCGGGTGGTCCGACACGCCGCCGATCTGCAACGAGCTGGGCGGCACGGTGCTCAACGCGGCGGTGTCGCTCGGCGGGCGTCAGCCGCTCCAGGCCATCGCCCAGCTCTCCGAGGAGCCGGTCATCCGCATCACGAGCATCGACCTGGGCAGGTCGGTGCAGCTCGAGCGCACCGAGGACCTGCTCGATTTCGCCGACCCGCGGGCGTGGTCGGCGCTGCCCAAGGCGGCGCTGGTGCTCGCCGGCCTGGTCCCCAGCGACCCGGCGGTCGAGCTGCGCGACTGGCTCGGCGGGGTCGGCGGCGGGGTCCGCCTCACGGTCTTCGCCGCCCTCCCCAAGGGCTCGGGGCTGGGCACAAGCTCGATCCTCGGCGCGACCGTGCTCGCCGCCCTCTCGCGGCTGGGCGGGCTCGTCGCCTCGCGGGACGAGCTGACGACGCGCACCAGCATGCTCGAACAACTCATGCGCACCGGCGGCGGTTGGCAGGACCAGCTCGGCGGCATCGTGCCGGGGTGCAAGATCCTGCGCACCGAGCCGGGCTTCCGCCAGAGCCCCGCGGTCGAGTCGATCAACATCCCCCCGGCGGCCCGGGCCGAGCTCGACGGCCGACTCATCCTCTATTACACCGGCCTGCAACGCCTGGCGGCCAACATCCTGCAGAAGGTCGTCGGCCGGTACCTCGCCCGCGACCTCGAGAGCATCCGTATCGTGCGCGACCTCAAGGCCGGCGCCGAGCAAATGCACACCGAACTTGCCGGCGGCGATATCGACGGGTTCGCCAGGTCACTCCTCGACTACTGGACGCTCAAACGCAGCTTCGATCCGGGATCGACCACCGGCGAGATCGAGGGGCTGTTCGACCAGGTGCGCGGTGACCTCGCCGGCTACGAGCTGCCCGGGGCCGGCGGCGGCGGGTTCCTGCTGCTGGTCGCCAAGGACGCGGCCGCGGCGGCACGCGTGCGGACCAAGCTCGATGCCCTCAAGCCCAACCGCACCGCCCGGCTCTACGACGCGGACATCGACGACCGGGGCCTGCGGGTGACGGTGGTGTGATGCCGCCCCCACTCGGCCGCATCGCGGCGGCGCCGAGCCCCCGTCAGAGGCCCTGGCGCAAGCCTGGGCTCCCGTTTCACCACGGAGGAAAGCAGGAAAGACAGTTTCACCACAGAGGCCACAGAGGAACACGGAGGAAGACAGGGAAGACAGTGAAACACAGAGGCGCAGAGACACAGAGTAAGAAAAGTTAGCCGCAGATGAACGCAGATGAACGCGGATAGAAACAATACGAAGTGGTTGAGTCAGGCGAAGCCTGGCTCACGCATTGCCTCTATCTGCGTTTATCTGCGTTCATCTGCGGCGAATATGAGTTTTCTGCCTTCCCGCTGCGCCTGGCGCGGAGGACCCTGGCGATGGCCGAGTCGGCGAGCTGGGGGAAGGCCGTCGCGGCGGCGAACGCCAGCCGCACCGTGTGGCTCGTCCACACCTCGCCGCAGGGCCTGCGCAGGCACCCGACCACCGCGCGGGCGACCCGCTCGGGCGGCTGGGTGAAGGCGCGTGGGGGCGGGAGGCTCTCTCTCGCACCACCCGAGACCAGGTTGGCGGCCTCGATAAACTCGGTCCGCGTCCCGATGGGGTGGACGGTGGAGACCCGCACACCCAGCGGGCGCAGCTCGTGTCGCATCGCGCGGCCGAAGTGGTCCTGCAGGGCCTTGCTCGCCGAGTAGGGCGCGGTGAAGGGCGTCCCGAGCTTGGAGAGGCAGCTCGAACACAGAAGGATGTGCCCGCGGTGGGGCCGGTCGCCCCGGTGCTCGAGCATGTGGGCCAGCGCCGGGCGGATGACATTGATCGAGCCCCAGAAGTTGGTCTCGAAGATGTCGCGGATGGCCCGGTCGGGGAGCAGGTGGACCGGCCCGCGCAGGCCGTAGCCGGCGTTGGCGAAGACCGCGTAGAGCCCGCCGAAGGACTCGATCGCGTGGGCGATGAACCTTGCCGCGGCGTCGGGGTCGGCGACATCGGTGGGCAGCACGATCGCCCGGCCGGCGTCGCGGGTGATCGCCTCCTCGACCTCGCGGAGCGGGTCCTCTCGACGGCCGGAGAGGGCGACGGGCATGCCCGCCCGGGCGCACGCGAGGGCGGTGGCGCGGCCGATACCCGTGCCGGCGCCGGTGATCGCGATCGGCAGGCCTTGGAGGTCGATCGTCATGCGGGCATTAGTCGCCCTGGATGGCCTTGCCCGCGCCCTCGACATCCTTGCCCACACCCTCGACGGTGTTGCACCCCAGCGCGGTCAGGGCGGCGATGGCGAGCGTGCAGGCGAGTGCCTTGGTCAGCGTACGGCGGAGATTGGTCATGGCTCGGGCCTCCTGGGTTGAGTGTCCTGGTTGAGCGTGGGGCGATTGTACCGGCTCCCGCAGGGGGTCGGCGGGGGACAGGCCCCGGGGTGGGGGCGCCGCCGCGGCCCCTATCGGCGCCCGGCGAGCAGCCAGCGCAGCTCATGCTGGCGCAGCAGCCTCGCGAGCAGCAGGTAGCTCCCGCACCCGACGACCACCGCCAGCCCGAGGCGTTCGAGCGAGCCCAGCCAGGTCTTGGGCAGCACCAGCAGGTCCCGGGCGACCACGACCGCAACCGCCATGACCACCGTCGCGAGGAAGGTCCTGAACAGGGCGTTGAAGGTGTCGCGGTCGACCGCCGCCTCGTGCGTGAGCCGCCGCGAGAACCGGGTGAGCAGGACGAACTGGAGCATCGCCGAGATGCTGGTCGACCACGCCAGCCCCGCCTCGCCGAGCTGCCAGATGAGCGTGCAGTTGAGGACGAGGTTGACCGCGACCATGCCCAGGGCGATCCGCATCGGCGTGCGGGTGTCGCCCGCGGCGTAGAACGCCCGGGTGAGGACATGGTTGAGCGAGTACGCCCACACGCCGGGCGCATAGCCCAGCAGCACGCCCGCGGCCCGGGCGGTGCCGGCATCGGAGAAGGCGTGCGAGCCCCCGCCGTACATCACATAGGTCAGGTCGTTCCGCACGAGCATGAGCCCCGCCGTCGCGGGCAGGCCGATGAAGAGCGACAGCCGGAGCCCGCGACGAAGGGTCGCGACGAAGTGGGTCGGCTCGTCGGCGTGGCGGGCCAGCAGCGGAAAGATCGCCGTGGCGACCGCGATCCCGAACACGCCCAGCGGGAACTGGTACAGCCGCTGCGTGAACGCGAGGATGGCGTTGGAGCTGGTGTCCAGCGGGTAGGCGGCGCCGAAGATCGTCGGCCCGACCCACAGCGGCCACATCGCGATGATCGTGTCGAGGAAGGCGTTGAGCTGCAGCGCCCCCATCCCGATGACCACGGGCAGGAAGCGCCCGAGCAGCCTGCGCGTCGGCCCCACCGCCTCGGCAAAGCCCCGCCGCCACCGCACCACCCCACGCAGCGACCACAGCGACCACGCCACCTGCAAGATCCCCGAGACCACCGCCGCCGCGCCGATCCAGTACGCCGCGACCACGCGGTCGGGCGATTCGGCCAGGAAGAACGGCAGGGCCGCGACAATCACCATCGTGTTCAGGATGATCGGCGCCGCCGCCGGCGGGCCGAACCGCCCGTGCGTCTGCAGCATCCCCCCGAGGATCGCCGCGATGCACACGAGCGGCATGAAGGGCAGCATCACCATGATCAGCCGCAGCGAGAGGTCCCGCTCGGGGTCCGGGGTGCGCGTGGCGAGCAGCACCGTCAGGAGCACCGCCTCGCCCACCACCAGCAGCCCGCCCGTGACCAGCGTGAGCCAGGCGACCGTCAGGGTGGCGAACCGGTGCGAGGTCTCGGGGTCGTGCTTGGAGAGCTGGGTGTACTCGGGGATGAACGCCGCCGACAGGGCCCCCTCGCCGAAGAGCCGCCGGAAGAGGTTGGGGATGGCCCACGCAGCCATGAACGCCGACCCGATCGGCGAGTCGCCCATGAGGCGGGCGTGGATGAGGTCCCGGCCCAGCCCGGCGAACCGCGAGAGCAGCGTCAGGCCGCTGACCGTGCGCACCGCCCGGGCGAGGGGGCCCTCATCGCCCGCGTCATGCCCGGCCGGGCCGTGCTGGGCCGGGCCGTGCTCGATTGGGCCGGGCTCGGGTGGGCCTTGGTCGGGTTGCTCGTCCGTGAGCGGGTTCACAGCCGAGAGGGTATCAGCCGCCCGCCGACGGTGATAGGCTCGGGGTGATGGCACACCGACGCCTCGGACACCGGCTGTTCATGCTCGGGTTCATCGCGGCCCCCTTCGTGGTGCTGGCGGTGCTGATCCAGGGCATCGCCATCTCGTTCGTCAAGGGCCCGTCGATGTCCGCCGAGCCGGTGGGGGCCGGGGCGGGCGATTCGGGCGGGGCCAACGCCGTGGGCGAGTCGCTCTTCGGCGCCGGCGGCGGGCGCGAGGGGGCGTTCCGCGGCATCCCCGCCGAGCAGACCGCCCGCGGCGCGGTGCTCGTGGTCCGCGACGCCAGCAGCACAGCGACCGAGGCGTGCCCCCTCCTGGTGCTGACCAACCACGGCAGGTGGGAGGTCGATGCCGCCCTCACCATGACCCACCGCGACGACGGCCTGTGGGAGGTCCGCCTGCCCGCACCCACCGCCGCCGAGCCCGAACCCCTGGCGTTCCGCTTCGCCGTGCTGGGCGACGATGGACGGCCGCGCTGGGCGAGCGACGAGGCGGGCGAACCGGTGGGCGAACGCCGCCTGCCCCGCGTGAGCGAGGCCGAGGCGGTGGGGGAGGGGCCGCTGGTGTACGAGTTTGTGGTGGGGTTTGGGGGGTAGACTGCGGCGATGTTCGACAGTCTCCGAAGGCCCTGGCGGGCCTACCGCGAACTCGACGGGCTGAGCGACACCGAGTGCCGCGGGCTGATCGAACGGCGCTGGCTGCGGAGCCCGCCGCCGGTCGGTGTCGCGTGGTCGGTCGCGATCCCGGTCGGACTGGTGAGTGCGCTTGTCGGGCCGGTTTCGATCGACTATGCCTGCACCCTCCTCCTCGGCGAGGGCTGGCGTGGTCGTGTCCCCGGGCCGCTCGGCTTCACCGGCGCCGAAGCGCTCCTGGCGTTCTCGTCGGTGGGCGGCGGCCTGCTGGGCGGATGGGCCACCATGCAACTCGCTTGGAGCATCTGGGCTCGGCGTGCCATCCGTCGGATCGTCCTCGGCGCGACCTGCCCCCGGTGCGGGCATTCTCTGGTCGGCCTCCCGATCTTCGACGACGCCATGCGCCCCGACGACCGCTCCCGGATGCGCGTGCGGTGCCCGGAGTGCGGCAAGCGGGTGCGCTTGCTCAAGCACGGCTACGGGCCCCAAGACCTCGCGCCCAGCCACGAGCGATTCCTGCCCAAGGATTTCAAAGTCCGCCTGAGGGAGCACGAGTAACCGAGCCCATACCTGGGGACTCAGCCCAACACCGGCAGCTTCCGGTAGCTCCCCTCCAGGATGGCCTGGCTGTCGGCGCTGAGCCAGTCTTCCAGGATGCTCGCGTACACGCTGCGGAAGTCGATCTGGAACTTCAGGTCACCATCATCGAGGTCGGTGAGCGACGGGTGGTTGCCGATGACGCCCGGCTTGACCATTGGCCCGGCGAGGAACATGGGGGCGGCCGTGCCGTGGTCGGTGCCGCCCGAGGCGTTCTGCGCGACGCGCCGGCCGAACTCGCTGAAGACCATGGTGAGGACGCGCGTGTCGTTCTCGCCGGCCTTGAGGTCCTGATAGAACGCGCGGACGGCGGTCGCGAGGGTCTGCAGGAGCTGGGCGTGGCGCCCGTTCTGGTTGCCCTGCCCGGCGTGCGTATCGAACCCGCCCAGCGAGACATAGTAAACCCGGGTGTTGAGCCCGGCGCGGATCATGCTGGCGACCATCGCCATGTCGCGACCCAGCGCGTTGCCGGGGTACTCCGCCAGCGGCTGCTGCCGAACGGCCTTGCGGATGAGGTCGCTCGACACCTGGGCGTCGAGGGTGGTGCGCATCAGGAACCCCGCCGCCGAGTCGGGATTCACACCCTCGCGCACGCCGTGGGTCGTGATCTCGGCGTAGGGCCGGGCGAGCGACTCGTGGATGTCCTCCCCGGTCCAGCGGAAGAGGTCGGGGGTCTCGAAGCTGATGGGCTTGGCCTTGCGCCCCTGCATGGCCAGCGGCGCCTCGCGCCCGATGGCGATGCCGGGCTGGCCCTGCATCTCGCCGGGCGGTGTGGCGGGCGACCCCTCCGGCGTGCCCGACTCACCCTTGCCGTAGCCGCAGCACTCGGCATCAAAGTACTTGCCCAGCCACCCCGCGCCGGTGCCGGTGGTGTCGGCGGTGTGCCAGATGTCCATGCTCTTGAAGTGCGAGCGGTTGGGGTTGGGGTAGCCGATGCCCTGGATGGTGGCGAGCAGCCCCTCGTCGTGGAGCTCCTTGAACGCCGCGAGCGAGGGGTGCAGCCCGACGCCGCCATCCCCCAGCGGCAGCACGCGGTTGGCCGCCACGCCGATGCCCGGGCGCTTGCGGTAGTAGTTGTCATCGCCGAACGGCACGACGGTGTTGAGCCCGTCGTTCCCGCCGCCGAGCTGCAGCACAACGAGGATGTTGTCCTCGTTGACGCCGGGGATGGAGGACATGCCCAGCCCGGGCCGCGGCAGGCCGAACGCCGAGCGCTGGATGAACGCCGGCAGCGCGATGCTCGCCGAGGCCAGCGTCAGGCCGGTGCCCAGGAAGTGACGGCGGGTGTAGGCGGCGGGTTCAGGGAGGGTCATGGGGGCTCCAAATGGCAAAGAGCAAATGGCAGGGAGCAAATGGCAAATAGCAAATAGCAAATAGCAAATAAAGACATCGCTGATCCGGGTGATGCCGTGCGGTGCCGAAACGCGGCGCTTCTATTTGCCATTTGCCCATTTGCCATTTGCTATTTCTCAGGTCAACTGATACTCCGGCATGGCCGTGATGAGCAGCAGCAGCCCGGTGACCATGTCATCGGTCAGGCTGCCCTCGTGGCTGCGGACAAACTCGTGGAGGGTCTCGCGGGCGTGGGCGGGGGCCTGGCCCAGGGTGAAGCGGAGCAGGTAGTCGATCACCCGAGCGGGGTCCTTCGCCGCCGCGGGGTCGGCGCCGGCGAGCTGACCCAGCACCGGCGCGGGGTCGTACCGCTGCTCGTCGGCGAGGGCGTCGTAGCCCCGCGGCGTCTTGCCGGTCAGCAGGTACGCCAGGATGTTCTGCCGCACGAACATCGTCGAGGTGTTGATCCAGCTCCGCTCGCCGTCCCAACCGGCGACGCTCGGCGGGAACAGGATGTTCTGCCCCATCAGCGACATCGCGTCGAGCAGCACATTGAGGTCGCGGGCCGGCGTGTGCATCGAGCGGACGGCACCGACCACCAGCTCGGCCGGGCTCTTGATCCGCTGGTTCACCACCGCGTCGCTATAGAAATGCTCGCTCAGGAACAGCTTCTTGAGCACCGGCGCGACCTCGTAGTTAGCCCGGCGCATCAGCCCGGCCATGTCACGCACCGCCGCGGCGGCCTCGCCCCCCGGCTCGCCGGCCTCGGGAAGGTCGGCGGCGAAGAACCGGTACAGCTTGCGGGCCATGTACGCCGAACAGGCCGGCTGGTCGAGGATGGCGACCACGAAGTCATCGCCGTCCATGTTGCCCCGCCTGCCCAGGATGCGCTTGGCCCCGCCATCGTGGTTCTGCTGCCGCAGGACGAACCGGTCATCGACAAAGGTGTACCCGGTCAGGGCCCGGGCGCCCTCCTTGATGTCCTCCTCGGTGTAGTTGCCGACGCCGAGGCTGAACAGCTCCATGATCTCGCGGGCGAGGTTCTCGTTGGGCTGGCCCTTCCGGCTGTCGTTGTTGTCGAGGTAGGCGATCATCGCCGGGTCGCGGATGATCTGGTGCAGCAAGGCCCCGTAGCTGCCCACCGCGTGCTGGCGGAAGAGCTGGTTCTGCACGAACATGTGGTAGCTGTCCTCGATCGTGCGGTAGCTGGTGGCGAAGTGCCCGTGCCAGAAGAGGGTCATCTTCTCTTCGAGCGGGCGCGGCGTCTCGATGAGCCGCGCCAGCCACCACCGCTGCATCTCGCGGACCTGCTCGCGGTCCCGGTTCTCCCGCCGCTGGCGTTCGAGCTGGAGCCGGGCGAGGGCCTCCTCGTCGTTGAGCTGCCTGGCCCGCCGGTAGCGGGCGACCGTCTCCTCGTCGGGCTCACCGATGATGGCGCTGTCAAACCGCGACGCCTCGACGCCCAGCTCGGGGGCCTTGCCGACCTCGACGAGGTAGTCGACCGCCTTCTCCGGCCCCCACTCGACGAGGGTCTGGATCTGGTCGGGTGTGCCGCCGAACCCCGCCCGC
The DNA here is from genome assembly GCA_964372195.1 of uncultured Phycisphaeraceae bacterium. Classification (GTDB taxonomy): domain Bacteria; phylum Planctomycetota; class Phycisphaerae; order Phycisphaerales; family UBA1924; genus PNC22. The sequence goes on from CAYJPX010000045.1 coordinate 13,223, forward strand.
CAGAGCAGGTGCCGGGCCTGGGCGTAGCCGAAGGACTCGGGACGGATGGGGGTCAGGGCCGCGCCGGTCGTCGGGGTTCCGGAGGTTGTCGCCGCGGGCATGGTTGCCTCCTGATCCTCTCTACGGCGGCGCTCGGCCCACGGCCGCAGCGCACCCGCCGCCGGGAACAACGACGGGTCCGGTCGGGCATTGCCTCACCTCGAGCAGCCCATTCCCGAGGAGCCTGACCGAACCCAGTATGCCTGGGCTCGGCCCGCACCGCCAGCCCCAAACCCGAGAAAGGCCCCGCCCGGGCCGAGCGGATGCCCTCCGCCGGTTCGCGGGCGCTAACCGACAGGCCCGCCGAGGAGCCCCCGCCAAGGAGGGATTGGGAAACGGCGCTGCCCGATTCGCACCCCCCGCCTAGCAGCCCTCGACCCAGGAGTTGAGGAACGCGAGGAAGTCCAGGGTGTCGATCCGCCCGTCGTGGTTGAAGTCCGCGTTCGGATCGCGGGACACCCAGTCGTTGAGGTAGGCGAGGAAGTCCAGCGTGTCGAGCCGGCCGTCGGCGTTCCAGTCGGACGCGGGGCTGATCGCAAAGCGGATCGTCGTCCCGTCGGGCACGAAGATCAGGAAGCTGTTGTGCCCGGCCGGCGGCACGGGCAGGTCCAGCGTGTCGAACGCCCCGGCCGATGCGCCGGCGCTCACGCAGTCCTGCAGCACGCACTCGGGCCCCCAGCCGTCCACGCCGGCTACCTGCATCGTGCCCGCCCGGGTCAGGAGCCCGTCCACCTCAAGGAGCCCGATGTCCGCGCCGGTGAAGCCGTTGATCTCGATACGCACGGTGCTCGACGCCGTCAGGGTCAGGTCGCCGAGGATGTGCACCGTGCTGCCCGGCCCGGCGGCGAGCGTCCCGTCGTTGGTCCAGGCCGCGCCGTTCCTGTCGATCTCGAGCGTCCCGCCGCCCTGGGCCCGCAGCGTGCCTGTGTTGACCAGCGTCGCGGTGGGCTCGATGGTCAGCGTCTGGCCCGTCGAGGCGATCAGCCCGGCGTTCGCCAGCGTCGCGGGGATGATGCGCATCGAAGCGCCGCCGGTATTCCCGATCAACAGCTCGCCCTCGACGACGAGGTCCATCGCGCCGGTCCAGTGGTGGCTCCCGCCGATCTGCACCATCGCCGAGAAGGCCGGGTCGGTCGAGATGGTGACCCCCGCCGGGACAGTGAGCGTCCCGGCCGAGACCATCGTGAGGGCCCGGCTGGCCGCCGTGCCCTCGAACACCACATCCCCCGGCACGGTCGCGCCCCCGGCGAAGCCCAGGGTCACAATGCTCGCCGCCAAGCGGGCGATGTCCCAGGTCGTGGTCCCGACGATCTGCACGCGGCCGCCGGCGATATCCAGCACCAGCCCGCCCACCACGCTCACATCGATCAGATGGTTGCTGCTGTTTGTCCCGATCGCGAGCCTCTCCCCGTCGGCGTGGCTGAGCGTGCCCCCGGTGACGCTCCCGCCGGAGAGTTCCCACGACCCGCTCGCGGCGTCGAACCCGAGCGAGTCGCCGGTGTTGTCCAGGTCGCCGGTGAGCAGGACGCCCGTGGCCCCGACCCGGACGATCGTGCCGATCCCGGCGGTGGTGAACGACCCGCCCAGGTCGAGCGTGGCGTCGGTGATGTGGAGGACGCCGGCGGTGTTGTCCCACGCGCCGTCGATCTCGATGTTGCCCCCGTCGCCGGTGATCGTGCCCAGGTTGACAACGCCGTTGGGCAGGCGCACCTTCGCGGTGTGGGCGGTGATCGTCGCTATGTTGAGGGTGCTTGCCGCGTCGAAGTCGAGGCTGTCGCCCGCGTCCGAGGTGAACTCGATCGTCCCTTCGTTGATCAGGCTCATGGCGCCCGACCAGTGCCACGAGCCGCCGATCTGGGCCGTGCCGGCGTAGCCGGGGTCGGCGTAGACCGCCCGCCCGGCGGGGATGGTGAACGACCCGGCGGAGAGCATCGTGAGCCCCCGGTTTCCGCTCGCGCCCTCGAACACCACATCGCCGGGCAGCGTCGCGCCGGGCTCGAATCCCAGCGCCGTTGTGCCCGCCGCCAGCCGCGCCAGGCCCCAGGTGGTCGATCCCTCGATGCGCACGCGCCCGCTGTTGATGTCGAGCACCAGGTCGCCGACGACGGTCACATCGGTGAGCCGGTTGCTGCTGTTGGTCCCGAAGGCGAGCTTCTCGCCGTCGGCGCTGGTGATCTGCCCGCCGGTCACGCTGCCGGCAAGCATCGTCCACGACCCGGTCGCCGCGGAGAAGGCCAGCGTGTCGCCGGTGTTGTCCAGTGCGCCTGTGAGCGTGACGGTGGACGACCCGGCGCGGGTGAGCGTGCCGATCCCGGCGGTGGTGAACGAGCCGCCGAGCGTGAGGGCGGTGTCGGTGATGTCGATAAGGCCCGCCGAGTTGTCCCACGCGCCGACGAGGGACAGCGTCGCGCCGGTCGCGGTGATGGCCCCCGTGTTGGTCACGCCGGTCTGGAAGCGGATGCCCCCGGTCGTCACGGCGATGTCCCCGCTGTTGAGCGTGGAGGCGCTCTCGAAGTCGAAGCTCTTGCCCGCGGTGCTGACAAAGCCGACCGTCCCCTCGTTGGTCAGGCTCATGGCCCCCGACCAGTGCCACGAGCCGCCGATCTGGGCGGTGCCGGCGTAGCCGGGGTTGGCCGAAACCGTCCGGTCCGCGGGGATCGTGAATGTCCCCGCGGCAACCATCGTGAGGCCGCGGTGTCCGCTCGCGCCCTCGAACACCACATCGCCGGGCAGCGTCGCGCCGGGCTCGAAGCCCAGCGCCGTCGTGCCCGCCGTCAGCCGTGCCAGGCCCCAGGTCGTCGAGCCCGCGATGCGCACGCGCCCGCTGCTGATGTCGAGCACCAGGTCGCCGACGACGGTCACATCGGTCAGCCGGTTGCTGCTGTTGGTCCCGAAGGCGAGCTTCTCGCCGTCGGCGCTGGTGATCTGCCCGCCGGTCACGCTGCCGGCAAGCATCGTCCACGACCCGGTCGCCGCGGAGAAGGCCAGCGTGTCGCCGGTGTTGTCCAGCGCACCTGTGAGCGTGACGGTCGACGACCCGGCGCGGTGGAGCGTGCCGATCCCGGCGGTGGCGAACGACCCGCCGAGCAGCAGGCCGGCGTCGGTGATGTTGATCGTGCCGCCGGCGTTGGCCCACGCGTCGAGCAGGTCGATATCCCCGGCGTCGCCGGTGATGTCGCCGGTGTTGTCCAGGGCGTTGTTGAACCGCAGCGTGGCGGTGTGCACCGTCACGGCGCTGGCGTTGGCCGTGGTCGTGGCGTTGATGTTGACCACCCGTGCCGCCCCGCTCTCGATGTCGATGGTTCCCTCGTTGACCAGGTCCATGCTGCTCGAGTAGTGGTGGCTCCCGCCGATCTGGACCGTCCCGTCAAACCCGACCGCGCTGGTGATGCTCCGCCCCGCGGGGATGGTGAACGAACCGGGCGTGAAGAGCGTGATCGCGCGGACGCCGGTGCCCGTGCCCTCGAGGAGCACATCGCCCGGCAGGCTCGAGCCGCCCGCGAAGCCCAGCGTGGTCGTGCTGGCCGCGAGCCTGGCGAGCGTGAAGGTCGTCGTCCCCTCGACCCGCACCCGCCCGTTGCCCTGGTCGATCGTGATCTCGCCGACGATCGCCGCGTCGGTGATGCGGTTGCTGGAGTTCGCGAGCGGCCTGAGCAGCCCGCCGGTGACATCCCACGACCCGCCCCGGATCTCCCCGCCGAGCAGGCTGAGCGTGGCGTCGATGTCGGCCGTGCCGCTGACGCCGAGCGTCCCGCCGTTGACACCCAGCGCCTCGGTGGTGAGCAGGCTCGCGAGCGTCAGCGTGCCGGTGGTGAAGGTGATCTGCGGGTCGGCGGCGACATTGATGGTCACATCATCGCCGTCGCCCGGCAGCGTGTCGCCGACCCAGTTGACCTGGTCGTGCCAGTTGGTGCCCGTCCCGGCGAGCCCGCCGTCCCAGACCGCCGCCGCGAGAATGAAGCGGGGCTCCAGGTGCTCGAACGCCGACCGCGCAGCGGGCGCGCAGTTGTCTTGTCTCGGGTGCCGTCGCATGTTCGATCTCTCTCTTTCGAGTGCCGGGTCGCGATCGGGGGAGTCCCGATCGGCACATTCGAGCAGAACCGGCGCGGCAAGTCAAACAGGATTCTGCCCAGCCGACCGCGCCGCCCGCCGGGACCGCCTAACAACCGGCCGACCAGGCTCCGAGATAGGCGAGGAAGTCGATGGTGTTGACGGTCCCGTCGCCGTTCCAGTCGGCGAGGGGATTGCCCGAGCTCCAGAGGCCGAGGTAGGCCAGGAAGTCCTGGGTGTTGACCAGCCCGTCGCCGTTGAGGTCGACGGCGCAGCCGGCGATGTCGAAGAACACTACGCTCTCGCCGCCCATGCCCGGCGCCGCGGCGAGGCGGAACCCCGCATCGGTCGCCAGGTCGCTCAGGAAGTGGTCGGCGCAGACCGACTCGGCGATGGTGTTGGTCGCCGCGTCGATGGTGTCGAGCCCGCCGGACTGGGTCAGGTCGCCGTTGGTCGAGGCGCTGGCGGTGCCGATGGCGACGAGCACGCGGTCGCCGCCCGCGTCGAAGGCGATGCCGACGGGGGTGTCGGTGACCGGCACGGTGGTGACCTGCGTGTAGGCCGCGGTGTCGACCACGCCGATCTCCTTGTCGCTGGTGTTCATGACATAGAGCCGCGAGCCGTCGGCATTGGGGACGCTGGTGAAGGCGTAGGTCCCGACGCCGGCCGTGCCGAGCACCGCCGAGCCCGCGCCGGCGTTGCTCACCACGCTGACCGTCTCGCTCGTGCGGTTGGTGACGAAGATCCGCGAGTCGTCGGGGCTGAAGCTGGCGGCGGTGGGGAAGTCGCCGACCGTGACGGTCGCGACCACCGCCCAGGCCCCGGTGTCGATGATGGTGATGGTGTCGTCGAAGCTGTTGCATGCGACGAGGGTCGCCCCGTCGTGGCTCAGCGACATGCCGCTGAACTGGTTGCCGGTGTAGCCCGCGCCGCCCATCTCCCCGACCGGCAGCTTGGCGCCCTCGACCGCGAGCGTGTCGAGGTTGACCCGCCACACGCCGTCGCTGGTCACGACCGCGGCGTAGGCGTAGGTGCCGTCCGGCGAGATCGCGAGCTGGTCGCCCCGGGTCGAGATCGTGACCTGGCTCGAGGCGAGCGTGCCGATGTCGATGACGGTGATGAACGAGCTGTCGCGGTTGGTGACCACCGCGGTCGTGCCGTCGGGCGAGACCCTGACCTGCCCCGGCCGCAGCCCGGTGTCGACATAGCCGAGCATGGTCATGCTCGCCGCATCAAAGACGCCGACATTCTGGCTGAACTGGTTGGTGGTGAGCACGGTCGAGGCGTCGGGCGTGACCGCGATGGTGCGGGGCTTGTCGCCCTCGGGCGGAGGCCCGCCGGTCCGGACCTCCTCGCGGAAGCCGGCCGAGCCGTTGGTGTTGACGACCACCATCTGCTCGCCGAAGGTGGTGGCGAACATCACCGCGTCCGGGGCGGTGGGGCTGACCGCGCCGACCGAGGTCGAGACGAACTGGTTGAGGTGCTTGACGATGGTCCCGCTGGCGAAGCTGACCAGGCTGCCGTTGTACCCGACGCAGAGGGCGTAGAGCCCGTCGCCGGTGGTGAGGAGCTGGTTGACGCTGGCGGTGTTGAGGTTGCCGCCGACCGCGCCGGTGCCGAGGTTGACGACCCGCACGGCGTTCTGCACCGCGACGACCGCCTTGCCGCCCGCGGGGTCGAGCGTGACCGGGCCGTAGCAGGTGGTGCCGATGTCGATCGACTGCGTGACGCTCTGCGTGGCGACATCGATCACATCCAGGTCGTTGCTGCTGCCGTAGGCGTGGGTGACGACCGCGAGCGTGCCCGCCGCGTTCACCGCGACCGCCCGCGGCTGGTCGGTCGAGGCGATGGTGTTGACCGCGCCGGTGTTGATGTCGATGAAGGAGACCTGGTCGTTGAACATATCCGGGAAGATCGCGGTGTCGTTGCCGGCGATCTCGAGGGGGTTGGAGCAGCCGAACTGCACCGCCCAGGACTCGAAGTTTGCCGACAGCACCGTGCCGAAGTTCAGCCCGGTGATGATGCGTAGCTCGCTCTGCGTCGCCAGGTCGATCACCGAGACCTCGTCGCCGATCATGCTGCCGACGAGGGCCTTGGAGCTGTCGGGCGTGATGCGGGCCATGATGGGCGCATCGCCGATGGGGAGGACCGCGACCTCGGTGTTGGTGGTGAGGTCGATGATGGAGGCGGTGTCTTCGAAGAGGTTGGCGGTGACGCCCCAGTGGCCGTCGGGGCTGAGGGCCAGGTCGATCGGGGAGCCGGAGAGGGGGATCTCGGCGAGGAGGTCGCGGGTGTCGGTGTCGTACTTGAGGAGGTTCTTGGAGTCGCGCCCGGCGAGGAGGAACCAGGTGCCGTCGGGCCCGTAGGCGGCGCCGGCGGCCGAGTCGCTCTCGGGGTCGGTGCCGACGCCGGCCCAGGGGGCGCAGGCGCGCAGGTTTCCGGAGGCGAACTCGGCGCCGTCGAGGGTCCAGGCGACGACTGCGACGCCGCCGTCGGGGTCGGCGGGGATGTTGCGGACATCGAGGAGCTCGGCGAGGGGTTGGGTGGCGATGGGCTGGGCGTGGGCGAGGGAAGAAACAGCCAGACCGGCCGAGCCGAGTCCGACAAACAGGCGGCGTGTCATCTCAGTAACCTCTCTGCCGGGTCGTTTCTGCCGGCTCATTCCGGGAGCCCCTGCCGGGGCGCCGGTTCTCCCATTGTCATCGCGCCGAGCGCCGGGGGCAAGGCGCCACCTCCCCCAACCCGGGCTTCAGCAACCCCCGGACCAGGCGTTGAGGAACGCCAGCACATCCAGGGTGTTTACCGTGCCGTCCTCGTTGAAGTCGGCGGCCATGTCGCCGGCGGCCCAGAGGTTGAGGAAGGCGAGGACATCGAGGGTGTTCACCTCGCCGTCGTCGTTGAAGTCGGCCGGGCACGGGGCCGAGAGTTGGACATTGTCAAAGCGCAGCGCGGGATTGGCGAAGTCGTAGAACCCGACACGACCCGCGGGGAATCCCGGCGTGGTAAAGGTCGAGGCGGGGGTGTCGCTGTCGCCGACATAGACCTCGTAGGTGTCACCCCTCACCCGGACCCGCACCCGGATCGTGTCGCCGATATTGAACACCTGTCCGCTGAAGTTGAACGGCCCCTGGTACTGGCCCTCGACGAAAGTGTGCCAGTAGAAGCCGGGGTAGGTGCCGCCGTTCCCGCCCATCACCAGCAGGACGCCGTTGTTGATATTGGTGTCGGTGTGGAGCCAGACCCCGCCGTCGTTGATCTGGACGGCATCGAACTCCAGGTCGAGGTCGTCGAGGCCGAAGGGGAGCGTGGTGGCCGTGGGAGGGTTGTTGCTCGGGGCCGAGGCGTAGTACTCGCCCGCGGGCGCGACCCAGTCGCCGCGCTCGTTGCTCCAGAGCGCAGACGGCCCGGTGTCGAAATTGTCGGTGAACAGTACCTGGGCGGGGGCCGCGGCCGCGAGGGCGCACAGAACCAGAACGGGGGAGGTTTGCATCGCTCTCTCTCCTGTCATCGACCAGCCTTTCCAGGTCTGGTGGTGGCACATACCCACCGCCCGAACGACCGATCGTCCATTGTGCACAAAACCCCCCCGGGAGCAAGCACAAACCTGGGGACTCGGTGGAGCGAGGAGGCAAGTGCGGGGGCAGCGGCCAGTGGAGGCGGGGAGACAGACGGGTGGGCGGAGACGGAGGGGTGGGCAGAGACGGAGAGACGAAGAGACTGAGAGACCAAGAGACGGAGTCGTAGGGTGAGGAGAAGGTGTAGGAGGAGAAGCCCTCTCCCCAACCCTCTCCCGCCGGGGGCGGGAGAGGGGGCCGGAAGGCGTAGGGGGAGGAGAAGGTGTAGGAGGGGGAGCCCTCTCCCCAACCCTCTCCCGTCGGCCCCTTCTCAGGGGTAGCCGGGAGAGGGGGCCGGAGAGGACCTGAGGGGGCCCCCTGCGGGGGCAAAGCAGCAAATGGCAATGCAGCAAAGCTGCAAATGGAGGCAGAGGGGGAGGAGATGGAGGAGGAGAATGAGCCCTCTCCCCAGCCCTCCCCCACCGGGGGTGGGGGAGGGGGCAAAACCGGGCCTGAGGGGTCAGGAAAGGGGAAGGAGTTGGGCGCGTGGGCGATCATGGGCGGGGTTTGATTGGGTTTCTGGCTGGAGAATAACGGGTTTTGATCGGGTGTCAAGGGGGATTGTGGTGAGGGGCGCGAGATTGCGCACAGGGGTGGGTGTTGGGGGTGGAAAGTGGGATGGGGCTTCGGCTCGGGGGAGTCGGGGGCGGCGGGGCGGGGCGCGGATGGCTGGGGGAAGGGATGGCCGGATCGCACTGGCGGACGAGCCGCCAGTGGCACCGGGCGGTGGCAAGGGTTGGTACCAGCCCACCGCCACCAGTCACACGGACCCGCCACGGTCTCCGCCCGCCGGCAGAGGTGCTTGCCAACTCGGAGAGCACCGCCCTCGGCTCAAAGCAGCCGAGGTCGATGCCACCCCGCCGAAGAACAAGACTACGCCACCACGAACGGCTCGACTCCCGTACGATGGCCCTCAGGGCCGATAGAGGCGGCACAAGCGCCTCACAGTCGGCGATTTCAAGGAGGAAACCACTAGTCGTGCCGCCTGTAACCGTGACATCCGCAGTACTTCGTCCCTACATTGAACGGTGTGGGTATGTCGGCGATCGACTCAAGCAGGGCTACTGCTTCGGTGGAGGTACCGTTGCGCTCGGAGGGTTCATCGGGAGACCATGGGATGCGCGTTCCGCTTGCATCGCAGTGGTTGATGCGACAACGGATAGTCGGCTCGCAGCACACGCTTGTATCGAGTTTGGTGCGCCCACAGCCCTTGTGTGCAGGGGAGACTCCCTGGTTTGGTGGCAACTCTCGATCAGCGGGCCGCATCAACCGACGACGATCCGAGCGGCAGAAGTTGAGGGCTTTTTTCGTCAACACGCCGCGCAGCTGAAGCCCGAGAACATCTATGCGGCCAAGTTGCACAGGTCTTTACCCTCTGGCGTACAGATGCAGTTTGTCGATGTGGGGCTGATGCCAGCGCTGGAACGCAAGACGGGCGAAGCGCTCAACCGTTTGGTAACGCAGGCGATTAGCACTTTGCTGGATGATCTCGGTGGCAAGGTTCGCTCGCGCCAGGCCCGAGAAGGAGTGTACAAGTCCGTCTTCTGGATGCTGGCTGCCAAGCTGCTCAAGGAGAAAACAGTCAGGGGATTCAAGTCGCTCGATCTCAACGACATTGGCAGCGTGTTCAGGGTTGTGGGCGAGCACTACAAGGAAGCACGCGATTACCCTCCCGGAGACCGGACCTGGGAGCCCGCACTAGCTCGCGTTGCGACGACTATTGCGGGGTGGGGCCGTCTTGGCAACATCACCGCCGAGTCGCTGGGGTACCTCTACGAAACAGCGCTGATCGATGGGCCGAAGCACAAGGGCAAAAAGGGTCCGAGCAAGGCCCGGCCTGATGTCCGTAAGACGCTGGGCATCCACAGCACACCTTTGATTCTTGTCGATCACATGCTTGCACAGGTGTGGCCGCTCGTGGATACTAACAGCCTTACGGAGCAGCGCGTCTTTGAGCCAGCGTGCGGGCAAGGCGCGTTTCTCACCGCGGCGCTCCGTGACATCCGGAATTACTCTGGCATGGAGGATAGTGCTGAGCGCCACCGCTATCTGCGCGATCGCATCAGGGGGATCGAGTTCGATGCGTTTGCTGTCGAGATCGCCAAACTCTCACTGACGCTCGCCGACGTGCCCCACGGCAACACTTGGAGGATCGTCGCGGGCGACATGTTCGAGCCCGGAGTGCTGCGGGAGACTTCGAAGTGGGCGACGGTGGTGCTCTCGAATCCGCCCTACGAGGACTTCAAGAAGACAAGAGCGAATCGATGGCTGAAATCCGTCGAGCCGGTCTCGGCGCAGACCAAAGTGGTGGAGATGCTCAAGCGGATCGTACCCAACCTTCGAGAGGGTGCGGTGTTCGGATTCGTGCTGCCCCAAGGGACGCTCTACAACCGCGAGGCCAAACAGCTGCGCAAGGACTTGTTGGTGTCCTGCGAGATCGCCGAGATTTCATTGTTCGAAGACAAGCTGTTCAGTGGTGCGGACCACGAGGCTTGTATTCTCCTCGGCCGCCGCAAACAGAACGAAGCTCGCGTTTCGACAGTCATGTACCGGCGTGTACGAAACCGAGACATGGAGGACTTCAAGTCGGCCCTGCACTTCTCGCGCGAGGACTGCCTGGCGACCGCGGAACTGGGGCGGGGGGAGGACGCGAGCCTGTATGAGCCAGACTTACGGGATGTGTGGCGCTACCTGAAGGACATGCCGACGCTTGGCAGAGCCTTTGATGTTCAGAAGGGCTTTGAGTTGAAGTCCCGGGTGCCGAGCGATTCGCGCAGCGTCATTAGCACAACGGCCAAGTCCGGGCACAGCAAGGCAGTCCTCAATCCTAGGGACGAGTATTCGGTGTGGGAGTTACCGAAGCTGCATTGGGTGGATCTTCGCAAAGAGAATGTGCGACGGTCCGGCGCGGCATCTGTGGTGGGCGTCCCGCAGGTCGTCCTGAACTACGCCCGCGTGGCGCGAGAGGCTTGGAGGCTCATCGCCGTCGTTGACGTCGAGGGACTTGCTGTGTCTAGCCGTTTCTTGACCTTCAGACCTATCGACAGAACCAACTCGCTAACTGTGCTATGGGCTGTGCTCAACTCGCCCATCGCTAACGCATTCTCGTACTGCTGGACGAGCAAACGCGAAACCCTCGGCAAGACATGGCTTAGCATGCCACTCCCGAGCCCGACGCGAGCCCAGATTGTCGAAATCGAAGCGGCTGCATCCGCGTTCCTGAGGCTTGCGAGACAGACAAGTGGCTTCATGGTGATCTCGCCAGACGATCCCTCCATCCGGCGAGCCTTGCTCGCGCTCGACGCGGCCGTGCTTCGCCTTTATGACCTTCCGCAGAGCCTAGAACGCCAACTGCTCGCCATCTTCGATGACGTCGAACGCCCCGGTGTGGGTTGTTCGTTCCGGGGCTATCCGCCCGGGTGGTCCAGCCGTCCCGTCGAGCCTTCCGCCGAACTTCCCGATGACGATCGGCCGATCTGGGATCGCATCGCCAGCCTCGCGGCGACTTTGCCCGAAGAGGCTATCGCGAGTTTGCCAACCGACGGTGCCACGCAACTGGACCACTACCTCTACGGAGTACCCAAGAGGACTCCATGAAGCGCATCTTCGCCGACGCCTGCTACTGGATTGCGCTTCTCAGCCGCAAGGACGAACTTCATGCGGCGGCGGACGCCGCGCGGAGGCAGTTGCAGAACGCTCATGTCGTCACGACCGATGAAGTCCTTGGTGAAGTGCTGAATTTCTTCAGCAAGAGAGGCGAGCGGATACGATCCGCCGCCGTCCAGGTTGTCGGGGGGCTTCGGGAGGATGCCCGAGTGACCGTCGTCGAGCAGTCGCGCGCGACATTCGATGGCGGCCTTCTCCGGTACAAGAACCACTCTGACAAGGAGTACAGCCTCGTCGATTGCGTTTCGTTCGAGTTGATGCAGCGGGACAGCATCAGCGAGGCGCTGACCAACGATCATCATTTTGAGCAGGCGGGATTCGTCGCCGTGCTGCTCAAGAGCCGTCCATAGGCGATGCTAGGCGAGGTTTGTCGGGCTATCGCCATCTCGTGCCGGGTTGGGAGAGGCGTGCCTACGCGCCATCCAATGGGCAAATGGCAAAGCCGAGGCATTACGCTTCGGCGCCGACTCCCAGGGCCTCGATTGCCCCCAAGACCAGTCCGTGAACGCGTGGCGGCGCGCAGACGATGCCCGGTCAAAGGGCCAAAGCTCCAAATGGCCAAAGGGCCAAATGAAATGCCATTAGGCGTCCTGGCCGATTCCCAGGGCTTCGATGGCTCCGATCACCATCCCATGGACCCGCGGCGGGGCGCAGATGATGCCTTTGTTCTTTTCCAGGCCGCGGCCGTGGGAGAAGTCGAGGGCGTGGCCGTGGATGTCGGTGACGAAGCAGCCGGCTTCGGTGGCGACGAGGCTTCCTGCGGCGTGGTCCCAGATTCGTTCGATGTAGTTCTTTTTGGTGGGGAGTCGGAGGTAGGCGTCGGCCTGGCCGCGGGCGGTGACGGCGTATTTGGCTTGGGAGTCGAGTCGGGCGGGTTCGCCGGTGGGGTGGCCGTGTTGGGCGAGGTGTTGGAGGATGTGGTCGGTGTCGTCGGCGTTGGAGTGGGCTTTTTCGACTGAGGCGCAGACGGAGATTGGTTCGCCCTCTTCGTGGTCGAGTCGTTTGATCTGGATGGGCTTGTTGGGGGTGTTGGTGGGGGTGCATATCAACCCGAACCCGCTGGCGTTATTGG
>CAYJPX010000046.1:0-25232 GCA_964372195.1 uncultured Phycisphaeraceae bacterium
GGTCGCGCTGACGGCTGCCGAGACGGGCCACCTCGTGTTCGCCACCCTGCACACCTCGGGCGCCGCGAAGACGATCGACCGCATCGTGAACGTGTTCCCCGCCGGCGAGCAGGACCAGGTCCGCACGGCGCTCGCCGGGTCGATCCAGGGCATCGTGTCGCAGGCGCTGCTCCGGCGCGACGACCGGCCGGGCCGCGTGGGCGCGCACGAGATCCTCGTGGCGACGCCCGCCGTGCGGGCGCTCGTCCGCGAGAACAAGACCCACCAGATCGCCACCGCGATCCAGACCGGCATGCGCTACGGCATGCAGAGTCTCGAGCAGTCGCTGACCTCGCTCGTGATGGCGCGGATCATCTCGCGCGAGACCGCGGAGGCGTACCTCGTGGAGATCGGCGCCACGCAGGAGCAGGAGACCGGGCTCCCCCAGCCGCCGCCGGAGCCCGCCCGCCAGACCCCCCCCGGCCCCCGCGCCCCCCCCCCCCCCCCCGCCCCAACCCCCCCCCCCCCCCCCGCGGGGGCGGGGGCCGGGGGGGGGCGCACCCGCAGCGACCTGACCTTCTCGATCGCCGCCGCCGCCCGCTGGATCTCCCGCTCGGACATACTCCCATCCTACCCCCCGCCGCCTCCGCACCTCGCGCCCCAATGCCCGCGCACCTCCAACCCCCGCCCGCGACCCGATCTCGAGCCCCAGGGGCGGTGCCTTTCCAAGCCCCGGTTTCAGCCCTCGCCGACGATGCCCTGCACCTCTCCGCCCTCATTGCAACTGCAATGCGCGGCGTGCCCCTCCCCGCCACCTCCGCGATGCACTCGACGACCGAGACCCCACACACGACTCGTCGCCGACGGCGGCGGAGTGAATCCTGGCCGGCCAGTGCCGGTGTCACCTGAGCAGTCGGTTCTTCTGATGTGCAAACTCCTCATCGGTGATGAGCCCGCGGGTTCGGAGGCCAGCCAGCTTCTCGAGCTCGTCCGCCACTGACGCTGTGGTGGCCACCGGTACCGTTGCCTGTCTACGGTCGTCCTCTCCTGCTCTGAGGACCTGGGTCAGCCGACCATGCCAGAGTTTCGCTTCCTTGAGTCGAGGTTGGTAGATCGGGCTGCCCCGCTCGATTCCCTTATCCAGCCACTCGAAGAAGACGATGTCATGGTTCGGCGTTTCGAAATCGTTCGTGGTAATCCGAAGCGTGAGTTTGCTGACCCTGGCGGTGGTTCTCTTCGAGCCGGACAAGCCGCCCACAACGGCGCCCACTCCGCCGAGCAGAAGACCACCGACCACGACTCCACCGACCTGGCTCACCCTGTTGGTCTTCAAGAGTGAGGTGTTGTCCTCGAGAAGCTCGACCTCGATGATGTCAGTCGGTTGGAGGAGCTTCGTGGTGCTCTTGGTCGAGAGGAGTACACGCCTGGTGTCGCTCTCAATCGCGACGCCGTGCCGATTGAATGTGCTCACAAAGGCGTCCGAAGCACAGAAGCCGAGTGTGGAAGCCAGCACCACCTTCGCTTCTCGGGCTCGCGCTATCTGTGCTTGCGCGACGACAAGAGTTGCGACGATTGCGCCCACAATCACGATCAGAATGACGACGACGGTTGCTTCCACCGTTGCAGTGTACTGTCCTTGCGGGCGGGTGCAACTGTTCAACGCTAGGTATCCCGAACGGGCCATCCCCTGGACAACATGTCAGGCGAGCCCGCCCGTGGCTCACTGGGACCAGTACCACCCACGCTCGCCTTGCCCGTGCGAGCCCTTCGCAGACCCAGCCTCAGAGGCGCTGCTTCCTCTCAGCCCACCCGCCGCCCGCAGACCTCCCGCGCCATCGTCTCCGCCGCCTCATATCCCCCCACCAACTGCGGCTTCAACTCCCCGAACTGCCGGCGCAGCCGCTCCCCCTCGTACCCGTGCCGGCGCAGGTAGAGCAGCGTGCTCACGGCCTCGAGCTCCTGCGCCGACTTGCGGTTCAGTTCCGCGGCCAGCCCCTGCCACTCCGGCTTCTCCTTCGGTGCATACTCGCGCAGCATCTCCGCGCCCGCTTCCCCCAGAGAGTACGAGTACTGCTTGTAGTCGGCGACGGGCGTCGCCCCCTCCGCTTCCAGCAGGATGTCCTCGGCGACCAGCGTGTCGATCTCGCCCTTGAGCTCGGCCGAGAATGGTCCATGAAAGTGGAACCCGTACCGGAACCCGAGTGGGACCCCCGCCTCCTTGAGAATGTGGACGATCTTCTGCAGCTTCTTGCGCCCATCGACCCGGCCGCAGCAGTCGATCACTCGCAGCAGTTCAATCGTGCGGTTCATGCCGTCTCTCCTTTGATCCCGAGCCTTTCGAGGATCGGTGCGACCTCTCCGACCTTCTCGCGGTCGACATACAGCCGCGTCACCATCTGCGACGAGCGGTCCAGCCCCTCGAACACCCCGGACTCGCTCTCCACGGCGCGGCCCTTGTGCGAAGGATCGCCGTCACTCAAGAGGATAGAGACCGTGGACTGCTCCTCTTCCGCGCCGCCCTTCTTGGCCGTGTACAGGATACCTTTGTACGGCACATGTTCTCCATTGTCAAGCCCCCAGTCAAGCCCCTCCTTCAGCTTTGCGCCCGTCAACTCGTGCTGCAGCTTCATCGCCCCGGGCACGCCGACCCCGGCGAGGCGATAGGCCAAGTAGATGCGCTCGCGCCGGAGGAACGCTCCGGTGAGCCGCGACAGGTCGGGATGCTCGCCCGCGTCGGCACGCGCCCACGCATGAAACGCCGCGACCAACGCTGACTCATCGAACTCCAGCCAGTCGTTGTGCGACAGCTCGATGCCGCGGTCGAAGTACTCCCGAACGACCCGCGGCGTCCCGGCGGGGAGTCGGTCCCGCTGTCCCGCCGCCGCTTCCATCAGCCCGAGCAGCATCACCTCGTAGCCGCGGGTCACGCGGTGCATGTACACCTGGAGCATCATGTGGTGGCGTGCGAGGATGAGCTGCTCGGCCGCGAAGAGCCCGCGGTTGTGATCCAGACAGAGCCGCCAGGCCCGCTCGGGCAACTCCTCCGAGTCGGCCCCTGGGTCGAGGCAGACACACATCGCGTTCAAAAGCCATTCGGCGTCATAGACGCCGTACTCCACTCCGGTCATGAGCGAGTCGCGGAGCAGGTAGTCCATCCGATCAGCGTCAAGCTGGCTCGACACGATGTCCACGATGAGCCTTTGTGGATAGACACTGTCGATGACATCCGCCACAGCCTGTGGGTCGATCTGGTGTTCGGTCAGCACGCGATGGACGCCACTTGCCTCTTGCGTGACCAACCGGGCCGTCATCCGTTCGTGCTTGAAGCTGCTCCCCGCCGCACGCTCGATCATGTGGGAGAATGGTCCGTGGCCGATATCGTGCAGGAGCGCCGCCGCCTTCGCGACTCGCTCATGCTCCTTCAGGCACTGCGAGACCGCGTGGTCCTCACCGTACCGACGCCGGAGCACCGCGATGATCCGCTGGGCGAAGTTGAACACCCCCAGGCTGTGTACGAACCGCGAGTGCTCCGCGCCGTGATAGGTCAGGCTGCTCACGCCGAGCTGCCGGATCCGTCGCAGCCTCTGAAACTCCGGCGTGTCGATCAGCGCGAGGACGAAGTCGTCGCCCGGCTCGATGCGGATCAGCCCATGCACCGGGTCCCTGAACACCTTCCCTTTGTCCCTGATGCGTTTCCCTGCCATGGGCGACACTGTACCAAACAACTCCCCCATGCACTCCCCGCCTCCACACCCAACAACCACCCCTACCCTACCCCCCGTGTCCACCACCATCGACATCCGCGCACTCTCCAAGCACTACCCCGCCATCGGCCGTGCCGGCATCACCCGGGCCGTCGACCGGGTCTCCCTCACCATCGACCCCGGCGAGCTCTTCTTCCTCCTCGGCCCCTCCGGCTGCGGCAAGACCACCCTCCTCCGCATGATCGCCGGGTTCATCGAGCCCACCGACGGCTCGCTCGCCTTCAACGGCCGGGACCTCACCCACACACCCCCCAACAAGCGCAACACCGGCATGGTCTTCCAGAGCTACGCCCTCTGGCCCCACATGACCGTCGCCCAGAATGTCGCCTTCGGCCTGGGCGTCCGCAAGGTGCCCGGTGCCGAGAAGGCCAGGCGCGTCGAAGAGGCACTCGCCCAGGTCCAGATGACCGGGTACGAGGGGCGCAAGCCCACGCAGCTCTCCGGCGGCCAGCAGCAGCGCGTCGCCCTCGCCCGCGCCCTGGTCGTCCGGCCCGATGTCCTGCTCCTCGACGAGCCGCTTAGCAACCTCGACGCCAAGCTCCGCCTCGAGCTGCGGTCGCAGATCCGGCAGGTGTGCAAAGATTCAGGTTTGACAACGGTCTATGTCACGCACGACCAGAAGGAAGCCCTCAGCATGGCCGACCGCGTCGCGATCATGCGCGATGGCGAGGTCCACCAGGTCGGCACCCCCCGCGAGCTTTACCGGCGGCCTCAGTCCTGCTTCGTCGCCGAGTTCCTCGGTGAGGCCGACTTCCTCGACGCGACGGTCGCCGGGCGTGAGGCGGACACACTCCGGCTCGACACCGCCGCCGGCCAACTCGCGGCGGCCGTGGGCGACAACCCCCCCACCGCCGGCGACAAGGTCACGGTCTGCGTCCGTCCCGAGTGCTGGAAGTTGAGCAGTGACAACGGTTTCGGTGCACTCCGGGCGACGGTCGCGCACACGACCTACCTCGGCGAACTCGCCCAGTACGCCCTTGACCTCCCCGGCGGCCTCCGTGTCCACGCCAGCATTCTCAACCCCGCCCTCGCCCCCGAGGCCATGCCGGGAGATGCCGTCACCATCTCGGCTGCTCCGGCAGATGTGATCGTGCTCCCGGCATAGTAGGTATTTGATAGGTAGATTCTGCCGGTACGGTGGTTCCACCGGTGCCAGTCCGATCCGAGGCCCCGGCGCCAGCCTGGGCTTCCTGGCCCACACCCATCCGGCCCCATCACGGACCACAGTCCCCCACTACGCCGCCCGGCTGGCAGCCTGAGACTGCTGGGGGAGCAGCACCACAAACGCCGCCCCGACTCCCAGGTCTGGTCTCGCGGCGATTCTCCCCCCCACCGCCTCGACGAGGTGTCGACAGATCGCCAGCCCCAGGCCGTGGCCCTGGCGGGCGGGTCCTCGGCCGGCGGCGGCCTTCTGAAACGGCTCAAAGAGCGTGGGCAGGAGTGTCGCGTCCAAGCCGGGGCCGTTGTCGCGAACCTCGAGCACTGCCATGGGTTCGCCCCCCGTGGTGTTCCATGTGGAACACTCCGCGGCTGACGCCCGCCGGCACGAAACCTCGATGACCCCCCCACCGTCCTTCCCGGCCGCTCCCAGCGCCCTGCAGGCGTTGAGCAGCAGGTTCAGCAGCACATGCTCCAGGTCAGTCTGGTGGATCGCCAGTTCAATCCCCGGTTCGATGGCGGTGCGGAGCTCGATCCCCTGCGCCTTCAGCGGCCGATCGAGGCACTCGAGAGCCCCCCGGAGGGCCTTCTCTGGGCAGCAGCGGGGGGGCTGAGCACCAGCGACGCCACCTCGACCGGCCAGATTGAGCACCGAGACGGCCAGTCTCGACGCCCGATCCACGCCGTCGGCCGCCTTCTCCAGGGCCTTTCGGCTCAGCTCGGCATCGCCGGGGGCGTCCAAGGCCACCCGGGCGTAGCTGAGCACGGGGGTGAGGATGTTGTTGAACTCGTGGGCGATGGCGCCCGCCAGCAGCCCGAGAGTCCGAAGCTGGGCGGCGCTCTCGAGCTCAGCCCGGGCGCGCGACAGCCGCGACTCCAGCTCTTCGATGTGGTGGAGCAGTTGGTCGGTCTGGGGGTTGAGCTTCGTGCGCGTGGTCATACCGCCGGACGGCCCTCCAGCACGGCTATCGGGCTACCGGTGGGGAGACTTGGCCCAGATCGGGCAGACTCTGCAAGGAAGTTGGGGTGGCGCGAGCGGTGGGGAGGGTGTCAGCCCCGCAAGTCGTGGCTGACCCACGCGTGCGCCTCATCCCCCACGGCTCCCGGCCCCCCGGCGGCGAGCCAGGCCAGGATCGCGGGCGGGACCAGGCCCGACTCGGGCAATGCCGCGACCTCGACCCACTCGAAGGCGATCTTGCCCTCGGCGCTGGGCACCTGGTCGGGCCATGGCCCGGCCGCGTGTTCCACATGGAACACCAGCGTGTACTCGTGCCTGGGCGTACCCCGCTGCTCGAAGAGGTTCTCGTTGGCCAGGAGGAACGCCCCCACCTCGACCTGGAGGCCGGTCTCCTCTCGGAACTCGCGGGCGAGGGCATGGGGGGCGGTCTCGCCGGGCTCGACATGGCCGCCGGGAAGGTAGGCGTGGCCGCGCTTGATGTCGCGACAGAGGAGCACGCGGGGCCCGGCGACCGCCAGACCCCGGGCGAGAATCTCGATGTACATGCGCTCGTCCTTGGCCATTTGCGGTGTGCTCCGTGCGGCGGGGTGGTCGGCGGTGGGGGAGGTGTGTTATAACAGGTCACCGCACCGCGGGGCAACGCAAGGAGGCGACCGGGCATGGCGACACCAAAGCAGCGACGATTGGGGCGTGGGTTGAGCAGCTTGATCCAGACCCCGGCACCGGTGGCGGTTGAAGCCGCCGTGGCGGCCCCCCCCAAATCCGGGGATCAATCAAGTGTTTTTACTAGGGCAGACAATTCCGTGGGTGATACCACCCATTCCCAGCCCGACGGCGGCCCGAATCTGGTCGTGCTGGTGGCGGTCGATCGGGTCACGCCGAATCGCTTCCAGCCACGGCGTCACTTCGACGAGCAGGCCCTTGAGCATCTCGCCGCGTCGATCGGTCGGGCGGGGCTCATGCAGCCGATTATTGTGAGGCCGTCGGGCGGTGGGGGGTTCGAGCTGGTGGCCGGTGAGCGCCGTTGGCGTGCGGCGCAGCGGGCGGGGCTCTCGGAGTTGCCGGCGGTGGTGCGCGAGTTGGGGGATGCGGACGCCGCGGAGTGGGCGCTGGTGGAGAACCTGCAGCGCGAGGAGCTCAACCCTATCGAGCGCGCCCACGGGCTTCGCAGCCTGGCGGAGCGGTTTGGCCTGACGCACGCGGTGCTGGGCGAGCGGGTGGGGCTGGACCGATCGACGGTGGCCAACCTTATCCGGTTGACCGAGTTGGAGGAGGAGATCCAGACGATGGTGAGTGTGGGGTCGCTCTCGATGGGTCATGCGCGCGCGCTCTTGGGCATGGCGCCCGGCGCGGGGCGCATGTCGCTGGCGAGTCGGGTCATGGCGGATTCGTTGTCGGTTCGGGATGTTGAGGCCGCGGTGCGTCATGCTGATAGTGCTTTGCAAGGTAAGAAGCCTCAACACAAGACCAACACCACCCCAACACAACGCGAAGCGGTGATTGCGGATATCGAGCGTCGGCTGAGCGATCACCTCGGGACCAAGGCGCGGATCTCGCTGCGCGCCGGTGGAAACCGGGGCTGCCTGAAGCTGGAGTTCTACAGCCTCGAGCAGTTCGAGGGTCTGATGGAACGCATCGGGCTCGCCGACGACGCGGGGTTGTAGCTCGGGTGTTCGCTGCGCGACCCGGTGGAGAAACCGGGGCGTAGTGCGCCGGTCCCTCGGGTTGTCTGGTGGTCTCCCCGAGACGATTGCGTGGCGGCGACTTTGTCTCCTAGGTATTGTTGCACTAGGATGTCGTGATCTTTGGATGAACCTCATCCGTTTCTTTTGATGTGTTCCTCTTGAAGGAACCACCACCACGCAGTGGAAAGGATGGCTCGGCTATGGCGAAGAAGAAGACACGCAAGAAGGCAGCCCGTCGGATCGGCGCCCGCAAGACCGCCGCAAAGAAGACCGCCGCGCGCGGGCCCCGGCGCGGCGGCTCGCTGCGCGGCATCTCCATCACCGACCTGCAGGCCGAGTTGCAGCGGCGGGGGGGTGAGCTGAGCAAGCTCGAGTCGAAGCGAGACTCGCTGCTCGCCGAAGTCGGCGAGATCGAGTCGGAGATCTCGTTCATCAGCGCGGCCCTGGGGATGGGGCGTCCCGGCGCGGCCCGCGGGCGTACGCCACGCAAGGCCCCGGCCGCCGGGCGTGCCCGGCGCAGCGGCGCCGGGCGCAAGCGCCCGCGCAACGAGGCGAGCCTCGAGGTGTCGCTGGCCAAGGTGCTCCAGGGCAAGACCATGGGCGTGACCGAGGTGGCCAACGCGGTGCAGAAGGCCGGGTACAAGACCACCAGCCCGAACTTCCGCACGATCGTGAACCAGACGCTGATCCGCAGCGAACTGATCAAGAAGCTCGGCCGCGGGGCGTACACCGCCAAGTAATCCGCGCCGGGCGCTGAACGAACATGACGAAGACCCCGCCGGTGCGATCGGCGGGGTCTTTGCTTTTGTGGTCCGCGGCGGATGGCGGTGGGGGGGTTGGGGGTTCAGCAGCCGGCGACCCAGGCGTTGAGGTAGTCGAGGAAGTCGAGGGTGTTGACGGTGCCGTTCCCGTCCCAGTCGGCGAGCGGGTCGCGCTGAGACCAGGCGCCGAGGTAGAGGAGGAAGTCGAGGGTGTTGATCTGGTCGTCGCCGGTGAGGTCGGCGCGGCAGCAGTCGCCGCCGTTCTCGCAGCAGTCGGGGACGCCGTTGCCGTCCAAGTCCTCGAAGGTCCCATCGAGGATCTGGCCGTAGTCGACGATGCCGTCGTTGTTGCAGTCAGCGGACCATTCGATGGCGAGAAGGATTGGCTGGCAAGGTTCACAGAGGTCCCCGCCATCGCCCCAGGCGCATGCGTACAGGTTGGTGTTCGCCATGAAGAGGAAGTCTTCGACATCGCCGTGATTGCTCGGTTCATCGGACTTCCACCCGGTGTAGTCCCATGGTTCGCCAGTCACCCATCGCCAGCCTCCCGCCGGCTCCTCGTAGTCTGGTGAGCCCCTGTCTTGGTATCCACCGATTGCAGTAGCACGATCGCTCGGGAACAGGTCGCCCACGAACTGGCACTCCTCCGCGCTCGTCAGGGTGGCGAGGTGTCCACCGATGGACTCAGCGAACGACTGAGCATCAATCCAGGAGATCTGGCCCATATCCATCATCTCGTACCAGTGCCCGTTCCCGCCGTCGGCCACATTCCACTGGACCGCGTTCTGTGCAGAAGCTACCGACGCCAGCCCGATGACCGTTCCTGCCCAAGCGTGCCTTGCCATCTTCGTACTCCTTTGGTCGTCTTCGGGGCGCGACACTCGGGAACTGTCTCGGCTGTCTCGATGTGCTGCCTGCCGCGGCGTTGGATGTGTTACGCTTGTGTTCAACACGAAACGCGGCAGCCGGGCGGAGGCCCGATCAGGCTTTTTGTAGAATGTCCTCTCAATCCCCCCAATCTGTCACAACACTGCTCCGGGCGACCCGGGAGCGTGAACCTGGGGCATTTGCGCGCCTGGTCGAATCGACCTACCTCGACATGCACCGCTTGGCGGCGGGGAAGCTGGGGCCTCGGCCTGACAGCCGGCTCGAGGCCGATGGATTGGGGGCCACCGCCCTGGCCCACGAGACCTTTGAGCGGCTCATGGCCCAGCGGAACATCGTCCAGAATCGTGATCAGTTCTTCGCCCTAGCGACGCGTCTTATGCGGAGGGTCCTGGCCGACCACCGGCGGAAGGTCAGCGCCCAGCGTCGGGGCGGAGATCGGGGCCGCCAGGGATTGACCAGCCTCTCGGTCGCGGCGGAAGCCGCCACCTCGTCGATCGCCGAGATGAGCACAGCCATGCGATTAGCCCTGCTCCGGCTCCACAAGCTCGACCCGCGCAAGGCGGAGGTGGTGACCCTGCACGCGGGATGCGGACTGCCGCTTGAGCGCGTCGCCGAGCTGATCGGGGTGTCGGCGATCACCGCCAGGCGTGATTGGGCGTTTGCCAAGGTCTGGCTGGCCAACGCGGTGGAGCAGGAGCAGCGCCGGTGAGCAGCAGCATCGACTTTGTCCGCCTCGAGGAGCGGTTCCTGGCGGCCATGGAGCGCCCGGAGGGAGAGCGGGAGTCTTGGGCCACAGGGGCGTGTGCGGATGACCCGGCCTTGCTCGAGGCGCTTCTGCAACTGCTGGCTACCGAGCGGCGGGCGTCGGACGCCACTTCCGAGTTGGACAGCCTCCGCGAGATGCTCGACGAGGCCCTCGTCGAGGTGCCGGAGTCGATCGGCCCGTACCGCATCGTGCGGGTACTCGGCGAGGGAGGGTGGGGGGTCGTCTACGAGGCCGAGCAGACGACACCGATAGAGCGCCGGGTTGCTGTCAAGGTGCTCAGGCCGGGGGTGGGGTCGAGCGCCATGGTGCGGCGTTTTCGCCGCGAGCTGGATGTGCTCGCCCGCATGGACCACCCGGGCATCGCCAGGGTCTACGACGCCGGGCTCTCCGAGTCGGGTCAACCGTTCTTCGTCATGGAGCTCGTCGAGGGCACGCCGATCGACCTCTACTGCCAAGCACGGGGCCTAGGCATCGAGGCGAGGCTCCGGCTGCTGGCGGCGGTGTGCGACGCCGTCCAGCACGCGCACGCCAAGTCGGTGGTGCATCGGGACCTCAAGCCGTCCAATGTGCTGGTCGTGGAGACCGAGGGCTCGCCGCGACCGGTCATCATCGACTTCGGGATTGCCAAGGCCCTCGATGACCCGGCGCGACCGGACCTCACCACGGCGGGAGCACTGACCGCACTCGGCACGCCGGCGTACATGTCCCCCGAGCAGACCATCCCAGCGGCGACCGACATCGACACGCGGACCGATGTCTATTCGCTGGGCGTGCTGCTTTACCAACTGATCACCGGCGAGCCGCCGTTTACCATGGAGCAGGCCCAAAGAGAGGCCGGGGGCGACATCCTGCGTCTCATCCGGGAGTCCGAGACGCCCCGCCCGCTCTCGAGGCCGTGCGACCAGACTCTCGGCGGCCGCCTGCCGCGAGAACTCGACTGGATCACACTGCGGTGCCTCGCCAAGCGGCCCGGCGACCGCTACCAGACCGCCGCCGAGCTGGGCGAGGAGCTCCGGCGACTCTGGCGGGGCGAGCCGGTCGCGGTCGGACCGCCCTCGGCGTGGTATCGGGCGTCGCGCCTGGTGCGGCGGCGACCCTTGCTCAGCACGATGGCGGGGGCGGTGCTGCTGGCGGTCATCATCGGCGGCTCGCTCGCCTCGATCGGACTGGTGCAGGCCGAGCGGGCGAGACAAGCAGAAGCAGCGCGGCTCGCCGAGGCCGAGGAGGTGGCGGGGTTCTTCGAGGGTGCTCTCACGAGTATCGAGGTGGGGGAGGCGGCCGGTGAAGAGCGGCGGGCGCTCGCCGGTCTGGTTGACCAGGTCACGCGCGGGTTGGACGAGGGCGAGTCGTACAGCGCTAGGGTCGAGCTGCGTCTGCGCCGGACGCTCCGTGGGGCATACGACAGTCTCGGCGTCCCCGAGCAGAGCGTCGAGCAGTCCCGCAGAATCATGGAGCTTGTGACCACCGTCTACGGCGGGAGGAGCATTGCCGTTGCCGAGGAACGACTCGAACAGTGGGACCGATATGTCGTCTTGGATATGCGGGACGAGTTGCTCGGCGAGGGTGACCAGCAGATCGAGTTGGCGGAGTCAGTCGCCGGGAAGTACTCCGAGCTTGCCCTGAACTCCCGGCGGCGTGTCGCGCTGACGCTTGAGCAGCGCGGCCGGTATGAAGAGGCGGAGCGGGCATACCGCTCTCTTATCGCGGATCGTGAGGCCGCTGCCGGTCCCACTGACCCGGCATTGCAGCGCGACCTGCGGGGCCTTGCGGTGCTGCTAGCGCGAACGGGGCGCGAGGACGAGTCCTTTGCGCTGTTCAATCGCATCTACGAGATCCAGTGCCGTACTCTTCCGCCCGACGAGTTTGACCGGGTACTCACCCGTCTGAATATCGCGGTCGGACGGGGTGACCGGGGTGAGTACGAAGCCGCCGTGTCCGAGCTCAGGGCGGTAATCGAGATCTGGACCGCAACGCGGGGACTGGACGACCGATGGACGGCGTGGGCGTATTACGCGTTGTCGGAAGTCCATGCCAGGCGGGGGGACACTCAGAAGCAGATCGAGGTGCTGGAGGAAGCCGTTGCGCTGCTGCGGGCGAGGCGGGAGCGGGGCCAGTCCACGGAGTGGGCGCGGGACCTGGTGCCACGGCTGGCGACCGCTCTGCGAGGAACCAAAAGAGGCGAGGCCGCCAAGGCGTTGATCGAGGAGTGGGGAATGTCACCAACTACCGAACACATCGAGTCGTTCCAACGCCAAGCTCCGCATCAGTGACCGCCGTGAATCGATGCACCGGCCCGCACGCATCACAAAGGCCCACCGCTGGGGGTGGGCCTGGGGGGGGTCTTGCGGTTGGTGTTGCTTACCAGGGCACCGGCTCGCGGGTGAGGCGGCTGGGGCGGTCGGTGTAGAACACGCGCCCCATGTCCTGCCAGAACATCCGGCCGTTCTCGTCGGCCATGATGGTCATGGCGTTGGACATATCGTCCGGGCGCTGGTAGAGGGTGTCGAGCTCGGGGGTCAGGTCGGCGCGGAGGCTCTCGGCCTGGGCGTGGTTGGCGCTGCTGCTGGCGGTGGTGCAGCCGACGAGCGACGCGGCGCCGAGGCAGCCGAGGGCGAGGCAGAGAATGGTGCGCGGCACGCGTGCGTTCATGGCTTCGACTCCTGTTCGGACAATCCCGTGGAGGCACACCCCACCGGGAGGCCTCTGGGAGGGGTGTTGTAGCGGGCCCGGGCGGGGGCGTCAATGCGCGGTGGACCTGCCGGCAAGCATATCCGCCGCCGGGGCGTGGGTGGTTCCCGGGCTTCTGGCCTGGGGAAGGCGTGTGGAAAGCGGTCTCGTGCCGCTCCGGTCGGCCGGAACGCTGGTGATGGCGGGGGCGCCGTGGTAGATTGAGCCCAGCCCGGCGGGCATCGCCGGGCGATGGGAATCGATCACCGGCCCTCGGGCCGGTCCGCGAGGTGTCCGGGCGGCGCAACGGTTTGTCCAACCTTTGTGCCAACCCTCAGGCCCCGTAGCTTTCCTGGGCGATGGCCGAACCCCCACCGAGGGCAGGGCCGGGACCCGGGGCGAGGGGCCCCCCTTGAAGCAGGGTTTGGGCAACAAGCCGTCGCTCGGATCCACGCGGACCGGCCGGGGGGCTGGCGGGCGGTGTGTGTTTTCGGCCGACCTGGCGTAATCTGGGGAGTCCCCTCGGCGACGCCCGCCGGGACCTGCGAGCAACCATGAGCGACGAGTTCGACCCTGCCCAGCCCACGATCGACCTCCCGGCCCGGAAGGGCGCGGAGCCGGCGGTCGGAGAGGCCGATGTCACCATGGGGGCGCCGGGGGCGACCTTTGGCGGCGGGCCCGCGGGCGGGCGGGGGATGCGAGAGGGACCCGGGGCCCAGATCGGGGCGTACACGATCATCAAGGCCATGGGCGAGGGCGGGTTCGGGGTGGTGTTCCTGGCCGAGCAGCAGCGCCCGGTCCAACGCCAGGTCGCGCTGAAGATCATCAAGGCGGGGATGGACACCCACCAGGTGGTGGCTCGGTTTGAGCAGGAGCGCCAGGCGCTGGCGATCCTGGACCACCCGCATGTCGCGAAGGTCTTCGACGCGGGGGCCACCGAGACGGGACGCCCGTACTTCGTGATGGAGCTGTGCTCGGGCGAGCCGATCGACAGCTACTGCAACAAGCACGAGCTGGGGTTGGCCGAGCGGCTGGAGCTTTTCCTGCAGGCGTGCGCGGCGATCCAGCATGCGCACACCAAGGGGCTCATCCACCGCGACATCAAGCCGAGCAATGTGCTGGTGGGCACCGAGGACGGCAAGCCCCACGCGAAGGTGATCGACTTCGGCATCGCGAAGGCGACGGCGGGGCGGCTGACCGACATGACGGTGATGACCGAGCACCGCCAGCTCATCGGCACGCCCGAGTACATGAGCCCCGAGCAGGCCGAGGGCAGCCTGGACATCGACACGCGGACCGATGTCTACTCGCTGGGCGTGCTGCTCTACGAGCTGCTGACGGGCACGACGCCGCTGGAGAGCAAGCACCTTCGGTCGGCGGGGTTCGGAGATATCCCGCGGATCATCCGGGAGTTCGAGCCGCCGCGCCCGAGCACGCGGATCAGCGCGATCACGAGCGCTGGGTCGAGGGACACGCCGCGGATCGTGACGACGGAGACGCCGTCGTCGATGAGCTCGGTGGCGCAGACGCGGGGGTTCCGGCACGAGCTGGACTGGATCGTGATGAAGGCGATGGAGAAGGACCGGGCCCGGCGGTACGACTCGGCGTCGGAGTTCGCGGCCGACATCCGGCGGTACCTGCGCAACGAGCCGGTGCTCGCGGCGCCGCCCAGCACCTCGTACCGGGTGCGGAAGTTCGTGGCCCGCCACAAGTTCGGCGTTGCGGCGGCGGCGATGGTGACGGTGGCGCTGCTCCTGGGCGTCACGGCGACGACGGCGGCGCTGGTGCGGGCGGTGCAGGCCGAGCGGCTGGCCTCGGCGGAGGCGAAGACCTCGTCGGAGGCGCTGCGGTTCCTCGTGGGTCTGTTCTCGGTGGTGGACCCGAGCGAGGCCCGGGGCAACACGGTGACCGCGCGGGAGATCCTGGACAAGGGCGCGGCGCGGATCGAGGCCGAGCTGGGCGACCAGCCGCAGGCGCAGGCGACGCTGATGGCGACGATGGGGACGGTGTACCGGAGCCTGGGGCTGTACGCGCAGTCGCAGCCGCTGCTGGAGCGGGCGGTCGCGAGCCGCAGGGCGCTCTTCGGCGGGGGCGACCCCCGGGTGGCGGAGGTGCTGCACGAGTACGCCGCGCTGAAGGTCAAGCAGGCCGAGTACGACGAGGCGGAGCGGATGTACCGCGAGGCGCTTGCCATCCGGCGCGCGGCGTTGGGCGACGAGGACGGGAGCGTCGCGGACACGCTGCACGAGCTGGCGTATGTGCTCAGCCTCAAGGGCGACTTCCCCGCGGGTGAGACGCTGTACCGCGAGGCGCTGGACATGCGCATGAGTCTGACCGGCGAGGAGAGCGCGCCGGTCGCCGAGACGCTGCACGACCTGGCGATGAACCTGTTCGACCAGGGGGACGCGAGCGGGGCGATCGAGTCCCTGCGCCGGTCGCTGGCGATGCGCCGGCAGCTCTTCGGGCGGTACCACCCCGATGTCGCCGAGAGCCTCAACAGCCTGGCGCTGGTGCTCTATGTGCGGGGCGACCTCGACGAGGCGACGCCGCTCTTCCGCGAAGCGCTCGATGTGCAGAAGCATGTGGTGGGGGAGGAGCACCCCGATGTCGCCATGGCGATGAACAACCTCGCCTTCGTGCTCCACGACAACGGCGACCTCGAGGGCGCCGAGGAGACCTACCGCGGGGTGCTGGTGGTGCAGCGCAAGCTCCTCGGCGAGGACCACCCCGACATCGCGCAGGTGCTCAACAACCTCGCGGCGGTGCTGCAGGATCGGGGGGACCCGGCGGCGGCCGAGCGGGCGGCCCGCGACTCGCTGGACATGTACCGCCGGGTGCTCCCCGAGAAGCACCCCGCCATCGCCCAGGGGCTCAACAACCTCGCCCGCTGGGTGCAGGACCGGGGCGAGCTGGGCGAGGCCGAGGCGATGTACCGCGAAGCGCTGGACATGCGCCGCGAGCTGCTCGGCCCCGACCACCCGGATGTCGCGGTGACTGAAACAGGACTTGCGCATCTGTTGATCGACGCGGGCCGGCACGAGGAGGCGCTGACGCTGGCCGAGCACGCCCGCGCCACGCTCGGGGCCGAATACCCGGACGGCCACTGGCGGGTGTCGGTGGCGGATGGGGTCGTGGGGGCCGCGATGTGCGGGCTTGAGCGGTTCGACGAAGCGGAGGCGTTGCTGCTGGCGAGCTACGACGCGCTGGCGGCGGACAAAGGGGTGGGGATTTACCTCGAGGACGCGAGGAAGCGACTCGTGCGCTTGTACGAGCAGTGGGGCAAGCCCGCGTCGGCCGACGCATACAGGACCCCGCCGGGGGCGGGCGGATAAGGACCTGCACACAAGAACTGCTTGCCCGACGCCGCGTTTTGTGTACGCTGGGGCGGCGTCGGCTCGTCCAGTGGCAGTTCTGCCCAAGGGGTTCTCGTATGTCGTGCAAGCATCGTTCGAGTGTCCGCTCTATCCGTGCGTTCCTGCTTTGCACCGTCACGGCGGGCGCGGCGTTGGCCCCGAGCGCCTGGGCGCAGGGCGCGAGGGTGTATGTCGCCAACTCGGCGAACTCCAGGGTGCTGAGTGTCGAGTTCAATCCGCCGTCGACGCAGGTGGTGATCGACGACACGCGCCTGACGGATGTCCGGGATATCGCGCTGCGGGACGGTGGTCTCGCCGGCTCGAGCCTGCTGGTGTGCGACCGCAACGGCGGGCAGATCCTGTTCTACCCGGGCGTGACCGGGGCGGGGCAGGTCGTCTACCACAAGAACTCGATGGCCGGGCCCGAGCGCCCGGACGGCATGTCGCTCGACCTCGCGGGCAACATCTTTGTGATGAACTCGGGCCAGGGGAGCTCGGGCGGGGTCAGCCAGGTGTGGGTAATCCGGCGGGATGAGAACTGCCCGGGTCAGTCGTGGTGCCTGCCGGGCGGGTACGCGGCCCCACTGGGGCTGGTGGACCCGGATGTGTACATCCACACCGTGGTGAACGACCTGCCGGCGGCGATCCAGGCCGGGCTGCTGCCCGAGTCGCTGGTGGTGGAGGCGTCGGCCGGCGTGTTCGACGCCGGTGATGTGCTGGTGCTGACCGAGCCGGCGGCGCTGCTGCGGTATCGCGCGTCGGAAGTCGGCGCGTTCCTCGACGCGCTGGCGATGGGCCAGACGCCCGCGCCCCTGACGCCCGAGACGATCGTGCACCCGGCGGGCGCGTCGGTCCCGGCGGACCGGCAGTTCCCGGCCGGGGCGCAGGTCGGCGGCATGGCGTTCGCGCCGGGCGGGGAGCTGCTGATCGCCAGCCAGAGCGGGCGCGTGTTCCGGTACGGGGTGGACGGGCATCGGCGCTCGGACGGCTCGGGCGGGTTCAGCGACTTTGCCGCGGGAAGCGGCGGGAGCGACGAGTACAAGATCGCGGTCGGCCTGCAGGACGCGGTGATGCGCGCGTTCGTGACGCGCCAGGCCAAGGGCGAGCTGCTGCGCTACTCGTTCAACAACGACGGGACCGGCAGCCTCGACTCGACCGTGGCGGGGATGCAGAAGCCGGTGGGTGTGGGCGCGTCTAACAGCAACGCCGTGAGCGCGCCGGCGGGCTCGGATGTGATCGTGGAGCCGACCTCGGTGATGGCCAGCCGGCTCGAGCTGGTGCTGGGCGCGGGGGTGGTGAGCGGGAAGGTGAGCGTGTTCCCCGACCCTCGCGAGGGCGAGATGTCGATCCCGTCCGATCAGCCGCTGCACCGGCCGCTGCTGCTCAGCGAGCTGCGCGCGGACCTGCCGCCGGTCGAGATCCCGGCGTGGGCGCGGGCGTTCCCGCTCGGCGATCCGCAGACCGGCACGCCGTCGTTCATCCTGCTGGAGGCCGAGAGCAGCGCGGTGGTGGAGGGCGTGCTCGATCACCTCGCGGTCGAGGAGCCGATCCTCGGGTACGCGGTCGACTGCGACGACCCCGACCCGACCCGCCAGCCCTACCTCTTCTGGTCGCCCGACGCCAACGACCCGCCGATCGTGGAGGGCGAGCTGTTCATCGACATCACGACCGGGTGCGGGACGATCCGCGGCCTGACCAGGGGGATGTCGTACTTCCTGGTGGGCGTGCGGATCACCCAGCCCCTGCCGGCGGTCGTCTCCGACAAGCTGCGGGGGCTGCGGGACACCATCTCGGGCTCGGCGTGCATCAAGGCCCAGACCTCCCGGAAGCTCCTCCTGCAGCTCAGCCGCGCTGAGCGAGACCTCGGACGCGGCAACTACCCCAAGGTGCTCGAGGCCCTGCAGCAGATCGAGCTGATCGTCGAGGGCTCGGCGCAGGACTTCTCATCGTGCGGCGACAACATCGCGGGCGAGATCCGGGCCCGGACGCGGTCGGCGATTTTCATGACCGGGAAGCTGTAGCGCGGAGCGGGTACGCTGCGGGGCATGATGCACCACCGGCTCAGGAGTGCGCAGGTCCGTGCGGCGGCGATGTGGGCGCTGACCCTTGCCTGGGCGGTCCTGCCGCTGGCGGCGGGATGCGCACCCTCGCGCGAGCGGCGGGAGTACGACCTTGTGATCTACGGCGGGACCTCCGCGGGCGTGGCGGCAGCGGTCCAGGCGTCGCGGATGGGGGCGAGCGTCGCGATCGTGTGCCCGGAGGACCACATCGGCGGGATGACGACCAACGGCCTGGGCTGGACCGACTCGGGAGACAAGGCGGTGATCGGCGGCATCTCGCGCGAGTTCTACCGGCGGATCAAGCTGCACTATGAGAGCGACGGGGCCTGGCAGTGGGAGGACCGCGACGGGTTTGCGCGGTACCGGGCCGATGAGGACGCCATGTGGGTCTTCGAGCCACACGCGGCCGAGTGGGTGATGGGGATCCTGCTCGCCGAGACGGGGGTCCCCGTGTTCCACGGGCGGTGGCTCGATCGGGAGCGGGGGGTGCGGACGCGCGGCGGGCGGATCGAGTCGATCCGGATGCTCTCGGGGGAGCGGTTCGCGGGGCGGGTGTACATCGACGCGACCTACGAGGGCGACCTGATGGCGGCCGCGGGGGTGTCGTACGCGGTGGGACGCGAGGCCAACAGCGTGTACGGCGAGACACTCAATGGCGTGCAGACCGGCAATGCGGTGAAGCACCAGTTCGAGGTGGATGTCGACCCGTTCGTGGTCGAGGGGGATCCGTCGAGCGGGCTCTTGGCGCGGTTGGATGCGGGCGGGCCGGGGGTGGAGGGCGAGGGCGACCACCGGGTGCAGGCGTACACCTACCGGCTGTGCATGACGCGCGTGCCGGAGAACCGCGTGGCGTTCACCGAGCCGGCGGGGTATGACCCCGAGCAGTATGGGCTGCTGCTGCGGTACCTGATCGCCAAGCCCGACGCGACGCTCATAAAGCCCGACGGCATGCCCAACGCCAAGACCGACACCAACAACAACGGGGCCTTCAGCACGGACAACATCGGGATGAACTACGCCTACCCCGAGGCGACCTATGCCGAGCGGGCGGAGATTCTCGCCGAGCACGAGCGGTACCAGCGGGGGTTCTTCTGGTTTCTGGTGAGCGATCCGCGCCTTCCCGAAAGCGTGCGGGCGCGGATGGGCGAGTGGGGGCTGGCGGCCGACGAGTTCCGAGACAACGCAAACTGGCCCCGCCAGATCTATGTGCGCGAGGCGAGGCGGATGGTGGGGGAGGTGGTGATGACCGAGCCGATGCTGCGCGGGATCGAGCCGACGCCCGGGCCGGTGGGGATGGGATCGTACAACATGGACTCCCACCATGTGCAGCGGTATGTGGCGCACACCGAGGACGGGCGGGCGGTGGTGCGCAACGAGGGGGATGTGCAAGTCAGCCCGGGCGGGGCGTACCCGATCAGCTACGGGGCGATCGTGCCGCGGAGGGGCGAGTGCGAGAACCTGCTCGTGCCGGTGTGCGTGAGCGCCTCGCACATCGCGTACGGGTCGATCCGGATGGAGCCGGTGTTCATGGTGCTGGGGCAGTCGGCGGCGACGGCGGGGGTGATGGCGATGCGTCGCGGGGTCGCGGTGCAGGACCTGGAGTACGCGGCGCTGCGGGAGCAGTTGCTCGCGGATGGGCAGGTGCTCGAACACGGGGAGGCCCGGGCGCGGGGGGTCGCGTCCTCGTCGCTCGGCGGAATCGTGATCGACGATGGGGAGGCGACGCGTGAGGGGAGCTGGACCGCGAGCAACTCGGTCGCGTCGTTTGTGGGGCGGGGGTACCTGCACGACGGGGGCGGGGGCGACGGGGCCGCGGTGACTTTCATCGCGTCGCCCCCGGCCGGGGTGTACGAGGTGCGGGTATCCTACGCCGCGCACGAGAACCGGGCGAGCCGCGTGCCGGTGTCGGTGGAGTGGGGGGATGTGCGGCAGGTGCTGTGGTTGGATCAGCGGTCGCGACCGCCGATCGACGGGCTGTGGGCGCCGGTGGGGCGGGTGGCCGTCACACCCGGCGAGCAGGTGGTGTTGCGGATCGGGGGCGAGGGCGCCGACGGGTTTGTGGTCGCCGACGCGGTGCAGTTGATCCCAGTGGACGACTGAGCGGGGTCAGAGCGGGCGGTGACGCTTCAGCAGCCGGCGGCCCAGGCGTTCAGGAACGCGAGGACATCCAGGGTGTTGATGGTGCCGTCGTGGTTGAAGTCGCCGTCGGGGTTGCCCGCGGACCAGGCGTTGAGGAACGCGAGGACATCGAGGGTGTTGACGAGCAGGTCGTGGTTGAAGTCGGAGGGGCAGTAGAAGGCGATGAAGTGCTCGTCATCGTCGAGGTTGATCCATCCGACATTCTCGCCCCAGGCGTAGCCGCGGAGGCGGAAGGCGTCGAAGTCGAGTCGGGCCGGCTGCGGCGGGTCGGCGAGGGCGCCGCCGCTGAAGTTGATCCAGCCGATGTTCTCGCCCCAGGCCATGCCGGTGAGGTTGCCGGTGGAGGTATTGATATTGACGCCGGAGTCGGCGCCGTCGGTGTTGGCGTAGGCCGTGCCGTTGGCGGGCGAGCCATCGCCGACGGTGATCCAGCCGACATTCTCGCCCCAGACATAGCCGCCGAGGTACTTGCCGAAGTAGGCGACGCCCTGGGCGCCGTCGGGGTCTCCGGCGTCGCGCCAGTTGAGCCAGCCGATATTCTCGCCCCAGGCGTGTTTGTGCTCGGGGATGACATCGGACTGGGCGAGTGTTGGGGCGGCGAGCAGTGCGAGGGTGGGGAGGATGAGTCGTGGTGCGTGCATGGTGGTTCCTCTTTGTGGAGGGGTCAGTAGCTGAAGTTGGCGTTCGGATCGGTCGAGCCGGGGGCCGCGCCGCCCGCGTTGCCGCTCACGGCCCCGGCGGGCACCGCCTGCACGACGAGGATGATGTTGCCTGCAACGACATCCCAGTTGGTGGTGTTGCCCGAGCAGATGTTCCGGGTGATGAAGTTCCCGGCGGCGTCGATGTCGATGCCGCGGTCGGCGGCGGTGCAGTTGTTGCCCTCGATGCGGTTGTCGGTTCCGGTGGCGTGGATGCCCGCGCCGTTGCCGGCGGCGTTGCCGTTGCTCGAGCATGTGTTGCCGCGGATCATGCATTCGTTCGCGCAGCGGATGCCGTCGACGGAGTTGAGGCGCGCGACGCAGTCCGCGACCAGGCCGCCGGTGCCGACGCTGATGCCGCTGGCGGTGTTGTTGAAGGCGGTGCAGTGGGTGACCGCACCGTTGAGGACATTGATTCCGACGCCGCCGTTGCCGATGGCCGAGCATCCCGTGACCGTGCCGCCGCCGCCGGTGCGGATGCCGATGCCGGTGTTGCCGCTGGCGAGTACGCCCTCGACGCGGCAGTTGGAGTTGATGAAGACGCCGGTCATGTCCACGCCGGCTTCGCCCTCCCAGTTGCGGACGGAGCCGTTCTTCACCGCGATGTTGGAGAGACCGCTCCCGGAGACGGTGACGCCGCTGAAATACCCCATGCCCGGCACGCCGACCATGTCGAAACCCATGAGGTCGAGCGTCACGCCGCTGGCGGCGATCTCGATGCCGTGCTTGCCGACCACACCGGTGATGTTGCCGGTGAGGTAGTAGGAGCCGGGCTGGGTGATCTTGAAGAGGCTGTCGGCGTCGCCGGGCGTGTTGGTCGCGTCGACCGCCGTCCGCGGCTCGACCTCGGCGAGGGTTTTGTAGGTGGGGGTGATAGGGCCGCTGGGCGGGTCGAGCGGGCCGGCGAGCAGGGTGAGGGCGCCGAGCGCCAGGACAACGACACCGCCCAGGGCGGCGGGACGGAGGGGATGACGGGGCATGGGGCACTCTCCTGGTCCGAGGCGAAAGGCCGTGGGTGTGCAAGCGAGTCTACCGGAAGGTGCCCCTCGAGCAAGGGTTTTTTCTATAGGGGGGGCGACCGGGCTGGGCCGCGCGGGTGGGTGTCCGCACCGATGCGTGCCCGCGCCGCCCGGTGTCCGCGCCGAGGCGAGCCTGCACGGCCGGCGCGGAAGCTGGGCAATGCCTGAGGCGTCCGTGATTCACCCCAGGAAAGTCCGTTGGTCGCGCCCGGGGTCAGCAGTCGGCGGCCCAGGCGGCGAGGAAGGCCAGGACATCGAGGGTGTTGACGAGCAGGTCGTGGTGGAAGTCGGAGGGGCAGTAGAAGGCGATGAATTGCGCGTCGCCGTCGAGGTTGATCCACCCGACATTCTCGCCCAAGGCGTGCTTGTGGTCGGGGAGGATGTCGGACTGGGCGAACAGGAAGCTGCTCGCGGCGGCGACAGCGATCGCTCGCACCATGATGCTGTCCATGCGGCATCCTCCCGCGTGGTCAATACTGGATATTCGCGAAGGGGCTCGTCGCGGTGGCGGCCGAGCCGATGGGGCCAAGGTCGTTGCCGCCGGCGATCGAGAAGTCCACGGCGCATCCCTTGACACTGTTCCGGATGATCACATTGCCGCCCAGGTCGATCATGAGCCCGCGGTCGGCGTAGGTGATGTTGTTGCCCTCGATGTGGTTGGCCTGGCCGAGGACGCGGATGGCCCCGTGGTTGCCGGCGGCGCCGCCGTCGCCGTTGCAGTTGTTGCCGGTGATGTCGCACGAGTAGTTGGCGGCGATCCCGTCCAGGATGTTGTTCCGGGTGAGGTTGTCGACGATTCGGCCCCCGTTATTGAGCGAGATGCCTCGCCCCAGGTTGTTGCTGGCTGTGCACCCGCTGACCGTGACGCTGTCGGTACCGGAGATGCCCGAGCCGGAGTTGCTCGCCGCGAGGCAGCCGGTCAGGGAGGATTGATCGGCCGTTTCGAAGCCGGCGACGCCGTTACTCGTCGCCTCGCAGCTCGTGAAAGAGGTTCGGGAGATCGTCCAGAACCCGCGCTGATTGTTCGACATCGCGACGCAGTCGTTGAACGCGGCGTTTTCCAGCGCCTGGAACCCGGCCCCGGCGTTCTCGGAGGCGGTGCAGCCCGTGAACACCGAGGTGGGCCCGGCTTCAAAGCCGGCCCCATTGCCGAGGGTCGCGCGGCAGTTCACAAAGGTGCTCTTCTGGCCGGCGAAGAGGCCCGTGCCCGAGTTGCCGTACGCCGAGCAGTTCTCGAACGACGCCACCCACCCCGCGCGGAATCCCTGAAGCTGATTCGCACTCGCGCTGCACGCCCGAAAGATGCACGAGTCGGCGGTCCAGAACCCCTGGGCGGTGTTGCCATCGGAGGTGCACGCCTCGAGGACCGACCATCCGCCCACCAGGAAGCCGATCTGGTTGTACTGGGCGACACACCGGGAGACCACCGCATTGGACCCCAATGTGAACCCCTCGCCTCCGTTGGCCACCGCGGTGCAATCGCGCACGACGCTGTTCCCCCCGGCGATGATGCCCGCGTTGGAGGACGAGACCACCTGGCATTCGGCGATCACGGACGAGTCTGGGACGCTGATGCCCGTGCCGCAATCCCAGCAGAGACACCGTTCGACGCTGGCGATGCCGACCGACCTCAGCGCATCGCCCCCGATCTCCCAGAAGAGGCAGTCGGAGACGCTCCCATGCCCCCCGGCGTTCAGGCCGCGCAGGCACCCGCTGAAAGTCACCCGCTCGACGCGGTAGTCGCGGCAGTCGAGCTCCATGGCGTCCTGGCCGAACCCGGTGATCGAGCCGTTCGAGACACCGATGTGCCCGAAGCCGCGGCTCACGATCCCGTAGAGCGAGCCGGTCGCTCCCCGCAGCGTGAAGCCGTTGAGGTCGATGGTGACATCGGGGGCGACATTGAGATCGACCTCGATCGCGGCCTTGCCCGACGGCGCCGCGACATCCGCGACGAGGTAGTAGGAGCCGGCCTGGGTGATCTTGTGGACGCTGTCGGCATCTCCCGGGGTGTTGGTCGAGTTGATCGCGATGCGAGGCTCGACCTCTGTGAGCGTCTTGTAGGTGGGGGTGATCGGGCCGGCGGGGGGGTCGAGGGGGCCGGCGAGGAGCAGGGCGGCGGAGCCGAGGGCCAGCGCGGCGACAATGGGTACGGTTCGGCGGTGCATCGGTGGGGTCCTTGGGGGGTGCGACATCGGGGGTTGTCCTCTGGTGGTCAGTACGCGAAATTGGCCCACGCGGCGGAGGAGGTGAACCCCGCGCCCGGGTCGGTGAGGATGACGCCGTAGTCCACTCCGGCGACGAAGGAGTAGTTGACGGCGTTGCCGCGGGCGCGGTTGCGAACCACGAGGTTGCTGGCGCTATTGACGCGGAGGCCCGTGTCGCCGTTGTAGCTGAGGAGGTTGCCGTCGATGTTGTTTCCGGCGCCGCTGAAGAGGTAGATACCGAAGCGGGTGTTCTCGTGGAAGGTCGATCGCTCGACGGTGTTGGAGTTGCCGGCGATGTTGAGGCCGTCGTTGGAGTTGCCGGCGGAGGTGCACTCGACGAGGGAGTTTCCCTCGACGAGGTGGAAGCCGGAGGTACCATTGGCTCGCGAGACGCAGTTAGAGAGGCGCGAGCGGGCCGTCGCGAAGAAGCCGATGCCGCCGTTGTCGTAGGAGTTGCACTCGGTGAGCACGCAGGACTCCTGGATATTGAAGCCGTGGCTATCGTTCTCGCGGGCGCTGCACCTCTCCAGCGTGTCCTCGCCAGTGAGGTAGAACCCGGTCGCCGCGCCCCATGCGTTGCAGTCGGTGAGGGTGCACCCGAACCCGATGTCGAACCCTATAGCGCCGCCGCGGGATGTGCACCGGGTCAGCGAGGAAGTCGAGAGCACATCGAAGCCGATGAAGTTGTCGACCGTGGTGCAGTCGGTGACGACGGCGGCGAGGCCGATCCTGAAGCCGTTGCCGCTGCCGGCGACGCAGAGGTTGTCGAGGCGGCTGCTGTTGGTTTCCTCGGCTTCTATGCCGGTGTCGAAGTTAAAAACACTCCCGTTGCGGATCGCGACGCCGTGGCCGGCGGCGGCGCGGATGCCGCTGATGGCGCCATCGATGCCGTGGAGCGCGAAGCCGTTGAGGTCGAGCGTCACGCGCGAGCTGGCGATGGAGATGCAGGTCTTGCCGACAACCCCCGTGATGTTGCCGGTGAGGTAGTAGGAGCCTGGCTGGGTGATGCGGAACTGGTTGGTCGCGTCGCCGGGGGTGTTGGTGTCGTTGATGGCGATCCGGGGCTCGACTTCGGTGAGGGTCTTGTAGGTGGGGGTGATCGGGCCGGTGGGGGGGTCGAGGGGGCCGGCGAG
>CAYJPX010000047.1:0-2953 GCA_964372195.1 uncultured Phycisphaeraceae bacterium
TCATCCTTCATCCTTCATCCTTCATCCTTCATCCTTCATCCTTCATCCTTCATCCCCCGGCACCCCGATATCCTCGTCCCACAGCTCCGGCTTCTCGGCGATGAACCGCTCCATCAACGCCACGCACCGGGCGTCCTCGAGCACCACCACCTCGATCCCCGCCTCCCGCAGCCAGTCCTCGCGCCCCTGGAAGGTCCGGTGCTCGCCGATCACCACCCGGGGCACCCGGTGCAGCACGGTCGCGCCCGTGCACATTGCGCAGGGGGAGAGCGTGGTCGCGAGCGTCAGCGTGTGCCAGTCCCGGCGTCGGCCGGCGGCACGGATGCAGCTCATCTCGGCGTGCGCGGTGGGGTCGCCGTCCTGCACCCGCCGGTTGTGGGCCGCCGCGACGACCGTGCCATCGGGGGCCATCAGCGCCGCCCCGATGGGGATGCCGCCCTCGGCGAGGGACTTTTCCGCCTGGGCGATGGCGGCGTCGAGGGCGAGGCGGTCGAGTTGGGCACGCCTTGGATGGGTTGTCATGGCGGTGTTGTACCACTGTCTGGTACGCTTGGCCGATGTCCCCCTCGCCCCATGTCGTCGTTTTCGACCACCCCCTTATCCAGCACAAGCTCTCGTGGCTCCGCGAGAAGGACACCGGCCCGCGGGCCTTCCGGGCCCTCATGGCCCAGATCGCGGGGCTGATGGTCTATGAGGTCACCCGCGCGTTCCCTCACGACCCCGTCAAGATCGACACCCCGCTGGAGACCATGACCGGCACGCGGCTCCGGGGCACGATCACGGTCGTGCCCGTGCTCCGCGCCGGGCTGGGCATGGCCGAGGGGGTCATGGACATCATGCCCGAGGCCCGCGTCGGCCACCTGGGCCTGGCCCGCGACGAGCACACGCTGGAGGCGGTCGCCTACCTCAACCGGCTCCCCGCCGACCTCGACGCGGGGCCGGTGATCCTGGTTGACCCGATGCTCGCCACCGGCGGCTCGGCGGTGGCGGCCCTGGCGATGCTCCGCGAGGCCGGGGCCCGCGACCTGCGCCTCATGTGCCTGGTCGCCGCCCCCGAAGGGATCGCCCGCGTCCGCCAGGCCGAGCCCGAGATCATGATCTACGCCGCCGCCATCGACCGGCAGCTCGACCACCGCGGCTTCATCGCCCCCGGCCTGGGCGACGCCGGCGACAGGCTCTACGGCACGGTGTAGACTGCGCGACGAACTCCCGAGGGGGCCGGACATGAGCCAGTACACCGTCAGACTGCCGACCGGACAGACCTACGGCCCCGCCGATGTGGAAGTCGTCGTGCGCTGGGCGGGCGAGGGGCGCATCCCGGCGGGCGCGGTGCTCCTCGACGAGCACGGCGTCGAGTCGCCGGCCATCGACCACGAGCGGCTGGGCCCGATCCTCCGGGCCCCGCCCACGCGCCCCGGCCCGATCGCCCATCCGATGCCCGCCGATAGCGGCATCACCACGCTCATCCCCTACACCAACCCCCCGGCCCTGATCGGCTACTACATCGGCGTCGCCTCGCTCATCCCCATCCTCGGCCTGCTGCTCGGGCCTACGGCGATCATCCTCGGCGTGGCGGGCCTCAAGAAACGCAGGGCCGAGCCGCGGGCCAAGGGAAAGGCCCACGCTATCGTGGCGATCGTGCTGGGGAGCCTGACGACGCTGGGCAATCTCGCCCTGGTCTCGCTGCCGTTCATACTCGACAATTGACCCGCACACCGCGCCCCCGGCTCGCGTACAACACCACACCATGAAGCACGCCACCGACCCCGCCCGCCCCGTCGTGTACACGCACCCCGTCCCCGCGCGCGCGGCACGGCGGGGGCTCGGCGCTGTCGCGCTCGCGTGCGCGGCGGTCGGCGTTGCACTCACCGCCTGCAACAACGCCCCGCCCCGCGAGGACGGGCACAAGGCGCCCGGCCAGTCCGACGGCGGTCGCCCCGACCCGACGGCACTGGGCGACCCCGTCGCCCTCGCCGACGCCCTGCCCGGCCTGCACAATGTCTTCGCCATCGACCCCACCGTCTACAGCGGGTCGGGCCCCGACACGCCCGAGGCGTTCGACTCGCTCGCCGCGTTCGATGTCAAGACCATCATCAGCGTGGACGGCGCTCGGCCGAACCTCGAACTCGCCCACGAGCGCGGCATGCGGTATATCCACATCCCCATCGGCTACGACGGCATGTCGGAGAGGGAGCGCTTCGACCTGGCCAAGGCCGTCCGCGACAGCGATGGCCCGATCTACATCCACTGCCACCACGGCAAGCACCGGGGGCCCGCCGCCGCCGCGGTCGCCATGGTCGGGCTGGGGCGCATGACCCACGCGCAGGCGGAGACCTACCTGCACGCGGCGGGCACGAGCGAGAGCTACCCCGGCCTGTGGGCCGCCATGCGCGAGATGGAGCACGCCACCGACGCCGAGATCGACGCGGCGTACACGGTGCTGTGCGATGCCTTCCAGTTCCCCGAGTATCAGCCCGTGTCGGGCCTTGTCGATGGCATGGTCGCGATCGACACTACCTGGGCGAATATCAAGGTCATCCGCGGCGCCGAGTGGAAGACGCCGCGCGACCACCCCGACCTGGCCCCCGCCGCCGAGACTGGCATCCTCGCCGACCACTTCCGGGCCCTGCTCGACGATCCGGACGCCCAGGCCGAGGGCGCGGAGTTCGTCGAGGCGCTGCGGCACACCGCCGAGCGGGCCAGCGCCCTCGAGGCCTCGCTGACCCGCATCGCCCGCGATCCCGCGTTCATCGAGCAGGCCTACCAGTCGGTCGCCGCGAGCTGCAACGACTGCCACAAGCAGTGGCGGGACTGATCGGGAACTCCCTGGGCGCCACGCAACGCCGTGAACTTCGTTCCGGACCGCCCCTGCTTGAATGCCGTCGGGGGGGCGGGGGGGGTGGGAGCGTAGGGCGCAGGCCCCCCCCTTTGGCCAAAGCCGGGGGCGGGCACA
>CAYJPX010000047.1:2963-25068 GCA_964372195.1 uncultured Phycisphaeraceae bacterium
GCCTTCACTCCGCTGCGCTCCGTTCAGACCCCGGCACCCGGCGACAGGTTCACGGAGTTGCGTGGCGCCTGGCTCTCCACCACGCCGGCGTGGTATCGTGATGACACACCCACAGGAGCCGCCCGTGACCGACCAAGCAAACACCCCCCTCATCCACGGCGGCACACCCACCATTTATGTCGCCGACATGGGCCGTGCCATCGCGTTCTACACCGAGACGCTCGGCCTGACGCTTGCCATGCGCTTCGGCGATGAGTACGCGTCGATCGACGCCGGTCGCGGGTTCTTCCTCGGCCTCCACCCCGCCGGCCCCGAGAGCCCCACCCCGGGCGCCCGTGGCGGCACGCATGTCACCTTCGGCGTGGGTCAACCCATCGCCAAGGTCGTCGAGACCCTCACCGCCCGGGGGGTTTCCTTCCCCTGCGGGATCATGGACGACGGGCCGGTGAAGCTGGCGTATTTCACCGATGTGGATGGGAATGAGATGTACCTGTGCGAGTACAGCGGCGGGGAATGAGGCCGGCCGATTGATCGACCTCGGGGTGCTGCATTCCTTGCGCGCGGATGTGCGCCGGGTGAGCCGCGGCGTATAGAATACGGGGTGTGGGTGCGGAGGTACGCCGATGTCTGCGCACATGCATCAGGACAGGCCGGCCGCTTCGGAGAGTTCGGTGATCGTGGGCGTGAGGCCCGACCACAATGTCGAGGGCGATCCGCCGAGCCGCGAGTTCCAGCGATTCGAGACACTCGTGCTCACGCCGATCGTCGTCGGTGTCGTGCTGGCGGTGCTCGTGTGGATGTACCTGATCGGCGGCATCCTCGCGGTGCTGGTCAACCTCGTGATCGTCGCGAGCCTGTATGTGTTCGGCTGGTGGCCCTACTTCTGGGCCGCGAGGCTGCGCAGGCAGGCGCACGAGGATTGAGCCTCCGAAACCACGCGTCGAGTCGCGGACGCGCCCCGGTTGCCGCGTTTGGTCAGTCCGAGCGTTCGATCGCGTACACATACCCGTCGCGGAGGATCAAGCTGTACTTCGCGCCGGGCGGGGAGAACGGTTCGCCTTCGACAGCGGGGATTGGGGGTTCCCTGTCGGCGGTTCTGGCGCGCGGCGCGGAGAACCATGCCCACTGCCCTTCGAAGGGCCCGGTGCGTCTCGCGCCCCGCATCTCCTTGATCTGCCCCTCCTTCATCAAGCCGCAGGTCGGGCTGAGGGAGACGACGACATAGTTCGCCTCGCGGAAGTTCGGCAGGTCGAGCGAGTGAACATAGCTCTGCAGGTCGCCGCTGATGTTCTGATTGATCCACCGGCGCGATCCGTGGCGATAGCCGAACGCCGAGCTTGAGCCCTTGACCAGATCCCATGAGTCCATCCCGATGCCTTCGGCGCGCACCCCTGGGGCGACCCAGGGGCGGTGGGTTTCCTCCAAGTATGTGTAGTGGCTCGTGCCGTACTGGGCGCAGCCTGAGAGCGCTGCAACCACCGTGAGCATCATGGCGACTGGGACCGCACGCCTCGGCGCCAATTGGACTGCGATCCTCGTCGTCCTCGATCCGTGGTTCAGCCCCATACGAATCCTCCCGGGCCAGTCACCCCATCTGCAAAACCACCTTGATCCCCTTGCCCGAGATCATGGTCTCGAACGCCGTCTTGAATTCCTCGAGCGGGAACTGGTGGGTGATGATCTCGTCGAGTTCCAGACGGCCGCTGAGGAGCAGCTCCTCCATCTGGTACCAGGTCTGGAACATCTTCCGCCCGTTGATCCCCAGCACGGTGCAGCCCTTGAAGATGATGTTCTCGTTGAAGTCGAAGGTCACCTGCTTGGCGGGCAGGCCCAGGAGCGCCGCCGTGCCGCCGTTGCGCAGGGCGCGGAAGCCCTGGTCGAACGCGCTCTCGGCGCCCGACATCTCGAGCAGCACATCGACGCCCTCGCCGCGGCACGCCCGGCGGACCTCCTTGATCCACCCGTTGCCATCGCGGGCGTCGTAGGCCTCGACAGCGCCCAGCCGCTTGGCCAGCGCCAGCCGGGGCGGGTTGATATCGGTGCAGAAGATCCGGCTCGCCCCGGCGGCCCTGGCGACCGTCACCGCCATCAGGCCGATGATCCCCACGCCCGAGATCAGCACGCTCTTGGCGCTGACATCGGCGGCCATCACGGTGTGCACCGCGTTGCCCAGCGGGTCGAGCACCGCCGCCACCTTGTCGGGGATGGTCGGGTGCACCGGCCAGACATTCTCCTCGGGCACGCAGACATACTCCGCGAAGCACCCGTCGCGGTCGATGCCGATGATCCTGGTGTCGCTGGCGATGTGCGCGTTGCCGGTGCGGCTGTTGTAGTCCTTGCCCTGGGTGGTGTGCCCCTCGGCGCTCACCCGCAGGCCCGGCTTGTAGTTGGTGACGGCAGTCCCGACCCCCTCGATTATGCCGACAAACTCGTGCCCGGTGATGATCCCCACCGGCACCCGCCCGGCCGACCACTGGTCCCACTCCCAGATGTGGCGGTCGGTGCCGCAGATCCCCGCGTGGGTCACCCGGATAAGGACATCCCGGGGCCCCGGCGTGGGCTTGGGCCGGTCGACGAATTTCAGTTCCGGACCGGCGTGGTGTTTGATGAGGGCTCGCATGGCCGATACTTCCCTTCTCCCCGCCGGGCATGCCCGATCGGGCCTCCTGGGGGGCAACAGACCGCCCGATGGTGCGTTGAGCGGGCGCGATCGGATTGTGGACGCCGTGCGAGGACCGATCAACCACCCGGCGCGCACAACCCGCCGCGGAGCGCCCCACGGGACAGAGAAGATCCCGAACCGAGAACCCATCACACCCCCGGCCGGTAGACTTCCCCCGTGAGCAGATTCGGCACCATCAGCCCCTTTCTCTACCTGGCCGCCACGCCCAAGGGCAGCCGGACCTTTGGCCTGCGCCAGGCCCGGTCCGAGCGGGCCCTGGCCGACCACCTCCGCCGGGACAAGCTGGTCCTGCTCCGCACCTGGCGTTTGCCCGCGGCCCTGGCGACCGAGCCCCGCCTGACGCTGAAAGACCAGGTCGAGCTGAACAGCCA
Organism: uncultured Phycisphaeraceae bacterium; assembly: GCA_964372195.1. Taxonomy (GTDB): domain Bacteria; phylum Planctomycetota; class Phycisphaerae; order Phycisphaerales; family UBA1924; genus PNC22. The sequence goes on from CAYJPX010000047.1 coordinate 6,018, forward strand.
GCTCGCCCTGCTCCTGACCCGGGGGGTTCCTCTGGTCGAATCGCTGGAGGTCACCGCCACCGTGGTCTCCACGGGCATGCAGCCGATCGTGGAGCGGATGCGCGAGTTGGTCCAGGGCGGCACCAGCTTCGCGGACGCCTGCCGCAAGGTCGGCGTCTTCGACGAGATCACGATCGCGGTCTACCAGGCCGCCGAGCGGACCGGCGACCTGGGCGGGTCGGCGGGCCAGCTTGCCGCGACCGCCCGGCGCGAGCACTCGATCCGGGGCAAGGCCGGGACGGTGATGCTCTACCCCGCGGTGGTGTTCACCATCGCGATCGCCGCCACGCTCACGCTTTTGCTGGCGGTGGTGCCCCGCATCGGCAACGCCCTGACCGAGAACGGCATCAAGCTGCCCATCTATACCCAGGTGCTGGTGGACCTGGGGAACTTCATGAAGGCCCAGTGGCTGCCGCTGCTCGGCGGGGTCGGGCTGCTGGCCATCCTGCTGGTGCTCGCCCGGCGTCAGGTGGCGGTCGCGTTCGGGCGGTTCTCCCGCTCGCTGCCGGCCCTCAAGCGGATCATCCTGGTGCAGGAGTCGGCGCGGTTTTTCTCGGTGATGGCGGCGCTGACCAAGGCGGGCGTGCCGCTGGCCGATGCCCTCGGGGTGGCGATCGGGGCGGTGCGGCACCCGGTGCTGCACGGGCAGCTCAAGACCCTGCGCACCCGGCTGGTGGAGGGCGGCGTGCTGCACGCGCTGATCGACAAGGTCGCGGCGCTGCCGCTGCCGACACGCCGGTTGCTGATGGCCGCCGAGCGGGCGGGCGACCTCGACACGGCGTTTGAGAGTTTGGCCCGAGACATGGCCGAGGAGTTGGACCGGCGGACGAGCCGGCTGTTGGCGCTGCTCGAGCCGGCGATCATCGTGCTGATGTTCCTGGTTATCGGGTCGCTCGTGCTCGCGATGATGATCCCGCTGATGACCATTTCGAACCAGATCGGGTAGCCCGGAAGGGGCCAGGAGCATTGCGCACGGCGGGTTTCCAGACGGTTCTCGACCCCGTGACCGCCGATCGCACGACTACGATGGTGCAACCGGCCGGCAGGAGCCGGGGTAAGCAAAGACGGCAGCACGATCACCAGGGAAATCTCTGGCACACCGGCTGCCCAACCGACCGAAGGAGTGAAAGATGACGACCCCATCCAACCCCCGCCGCCTCGCCCGGACCGCGCCGGGTTTCTCGCTCATCGAGCTTACGCTGGTGATCGTGATCCTCGGCGTGCTCATGTCGGTGGTCGCGGTCAATGTTGTCAAGCAGGGCGAGAAGGCCAAGATCGGCGCGACCAAGACGACGATGGACACCATCCAGTCGCAGCTCGACGCCTACCACCTCGAGCACAGCGCCTACCCGCCCGACCTCGAACTTCTCAAGCGGGACCTCCTCTCCGATTCCAAGCCCATCCAGGACGGGTGGAAGCGCAAGTTCTTCTACCAGGTGCCCGGGCGCGGCGAGCGGCCCTACGACCTGATCTCCAGTGGCGGCGATGTCGCCGACCTCACCGACGACATCGATATCTGGACGATGCACCTGCAATAGCCGACCCATGCACCACGGCCCGGCACAACCCCGCAGACGCTGCCGCACGGCCCGCGGCGTCAGCTTCCTGGAGATCATCTTCGCCACGGTCATGCTCGGCCTGACCGTCGCCACCATGGCCTCGACAGTCGGCGCGATCCGCGCCCAGCAGGACCGGTCGGCACGCCTGCTGGACTGTGCCGAGCTGGCCAACCGCCTGATCATCCAGTACATCGACGACCGCAGCGCCCTGCCCAGCGAGGACATCCCCATCCCCTACGGCGCGACGGAGTACCGCTGGCGGATGAATGTCAGCCGGGTCGAGTCGCACCTCGACGAGACGGTGGAGCGCAACCTCGAGAGCTACCAGAACCGCCAGTCCGGGTCGTCGCCCGATCGGCTGACCAAGGTCATCATCACGGTCTGGGTGAGCGAGAAATCGGGGGGCGCCGCGCTGCCCAATCAGGGCGCCCCGCAATCAAGCCTGGTCCGGATCGTTGACCCCCTGGGGCTGGCGTTGCGCACGCCCGACACCCTCCGGCACCAGTTCGAGAACAACCTCGACGATGTCCTCAAGCGGATCATGAACCAGGATGACATGCTCGAGGAGGAAGAAGACTCGTGACCCGCCGGTGCTTCACCATCATCGAGACCGTCCTGGCCATGGTGCTCGCCTCGGTGGTGGTGCTCGGCTGCATGTCGGCCTTCCTCGCCCTGGGGCGCACCGACCAGACCCTCTCGGCCCGGTTCCACGAGGCCGGCGACCTCGCCCGCGTGCAGAAGACCATGCAGCGGGCGTTCAGCTCGCTGGTCTTGACGCCGGGGGCCGAGCTGGACGAGGAGCTGCTCGTCGAGCTGGGGATCAAGGAGCCCACCGCGCCCACCGCGGACGAACCGACCCCCCAAGACCAGACCCCGGACGAACAGGCCCCCGACGAGGAGCCGACCGAGGAGGACGCCGAGGCCGAGGTCATCCCCCGGCCGCGCATCCTGCTCGAACCCGACGCCGACCCCCTGCTGACCTCGATGCTCCAGCGCTCCCGCTACTCCGCCGGGGGCGGGGGCGGGTCGGTCGCCGTGCCCCAACGCCTCGAACTGGTGCTCAGCTCGGTGCCCATCCGCCCGCCGAGCGCCCAGTCCACCGCGTGGGCGAGCGCCCTGGTGGGCGTCGAGGATGTCGAGGCCGAGCAGGCCGACGGGCAGGAGGAGTACACCGGCGTCCGCGGGGCGTTCGTGCTCCGGCCCGACGACCCGGGCGATCCGCAGGCCCGCGTCCGCGAGGGCCGGGGCGACGAACGGATCGGCTGGACGCTCTGGTGGCAGCCCCTCGACGGGCGCAGCGAGCCGGCGCGGGTCGCCTCGGGTCTGGCGGCGTGCCACTTCCAGATGTTCTTCAACCGCCAGATGTTCGATGCGCACTCGGCCTTCTCGGCCGAGGCCATGCCCGTCTACATCCAGCTCGAGGTCGAGACCCTCAGCGGCCTCTACGCCAACTACCTCTTCGAGACTGTCTGGACCGTCGATGCCCTCCTTGAGGAGGAAGAAGCCGAGCCCACCGGTGGCGGTGGCGGTGGCGGCGGCGGCGGAGGTGGTGGCGGCAATGGCGATGGCGCCGGTGATGGCGCCGGCGGCCCGGGCGGCGGCCCGGGCGGGCGTCGCGGGGGCGACCCGCGCGCCAGACAACGCCCCAACGATACCGACGGCGCGCCCAACCCCAGGCCCCTCCAGGGACAACCACGACGCCAACCGCCGCCCGGCGGTCCGGGCGGCATCCGGCCCGGCGATGGCGGCGGCAGGCCCGGCGGTGGGGGACCGACCGATGGTGGGGGCGGTGGTGGTGGCGGGAACCGTGACGGCGGTGGCGGCGGGGGTGGAGCATGACCGCCCGCGCGTTCGCCATGCCCATGGTCATCGTGCTGGTCGTCGTGGTCGGCATGATGAGTGCCGTCATGCTCGACAGACAGTCTGCCCAACGCCTCACCACCCAGCGCCAGCTCGACTGGTACCAGGAGCACCACGGCCGACTCGGGCTCCAGGAGGGTATCGAGGCGTGGATCCGCAGCCTCCCGACCAATGTCGACCTGCAGGCGGTCCTGCCGGCCGACGGCCACTACCTCGACCTCAAGCTCCGCGGCGGGACCACCGCCGTGATCTCGTTCGAGGAGCGACAGAGTGCCATCCTCACCGACATGGCCGCGGTCGACGCTGAGATGCTCGAGGCCGCCTCGGTCATCGCGGCCGCGGTCGGGCAGGTCTACGGCGAGGAGGGCCCTCCGGAGGGCCTGCGCACCGTCGGACCGCCGACCCTCAGCGCCCACACCGCCTCGCTCGAACTCATGGAGATCGTCGTCGAGGCCGTCACCGGCGACCGAAACGCGGCCCAGGGCTTCGCGAGGAGCATCGAGGCGGACCGGAGCGCCAACGGCGGGCGTTGCTCGGCCGGCGCGGTCGGCGTGGCCATCGCCGACTCCGGGGTCGATCCGGACCTCCGCGCGACGCTCTCGCGTCTGTTTACCGTCCGCCCCACGCTCTACTTCGCGGAGGTGGAGATCCGGGACTCGACCATCGGCCCGGCGGACGCCCGCTACGGCGGGTACTTCTCCATCGCCACCAATCGAGACCCGGGCTCGACCGATCGCTCGGCCTTCCTCACATGGGAAAGCCTGGGTGTAGAGTAGAGTCCAACGCCACGGAGCCAGCCATGCACACACCGATCCGAACAAAGCAGTCCGCCCGAAGGGCCACCATCGCCGCCCAGGCCGCCGCGATGGTCGTGCTCGCCTGCGGCACGGCGATGGCGTTCCTCGGCGTCCCCGGGCTGAGCGTCGCCGAACAACCCCCACGCGCCGAGGATCCACCCGCCGGGGGGACCGACCTCCCCGATGGGGGCGCCGAGGCCGGGACGCCCTACGCCGCCGCGGTCGATCCGGTGACCGTCGATGAACTGCTCGGCATGATCGGCAACGCCCCGGTGCCCGCGCCCGAGCCCGAGGGTGGCGAGACCGTCGTCGAGACCGAGGAACCGGACGCCGGACCGGGCATCCGTTTCGTCGGCACGATCAAGGTCGGCGGGCGTGCGGCGGCGTTCATGAATATCGGCGGGGTCACCAAGCTCCTCCGGCCCGACGGGCCCGAGTACCAGGGCGTCCGCCTCGTCAGTATCGTCGGCGACGAGGTGGTGATCTCGGTGGACGATGGCCCGGCCCAGACCATCGAGCGATCGGCCCGCGAGGGCTCGGCGGTCTCGATGGTCTCCGGCGGCGCGCCCGTCGGTGTCAAGACCGCCGAGAGCCAGGTCTCGGGCGACCCGCCCCAGGCGGCCGACTTCACCCAGAACCAGAGGGCCGAGGACCGGCGTGCCGCCCTGCTCGAAAAGGCCCGCAGCGAGCGGGGCCGGTGGGAACGCGACCGCGGCGAGGGCGGCGGCCCGCCCAACTGAGCCTCCCTTCCGGAGCACCCTCCCTGAGCCTCTCCCTCAACATGACCCGCCGCACCCACCCAGGCACCCTACCCGAGCAAGGATGACGCGTTGAGCGAACTGGTCTGTTACATCGAGCGGGCCGAGCGGGGCGTGCTCCCCCTCCGGCTGCGGCTGCTCTCGACCCGCGTCGAGGAGTCGTGGTCGTTCCCCGAGGTGCGCAGCGACGATCGCGCCGCGCTCCAACGCGGGCTCCAGGAGGCCGCCGAGTGGCTCGCCGGGCAGCTCAGGGCGCACTCCCGTGCCGGCCTGGGCGCCCTGGTGCTGGACGCCGACGGCGCCCGCTGCGGCTGGGTGACCGCGCACTCGGCGGACCCCGACGCGATCGGCGCGATGCTCCGCCAGGCCGCCGAGCCTGTCAACGAGGAGGACGCCGCCCACACCATCGGCTCCACCCCCCAGCTCGCGCTTCACCCCGATGTCCGGGTGCCCGGCGGCACGAGCTTCCAACCCCTGGGCGCACGCCAGGCGTCGGCCAAGGCGGGCCCCTTCGCCCGCCCGCCCCAGGGCGCCGGCCCGCAGCGCCAGCGTCTGGGTGTGGCGGCGTTGCCCGACGCGACCATCCGACTCTTCCTGGACGAACTCGACTCGCGCGGCGTCGAGGTCTCCCGCATCGTCACGGTCTGGCACGCCCTCGCCGAGGCGTTCGACACGCCGGGGGCCGACCGTGCCGACCGGGTCGTCGCTGCGCCAGCGGGCACCACCGCGCAGGTCGTCGCCGACCCGGCCGGCGGGCGGCTCCTGTGGGCATGGACGCGCGACGCCACACCCATCGCCGGGGGCGCGTTCCGGCTTCCCCGCGGCATGTCGACCGGCGAGGGGCCCGCCTCGCTGGCGTTCGGGCGTCCCGAGTTGGCGAGGCTGGCGTCGGAGTGGATCGCCTGGTCGACCCAGCTCGGCGCCTCGCCCACCCGCCTGCGGCTTGTGCTCCCCGGCGAGGCGTGGAGCGACACCGAGAGCCTGGGCGAGTGTGTCGCCGCGGTCTGGCCCGGGGCGACGGCCGACATCGCCTTCGACGACGACCCCGCCGCGCTCGCCCTCACCCGCTTTGCCGACAGCCTCGGCGACCCGCGCCTGACCGACAGCGGCAGGACAACGATCCAGGGCCTCGCCGGCCGGCCGGGACGCCAGCACCGGTCGATGTACCGCTGGAGTGCCGCGGCGATCGTCCTGGCGGCCGGGGCGATGGGGCTGGCGGCCTACCAGGTGCACGCCTCGGCCGGGCGCGCCAGGGCGGCCGCGCAGGAGCACCGCACCGCGTGGCGCTCGAAGGCGGGCGACCTGCTGCCCGCGGTCAACGAGGGCGCCCGGGCGATCGAGCTGTGGGACCTCCGCGCTGTCGAGGACATCCAGCTCGAACTCGACCGCCAGCGGCGTGCGGTCGCCCCCGTCGCGTCGGCGCCGGCCAAGCCGATCCTCCAGGAGCTCGAGACGCTCTCGTTCGTGCTCGGCAACGCCGACTACAAGCTCGAGAGCCTCGCCCTGGGCGAGTCGGCGGTCACCATCAATGTCACGGTCGCCGACACCGCCGCGTACGAGGAGCTGACCGCCGCGCTCAACCGCATCGCCGGCTCGTCGGTCTCGAACTGGCAGGCCACGCCGCGCACGGTGCCGACCGGCATCCGCGTGAGCCTGGTCGGGCTGTGGGTCTCTCCGGCGCGCGGCGGCACGGGGGGCGCGTGATGGGCCAGCCGAACCAGGGACGCATCTCCGAGGACCTCCGCTACGAGCTGGCCGACGCCGCCCGGGCCGCCGAGAGCGGCAACAAGCCCCGCGGCCCGCTGCTGCTGGCGACGCTGCTGTTCCTGATCGCCGGCGTGGCGCTCATCGTCACGCTCCGCCAGCGGGAGTCGGCCGCCCGGCAGGCCGAGATGCACAGCGACCTGGTCGCCCGGATCGACAACCTCGAGACCCAGTACCAGCTTGTCGCGAGGCTCAGCGAGTCGGGCAGCAGCCGCGCCTCGGAGCCGATCCTCGACATCCTCTCGCGGATCGAGGTCGCCGCCAGGACGGCCGGTGTGCGGGACAAGCCGGCGATCCCCCGTCCCCAGAGCCAGGTCATCCAGGGCGCGGTGCGCAACCTCTACGAGTACAAGATGCAGGACCCGAGCCTCGAGAACCTGCTGAAGTGGGTCGAAGCGGCCCGCGCCGATGTGCCGGGCCTCGAGGTGTTCTCGCTCGAGGTCGCCCCGGCAGCCGATCTCTGGAAGTTCAATGTCGTCTTTGTGAGGTGGGAGCGCCAGCCATGACCAATCCGATCCGTCCCGTGCTCCTGCTCGGCGTCGTGCTCGCCGCGGGGGGCCTCGCGCCGGGGTGCACCTCGACCGCCCGGCGTCCGTCCGCGGTCGACTCGATGACCTCGGCCGCGGAGCGCATGGGCCAGGCCCGCGAGGCGGCCCTGGCGGCCGGCGCCACCGCCGCCCGCGCCGATGCCGCGCGTGAGAAGGACCGCGTCGAGCAGGCCGACCGGCTGAGCCTGCAGGCGGTGAACGAGTACCGCGAGGCGTTGCTGATCGCCAACGACATGCCCGACGCGTGGAACAACATGGGCGTGCAGTTCATGCACCTGCAGGACTATGTGGCCGCGGCCGAGGCGTTCACGATCGCGATGCAGCTGAGCCCGACCGACCCGCGCCCGTGCGAGAACCTGGGCATCGTCTACGACCGGACGCACTGGGCGGAGGAGTCGCTGCGGTACTTCGACATGGCGCTGGAGCGCAGCCCCAACTACCTGCCGGCGCTGCGCGGCGCGATCAAGGCCGCCCACCTGCTCAGCGAGGCCGACGAGAAGCGCCTCGAGCAGGTCCGGCGGGCGCTGATGATCGAGACCGACCCGGCGATGCGGGACTTCTTCGAGCGCGAGCAGCTGCGGATCTCGGGACGCCTCGACCAGGACGGGCCCCGGAGGACGCATCGGTAGGGCGGCGTGGGTCCCGCGATCGGGGCTCGTAGAAACGCGAGGGGACCGGGCGCGATGCGTGGGAGCGAGGCCGACGGGCCGCGGGCGTGCGCGGCGGTCAGAGCCGCTCGGCGGCCACGCTCGCCAGCTCGCTCCGCTCGCTCTTCTGCAGCGTGACATGGCCGACGATCGACAGCCCCCGCATCTTCTCGACCGCGTAGCTCAGCCCGTTGCTCGACTGGTCGAGGTACGGGTTGTCGATCTGGCCGATGTCGCCGGTGAGGATGAGCTTGGTCCCCTCGCCGACCCGGCTGGCGATGGTCTTGACCTCGTGCGGCGTAAGGTTCTGCGCCTCGTCGACGATCATGAACTGGTGGGGGATCGACCGCCCGCGGATGTAGGTCAGCGGCTCGAGCACCAGCGTCCCGTCGGCGATGAGCTTGTCGATGCGCTGCTCGGTCGAGTGGCTGTCGGCCTGCTGGTTGGGGGCGCCGCGGGTGCTCAAGAGGTAGGTGAGGTTGTCGAAGATCGGCTGCATCCAGGCGGTGAGCTTCTCGTCCTTGTCGCCGGGCAGGTAGCCGATGTCGCGGCCCATGGGCATGATCGGCCGCGCGCAGAGCAGCTTCTCGTACCGCTGCTCGCTGAAGACCTTGGCCATGCCCGCCGCCAGGGCGAGCAGCGTCTTGCCCGTGCCCGCCGAGCCCAGCAGCGTGACAAACTTCACCTGGTCGTCGAGCAGGAGGTCCAGCGCCATCGTCTGCTGGAGGTTCCGGGCGATGATCCCGCTGACCGGCTTGCGCGGGCCCGTCACCGGGACCACATGCCCCGTGTCGCCCGGCCGGCGCGCCAGCCCGGTGTGGCTCTCGTCGGCGGCGTCCTGGAACACGACGAACTGGTTGGGGCTCAGCGCCCGCGGGTAGGTCGAGCCGTCGGCCGCTGTCGCGACCAGCAGCGGCTCGATCCGCTCGAGGCTGAGCATCTTGTCCTCGTAGAGGTCGTCGATCAGCCCGCCGTCGGCGTCGACCTCGATCCACCCGTTGTAGAGCCGGTCGGCGTCGACCTTCTGGTTCTCGAAGTCCTCGGTGACGATGCCCAGGGCGTCGCTCTTGATCCGGGCGCTGATGTCCTTGGAGACGAACACCGCCCGGTGGCCGTCGCGCATGAGGTCGAGCGCCACCGCGATGATCTGGTTGTCGGGCTGGTCGTCGCGGAGCAGGTCGGGCCGGTCGTGGTGGGTGACATCGATGCGGATCGACCCCGACCGCCCGTTGGGGCCGAGCGCCCGCTTGGGCACCGACCCGATCGGCGCCTCGCTCCAGTGCACGCCGTCGGTCAGCGACCCCACCAGACGCAGGCGGTCGAGGTGGCGGATGACATGCCGGGCGCCGCGCCCGATGTCGTCGTCCCGCCGCTTCATTTTGTCCAGCTCCTCGATCACCGGGAACGGGATGATGACATGGTTGTCCTCAAAGACAAACAAGGCGTCGGGGTTGTGCAGCAGCACATTGGTGTCGAGGACGAAGTGCTTGATCTGGTCGGTGTCGCCGTTGGTGGTGGCGTCGGTCATAGGGGGCGTGCCTCCGATCCGTGGAGGGTGGTGGATCCGTCTCTCCCGCGCAGCATACCAACTCCCCCCCCGCGCCGGTCGGGCGTGGGCCCGCGGGCGGTCATGGCACGAACGCCGCGATGGTGAGCAGCAGCGCCACGCCGAGGGCGATCCCCCCCTTGAGCACCAGCGCCATCGCCCGCCCCGCCGCCGCGCCCTTGGCGACATTCCACGAGTCGCCCCACTCCTTGCGTTTGATCCCCCGCTCGGCCGCGCCCGCCGCCAGCCCGGCGCCCGCGATCCCCCCGATGATGGTCCCGATGATCGGCAGGAAGGGCAGGAAGATCGTCCCGAGGATCGCGCCCGCGATCGCCCCCACGAGCGAGGCGACCATCGCCGTCTTCGAGCCCTTCGCCTTCGCCGCCCCCGCCGCCGACGCGAACATCTCCACCAGCTCGGCCAGCCCCGCCAGCGCCAACGCGATCCCGAGCGTCCACCAACTGAAGAGCTCCGGCCGCCACCACTGGCACAGGAGCGCGGTCAGCACCATCGTCCAGATGCCCGGGAACGACAGCAGCGTCATCGCCAGGCCCACCAGGCTCATCAACGCGACGATCGTGGCTGCGACATAGCTCATCGTGTCGGACGCTTACCGATCCGCGTCGGCGTGCTCGGCCTCTCCCTCGGCCACGGTCCCATCCTCGGCAGCGGCGGCGGCCTCGGCTTCGGCGGCCTCGCGGGCCTTCACCTCGTCGGGGAATTCGAATTTCGCATCCACCGATTTCACCAGCAGCCGGACCCAGTCCTCCAGCGGCTCGTGCCGGAACACATCGAGCTTCATCGGCGACCCATCCGCGGGCCGCAGGAACACGATGAACTTGTGCCACTTTGACAGGTCCACCGGGTCGGTCGCGTCCAGGTCCGAAGGCCCCACCGACCGCCCCCCCGGCAGCGTCAGCGCGTTCGTGGCCGGGTCCCACCGGTACACCCGCGACCGGACCATCACGAATAACCCCACCATGTACAGCCCGATCGCCCAGCAGATCGCGCACAAACCCCACTGCACCGCGATATCGTGCTTCGAGAGCGGGGCCGGGGGGCTCTGCGATTGGAACAGCGCCTCCAGACGCGCCAGCTCGGCGGCCGGATCCTGCATCTGGGTGTGCTCGGCGGTCAACATCCCCAACCCCGGCACCGCAAGGGCCTTGAGCCATTCGCGTTTCGCGAGGTCGAAGTTCGACAGCTCGGTCACCTCGCGGGCCTCGAGATTGGCAAACTCCCCCGCGGGGTCGAAGACCGACGCATCAAACAACCGCCCACCCGAGCGGGCCGCCCGGAGGTACTCGAGCTGGACCGCTTCGGCGTACCGCTCGCCACGGCTGGGGTACTTCACCGTCGCGTCATAGAACGCCCACGCGCCGAACGCGAACAGCACCACCGTGATCAGCACCATCCGGACCAACCAGGTCTTGGCGAGATGGGTGCGGGCGGCAGCGGCGTTATGTTCGGTATCTGTCATGTTATTCTCGCAACGATAAGGTCCGACCCTCGCCGAACGAGGCCGAGCACAAGGGTATCGACCAACTCGGGGCGTCGGCTCAACACCACCCCACAAGCCCCGCCCCATCGGGGGCATTACCACCCGCGGAACGCGGACGGCGTCAGCCGCTCCACCGCGGCGAAGGCCCGCTGCCACCACCGACGGCAGACCGCCCGCCCACGCGCCGTCGCCAGCAGCGTCTCGTACCCCCCGTCCCGGACCGCCTGGCGGGGGATGCGGGGGAACCGATCCTCGCACGAGAGCGCCCAGGTCAGCCACAGGCTGTGGGCCTGGCGTGCGGCCTCGCCTGCGTTATGGATATCGGCCCTGGATGGGTGGTTCCACCGCATGACAGGCCCAGTCTATCGCCCGGAGCCCCCTAGTGCAGCACGCGGTAGACCTCGGCCTGGTCGGTCACGCCCATCGCGATCTTGTCGGCGCCGTCGGCGCGCATGGGGATGAATCCGCCGTTGACCGCGGCCGCGTAGAGCGTCACGCCGTCGGCGTGCTCAGCGGTCAGACGCCGGAGGTCGTCGGTCATGGTCATGATCTCATAGACCGCGAGGCGCCCGCGGTACCCGGCGCCGAAGCACGCCTCGCACACCTCGCCGAGCTCGGTCGCGCTGCGGCCGCTCCCGCCGCAGACGGTGCAGGTGCGGCGGACGAGCCGCTGGGCCAGGACGGCCATGAGCGAGCTGGTGATGAGGTAGGGCTCGAGGCCGATGTCGATCAGGCGGGGGATCGCGCTGGGGGCGTCGTTGGTGTGGAGGGTGGCGAGCACGAGGTGGCCGGTGAGCGAGGCCTGGATGGCCAGCTGCGCGGTTTCCTGGTCGCGGATCTCGCCGACGAGGATGACATCGGGGTCCTGGCGGAGCAGGGCGCGCAGGCCGTTGGCGAAGGTCACGCCGCGCTTGGGGTTGACCTGCATCTGGCTGATGCCCTCGAGGTGGTACTCGACGGGGTCCTCGATGGTCATGACATTGCGGCTGGTGCGGTCGATGCCGCCGAGGGCGGCGTAGAGGGTGGTGGTCTTGCCCGAGCCGGTCGGCCCGGTGACGAGGATCATGCCGTTGGGCCGGTCGATAAAGTCCATCAGCTGGGCCTGCATCTTCTTGGCCATGCCGATCTGGTCGAGGCTGAGCTGGGTCTGGGTCTGGTCGAGGAGTCGCAGCACGATCCGCTCGCCGTAGACCGTGGGGATGCAGGAGAGCCGGATGTCGATCTTCTTCTGCCCGATGCGGACGGAGGTGTGGCCGTCCTGGGGGCTGTGGCGGTTGGCGATGTCCAGCTCGGTCATGACCTTGAGCCGGCTGGAGATGGCGGCGGCGAGCGACATGGGTGGGCTGAAGACATCGAGCAGCATGCCGTCGACGCGGAAGCGGATGACGAGCTTGTTCTCCTGCGGGTGGACATGGATATCGCTGGCCCGTCGCCGGAGGGCCTCGAAGAGGATCATGTTCACGAGCCGGATGACCGGCGTCTGCCGCGCGAGGCTGAGCAGGTCGGTCGACGAGCTCATCCCCGCCGCCACGCTCTCGATCGCCGAGGCGTCGAGCGGCATCTCCTCGATGATCTCGGTGACCAGGTCGCCGCGCTGCTCGTAGCCCCGGTTGATGAGGTTGGCGACCGCCGCCCGCGGGCTGAGCACGAGGCGCAGCGGCAGGCCCAGCTCGTCCTCGAGCATGCCGAACACCGCCGGCTGGAGCGGCTGGGCGGTGGCGACGGTCATCACATGCCCGTCGCTCTCCAGGCCCGCGACATTCTGCTGGCGGGCGAGGTCGGGGTCGATCGTCTCGTAGAACTTGCTCGACGACTCTTGCAAGCGAGGTTCGAGGCGGAACTCGAGGCCCGTGCGCTCGGCCATCTTGGTCAGCGCCTGCTGCTCGTCCATCGCGAGCATCGAGAGCATCACATCCCACGGGTCGGTGTCCGAGCCCTCGGCCTGCCGGTAGACGCGGAGCTGGTCGGGCGTGAGCCGGAGCCCGCCGAGCTGCTCGGCGAGCTGGGGCGACTCGTCGAGCGCGAGCGCGCCGGCGGGCTGCGGCGCCGGCACGCCGCCCTTGCCGGGCCGGTCACGGAACTTGGCCAGTGGACCTCCCGCCATTAGTCGCGGTCCTCGGTGAGCGGGATGATCAGCGGCAGCTCCTCGACCGGCTGCTCGGCCGGCGCGTCGATGGTCACCCCGGGCTCGGCATCGGTCGGCGTCGGGCCCGACGGCTCGGCCTGCTCCCAGGTGACCGACCGGGACATCTCGATCGTGCTGGGGGTGAGCTGGGGCAGGCCGGTGTCGATCCCCGCGTACTCCTGCGGGCCCTTGGTCAGCAGGCGCAGGTCGGCGAAGTTGCGGTCGTTCAGGATCCGCGGCGTGATGAAGATGTAGAGCACCTGCTCGCTCGAGATGTTGTTGGTGTCGCGGAAGAGGAGCCCGAGGATGGGGATATCGCCCAGGAACGGCACCTTGACCACGGTACTCCGCGAGTCCTCGACCGTGATCCCGCCGACCACGATCGTCGTGTCGGTCGGGATGGTCACCGAATCGGACCGCACATTGCGGTTGTTCTTCGGCGGCGGGATCCCCGGCCCGGGGCTCGCGCCGGAGAAGTTCGAGAGCTCGATCGCGTAGGCCAGGCGCAGGTACCCGGCCTCGGAGATGCTCGGCGTGACCGTGAGCGTCGTGCCCGCGTCCTCGTACCCGCCGAAGCTGGTCTGGTCCGTGGTCTGCCCGGTCGTCGTCGTCGTGAAGGGCTCCTGCGAGAGGCTGACGATCTCGGCCTCCTCGTTGTCGTTGACGAGCAGCTGCGGGGTGGAGAGGATGCGCCCGTCGGTGTCGGTCTGCACCGCGTCGAGGATCAGCGGCACATACTCGCTCTTGATGAGGCTCGCGCTGTACCCGCCCAGCCCCGCCAGTGGGAGCTTGGGGTCGGTGTACGCCCCGCCCGTGCCCTGCGACCCGAACCCGAACGAGGTCTGCGTGAAGAACTGCCCGGCGTTGATCTGCCCCTCGACCGCGAGCCGGAAGTCCTCGGTGTTGCTCACCGCGAGGATCGTGGCCTCGACATAGACCTGCGGACGCCGGACATCGAGCTCGCCGATGATGCGGGCGAACTGGCTCTGGAGCTTGGACGGGGCCTTGACGATGACGACATTCGTCGCCTCGTGGGCGGTGACGAACGACTCCTGGCTGGTCGCCGCGAAGCTCGACTCCGAGGCGTCCTGCTGGTTCTGCAGGAAGGCCTGGAACTGGTTGGCCCCGGTCTGGTTGGTCTGGTTGCGCGAGCCGGGGAGGATCGGGCTCCCGTCGTCGGACTGGTTCTCGATGATCGCCTGGAGCAGGTCGGCCAGCTCCGTCGCGTCCACATTCTTCACCGGATACCGCTCGATCACGATCTCCTCGGAGCCGACATCGAGGGCCTCGACGAGCAGGGCGAGCTGGTCCTGCTGCTCGGTGGTGCCGTAGTAGAGGATCGTGCCGCGGACCGGGTCGACCATCATGACCGACCCGCCGCCGAGGGTGCTGGTCTGCTGCTGCTGCTGCTGGCCCCCGAAGTTCCCGCGCCCGCCGGGGAAGAAGATCTGTTCGTTCGCCCCCGTGTCCTCGAGCTGGATCACCTCGCCCAGGCCGCGCTGGCTGGCGATGTCGGCGATCATGGCGGCGTTGGGCCCGGCCTTGTACTCCTTGGGCTTGAGTGTGGTCGGCAGGTCGATCACCTCCACCACCGCCTTCACCTGCGTGATCTCGGCCTCGGTCCCGCGGAAGATCAGCGCGTTGCCCGATGGGTCGATCGTCAGCCGGTCCGCTAGGTTGTCGATGCTCGACGCGGTCCCCGGGACCTGCACATTCTGCTCCTGGCCCGGGAACTGCCCCTGCAGCGTGCCGCCCTGACCGACGAGGGTCACCGCCCGCTCGCGGGCGGCCTGGGCGGCGACATACTTGAGGTCGATCCTGGTGTAGGTCGTCCGCCCGTACTCCTCGAGCACACGCTTGACCAACTCCTCGATCGCCCGCACCTTGCGCGGTGTGTCGGTCACCACGATGATGCCCAGGTCGTCCACATACGAAATCCGCGAGGCGCTCTGCCCGCCCGCCTGGGCCGAGGGATCGATCACCGCCTTGAGCGCCGTGGGCTTCACATTCGGCGTCGAGATGATCTTGGTCGTCGCGAACACGCCCTCGAACGCCTGGGTCACCTCGCTCGCCGGCTGGATGATGTAGATCCCCACCGGGTCCAGCGTCAGCGAGTAGTTGTACTGCGTGAGCAGCGCCTCGAGCAGGCTGAGCAGCTCACCCCGCGGCACCCGCTGCTGGGCGTTGAACATCACCGTCCCGGTCACAGTCCCCTTCACCGAGACATTGATCCCCAGCTCCTCGGTCACAAAGTCCACCAGCGTCAGCAGCTCGATCGGCTCGCTCGTCGAGCTGAACTCGACGAACTCGTCGGACGGCTGCACCGCCTCGCCCTCCTGGGCCAGCGCGGCCGGGGCGAGCACCGCCAGCCCCGCGGCGGCCAGCAGGGCCAGGGGGGTGCGGGGGAAGGGCAGACGGCTCCGTCGTGTGTTCCACCGGTCTTGCGTGTGCGTCACCAGTGACTCTCCTTGGCTTGCGGCCGCGCCCTGGGGGCGGGGCGGGGTGTCCCGGCCGTCAGGTTATACCAACCGCGCCGGCCCGGGGCAGTCTCCCCGGGTCGCCACAGCGGCTGGGCGCGCCGATGCATCCTTGTTGTGGGGCCCTCAGCCGGGTGGGGACGACCCGGTCGGCTGGGTATAGGGCTCGCGGGAATGTGCATCGGGTCATACCGGCGGGGCGCGAGGCGGGTTGCTCTTGCGGCAGGGACGGCCGGCGGGGGCTCGGCGGATTCGGGCGCGGACCGACCGCGCCGAGACGGAGTATCGGCTCAACGGGCGGGTGATCGCCTCATTGCCGAGCGACGCCCCCTCGACCGGATAACCACCGCGGCGCAGCGAGAAACAAGCCCACACCGCCGCGGCGCTTCGCCGCGGCGTCGGGGCGTGGTACCATCGGGGCGATGAGCCAAGGACCGGCCAATCTCAACGCCACGCCGATCCACGCGGTGGTCTGGCGGGGCGTCGGCGCCGAGACGCCCGCCGACCTGATCGCGGCCCTGGCGAGGCAGGGGATCGACTGGGAGGAGGCGATCGGACCCTTCGACGCCTTCGCCAGGATCGCCGCCGGGCGGGCGCGGGGGAGCCGGGCGCTCCTGCTGGTCGAGCCAACCGGGCTGGAGGGCATCGAAGAGGTCCGGCGGGCGATCGAACGGTTCGATCCGGTGGTCGCTTGCTGGGGATATCGCCGGGATCAAAGCCCCCGTCTTGCCCGTCTTGCCCCGCTCGCCAAGCCTCGGGAACCGGAGGTCGTGGTCCGGCCCCGCCTCGGCGGCGGGCCCAAGCTCCGCTTGGCGGGTGAGGGCTCGGCCCAGCGGTCGGAGCAGCCCGCGGTGGCGGAGAGCCGGCGCGTGGAGCACCCCGAGGAGGCGCCGGAATCCGAATCGCCCCGGTCGATCCTGACGCCGGAAGAGTTGGAGATGCTCCTGGCCGATGATCGGGAGTAGCCGGGACGCCCGGCGGTCCACGCCTGAACCACCCCCGGCGCACGGGGGTAGAGAGAGCCGATGCAGCAAGGAACGAGCCAACGGGGCGGGTTGCGGGTGATCCTGGTCGGCGCGACCGGCCTGGACGCGGCACTTCGGCGTGACCCGGGCCTCGAGCTGATCCGGGCCCGCACACCGATGGACGCCCTCGGCGAGCTCGCCGACCCCATGGACGCCCAGAGCCCCGGCTCGGCGGTGGTCATCGTGGACCCCGGGTCGGAGCCGAAGACCGAGGGGGCGGGCGACTTGGGCGAGTTCCTCGCGGGGCTGCGCCGGGTGAACCCGGGGGTGCGGGTGCTCCGCGTGGCCCGCAACGGCGATGCGACCCCGGCGGGGTACGACGGGCAGGTGGCCCCGACGACAGACGCCGCCGGGCTGCAGCGGTTCATCGAGAACGGCGCCGCGGCGCGGCCCGGCCAGGCGGCGGGGACGATCGAGCCCAAGCCCGGGGCGATCGAGCCCCCTGCCCCATCGCGCTCGGGCAGCGGGGCGCCGAGGCTCAGCCCGATCGGGCCGGTCCAGGGGGGCGAGCTCGTCCTGCTGCGGCTGGTGACCGAGGGCGAGCCGGTGCTGGACGCGGCGGTGGCGCAGGTGCGCGAGCGGGCCGCGGGGCGGGACATCGCGTATGTCGCGAGGGGCGAGGGTGCGGGGGATGGCGGGGCGCACTCGCGGGCGCCGGTGCGGGTCGGTGGGGAGATTGTCGGCGAGCTGCGCAGCGGGGAGATGCCCCCGGCGGAGCTCGCGCCGGCGGCCGAGTGGCTGGGGGCGTGGCTCGAGCTCGAGGCGCGCCAGGCGTCGTTGCGCCAGGCGGCGTTCCACGACCCGCTGACCGGCGCGTGGAATCGGCGGTACTTCGACCGGTTCCTGCCCGAGGCGATCGAGACGGCCCGCGCCGGGCGCCGGGCGCTCACGATCCTGTACTTCGATATCGACGACTTCAAGCACTTCAACGACGAGCACGGGCACGCGGCGGGGGACGAGATCCTGACCGAGTGCGTGCGGCTGCTCAACACCGCCGTGCGGCCGACCGACAAGGTGTGCCGGATCGGCGGCGACGAGTTCGCGGTGGTGTTCCACGAGCCGCAGGGCCCGCGCGAGCCCGACAGCCGGCACCCGACCAGCGTCTTCGATATCGCCGAGCGGTTCCGGAGCCTGGTGTGCGAGGCCCGCTTCCGCAAGCTCGGCGATGATGCGCCGGGCAAGCTGACCATCTCGGGCGGCTTGGCGACCTACCCGTGGGACGGGCGCACCGCCGAGGAACTCATCGAACGCGCCGACGAGCTGGCCCGCGATGGCAAGAAGCAGGGCAAGAATGTCATCGCCATCGGCCCGGGGTGCAGGAGGATGACAGAAGAAGGATGAAGGCGGAAGGATGAAGGATGAACCGATCCTCGGTACGGTTCTTCATCCTTCATCCTTCATCCTTCATCCTTCATCCTTCATCCTTTGCCTTTCCGAGCTACGCTTGTTCGATGTCCCGCCGCTACGACATGCTCGCGCTCGACCTCGACGGCACCGTCCTCGACCCGCAGAGCAGGGTCGCGCCGGCGGTGGCCGAGGCGATCGCGCGGGCGCGGGCGGCGGGGCTGCTGGTGGTGGTCTGCACGGGGCGCGGGCTGCCCGAGGCCCGGGAGGCGCTCGACGCGATCGGGCAGACCGAGCCGGTGATCGTCGCAGGGGGATCGATCATCGCCGAGCCGACCACGGGGCGCACGCTGCACCGCTTCCCCATGCACCCGACGCTGACCGCGAGGCTGACCGAGACGCTGCTGAGCCGTGGGCACCCGGTGCTGGTCCTCAAGGATGCGCACGCCGCGGGGTATGACTACCTGATCGTGACGGGGCAGCGCCGCCTGAGCCTCGACCCGGTGACGCAGTGGTGGTTCGAGGAGATGGCCGTCAGCATCCGCCTGGCGACCGATGTCACGCGCGACCCGCACCCCGAGCACACGGTGCGCGTCGGGGTGTGCGCCCACGCCGAGGAGCTGACGGCCCTGGAGCGGCTCGTCCGCGCGGGGTTCGAGGACACGGTGACCGTGCACAACTTCCCGGCGGTGGTCGCGCCCCGGGACGCGACACACTGGGCGGGGGGCGAGGTCGCGCACATCCTCGAGTGCTTCGACGCCCGGGCGGACAAGTGGAACGCGGTGCGGCACCTGGCGGGGGAGCGCGGGATCGACCCCGCCCGGATCGTCGCGGTGGGCGACCAGGTCAACGATGTGTCGATGATCCGCGGCGCGGGCTGCGGCATCGCGATGGGCAACGCCATCGAGGCGGTGCGGGCCGTCGCCGACCGGGTGACGGCGAGCAATGCGGAGGAGGGCGTGGCCCGGGCGATCGAGATGGTGCTGTGCGGGGAGTGGTAGTGGGAAAGGATGAAGGATGAAGGATGAAGGATGAAGGATGAAGGATGAAGGATGAAGGAT
>CAYJPX010000048.1:0-24621 GCA_964372195.1 uncultured Phycisphaeraceae bacterium
CGTCTATCCATCTCTCCGTCTCTTCCCCTCCCGACCCTTCCGCCTCCATTTGCAGCTTTGCTGCTTTGCCATTTGCTGCTTTGTCCCCCAGGGACACCCACCTCCTCTCCGCCATCTTCGACCCCAACTCCGACCTCCTCGTCGCCGCCGCCCACGCTGGCGTGTCCGAGACCGAGATGCTCGACTGGTTCGCCCAGCCCCACATCCAGCACTACATCACCACGCAGCGGGCGCTCCGGCGTCTCCGCCACGAGATCCGCGAGGAGTGCCTCGCCCGCCGCACGCTCGACACGCTCAACGAGCTGGCCAGCATCGCCGACGACCCCATCGAGCGCCGCCGGGCGGCCACCGCCATCCTCCGCTACCTCCTGCCCAGTGCGCCCCGCCGCCACAGAGCCCGAAGCGCCAGCGAGGCGCCCTCCGAACCCCGCGAGCCGAGCCCCCAACCACCGCACACGCCGGGTGAGCCCGCCGCCCGCACACCGGCCGCGCCCGAGCCGCCCACCGCCCGACCCGCCGCCCCGCCCCCGCTCCCGACCGCCCCGGAGAACGGCACGCCCGCCGAGCCCGAGCGACAGCGCACGCCCACCCCACCGTCGCAAACCCTCTACTACACCGTTGCCGAGCCCGCGCGTGTCGGTGCCTCAGCAGGAACCCGTCGAAGCCGTCCACTCATGGAGGACTCGGGCTAGCACCCCGCGCTCCACGCGTTGAGGAAGGCCAGGACATCCAGCGTATTGATCGCGCCGTCGTGGTTGAAGTCCGCGGCGGGCTCCCCGGCCGACCAGGCGTTGAGGAAGGCCAGGACATCGAGGGTGTTGACGCTGCCGTCGGTGTTGAAGTCGGCATCGCACGCGGTTGTGCCGAGGAGTGTGAAGGCGAGGTCGTGGGGGTACATGAAGTACTGGTGATAGCCGCGGATCCAGCGGAAGTGGGCGGCGTTGCCCCCGGTACCCCACGCGATACCCCAGTCGGGGATGTTGGTCTTGGAGCCGAGGATCTTGATCCAGTATTTGACGCCGGGCTCGGCGACGAAGCCCGGGTCGATCGTCATGCTGTACTCGTACATCTGGATGCCGTTGAAGGTGCCGACAGAGTGCTCGCCGGCGAGGCCCCGCACCCCGTATTCGACGGGCTGGGCGTAGAGGTCGGGCTCGCCGCCGTAGGAGTTGGAGGGGTAGAAGCCGATGACGAACCCGGTGACCTTGCCGTACTGGCCGCCATACTCGTACCCGCCGCGCCAGCGGACCTCACTAATGGTGCCGCCGCTGGGCAGGATGAACGAGTCCCAGCAGTGGATGTCGTAGTCGCTGTCGTCGGGCTCCCACCAGCACGAGGTGGCCAGGCCCGCGGGGGATTGCGGGGGTTGCGAGAAGAGCACCTGGGCAAGCCCGAAGTGGGGAAGGCAGGCGAGGATCGCCACGGCGAGCAGGGAACGGAGAGACATGGGGGTACTCCTGTTGGTCCGGGGGGAAGCGTTTTGGGTGGGCGTCGGATGACGCCCCGGTGTGGCGGTGCGGCGCCCGCCGCGGGCTAGCAGCCCGCGGACCAGGCGTTCAGGAATGCGAGCACATCGAGCGTGTTGATCGCTCCATCGTGGTTGAAGTCGGCCGTGGAGTCACCGGCCGACCAGGCGTTGAGGAATGCGAGGACATCGAGCGTGTTCACCGAGCCGTCGGCGTTGAAGTCGGCCCCGCACGCCACCGTTCCGAGCAGCGTGAACACCAGGTCGTGCGGGAAGTGGTAGTACCGGTGCGCGCCGCGCACCCAGCGGAAGTGGGACTGGTTCCCGCCGTAGCCCCACGCAAGCCCCCAGTTGGGGATGTAGTCCATGGACCCCTCGATCTGAATCCAGTACTTGACACCCGGTTCGGCGACAAAGCCCGGGTCGATGGTCATGGAGTAGTCGTACATCGCGATGCCGTTGAAGGTGCCGGCATAGGTCTGCCCGGCGACGCCTCGGACGCCGTGCTCGACGGGCGTTGCGAGCAGGTCCGGCTGGCTTCCGGCGTCGATGGAGGGCCAGAACCCGATCACGAAGCCGGTGAGATTCGCGGTCCCGGCCGAATAGCCGCCGCGCCAGCGGACCTCGGTGACCGTGCCTCCGTTGGGCAGGGTGAAATCGTCCCACGAGGTGTTGTCCCAGTCGCTGTCGTCGGGCTCCCACCATGATGAGGGCGCGAGGCCGGCGGGGCTGTAGGGTGTCCGCTCGAAAAGCACCTGGGCCTGGGCGAGGCCGCCGAGAAGCGAGAGAGCCAGGAGCGCGAGCCGGGAGTGGGGGATCATGGGTGGTTCCTAAGTTGACGCCTGCTGTCCTGGCGCTTGGCCCAGGGTTGAGTGTCGTGCCGGCCCGGGGTCGATTCCGGAATGCGGGCGTCGCCGTCCCTGAATCGGACTATTGGGTGGTCTATGCAATCAGCGTGCCGGGGAAGGCGGCCTTGCTGGCGTCAGGGAGGCGTCGCGGGCGGCTCACCTGGCGGAATCTGGCCACCAGATCCGGGCCCTGCCAGTCAGCAGCCAGTGCTCCAGGCGTTGAGGAATGCGAGCACATCCAGGGTGTTGATCGTGCCATCCCCGTTGAAATCACCGGAGGGGTCGCCGGCGGACCAGGCGTTGAGGAAGGCGAGCACATCGAGGGTGTTCACGCTGCCGTCGGCGTTGAAGTCGGCCGGGCAGGGGTTGCCGGCCTGCAGCTCGTAGGAGCCCATATCCACGACCGCGTCGTGCCCGTTGCCGGGGATGCCGGTGTCGGCGGTCGCGGGGTCGTCGACGAAGCGGGCCAGCCCGTCGAGGTCGAGCACCACGCCCGCGGGCACCGCGCGGTTGTCGCCGGCGTCGATGCAGGGCGAGGCATCGGTCAGGCGCCCGTTGCCCTGCCCGACCACCAACGGGTTGGTGTCGATGCACCCCGGGAGGTTCTCGATATCGATCGGATCCTCGCCGGGCGCGGGCGGGCCGAAGATGTAGCGGATGCAGGAGTACGAGGTGTCGAAGCTCCCGCCGAGTTCCTCCCGCCAGTACCCGTCGACCTCGCCGCTCGATCCCTCGTTGCCCCAGACGATCGAGTTCTGGATGGTCATCGACCCGGTGGCCTCGGCGTCCAGGCCGACATGCTTCTTGCCGGTGTTGTTCACGATGGTGCAGTTGACCAGGTCCATCGTGTGCCCGTGGTAGGTGTAGAGGAGCGCCCCGGCGCCGATCCCGCCGGCCTCGGGGTAGGGGTCGCGCGCCCGCGGCACGGCGGTGTTGCCGGTGAAGACGCAGTTGACGACCGTGGCGTCGCGCCAGACCAAGAGCCCCGCGCCGATGGCCGCGCGGTTGCCGGTGAACACGCAGTCCCGCACGCTGAGCGTCGAGGAGTACGACGCCAGCCCGCCGCCGTAGGGGATGTCCGTCCCCACGCCGTAGAACGGGCGTGCGACATTCCCGTCGAAGACGCACGCCGTCACCTCGTTGGGGAGGGTGGTCCACAGGCAGACGCCCGCGCCCATGGTGTCGGTCGAGCCGGAGACCGCCTGGTTGTAGCGGAACACACACCCGGTGATGGTCGGGTTGCTCGCCCCGGTCGCGAAGAGGCCGCCGCCGTAGCCCAGGTGGACATAGTTCTCGATGATCTCGCAGTCGATGAACGAGGGGCTCCCGTCGAGGCAGTAGACCGCACCGCCGGGGGCAAACCCCGCGAGGTTATGCTCGAGCCGGCAGTTTCGCACCGTCGGGCTGCCCGCGATGATGTAGATCCCCGAGCCGTACATGAGCGGGTCGCCGGCGGGCGTGCCGTTGGGGCCGGTGGCGCCGTCGGCGACGGTGAACCCGTCGAGCACCGCCGTCTCGTCGGTCCCGCTCGCGACCAGCACATGCCCGCAGTTGGCGGTGTTGCGGGCCCAGTTCCCGTACCAGTAGGAGCCCGAGCCGACGACATCGTCCCGCCCGATGTCGCCGGAGAGGATGGTCTCGTGCGCGCGCCAGTCCCGCTGCTCGCGCGCGGTCTCGTGCCCCGCGAACCCGGCGTAGAGCCCGACCCCGCTCGACATCACGAAGCTCGCCGTCGCGTCGGTGTCCGACGGCGTGTAGACACCCTCGGCGACCCACACCTCGTCGCCGGGGGCCGCGGCGCCCAGGGCGTCCTGCAGGTCGGTGAAGGCGTCGGCCCACGACGAGCCATCGTTCTGCCCGACGGCGTCGGCA
Organism: uncultured Phycisphaeraceae bacterium; assembly: GCA_964372195.1. Taxonomy (GTDB): domain Bacteria; phylum Planctomycetota; class Phycisphaerae; order Phycisphaerales; family UBA1924; genus PNC22. The sequence goes on from CAYJPX010000048.1 coordinate 4,186, forward strand.
TCGACGCGCCAGACGGTCTGGGCCGACGCGGCGCCCGCGGCACAGGACAGGATCAACAGGGCTTGGGTGGTTCTTGCTCGCATGTGCGCTCCGTATTCGGCGTTCAGCAGCCGGTGCTCCAGGCGTTGAGAAACGCCAGGACATCGAGGGTATTGATCGAGCCATCCCCGTTGAAATCCGCGTCGGGATCCCCGGCGCTCCAGGCGTTGAGGAATGCCAGGACATCGAGCGTGTTGACCGAGCCGTCGCCGTCGAAATCGGCGGTGCACGACGCCATCGCATCGGCCCGGATGAGCCAATCACCGCCGCCGTTGATGATCGTCTCCAGCTTCCAGGGGTACGCCCCGCCGCTGTAGAGATCATCGGGGAGGATCACCGTGCCGTGGCCGCCGGCGAGGAACCAGGAGTGCCGGTCGCGGACCGAGTCCCTGTCGATGAGCGCGGGCGACCAGTCCGTCGGGTCGTTGTGGTAGACGACGCCCACGAAGAATCCCCTCGCGACAGTGACATCGGGGATGTCGACGACGACCCAACGGTTGGTGCCGTCGGCGGTCACGCCCGAGCCGCTGGCGAGCAGGTAGGCGGCGAAGGGGTCTTCGGCCCCGCTCGCGTCGGCCCAGACATGCGCGGTGAATGGGATGCCCGCCGGCATCCCGCTGAACGCGATCCGGATCGCGGTGATCCGGTCCATCCCCGGCTGCACCGGGAACCAGTTCATCCAGGCGATGTCGCCGGGCAGGGCGTCGCCCATGTTCATCTCGCCGGTCCCGTTGTCCCAGAGGTACTCGCTCTCCGGGTTCGCGGCAGAGAGAGCCGACGCGAGCGCAACGACGGCACACGCGGTGTGAAGCATCGAAATCCGTTCCATGTCTGTACTCCTGGGGGTCGCGGAAGCGCGAGCCCCCCTGTCGCGTCATTCAAGTGTGTCCGGGGCATGCCGGAGAGTTTCGCCCGGGGCCGTGGGAAGCCGCACATGAGTCTGTGTCTCAACACCCGGCGCTCCAGGCATTCAAGAATGCCAGCACATCAAGCGTGTTCACCGACCCGTCGCCGTTGAAGTCCGCCCGGGGGTCCCCCGAACTCCACGCGTTCAGGAACGCCAGCACATCGAGCGTGTTCACGCCCCCGTCACCGTTGAAGTCTGCCGGGCAGGGTTCGCCGGGCACGCTCGTCCAGAGCAGCGCGTTGTAGACGCCGGTGTTGGGGTTGTAGCCGAACCCGCCGACAACGATGGTCCCGTCGGGTTCAAGGTCCATGCAGGTGACCGCCACGGTGGTGAACGGTTCGGGCACGAAGGGCTTGAGATCGACGAACGCCTCGGGCTGGCCCGCCCAGAGCACCGGGTGGGCGCCGTCGGCGAACTGGACCGAGCCGAGCTGGAGCCCGCCCTCGCAGGCGACGGCGGACGCCGCGACAGCGCCGATCGGCGTCAGGTCCACGAAGTCGTCCGGGCTGCCGTGCCAGAGCAGCGGCCTGCTCTCGCCGCCGAACTCGGCGAAGCCGACCTGCTGGCCGTCCGCGGCGTCGGAGATGCCGCTCCGGGAAGCGCCCGCGGGGTGCATGTTGACGAAAGAGGACGCCGTGCCGCTCCATTTGGCGGCCTGATTCTTGAACGGGAAGTCGGTGACGACGCCGCCGTACTGCGTGTCGCCGTCGATCGCGGATATGGAGCTGTCGCGATACCCCGCCGGGTGGAGGTCCTGGCCGTAGGTGGAGCCTGCGGTGGGCCAGAGCCTGGCGTGGTACCAGGTGTTGCCTGAGGCATCGTCATTGGTCGATGCGCCGCCGATGGTGTCCACGCCGACGGCGTAGGCGTTGCTGTACTCCCAGCCGCTGATCTGCAGGTTCTCGTGCGATCCGGCCGAGCCGTGCCAGCGGGCGGCCTGTCGTGTGTAGCAGGTCTGCCACTGGCCGCCGACATAGCACTGGTAGGGCCACCACCACCAGCCGGCTTGGGCGGCGCCGTTGGTGTCGGCGATCGCACCGCCCACCGAGGTGCTCGGGGTGAGGTCGATCGCTGAGCCCGCGGAGCCCGCCCACACGACCGGGCGGTCGAGGTGATAGGTCGTGCCGTAGAGCGGGACCGGCTTGGTGCCCGAGCCGATCTGCTGCCCGGCCTCGATACCCTCGATGCGCGAGCCCTCGGTGGCCCACGCGGGGTGTAGGTTGGTGACTGTCCAGACCGTCGGCAGCTCGGGGGTGATGCGGACGCCGAGCAGTGCCACCGCGCTGAGCGTCGTGCCGCAGGAGTTGGTCGCCTCGACGAAGTAGTCTGCCCCGTCGCTCTCCGTGACTTGGTCGATGACCAGTGTGTGGGTCTGCGTGCCGGAGAGTTCGCTGCCGCTGCCGGTCGGCCCGTCGGAGAGGGGCTGACCATCGGCGAACCACTGGTAGGCGATGGTCCCGCCGCCGATCGCCGAGGAAACCAGCGAGGCCCGCTGGCCGGTCCAGGCGGTGGTGTCGGCCGGCTGGACGCCGAAGATCGGGCAGGGGGTCGTGTACAGCTTCTCGCAGTTGTCGGTGCCGCCGGCCGGGGTGACGCCGCCCATGACATAGACATGGTCGTCATCGCCCAGGGCGGCGCCGAACCACTTGCGAGGCTCGGCCATGCTCGGCCCGGCGTTCCAGGCCGACCCGTCGGCGTCGAGGACGAATACCGAAGTGACGATCGTGCCCGAGCCGACCGGCCCGGTCTCGCCGCCCATCACCCAGACGCGATCGTCGGAGCCCCGCACCGCCCGCGCGCCGGTCAGGCCGACCGGCAGGTCGGGGATGGCGGTGTCGCTCCAGGTGTTCGTGGCGATGTCGTACCGTGCGACATTGGTCATGCGCGCGGCAGCGTTGGCGTCGTAGCCGCCGATGACGAGGATGTGCCCCGAGCCATCGGCGACGGCGCAGGCGTCGGCCGCCGGCGTCGGCATGGGGGCGATGACCTCCCACAGGTCGCTCGTCCCGAGGTACCGCTCGCCATAGCCGGAGTTGGGGTTGCCCGAGTGCGCGGTGGGGCCGGGCCCGCCGCCGAGGGAATACACCCGCCCCGCGCTATCGGCACACCACGCAAAGTAGTAGTTCGGCGCGCCCGCGCCCCGCGGGGCAAGGCTGCCGCGGGGACCATCGACGATGTCGTAATGGAATGGGTCGTGCGGGTCGCTCCCGGGGTCGCCGGGGTTGTACCCGCCAAAGAGCATGATCTGGCCGGTGTTGTCGACGCCCCCGCCCTGCAGAATGAACCCGCCGATCCCGTCGAGGCCGATCCTGGTGGTCCACGCCGACCCGCCCGACGGCATCGTGTGGACACTGCCGTCCTCATCGCCGCCGTTGGCCCAGGGCGGGCCACCCAGGGCGTAGAGCACGCCGCCGAGGTTGAGCCCGACGGCGTGCTGGCGTCCGGTGCTGCTGGTGGGGAAGGCGGGCGCCGGCTGCCACTGGGCGAGCGCCGGGGTGGCGGCGAGGTAGATCGAGCTGAGAGCCAGGCGGCCGGGTCGACGCATAGGGGGAGCCCTCTCGCGGGTGAGAACGGTATCGTCCCACCCCCGGGAGCAACGAACATGCCACTCCGATATCCGTTGATCACAGCCGTGAGAGGGGTCTCAGCCGGGTGAGACCCGGAGGCGGGGCCAGATCTGGCCACCTCCCGGGAAGCGATGGCTGGGTCTGATCACCCTAGCACCCGGTGGACCACGCGTTCAGGAACGCCAGCACATCGAGGGTGTTGATCGTGCCGTCGCCGTTGAAGTCGGCGGACGGGTCGCCGGCGCTCCAGGCGTTGAGGAATGCGAGCACATCGAGGGTGTTGACCGCGCCGTCATTGTTAAAGTCGGCCGGGCAGGGGTTGCCGGGGTTCCAGACGACCATGGTCTCTGGCCTGGTGCCGGGCGTGGGCAGGATGGGCCCGTTCTGCGTGAGCGTGCCGTCGGCATTGAGGATGAACGAGTACAGGCCGTAGATGCCGTCGGTCGCGGTGGATTCATCGGTGATGAAGACAAAGCCGTTGACCTCGACGATGTCGCCGATGGTGCCTTGCAGGCCGACATCGAAGAAATAGCCGGTGCTGGTGAGCGCCCCGGTCGCGGGGTCGATGGCGAAGCTGCGGACGGTTGCGTCGGTGCCGTGGCCGACGATGAGGTAGTCGGCGTTGCCGGTCGCGCACAGGTAGGCCGGCGACTGACCGGGGCTTGCGTAGGGCGAATCGTGCAGGGTCAGCGTGAGGTCGGGGTTGACATCGAAGCCGAGCATGTTCCGCCCCGTGCCCGAGATGCCGCACCCGGCGTACACCCGGTCGCCGCCGGGCGTGAGCTTGATGTCGATCGGGTAGAGGCCGGTGAACTCGGTCGCGAGCAGGTCGACGGTCCCGTCGGCGTTGACGGTGTAGGTGCGGACGGCGTCGTTCGCCGAGTCGTTGGCGTAGAGCGCCATTCGGTCGGCGCTGGGCTCGAGCGCGGTGAGGAAGCCGCCGGGCGTCTCGGTGTCCAGCAGGGTGAGCGCGGGCCCCCCATCCTCGCTGTAGCGGAAAACGCGGAACGAGCTGGACCCGTAGACCGACGACGCGACCGCGACCAGGTCGTCGCCGAGCCAGTCGACCGCGAGCGGCGAGTCGGGGATGGGGAACTCGGCGACCTTGGCCAGCGCGCCATCCGCCGCGACCGCGAGGATGGTCAGCACCTCGGTCGAGTTGCTCGTCGCGTGCGTGAGGGCCAGCCGGGACCCGTCGGGCGTCACCGCGATGTCCGTCGGCCAGTCCGACACATCGACGAACCCCACCTGCGACGGCAGACCGTCCTCCCCGACCCGGTAGGCGACGACCGAGTCGCTGACATTGTGCACGAGGAAGACCGTCGGGAATGCGGTCTGGCCCAGGGCGGCGGGGGCCCCGGCAAGACAGGCAGTCAGGGCAAGGGCGCGAATCGGCAGCATGGGGACCCTCCTCGGGCGCGCGGCGGCGTGCGCCCTCCCACCCTACCGCGTCGGCCCGGTACCGGCAAGAGGTTTGTCGCCGGGCGCTCGGGTCACGCGTCCAGGATCGCCCGCAGCGGGGCGAGGTGCTCCTCGTACCGCCGCCACCGCTCGATCGAGGTCGTGAAGACCGGCTGGCGGACCTGGTCGTTGCTGAGGGTCATCGCGACGCGGTCGGACTCGTGGTAGCGCAGGCAGGCGTCGTCCCAGGGCAGGCCGGCAAAGTCGAGCAGCGTGCGCGTCCAGCCCTCCTGATCGGCGACGAGCGCCTCGTAGGGCAACTCGAGGATCGCCAGGCCCAGCGTGCCCTGCCAGTGGGCCATCACGCGGTCGAGGGTCTTGTGGAACCGCGCCAGGTGGACCGGGTCGTACGCGAAGGGGATCGACCCGCCGAAGTTCTGGAACAGGCACGAGGCGATCGTGTCCAGCGGGTTGCGGCGGCACCAGACCACCCGCGAGCCGGGCGCGATGGCCCGCACCAGCCCCAGGTGCAGGGCGTTGAGCGGCATCTTGTCGGTCACGCGGGTGCTGTCGTCGCCGCCGATGGCGTCCAGGCGCCCCAGGTAGCGGCCGCGCTCGGCGTCGAGCGTCGCGGCGTCGAGCGGCGCGACCGTGTCCAGCAGCTGCGGATCGGCCCGGGCCCCGCCGAGCAGCCGGATCACCGCACGCGTGAGGTCCGGCAGCTCGCCCCCCGCCGCGACGCCCGGGTGGCTTGCGAGGATCTGCTCGGCGAGCGTCGTTCCTGATCGCGGCATGCCGACGATGAGGAGCGGGCGCTCGGTCGGTTCGACCGGCGGCAGGCCGGCGACGGCGCCCGCGGTCCACGCCGCGAGCATCGCGGCGGCGCCCGCGTCGAAGGCCTCGGGATCGAAGCGGGCGCCCTTGGCCGCGTTGCCCCGGGCGGCGGCCTCCCACGCCTGGTGGTAACGCTTCACGCTGTCGTAGAGCTTGGCCAGTTGCAACCCCGCGTCGGCGGCCAGCGCGGGCGGGAGGCTCGGGCCCGCGAGGGCCTTCTCCAGCGCCGAGATCCCCTCCCAGGCCTTCTTCTCAACACGGCAGAGGCGGGCGAAGGTGACCACCAGCCCCGGGTGGGCGTTGGCGGCGCGGGCGGCGGGGGCGATGAACTCGAACGCCTCGCGGTAACGCCCCTGCAGGTACAGCAGGTCGGCGCGGAGCGCCATCGCCCGCGGCTCAGCCGGGGCGAGGGCGAGCAGACGGTCGGCGGCCCGCTCCGCCGCGGGAAGATCCTCGGCGGCCTTGAGCGCCACGGCGAGCTGCATGAGTACGCCCGGGTCTCTGGGGTTGGCCCCGGCCAGTGCGGTCAGGGCGGCGACCGCGTCGGCGTGCAGCCCGACTGCGCTGAACAACTGCCCGGCGAGGCCCAGCACCGCCGGATCCCCGGGCGAGGCGGCGAGGCGCTCGCGTACGCGGTCGGTCGCCTCGTCGGCGCGGCCGTCATCGAGCAGGACCTGCAGCTCGGTCGCGAGGGTGCGGGGATCGGTCATGGCGAAGGTTAGGGGAGTAGGCCCCTTGGCACCCGGATCAGGTCCACCGGCGGTGTGCTAGAGCTGCCACAGGCTGCTGGCCCAGGTCAGCCCCGCGCCGAAGGCAAGGAGCATGACCTTCTCGCCCGGCTTGATCTCGCCCGCGCGGGTCTGGTGATCGAGGATCAGCGGCACCGAGGCGGCCACGGTGTTGCCGTAGCGGTCGATATTGACATACATCCTCGATTCGGGCAGCCCGAAGCGGTCCCGCGCCGCCGCGAGGATGCGGGCGTTGGACTGGTGGCAGACATAGTGGTCGACATCCCCGGGGTTGAGCCCCGCGGCGTCGAGGGTCTGGGCGATGAGCCTGGGGAAGGTGCTGACGGCGAACTTGAACACCCCGGGGCCGTGCATCATGATCTGGTTGACCTTGCGGGGGTCGTACTCGTCGTGGTCGAAGAAGTCGCTCTCGCGGCTGGGGATGTAGAGGTGCTTGGCCCCGCCGCCGTCCGAGTGCATCGCCTGCGCGATGAGGCCCCTGGACGCGTCGCCGGTGGCGCGGAGGACGCACGCCCCGGCCGCGTCGCCGAAGAGCACGCTGGTCGCCCGGCCGAAGGTCGAGAAGTCGCAGTGCTGGGTGATGCAATCGACCCCGATGACCAGGGCGTTGCGGTACTGCGCGCCGACCATCAGGGCGTGGGCGGTGTTGATCGCGTAGACGAAGCCCGAGCACGCGGCGTTGACATCCATCGCGGCGATCTGCCCGGCGCCGATCCGGTCGGCGACGATGCAGCCGACGCTCGGCGTGGGCATGTCCGGCGTCATCGTGCCGCAGACGATCAGGTCGAGGTCGGCCGCGTCGATCCCGGCGGCCTCGATCGCCCGGCGCGCGGCGTCGGTGGCGAGGGTCGAGGTCGTCTCGCCGCCCTCGCGGTCGTGCACATGCCGCTCGCGGATGCCCGTCCTCTGGACGATCCACTCGTCGGAGGTGTCCATGAGCTTCTCGAGATCGGTGTTGGTGACCAGCCGCTTTGGGACCGCCGAGCCCGTGCCGGCGATGACGACGCCCGAGAGGGGCTTCGTCTGGGCCGGTCCGGCGGTCTGGTCGTGGCTCATTCCGGCTCTCGTTCGGGGCTGGTGAGATGCCCGAGGCTCTGGACCCGGGAGGCGATCTCGTCGTTGACATGCCGCATCACATAGTCACGGGCGTTGCGGACGGCGGCCTTGATCGTACGGGGCTCGCTCGAGCCGTGCGCGATGAAGCACGACCCGTTGACCCCGAGCAACGGCGCCCCGCCGTACTCGTGGTAGTCGTTCTTGGCGTAGATCTGCTTGACCACCGGCTCAAACTGGAGGGCCAGGGCGGGGTCGGCGAGGAAGATCTCCTGGGCGATGGCGGAGAAGAGGCTCTTGGCCATGCCCTCGGCCATCTTCAGCAGGGTGTTGCCCAGGAAGCCGTCGGTGACGATGACATCCGCCACGCCGTTGAAGAAGTCGCGTCCCTCGACAAACCCGATGAAGTTCAGGTCCGGCGTCTGGCGGAGCAGGTCGCGGGCTTTCTTGATCAGGTCCGAGCCCTTGCCCTCCTCGGCGCCGATATTCATCAGGGCGACGCGGGGGTTGGTCATTCCCAGGATGCCTCTCGCGTAGACATCAGCCATGACACCGTACTGCCAGAGGTGGACCGCGGTGGGCTCGGGGTTGGCTCCGGCATCGCAGAGCACCACCGGGCCGTGGAAGGCGGGGATGGTGACCGCGATGCCCGGGCGATGCACGCCGGGGAGGCGTTTCATGTGCATGATGGCCGCCGCGACGCAGGCGCCCGTGTTGCCGGCGCTGAGCACGCCGTCGACGGGGTCCTCGTGCTTACGGGAGCCCCGGAGGGCCATCCTCACGATCGAGCTGTTCGGGCGGGCGCGGACCGCCTTGGCGGGCGAGTCGTCCATCGAGATCACCTCGGGGGCGTGCTCGACGACCAGGCGCGGGTCGGCGCAGCCGTACTCGGCGAGCAGCTCTCGGATGACCGGCTCGTCTCCCAGGAGGACGAGCGAATCCCCGGGCGTGAGGTGGGCGAGCGCCTCGACGCACCCCTTGAGGATGGCGTCGGGGGCGTGGTCGCCGCCCATCACATCCACAGCCAGGCGCATGGGATCAGTCCTTCGAGACGCCGATTCCCAGCTTGGGGACCGAGATCTTCAGACCGGGGCGGACATAGCCGGACTCCGTGCAGGCCCGGTGCGGGAGCTTGGGCATGCCGCTGAGGGGGCACATGGCGGCCCTGACGGCGGTGAGGGCGTCGTGGGCCCTGCGTCGGCGGGAGCGGCCGTAGCTTTGGCGTTGTCCTGGGAGCATGGGTCGGTGGTCCTTTCAGAGCCCGTGGGGCCTGATCATGGGTGGTTCTGGGGTCTCCGGCGCGCGGAACGACCACCCCGGGCTGGCCGCAACGGTAGCGCCGGAAGGTGGACGGGTCAATGATTCCCGGGGTCGGGGCTGGACGCCGGGCCGGGGGCGGATACCATGTTGCCGTATCGCCCTTGCCGGGCAGCAGGCCCGGCCCGGGGGCGATAGGCCGGGGTGATTTTCAGCCCCCAAGGCCTCCCTAGCTCAATCGGCAGAGCAGCTGACTCTTAATCAGCGGGTTGAAGGTTCGAGTCCTTCGGGGGGCATTTCTTGCGCGCGGGGCGCTGTGCCGGCGGCCGGGTCACCCTCGGTCAACCCTCAGGCCCGCTACCACCCGCTCTGTGGCCTGCACATTCTGGCGCAGGTGGGCGGGGTTGAGGGTGCCCACCACCACCGAGGACACGCCGGGCTCGCGGAGGAGGTATCCCAGGCACGCCTCCACCGGGTCGGCAGTCGCCCCGGTCGCGGCTCCCGCAGGGTCAGGCGCCCGGGGCAGGCGCCCGGACTGCAGGCCCTTCTTGATCAGCACGCCAACCCCCGCGGCATGGGCCTCGCGGACGACCGGGAGCATCTCCGGCGCGGCGGGGTTCAGGGCGAGCATGAGCACATCGCAGAGGGGCAGGGCGGCGCGGGCGCCCTCCACGGTCTTCGGCGAGAAGCCCAGCGCCCGGACCTTGCCCTGCGCCCGGCAACGGGCGAGGGCGTCGATCGTGTGCGCGCGCCGCAGGATGTCGAGGTCGTTGCCGTCGGAGTGGACCAGCACGATGTCCAGGTGGTCGGTGGCGAGGCGGGCGAGGCTGCGGTCGACGCTCCGCACGGTGTGGGCCGCGGAGAAATCGAACCGCGACTCGCCGGTCTCGGCGGAGAACTCCTCGCCGACCTTGGTGGAGAGGACCCAGCGATCGCGCTGCCCGGCGAGGAGCGTGCCGAGCCGCGCTTCGGAGGAGCCGTAGGCCGGGGCGGTGTCGAGCAGGTTGATGCCGAGGTCGGCGGCGAGGTCGAGCAGGACGCGGGCGTCGGCGTCGGTCGGGAGGTCGAAGGGCTGGGGGTACTTCACGCCCCGGTTTCGGCCGAGTTTCACCGTGCCCAGACCCAGCCGGGAGACGAGCAGGTCGGTCGCGCCGAGCGGTCTCAGGTCCATTGCAGGTCCTCCCTGTCCCAGAGCGGGGTGGCGGTGGGGGGGGCGGCGCCGGCGTGCGGCAGCAGGGCGATCGGCAGATCAGGGCTCGGCGCCGAGGGTGCGGAGGGGGCGATCTGGAGCTCGGCGAGTTGGGCGCGGACCGCCTCGGCGGCCAGGGGCGCGAGCACCAGCTTGGTCGGCCAGCAGGCGATCACCGACCCCTGCCGGCGGACGATCGGGGTGTCCGGGCGACGCCCGTGCCCCGCGAAGCCCTCGGCCCGATCGACGCGGTGGGTGGCGAACTCTGCGTGCCCGATGTCCACCCAGGGCAGGATCTTCGCAAGCTCGGCCCGGGCGACGGCGATCTGGTCGTCGCGGGTGCGGTCGACACCCGACTCGGCGACTTGGCCGCCGATGTACCAGATCGTGCGCCCGGCGGCGTCGGTCGCGGTGGTGATGGTGGCGCGCGGCTTGTCCGACAGGCTCACGCAGTGGGCGTAGACACGGGGGAGCGATGGTGCCCGCGCGAGGACCATGTGCAGCGGGCGGCGCTGCATGGGGATCTCGGCGGTGAGTCCGAGCTGGGCGAGCAACTGCTCGTTGCCCGCACCGGCGGTGCAGATGACGGCACGGGGTTGGATCGTGAGGTCGCCCGCGGCGGTGCTGAGGTGGGCGATCACCCCTCGCTCGCGCGAGGGGCTCCGCTCGAGCGTGACCGATCGGGCGTGGATCAGGCGGGCGCGGGCCGGCGCGGCGAGCGTGTCGAGCAGGCTCGGGAGGTCGAGCACCGGCTCGTCGAGGGCGTAGAGGTCGACCCCCGCGGGCGCGTCCGTAAAGGCGGCGGGGTAATCGGCGCGGGAGAGTCTCGTCGGTCCGCTCGCGAGGGCCCGCGAGGCGGCCAGGCCCGTGAGGCGCGAGCCCACACCCGGCGTGGTGAACATGAAGGTGTGCGGGCTGAGGATCGTGGTGGGCGAGAGGTCGAGCGAGTCGCCGGCGAGAGAAGCATGAGCAGGTGGAGAAGCGGAGGAGGGGGCCTGGGGTGCCCCGCCCCGGAGGCACGAGGCCCAGACGCCGGCGGCGCGGCCGGCGGCCTGGCTCGCCGCGGCGGCGTGGCCTGTCAGGGCGTACTTGGTCCCGGCGTGCAGGATGGCCTGGCTGGCGATGGTCTGGCCCGAGCCGAGGGCCTCGACCTCGACCAGCGCAGCGTCGAACCCCTCGGCGAGCAACGCTCGGAGGGTCCAGAGCCCGGCGATGCCGCCGCCGAGGATGAGGCAATCGAGGGGCGTGGGCACGCGCCAGGGTTCGGGGGGGCCCCCCCCCCCCCGGGCCGGGGCCAAACCCCCCGGGCCGGGGGGGGGGGCCGGGGGCCGCGGAGTGGTTTCGGATCGTTCGGCTCAGCAGCCCGCGGACCAGAGGCCCAGGAAGCAGAGGAAGTCCTGGGTGTTGACCGTGCCATCGTTGTTGCAGTCGGCGTCGGGGTCGTAGCTGCCGTTGTAGGAGGCGGACCAGATGCCCAGGAAGCACAGGAAGTCCTGGGTGTTGACCGAGTCGTCACCGTTGCAGTCGGCGTAGCAGTCTTCGCCGCCCTGGCCCTCGACGAAGATCTCGGCGAACTGGAGGGAGTCGGCGTCTCCGGCGTTGGGGTCCTTGATGGTGGGGAAGAGCATCTTGTATCCGGTGTACCCGGTCGCGTTGCTCACCGGGACGGTCGGCCCGACGGTATTCCGTTCGGACGGGAGATCGACGGTCCCGCTGTCCACCAGTGTCCAATTCTCGGCGTCGCCGGTGCTGTTGTCCTCGCTCACGATGGCGTCGTTGGTGCCGTAGAGCTCCCACGACGCGGGGTCGCGGCTCTCGGAGTCGTTCGCGGTGGTGATGGTGAACTGCTCGACGATGACCGGGGCGCCGTCGGCCCGTGTCACGATGAAACCGGAGTTCTCGCGCCCGAAGTTGAGGTACTTGTTGAACGGGTCGCCGTCGATGGCGTTGGCTGGGCTTTCGGGGCCGGGGTAGGCGCTCTCGGAGCCGAACCACCCGACGGCGACGACATAGTCGAAGGGGTCGAAGACCTGATCGCCGAGCCCGTCCATCTCGGTGAAGAGGCTGGCGTCGGCGACCTGCATGGAGTTGGCGCCGGAGGGGTCCTTGAGTGTGGGGAAGATGAGCTTGTAGGCCGAGTATGAGGTTTCGTTGGTGAAGTTGTAGATGGGCCCGGGGGTCTGGCGTTGGTCGGGAAGGTTGGCGTCTCCGGAGGCGATGAGTGTCCAGTTCTCGCCGTCGCCGATGCCGCAGTCCTCGCTGAGGATCGAGTCATTGGTGCCGTAGAGCTCCCAGGAACCCGGGTCGCGCGCGGGGGCGTCGTTTGCGGTGGTGAACTGGAGGCTCCGGACGACGGAGGATCCGTAGACCGGCTCGCTGATCGCGCCGGTGCCGGCCATGCCGAAGTTGAGGTACTTGGTGCCGGAGTCCTGATCGAGCATGTTCCAGGGCGCCTCGCCGCCAGGGTAGCTGCAGTGGATGCCGGTGTCGGGGTCCACGGCGAGGATGGTGTCGCCGGGGCCGAAGAGCTGCGCAGAGGCGGGCATGGCGACCGCCGCCGCCACGAAGAGCGCAATCGGTGAACGACCGAGCAGAGTTCTCATTCTATACCTCCATATCCGTGATGTAATGTCACCGCCACACGGCTCGCCCACGACGGGTCGACCCAGGTCGAGCGTATCCGGTGCGCCCGGTGGGAACAAGAGAGAATCGGGGAGAAGCGGCGCACCCCCCGGCGTGGGCCCCGTGGGCGGCGAAAGGGCTAACAGCCCACAGACCACGCGTTGAGGTACGCGAGGAAGTCCTGGGTGTTGATCGTGCCGTCGTGGTTCCAGTCGGCGCGCGGGTCGCCGGCGACCCAGGCGTTGAGGAAGGCAAGGAAATCCTGGGTGTTGACCGTGCCGTCGGCGTTGAAGTCGGCGAGGCAGGGGTCGGCGGTGAAGACGATGCCCGCGGCGTTCACGCCGCCGAGCGCGGCGATCTCCGTCGGGGTGAGCATGTCGTCGGCGAAGTAGAGGTTGGCGAGGTAGGCCTTCTCGCTCCGCCCTCCCGGGCCGAACTGGCTGTCGCCCAGATCGCAGAACAGGCCGAGGGTCGAGGCCAGCGGCGTGGGGCCTTGGGAGCCTGGGTAGTTCCCGGTGCTCAGCGCCCAGGGGGAGGGGAACTGGCCCCACGCGGCCCAGTCCGCCGGCTCAACGGGCTCGCCATCCCCGAAGAGCGGGTCGGCGGGATCGACCGAGTTGTAGAGCCAGTCGGAGTTGGTCGAGCCCAGGAGCGAGCCGTCGATGTATATATCGGTCTGGTTGGTCTGCATGAAGTTGCTGACCAGAGCGATGCGCATCCAGCGGTCCGGCCCGACGGCGTTGGTTTCGAGGTACTGGCCGGGCTCGACGAGGTAGCCGATCGCGCCGTTGCCGTTGCCGGGGTTGCGGATGAGGCAGTCGGCGCGGCCCGCGTTGTTGTGCGAGCCCTGGACGAGGGCGAGGGGCCACTCGGTGCTCCAGCTCTCGCCGGGGATGTAGAGGTCGAAGATGATCGTCCACTGGCCGAGGAACGCGCCGGGGAACGCCGGCCTGGCCCTGGGGTAGAGCGCCAGGCCGATGCCGCGGTAGAAGTCGGGGTTCGGATCGCCGAGGTTCCGGGCGGGGCTGGTGACATAGACCGTGGCTTCCTCCCCGCCCGGGCCGGGGATGCCGAGGGCGGTGGTGGTAGCGAAGGCGGACTGGGCCTCGGTGACGCCGGTGGGGATGGTGGGGTCGGGGACATCCTCGTTGCCGATGCCGCCGAGGATGGTGCCGAACGCCGGGTCGTCGAGGTAGCGGAGGAGCGAGGGTCCGGAGTCGGGGACGCTGGAGAGGTCGGCGTCGAAGTGCCACTCGGTCTCCTGGCGTGGGGCGGGTGTCCAGGCCTCGATGAGGCACGAGCCCTCGGTGATCTCGACGCTGCCGAAGAGGATTCCGAGCGAGATGTCGATATCCCGGATCTCGAACTTGCCGACCCCGGTGTCGGAGAGCGAGGTTTCGAGCGTGACCTCGAGGTCGAGCCCGGCGATCGAGCCGGCGAAGGTCTGGAGCCAGACCGTGTTCTTGCTGTCGGGCAGCCCGCCGGAGGGATTGCGGGCGTAGCCGGTGAGCATGCGAGACTGGCCGGGCTGGAGGATCTCCATCATCTCGGCGAGTGTCGAGCCGTCGGGGATGATCCCGCCGACAAGGCCGGAGGTATCGAGCACGCCGTCGAGCTGGTAGCGGTAGCCGGCGGCGGGCAGGATGAACTGCGGCGTGCCGACGGGCAGCGGGTGGTTGAAGCTGTCGCGGGCCTGGTCGGGGAAGCAGTCCCCGAAGAGCTGGCAGTACAGCCGCATACCGGTCAGGTCGAACTCGACATCGTCGTCTGGTTGGGCGTTAGCGGGGTTGGCAATCTGGGCAGCCAGGGCGAGGCCGATGGCGTAGTGGCAGCGCATGGATCGATCTCCTCCGGGCCGGTGGCCCGCAGCGGGATGGTACCGGACCGGGTGGGAAACTCCAAGGGCTGGGCCTCAGGGGCGGGGTGTGCTAGGCTGGGGCCGATGGCACGCACCTCCCCCAGGGGCTTTACGCTGATCGAGTTGCTGGTGGTCATCGCGATCATCGCGCTCCTCATCGGCATCCTCCTGCCGGCGTTGGGCAAGGCCCGGGAGGCGGCCCGGCGGGGCGTGTGCCTGTCCAACACCCGCCAGCTCGGCCAGGCCTGCCAGAGCTACAGCAACGAGACCAAGCGTGAGGTCTTCCTGCCGACCATCTTCACCTTCGAGGACAATATCGGGTGGCTCTTCCCCGACTACATCGCGAGCTACGAGGTGGGGATCTGCCCCTCGACGAAGAATGTGATCCGTGAGAACGAGTGGCTGAGCGACGACGGCACGCTGGGCGATGTGCCCGAGCTCTACGGGCGGGACTTCCTGATCGATACCTTCATCGCGGCCGACGACCGCGACGACGACGCCGGGGGGCACAGCTACGAGACCTTTGCCTGGTTCGCCGACGGGAAGTACCCCGACGGGACGATCATCTACGGGCGGGACCGCGGGACCATCGGTGGGCAACTGGGGTGGCGGTACGACCCGGGCGGGGGGATCGAAATCCTCGACGACTACCCCGAAGGGGTGCTCAAGACGCAGGTGAGCGTGCGGCACCCCGATCGGACGATCATCATCCTCGACAACGACAACGACGATGTCCAGCCGCCGTTCGATGGGATGGGTATCGGGCGGACCGACGGGGTGAACAACTACCCCGACCCCTGGAACAACCACGCCGCCGACGGCGTGGACGCGGCGTTTTGCGATGGCAGCGCACGCTGGATCGGCGCGGGCGGGATGATCGGGGCGTACATGGACGGCGCCGACGGGTTCGAGGGCAGCGACGCGGCCTACCTCGAGCTGCTCAACGCGGCGGGCTACGCCAAGCGGGGGTTCACCTACCGGGGGACAACCCTGCCGGAGTATTACCCGCGGTAGGCGCCGCGGCCCGGCGCGGCCCCGGCGTGTGCCCACACTCGGATGGATGGGTGTACCATGCCCGCATGATGACCCACCGAGCCTCTCTGCTCGTGCCCGTGATCGGCGTACTCCTCGCGGGCGGCTGCGCAGCGCTGCGCCGGGCCGAGCCCGCGCCGCCCGCGCCCGGCCGGCCCAACATCCTCTTTATCATGGCCGACGACCACGCCTACCAGGCGATCAGCGCGTACGGCTCGAACCGCAATGTCACGCCCAACATCGATCGGATCGCGGCCGGGGGCATGCGGTTCGATCGGGCGTTTGTCACCAATTCGATCTGCGCCCCCAGCCGGGCGGTGATCCTCAGCGGCCTGTTCAGCCACCTCAACGGCGTGCTGACCAACGGCGAGACCTTCGACCCCGAGTCCACGACCTTCGCCGGCCTGCTCACCGACGCGGGCTACTCCACCGCCATGATCGGCAAGTGGCACCTCCGGGAGAACCCCCGCGGGTTCGACCACTACGAGGTGCTGATCGACCAGGGCCCGTACTACAACCCCCCGATGATCCGCGACGGCGAGCGCGTCGAGCACGAGGGGTACACGACCGACATCGTGACCGACCTGGCGATCGAGTGGCTGCGCGAGGGGCGCGACCCCGGCGAGCCGTTCCTGCTCATGTGCCAGCACAAGGCCCCGCACCGCAACTGGCAGCCCGGCCCGGAGCACATCCACGATTTCGATGGCATGACGCTCCCTGAGCCGGCGACCCTGTTCGACGACTGGGCCGACAACGCCTCGCCCGCGCGCAACCAAGAGATGACCATCGCCAACCACCTCTCCGAGCACGACCTCAAGCTGGCCCCGCAGGCACGCTTCACCGACGAGCAGCAGGCGGCGTGGGACGCGGCGTACGACCCCAAGAACGCCGAGTTTCTGGCGGCGGGGCTGACCGGGGACGACCTGGTCCGCTGGAAGTACCAACGCTACGCCAAGGACTACCTGCGGTGCGTGCAGTCGGTCGACGATAGCGTGGGGCGGATCCTCGACGAGCTCGAGGCCCAGGGGCTCGCGGACAGCACGATCGTGGTCTATACCTCCGACCAGGGCTGGTACCTCGGCGAGCACGGCTGGTACGACAAGCGGTGGGCGTACGAGGAGAGCATGCGGACGCCGTTGCTCGTCCGGTGGCCGGGGCGGGTCGCGCCGGGCTCGGTGAGTACGGACCTGGTGCAGAACCTCGACTTCGCGCCGACCTTTCTCGACGCCGCGGGGGCGGCGATCCCCGGGGAGATGCAGGGGGAGAGCCTGGTCGAGGTCCTGCGTGGGGACACCCCCGAGGACTGGCGGCAGAGCGTGTACTACCACTACTACGAGCATCCGGGCGTGCACAATGTGGCCCGGCACGAGGCGGTGCGCACGCACACGCACAAGCTGATCAGCTTCTACGAGACGGGCGAGTGGGAGCTGTACGACCTGGTCGCCGACCCCGACGAGCTGACCAATATCTACGCCCGGCCGGGGACCGAGGAGATCACCGAGCGCCTCAAGGCCGAGCTGCAGTACCTGCGGGCCAAGTACGCGGTGACGGACTAGGCATCGCCCCCGTTCCCTGTCTTGAACCAGGGGGTTGAATCAGGGGGGCGGGCTTTCCAGCCCGCGTCCGCCCGCGCTCGCGCTGGCGACCAAACCGGGGCCTGGAAAGGCCCCGCCCCTGCATCGGAAGGGGATTGCGGGATACGATGCCCCCATGAGCCACGACCCCATCGCCGACAGCGTGCTCGCGTTCCTCCGCGGGCAGGACCCCGAGGCCGGTGCGATCCTCGCCGCCGAGTCTGAACGCCAGGCCACCACGCTCGAACTCATCGCCAGCGAGAACCACGCCAGCCCCGCCGTCATGCACGCGATGGGGACCTGCTTTACCAACAAGTACGCCGAGGGGTACCCGGGGGCCCGCTACTACGGCGGGTGCGTGCACCACGACGCGGCCGAGGAGCTGGCCCGCTCCCGCGCCAAGCAGCTCTTCGGCTGCGAGTTCGCCAATGTCCAGCCCCACTCGGGCGCCCAGGCCAACGCGTCGGTCTTCCTGGCGATGCTCAGGCCGGGCGACACCTTCGCCTCGCTGGTGCTCAGCGACGGCGGGCACCTCAGCCACGGCCTCAAGGTCAACATGTCGGGCAAGTGGTTCCACCCCGTGCACTACCCGCTGCACTACGACGAGCACCACCCCGAGTTCGAGCAGATCGACTACGACGCCGTCGAGGAGGTCTGCCGTGAGCACCAGCCCAAGATGCTCATGTGCGGCTACTCGGCCTACCCGCGGGTGATCGACTTCGCCCGGTTCCGCGAGATCGCCGACACCTGCGGGGCGCTGCTCATGGCCGACATCGCCCACATCGCCGGGCTGGTCGCGGCCGGGGTGCACCCCTCGCCCTTCCCGCACTGCGACATCGTGACCACGACCACGCACAAGACCCTTCGCGGGCCTCGCGGCGGGCTCATCATGACCAGCGACGCCGAGCTCGCCAAGAAGATCGACCGGGCGGTCTTCCCCGGCATGCAGGGCGGCCCCCTGATGCATGTGGTCTTCGCCAAGGCCGTCGCGTTCGGAGAGGCCCTCAAGCCCGAATTCAAAGCCTACCAGCAGCAGGTGGTCCGCAACGCCAGGGCCCTCGCCGCGGCGCTCGCCGCCAAGGGCTACCGCATCACCAGCGGCGGGACCGACAACCATCTCATGCTCGTCGACCTCCGCACCCGCGACGCCGAGCTCACCGGCGCCGACGCCGAGCAGTGGCTCGAGCGGGCGGGGATCATCACCAACAAGAACGGCGTGCCGCAGGACCCCCGCCCTCCGAAGGTGACCAGCGGGCTCCGCCTCGGGACGCCGGCGATCACCACGCGGGGGCTCGGCGAGGGCGACATGGGCGGGGTCGCGGACCTGATCGACCAGGTCCTCGGCTCGAAGGGCGATGACGGCGTGTGCGCCGCGGTCCGCGAAGAGGTGCGGGGGATGTGCGAGCGGTTCCCGCTGCCGTGAGTGTGCGCGCGCCGCGGGGCTCTGAGCCTCTACGAGCCCTGTGCGCGAGCACAGGGTTCTTTGCTTGGGCAAGGAAGGCTTCAGGAACCCGAGCTTGCGCTCGGGGCTCGTAGAGGCAGGTTGCGAGGGGCCTACTTTGCCCAGGCTCGGGCCAGGTCTTCCGTTAGCCTGGCGCTTGCCTGCCCGGCGAGTGCCGCCAGGATCTCGTTGATCTCCTCGATATCCGCCCGGTCGTCGATCTCGACCGCCGCGGGCGCGACCGCGAGGATCTCGCCGCTCGCGAGCTCGATCGCGCGGAGCGTGTAGCGGACCGTCGTGTATCCGCGCTCGTTCTCGAGGCGACCATCGCCCAGCACCGCGATGTCCGCCAGGCCCGTCTCGCGGATCAGCTCGATCAGCTCGGCATCGCGGAACACGAACCGGGGGTTCTCCGCCAGGGCCCGCTCGCGGAGCGTGACGGCGTCGACCATCCGCAGCCCCAGGCCGCCGGCGCCGAGTTGGTCGAGCATCAGGTCCTCGAGCCGCCGCGTCTCGAGCAGGCCCCGCTCCTCTTCGCGGGGCGTGTAGTGGGGTGTCGCCACGCCGCCCCACCACGCCGGGGCGTTCGCCGCGCGCGTCGTGATGTCATCGGCGACCGTGATGAAGATGTTGCTCCCGCCCCGGTCGGCGTTGATGTCGCCGCCACGCCCGGCGCCCAGCCCCGAGCCGAAGCGATCGAAGAACCACGGCTGGTCGATCTCCCACGGGCTGAGCGAGCGGCCGATGAGCATCGCGATGCGGGGCTCGCCGGCGGCGGTGTAGGCCTCGGCGAGGGCGGCGGTGTCGAGGTCGGCCATCGAGGTGTCCGCGCCGAGCATCCGCCACGACCCGGCGTGGTCCATGCGCCCCGCGCCATCGATCGCGCGGAGGACGATCGTGCCGCTGGTCATGTCCAGGCTGTCGAGCTCGAGCCCGGCGGCCAGATCGCCGGCGTCCATGATCTCGCCGGCGAGGTCGAACGCCGTGCCCGCGTACCGCACCCGCAGCTCGGCGATCGAGGTGTCGCGAGACTGCTGCCGCTGCGTGACCCTGGCGCTCTCCACGCCGCGGACGCGCTCGACCCCGTCGGTGAGCGAGCGGAGGCTGTCCATATCGCCGCCGAGGATGCGGACGGTGTAGGGCATCGCCCCGCCGGCGCCGCCGACGAATCGTTCGTAGCCGTCGACGAAATCGTTGGCGAGCAGGCGGGCGTACTGCTTGACGGCCCGGGCGTCGTCGCCGCCCTGCCAGTCGAAGGAGATCGTGCTGATCGTGCGGCCGCGCGGGACATCGATCGCCTCGAAGGTGACGCGGTACTTTGCCCCGTGGCTGTTGGTCGGCTGGAGGCGGGCGACCAGGGCGAGCGGGGCGTTGACCGCCGTCGCCAGCAGGTCGACCGCGTCGCGCTCGCGGCTGAGCAGCAGCAGCTCGGCATCGCGTCGGTCCATGTCGCTGATCGCGTCGAGGTTGGCGATCTCGACGCCCCGGCCCTCGAGCAGCGTGCGCTCGAGCTCGCTCTTGAGGATGAAGGCATCGCCCTCGGCGTCCATGGACATGAGCGAGCCGCCGACGCCCCGCCCCGCCCGCTCGGCGGTCGCGATCCCCGCGAGGACCAGCACCGTCGGCTCGCCGCCGCGCTCGTAGAGGTCGCTCCAGCGTTGGGCGTCGAAGCTGTACCGGTCGTCCACGCGGATCGGCGCCGCGTCGGGCTTGCGGGTCACCTGGGCGTGCGCCGTGCCGGCCGCCATCCCCGTGATCGCTGTAAGAACAAGAGTCAGTCGTGCGTTCATAGCTCCGCTCCTTCTTCCCACCCTCACACGCTCAATACCGTCGTCTGCTGTTTCGCTGTTTCGCTGTTTCGCTGTTTCGCTGTTTCGCTGTTTCGCTGTTTTGCTGCTTTGCTGCTTTGCTGC
>CAYJPX010000049.1:0-10172 GCA_964372195.1 uncultured Phycisphaeraceae bacterium
GTCCTTGGCCGCGGCCTTGAGCTCCTTGAGGTCGGCGGCGTGCGTCTCCCGGATGGCGGCGGGGACTGACTTCTGGGGCTTGCCGTCGGGCTTGAGGAAGCCGAGCACGGGCCTGGCGAATCCCTCGACGCGGAGCTCCGCGCTGTAGTCGCCGAGCGGCTCGCGCCGGAGGCCGACCTCGGTGAGGCCGTAGCTGGGCACGGCCAGCTCCTCGATCTCCTCCCGCGGTAGCCCCTCGCGCGCGGCGGCGGCGCCCAGGGCCTTCTCGATGAGCTTCTGGGCGGTGCCGAACTTGACCTTGACGCGGAGCATGGCGAGCTGGCCGAGCGAGTCACGCCCGGGCATCTGGCCGAGGGCGTAGACGGCGGCGTTGCCGACCTTCACCGCGCGGGGCCCGATGCCAGGGACCTTGCGGTAGCAGGAGATAGCAAGGCGCCCGAGGGCACGGGCGAGGTCGGGGCTCTCGATCGTGCCGGCGATCCAGCAGAGGCCTTTGAGGATGTCGGCGTTGATCTCTTGGATGAGATGCGTCTGGTCGGGTGTCCAGGGCCGCTCGGGGAGCGGTACCGTGCGGGGCCGGTCGACGAGATCGAACCAGACCTCGGAGGACTGGGCGAAGGGCCGGGTGCCGATCGCGGCGAGTCGCCGCCCGGCGGCATCGGTCCACTTCGTAGGAGGCTTCGAGCCCTTGGCTTCGGCGCAGTGCTCGAGGAGCGATTCCCAACCTCGGCGGGCTTCCTCGTGGAGAGATTCGAGATCCGCGCGTGCTCGATCGGACCAGGCCTCGCCCGCGCTCATCGGGTACGGGCGTTCGCCGTCGGTGAGTATCAGGAGCCGCCGCTGAATGGATCGTTCCGCCGCGCCGCCGACCAGCCCCGTCGCTGCTGCGAGGCGTCCGATCTGTCGCGCGAGAGCCTCGGGGAGGTTCGCGTCCCGATAGTGCCTGGCAAGTGTGGAACAGATCGATGCGACATGAGGCATGACCCGTTCACTCACCGCGCCAAAGTCGGCACAGGATCGAACGACTTCGATCAGGTCCTGATCGCGCCAGGGGAGCTTGCGCCTGAGAATACCCGCGATGCACTCGGAGAGCGGGTCTGCCCATTTCGCCAGATGGTGGAAGTTGATGAGCCGCAAGGTGCCGGGGTTCGGTTCTTGGCGACTCTCCATCGCGAGACCCTCGATGCGGGCCAGGCCCAGTCTGACGAAGGCGATCTGGGTGGGCCCGGTGGCAGTCTTGATCTCAACCCCGGCCGCGTGGTGTCCGGCGCTGGTCCGTCCCTGAATGCTGTCCGCAGAACTGCAGAAACGATCGAGAAGGTCGAGTGCCCTGCCGGCGTCGTCCCGATCCGGGATGCTGTCGAACTCGCACCGCTCTCGCTGCTTCGCGTCGGACACAATGGCCGCTCGACGCCGCAGGCCCACCTCCAGCAGGGCGTCAAGGGCACCAGCGATCGCCGGGAGTGCGTCCCCGTCGAGCCGCGCCCTGAGTCGCTCGATGGCCCTGGCGTGTTCAGGCCTGAAGCCGTACGCCAGCGCGTGCGGTTGGAGCGCGGCGACAAGCCGCGTCAATGGGTAGAGTGACTCATCCTTCATGCGGCCGGCACAGGCTGCCGAGAAGGCGAGGACCTCAACTTGATCGTTGGTGAGTGGTGGGGGCGGGTGCAGCAGTTCGGCGGCGACCACTCGGCAGACATCGACCGCGCGCGAATGCCGCCGGCGTTCGGCGCTCTCTCGCGGGAGGCGGAGAGCTTCGCGCCGGAGTACCCCGATCTGCTCGATGGCATAGACAGCCAACTCCGACCGGTCCTCGCCCGTGAGCGACCGGATCTGCTCGAATTCGGGCAGTGAACTGATTGCGTGCTGCGGCGCGCCATCGTCCTCGATCTGCAATGCCGAGTACTCGTCAATCGCGAGCTTGAGCATCTGGCTGAGCTGCAGGAGCGTGTAGTCCCTCATCCCCCCACCAACGGCACCATCCGCAAAAAAGTCACCTCCGTCCCCGCCCCCAGCGTGACCTCCTCATCCAGCCCGCCCGCCTGCCGTTCGTCCACGAGGATCAGAAACCCGTTCCGCGCGTACGCCTCGCACGCCGCCTCGAACTGCTTCTTCCAGTCGATCTCCCGCGGCCTGCGGAGCCGGTAGCCGTTGAGGGTCGCCTCGGCGTCGGTCGGCTCGACCAGACCCCGGAAGGTCTCGGGCTTGCGCCGGTTGTAGTCCTCCACCTCCTGGTACACCCGCGAGCGGATGATCTCGCGGACGGTCACCCGCTCGGTGAGGAAGTCGATGACCAGCCCCCCGTCGGCGCGGCCGGTGGCCGGGGTGTCGGGCGCTACGCCCCCCAGGGTCTCGTCACGGATGGTGATGCTGGGCATGGGGCCCCCTTTCTCAGGTCGGCCCAGCATAGCAAACTTTTGCGACGGAATGAATGGGTCCTTGGCGAACGGGATCCTGACCTTCGCAGAGCCTCAGGTCAGGCGTCGAGCCCGGGTCAGCTCCGCCACTTCTTGACCGCCACCCCATCCTTGAACTGCACGAAGGTCGAGTGCTTCTTCTCGGTCGAGCTCTCGCCGTCGAAGACCAGGAGCAGGCTCCCCTCGCCCGACTTGCGGACGGTGTAGTCCCACCGCCAGATGCTGGTCCCGTCCTCGAGGTCGGCCTTGTTGGTCGGCGCGCCCAGGAGCGCCTCGGTGTACTCGGGCGTCGACTCGCCGAGCCGGACCTGTCCCAGGCTGTCGTTGGGCACATAGTTGCCCGAGTAGCTGGTGTGGTTCTCGCTGGAGATGACCGCGCAGCCCGGCAGGGCCAGCGCGGCGGCGGTGAGGGCGAGGAGCGTAAAGCGGCGGGTGGTGGTCGGCATGGCGGGGTCCTCCGGGAGTGCGGCCTGGGGTTGCGTCGTGGTGTGGGGGCTCGAACCCATGATTGGGTGGCCGGGCCGGGCCCTTGCACCCGCATACCGAACGCACCACGCGGGCATATGTTCCCGGCATGACCACCATGACACCAGAACGATGGGCCGAGACGAGTGCGTACCTGGGCGAGGTCTTCGGCGGCCTGGGCGAGCCGATCGACTCTCAACTGGCGGGGCTGATGGCCCGCGCCGGCCGGGCCGGGCTGCCCCAGATCGCCGTCTCGGCCGATGTCGGCCGCCTGCTGATGGTGCTGACCCGGATGGTGGCCGGCCCCGGCGGGGGTCGGGCGGTGGAGGTCGGGACGCTCGGCGGCTACTCGGGGCTGTGGATCGCCCGCGGGCTCGGCCCGGGGGGTCGATTGGTCACCATCGAGGCCGAGCCGATCCACGCCGCCTTCGCCCGCGCGGAGTTCGCCGAGACGCACATGAACCACCTCATCGAGCTGCGCGAGGGCCCGGGGCTCGAGGTGCTCCCGCGCCTGGTCGAGGAGCTCGGCCCCGGCTCGTGCGACCTGGTCTTCCTCGACGCGATCAAGAGCGAGTACCGCGCCTACGCCGAGCACGCGCTCGTGCTGCTCCGGCCCGGCGGGCTGCTGGTGGCCGACAACTGCCTCGGCGCGAGCTGGTGGATCACCGACGAGCCGGGCAGCGACGAGGCCCGGGACGCCGTCGACGCGTTCAACCGGTGGATCGGCTCACGGGCCAGCGGGTTCCTGGCCTGCTGCGTGGCCAACCGCGAGGGGCTGGCGGTGGCGCGGAGGGCCTGACGCCTCGGGGCTCGGGCTAGCATTGCCCATGAGCCGATACGACGACTTCCAGGCGTTCCGAACCCGACTCAACGACCGCATCCTCGGCGATGAGAAGGCCCGTGAGCCCTACCCCGACGGCTCGCCACGCCGCGGGGCGACGCTGGTCGGCAAGCGGTTCTTCCAGCTCGACACCAAGACCTACGAGGCCGGGGCGATCGACGCCAAGACCAAGGAGCTGCTCGGCCTGGCGGCGAGCATGGTGCTCCGATGCGACGACTGCATCGCCTACCACATCGACCAGTCGGTCAAGGCGGGCGCGAGCGATGAGGAGCTCTGGGAGACCTTCGACATCGCCCTGATCGTGGGCGGGTCGATCGTCATCCCGCACATCCGCCGGGCGGTCGAGTTCCTCGACGAATGCCGGGTGAGGCGGTGATCGCCGGCGGCGTACACGAGACGGTGCTCTACGCGACAGACCTCGAAGCAACGGTCGCGTTCTACGCCAGGGTGCTGGGCTTCGCGCCCTTCCCCGAGCCCGTCGGCGCCGCAGGGCACGGGCTCCGGCTGCCGAGCGGGGCGGTGCTGCTGGTGTTTGACGCGGCACGCTCGAGCCGGCCCGGGCGCGGCGTGCCGCCGCATGGGGCGGTCGGCCCCGGGCATGTGTGCTTCACGATCGAGCCGGCGAGCTACGACCGCTGGCGTGCGCACCTCGCCGCCGAACGCGTCGAGATCGAGCAGGAGATCGCCTGGCCCGGCGGCGGGGACGGGGATCAACCGGCCCGCTCGATCTACTTCCGCGACCCGGCCGGCAACTCGGTCGAGCTGATGGCGGGCGACTTCTGGCGGCATGTCGAGGCCGGGGGCTGAGAACCGTTGGTTGAGAACGGATCTCATTTCATTCGCGGTGCTTGACTTCCATAGAATCGCGCCAAGTATCTCCCTCGGCCTCAAGGAGCGAGTCGTGTTGTGCACGAAGAACACATCCTGGATAGAGACGCTGCTCTCGGGCGATCGGGTGTGGGCGTGCCGGCGTCGTGTGCTCCTGGGCCGAGCCGGCTAGCCCCCGCCCCACCCCCCACCCCCAGAGCAAGCGTGCGTGTGTTGATTCGCGAGTGAACCTCTGCGCCGGCTCCCGGTGCGCCAGAGCGGTGATGTCATGCCCATGGAGAAAATGCAACAAGTGAAAGTGGCGAAGCAGCTCCGCGCCGACGACATCCGCGTTGGCGAGTATGTCGCGGTGCTGTGCGAGACCTACGAGTGGCCGGCGGTGTTCTGCTCGGGCGTGTTCGATGCGCCCACCGTGCACCGCGCGACCCTGGTGCCCAACCACACCGAGGACCCGGTCCGGATCGAGGCGGTCTGCGTGCCGTTCGTCTTCGTGGTCGACACGGCGGGCAAGCACCGGGTGCTCGACCTGCGTCGTGTCCGGCTGGCGAGGGTCTCGGGCGGCTTCGGGCGGGCGGTCTTTGCTGCCAAGCGGACCACGCCGAAGCGGTGCAAGAAGTGTGCGGGAGCGCGGTGACGCCCGGGGGGTGCTTGCGCCCCCCTGCGCGTTGCCGCGCGGGGTGGGGCGTGCCGCGGGGCCGGATCCTGTAGAATCGACCCATGGCGGCAGTGGTGCAGAAGTGGACGAGTGGCCAGGCCCGCGAGGCGGCGGCCGCGATCGTGCGCGCGCTGCGGGACAAGGGCTTCACCGCCCACTTCGCCGGCGGGTGCGTCCGCGACGAGCTGCTGGGTCTGGAGCCGATCGACTTCGATGTCGCCACCGATGCCCGGCCCGACGCGGTGCAGGCCCTCTTCCGCCGGACCGCCGCGGTGGGGGCGAGCTTCGGCGTCGTGCTCGTCAAGGAGCGGGGGGTCACGGTCGAGGTCGCCTCCTTCCGCTCCGACGGCCCCTACACCGACAAGCGCAGGCCCGACCATGTCGAGTTCTCCGACGCCGAGCACGACGCCCAACGCCGGGACTTCACGATCAATGCCCTGTTTCTCGACCCCTTCCGCGGTGGTCCGGAATCGGGGGTCATCGACTTCGTCGGCGGGCTCGCCGATCTTCGGGCCGGGGTCGTCCGAGCGGTGGGCGATCCCGAGAAGCGCCTCGCCGAGGACCACCTGCGGGCCCTGCGGGCGGTGCGGTTCGCGGCACGCCTGGGTTTCGCGATCGAGCCGGGCACGGCGTCGGCGATCCGGGCCCACGCCCGCGATCTGCTGGGGGTCAGCCGTGAGCGGATCGGGGAGGAATTCCGACGCATGCTCGCCCACCCCGGCCGGGTGCGGGCGGTGACGCTGCTCGGCGAGCTTGGCCTGGACGGCGTGCTGCTGGGTGAGCGGGCGGGTGACCGCGGCGGCCGGCCACGGGGGGCCTCGCTTGCTGGCCTGCCCGAGGACTCCGCTCCCGGGGGGGTCACCCTGGCGGCCTGCCTGGCGTGCCTGGCGTTCGATCGGGGCGAGGTCGAGTCGGCGGCCCAGATCCTCGCCCTGGTCCGGCGGTGGCGGGAGGCCCTCTGCCTGACCAACGACGAGTCCGAGCGCCTCCGGGCCGTGCTCGGCGGGGTGGTCGAGGCCGAGTCCTCGTGGCGGCGCCTCCCGGTGGCCCAGCGCAAGCGCCGGGCGGCCTCTCCATGGTTTGCCGAGGCCCTGGCGGTGCTCACGGCCCGCGATCGGGCCCTGGGAACGGCGATCCTGGCCGATGTGGGAGGGTTGGCGGCCGATGGCGTCGGGCTCGCCCCCGAGCCGATGATCGACGGCACCGACCTGCTCGCCCTGGGCTTGGAGGCCGGTCCGGTGTTTGCTCGGGTATTAGCCCGGGTCTACGACGCCCAGCTCGAGGGGCGGGTCACGAGCCGCGAGCAGGCTCTTGGATTGGCGGCGGAACTCGGGGACTCCGGGGGGGTCTAAGCTCTGATTCTGATCGAGGCGTGGGCTCGAACTGCCCACCCGCAAGGCAAGTGGTAAACGGGAAGAGGCCAGGCAATGAACAGCAAACAGAACCGGGTTTGGACGGCTGTGGCGGCGGGGGTGCTGGCCGCGATGGGGATGGTGGGGGCCCAGGCCGCAGCGCGGAGCGTGCCCAGCTCGGCCGGCGGGGTCGTGACCCTGCTCGACGATGCCCCCGACCGGCTGATCTTCAAGGACGGCCGCATCGTGGAGGGCGAGCTGCTCGAGGAGACCGCGACCCAGGTGCGGTTCATGGTGGTGGTCGCGGGGATCAAGGGCGAGCAGACCTACAACAAGGCCGACATCCTGGCGATCGAGCGGGGCGAGAAGGACGACGGGCCCAAAGCGACCGACACCAAGGCCGTCGGCAAGGCCGAGAAGGCGACCAACCCCGCCGACGAGCCGCAGGACGGCTCGAACGCGGTGTATGTGCTCGAGCTGACCGGCCAGTTCGGCCGCGACATCGCCCCGACGCCGATCCGCAAGGCGGTGAAGGACGCCGCCCAGCACCGGCCCGACTATGTGATCGTGGTCGTGGACAACGCCTGGGAGAACAGGTGGGGCCAGGAGCTGCCCGACGAGGCGGCGGCGTTCGACCAGCTCTTCCAGACCGAGGACATCGAGCCGATCTTCACCAAGGAGCTCCCCGAGATGCTGGGCTACACGCCCAAGGTCGTGGTGTGGGTGAAGAACGCGATGGGCGGGGCGGCGTTCCTGCCGCTGAACTTTGACACCATCTACTTCGCGAGCGACGGGAAGATGGGCGGCATCGGGAACCTCACCGAGCTGTTCGGCTCGACCGGCGACGAGCGGGTGCGCGAGAAGCAGTTCTCGCTCCGCATGGGTCACGCCCGGGGCATGGCGGTGCGCGGCGGGTACGACACCCGCATCGTCGAGGCGATGGCCCGGCTCGATTATGTGCTCAGCTACCGCATCGAGGGCGGCAAGGCGGTGCTCGTCGAGGGGATGCCCAACACCGATCTCGGCGAGGTGCTCCTCACCGACAACGGCGCCGGTGAGAACGCCGACGACATCAAGGAACTGGCCCGCGGCCTGGGCGACGACGCGTTGACGCTCGACGCCGAGGTGGCCGCGATCCTCGGCCTCTCGCGGGGCACGGTGGACGATCTCGACGACCTGCTCTACGAGCTCGATATCGACCGGGACCACCGGATCATCGACGGCCGGGGCGTGCGGATCATGGAGGGCTGGGACCGGGAGCTCGAATCGGCCGAGCGGTCGCTGCGTGACCTGTGGAAGCGGCTCGCCGATACGCAGGTGCAGGGCGAGTACCGCGAGCGTCAGGCCGCCCGCGCCACCCAGATGCGGATCATCAAGGACATCATCCGCCTGCTGGAGAAGTACAACGAGGTGTACAAGGTAGGGCTGCTGGAGCTCCCCCCCGGGCTGCCGCCGGTTCCGCAGCTCGAGGTAATCCACGAGCAGATCCGGCAGGAGCAGATGAAGGACAAGCCGTAGGACGCAGAACGAATCACATCGGCGACTGTGTCGATGGCAAGAGAGGACGCGACGATGTTTCAGAGAATCATGCAGAGACTGGGCGGGCTGATGACGGGGTTGGTGCTCGCGTCGGTGCTGCTGCTGGCGAGCGCGGGCAACGCCTGGGCGGACGACAAGATCCACCTCAAGGACGGGCGGGTGATCGAGGGCGAGATCGTCCGCGAGGTCGACGGCTCGGTCTGGGTGGACTACTCGATCGGCGGCGTGACGCAGAAGGGCGCGTTCTTCGCCGCCGGGCAGATCGAGAAGATCGAGCGCGATGCGGCCGGCGGCCCCGTGCCGACCGAGCCGATCCGGGCGGCCAAGGAGAACAGCCCGGGCAAGGCGGCCAAGCGCCCGGGCGAGGTGCGCGGCGTGGTCATCACGCTCGAGGGCACCGTCGGCATCCAGTTCGCCGCCAAGGCGCTCGAAGACGCGGTCCCCTGGCTCGAGGAGCAGGAGGTCGATGTCGTGGTGCTCAAGATCAACTCGGGCGGCGGCCTGCTGCTCGAGATCGAGAAGCTGCACGAGGTGATCGTCAACGAGTACAAGCCCCGCTTCCGCACGGTGGCGTGGATCGAGTCGGCCATCTCGGCCGCCGCCATGACCTCGCATGTGCTCGAAGAGATCTACTTCCTGCCCGAGGGCAACTACGGCGCCTGCACGGGCTGGAGCGGCGACCTCATCGCGGTGGAGGGCCGCGAGCTCGAAGAGGTGCTCTATATGATGGAGAAGGCCTCCGCCGAGGGCAAGAAGGACTTCCGGATCATGCGGTCGATGCAGATCGAGGAGCCCCTCAGCTACAACCGCAACGAGGACGGCGAGATCACCTGGTACAACGACGAGACCACGGGGCAGGTCGTCGTCAACCCCGCCGGGCGGATTCTCACCTTCGACGCGGTGCAGGCGACCGAGTGCAAGTTCTCCAAGGGCACCGCCGACAGCATCGCCGCGCTCACGCCGCTGCTCGGGTACCAGGAGATCAACTGGCTCGGCAAGCATGTCGAGGGCGAGATTTTCCCGGTCAGCAAGGCCGAGGAAGACATGCGCGCATGGCGCGCGGGGGTCAGCACCGCCGAGGAGAAGTTCCAGGCTTACTTCGCTAAGTACGCGATCTCGGTCGGCAACGCCCAGGGCGCCCAGGACCGGGCCACCCGCGGCCAGTTCGTCGGCCAGGCCCGCAAGCACCTGGCGATTATCGAGCGGGCCTGCAAGGACTACCCCAACCTCATGCTCCTCCAGGGCCTCACCGAGGAGTGGTTCGAGGAGCAGCACCAGTTGCTCCGCGACCTGATGAAGCTGCCCTGACAGTCAGCCTCGCCACGAGAATCCGAGCCCCGGGGTGCAGATCCCGGGGCTCTTTGTTGGGGCTCTCTGCTGGCGGCGGGCCGAGTGCGGCGCTGGTGCGGGCGAACTATCATCCGCCCGGGCCGCGTGCGAGCGGCCGGTTTTTTGCGAAGGAGCGACCCGATGACCACCCTCGACACGAGCTTTGTCCCCGCCGAGATCGACGCGACCAGTTGGGCGAATCTCGAGCCCCTGTTCGCCGCCCTGCGCGAGCGGCCGGTCGGCTCGGCCGCCGAGTTCGAGCGGTGGCTGTTCGACCGCAGCGAGCTCGAGGCCGCGTGCAGCGAGACCGAGGCCAACCTCTACATCTCGATGACCTGCGACACCAACGACACCGCCGCGGCCGGGGCGTTCACCAAGTTCATCGAGGAGGTCAGTCCCAAGATCAAGCCCGCGGCCTTCGAGCTCGACAAGCGGGCGGCGGAGCTCTTCGAACAGCTCGACATGCCCGCCGCGCGGTACCTGGTGCTCCACCGCGCCACCAAGGCCGCCGTCGAGATCTTCCGCGAGAAGAATGTCCCCCTCCAGACCGAGCTCGAGAAGCTGACCCAGGAGTACCAGAAGGTGACCGGCTCGATGACCGTCGAGTTCGACGGCCAGGAGCGGACCATGCCGCAGATGGGCAAGTACCAGGAGTCCAACGACCGGTCCGTGCGCGAGGCCGCCTGGCGCGGCAAGGCCCCGCGCCCGGGGGGGGGCCACGGGCCCCAACGCCCGAGAATGGGCCAGCA
>CAYJPX010000049.1:10182-23426 GCA_964372195.1 uncultured Phycisphaeraceae bacterium
GTTCAAGGCGGGCTTCGGCCGCGACAGCGGCGGCCTGCTGCGCACCGACCGCGCCGAGGACGCCGAGCCGCTGGTCATCGC
The DNA here is from genome assembly GCA_964372195.1 of uncultured Phycisphaeraceae bacterium. GTDB lineage: Bacteria > Planctomycetota > Phycisphaerae > Phycisphaerales > UBA1924 > PNC22. Next base: position 10,264 of record CAYJPX010000049.1, read on the forward strand.
CATGGGCTCGGTCAACGGCACCATCAAGGACACCATCGACGAGATCTTCGACAAGCAGATCGCCCTGCGCCAGCGGGTCGCGGCCAACGCCGGCTTCACGAACAATGTCGGGTACGCGTTCAAGTCGATGCTGCGGTTTGACTATGGGCCCGAGGACTGCTTCGCCTTCCACGAGGCGGTCGAGAAGGCGGTCGTGCCATTCAACGAGCGACGCCTCGCCGAGCGGCGGCGCGACCTGGGCGTGGCCACGCTCCGGCCCTGGGATATCGCGGTCGACGCCAAGGGCCGCCCGCCGCTCAAGCCCTTCGAGGGCGGCAAGCAACTGGTGGACAAGGCCCTGGCCGCCTTCCGCGGGCTCGACCCGCGCCTGGCCGACATGCTCGCCGAGCTGGGCGACGGGACCGAGTGCCGCGGCTCGCGCGACGGGGCGTGCTTCGACCTCGACAGCCGCAAGGGCAAGGCCCCCGGCGGGTACCAGTACATGCGTGACCGCATCCGTGTGCCGTTCATCTTCATGAACGCCGCGGGCCTGCACCGCGATGTCGAGACGATGGTGCACGAGGCCGGGCACGCCTTCCACTCGCAGCTGTGCCGCTCCGAGCCGCTGGTCGGCTACCGCCACGCGCCGATCGAGTTCTGCGAGGTCGCGAGCATGTCGATGGAGCTGCTGACGATGGCCCACTGGGGCGGGCCCGACGGCTACTACCCCACCGAGGCCGACCGCGTGCGCGCCGCCCGCAAGCAGCTCGAGGGCTCGGTGGGCCTGCTCGCCTGGATCGCGACCATCGACGCCTTCCAGCACTGGATCTACACCAACCCCACGCACACACGCGACGAGCGGGTCGCCTTCTGGCTCGGCCTCGAGGAGCGCTTCGGCGCCGGCGTCGACTGGACCGGCCTCGACGACGAGCACAAGTGGATGTGGCAGCGACAGACCCACCTCTGGGGGCACCCGTTCTACTACATCGAGTACGGCGTCGCCCAGCTCGGCTCGCTCCAGCTCTGGCTCAAGAGCCTGGAGGAGGGCGAGGGCGCGGCCATCGACGCGTACATCCGCGCGATGCGCCTGGGCGGGTCGCGGCCCCTGCCCGAGCTCTTCGCCGCCGCCGGGCTCGAGTTCGACTTCGGCGAGGCGACCGTGAGCCGGCTCGTCGAGCGGGTCGAGGCGGAGCTGGCGAAGCTGCCCGAGTGATCGGCGGGCGGAGTGTTCCACGCATCGCGGCGCGTGTGCCACGGCCGTGTCGGCCGTGCGGTGGTGGTACAGGCGCGTAGATGGGGAGGAGCACGAGACTTGGAGTAGAAGCTGGGGAGCACGGCTCATGGAGCCGTGGTACACGGGGAAGCGCGCCTCGCGCTTGGGCCTCGCCTCAAGGCTCAAGACTCAAGACTACTCAAGACTCAGGACTCAAGACTCAGGACCCGGTCTCCCCCCGCGTGAGTAGCGGAGTCTGGTGTCGCTTGCAAGGGGTCCACCCACCCTTTGCCAGGAGCAACACCATGACTCGCAACTGTCCAACCGTTTCCCGATTCCTCGCTGTCGGCCTGCTCGCCGCGATCGCCGGGTCCGCCCACGCCCAGACCGATGTCCCCCGCGGCGGGGCGGTCATCGAGGCCGGCGCGGGCTCGGGCCAGATCGTCGTCGAGGTCAAGAACAAGACCGGCAAGGACGCCTACGACATCTCCGTGAGCGTCTTCCGCGACGACGGCGGCGCGGTCCCCAACATCACCGGCCAGGACATCGTCCAGAACGACGGCCAGGCCGAGCCCCACGACCATGTCGACGACAACGGCAATGGCCAGCTCGACGCCGGAGAAGGCGACTCGACCGACGGGTCACCCGGCACCACCTGCAAGAGCATCATGGAAGAGGGCAAGGACCCGGTCAAGAACGGCAAGGTCGCCAAGGTCACCGTCACCTTCGACGCCCCGCTGCCCGAGGGGGCCAAGATCCGCGTCAAGTTCTCCGAGCGCATCGGCGACGGGCACTACGACATGTGCATGGCCTTCCCCATGGGCGACGACGGGTTCACCATGGCCCTCGTCCAGACCGGGCCGGCCCAGATGGGCTACGAGGTGCTCAACCTCGGCTCGCAGACGCTCGACCACCTCAGCATCCCCACCCACGCCGGCCTGGTGCCGATCGTGCGCGCCCGGCTCGACCTCCCGTTCGACAACCGCATCATTATCGTCGACGATGACTCGGTCGAGATCTACGACCTGGGCCTCGCCCCCGGCGAGGCTGTCGAGCTCGGCCTCACCTTCGCCAAGCCCATCGAGTCCCTCTTTGAAGAGACCCAGATCCCCATCTTCGGCCAGTTCGTGAACTGTCAGGCCGACTTCAACGGCGACGGGGTGGTCAACACGCTCGATGTGCTGGCCTTCCTCAACGCCTGGTCGGCCCGCGACCCCCGCGCCGACATCAACGGCGACGGCGTGGTCGACACGCGAGACGTGCTCGCCTACCTCAACCTCTGGTCCGCCGGCTGCTGAGCCGCAATCTGCCCCACGCACACCACCGCGCGAGCCGGGCAACCGCCCGGCCCGCGTGCGTTTTTGCGCTGGACGCACCCGGATGCCGTGAGTAGGGGGCGTGGAGGTCGCTGACAACTCGTCCGAATCGCATGACCACCAACTGACCACCAACGAAAGGAAGATCCCATGAACGCTCGCAAGAACATCACGACCCTCGCCCTTGTCGCCGTCGTCGGCCTCGCGTCGACATTCGCCCTCGCCGGTCCCGAGGACCAGGCCACCAAGTACCCCGTCGGCATCGGGATCGGGGACCAGATGGTCGAAGGCGGGATCGTGGACAGCGGCGGGACCACCACCATCAGCTTCAGCCACGCCTGGGCGCTCGGGCTCATCGACGACGACGGGAACCCGGTCAACCCGCCCGACGGATCGGTCTCGCTCGGCGGCACCGGCGGCGCCAGCGTGAAGTGCCACAAGTTCAACAATGTCAAGATCAAGGTCCAGCCCAAGAACGCCGACGGGTCCAACAACGGCCCGGCCAAGGAGATCACCGTCACCGTCTATGTGCCCAAGAAGCCCGCCGACCAGGACGGCGCCAACGACGACGCCAAGGCCAAGAAGACCAACTCGGTCGTCACCAAGATCGGGGCCAATGTGGTCGGCGCCAAGTTCGGCGACTCCAAGCTTGACCTCACCGACAAGTCGACCAACGACCCCAAGAAGAACGAGCGCAGCACGGGCTGGGCCAAGGTCGCCTCCGAGGGCGAGAAGAAGGCGCCCGTCGTCGAGGACGACAACTTCGAGGACGAGGTCATCGAGGAGTCGTACCTGCCCACCGGCGCGAGCTTCAACGGCGTCCCCGCCCCGGCATTCGTCACCTCCGTGCCGATCACCGGCGTCTCCATGCCCCTGGCGCAGGCCATGAACATCTTCCCCGTCGGCCAGGAGATGCTCGACTTCGAGAACCACGCCGTCCTCTTCCTCTCCGGCTGGACCAATGTCGTCCCCGACCCCCAGAACCCCGTCTGGCTCCCCTGGGGCTACGCGATGGTGCAGATCCCCACGACCGACGGCGGGACGCTCGATGTCCAGCCCGTCCGCACCTTCATCCTGCCCCTCGGGTTCATCGAGGACCCGACCCTCGCCATCGTCGGCGCCAACGGGCTCATCCCCGCGGACCACCACGGGTCGTTCGACAACGACCAGAACCTGCTGCATGTCAGCGCCGGTGAGGGCGGATGCGCCGCCGACTTCAACAACGACGGCGCGGTCAACACCCTCGATGTCCTGGCGTTCCTGAACGCCTGGAGCGCGGGCGACATGGCCGCGGACTTCAACGGCGACGGCGTGATCAACACCCTCGATGTCCTGGCCTTCCTCAACGCCTGGAGCAACGGCTGCGACTGAACCATCCCACCCAACTCCAACCTTTCGGGGCGGCCGGGACCTTGAGGGGGGCCCGGCCGTTCTCGCTTGCGGGGGGGCGGGCGTTCACCCTACCCTCCGGGCATGAACCACCAGCCCGACCACCCCCAGCCGCGATTCGGGGACTTCGGCAGCCAGCAACCTCCCGGGGCGCTCGCCCCCACGCGCCTGAGCATCCTGGCGATCCTCTCTCTCGTCACCGGCATCCTCGCCCTGCCCATCTGCTGCGTCCCGGCGGGGGGAACGCTGTTCGGGTTCATCCCTGTCGTGAGCGGGCTCGGCGGCCTGCGCGCCATCCGCCGTTCGCACGGCCGGACCGCCGGGAAGAGCCTCGCGATCGCCGGGCTGGTCATGGGCCTGCTCGGCACCATCGCCTCCACACTCCTGTGGATCGCCATCGGCTCCCAGCTTGCCAAAATGCCCTCGGTCTACACCCAAGTCCTCGACCCCGACCCCGCGGCCGCCCGCACCGTCCTGACCAACTCGGCGAGCACCACCCTGGGCGATGCGCAGCTCGCCGACTTCCGCGAGCGGTTCGTCAGCGAGCATGGGTCGAACTGGTCGGTCCCGGTCGGGATCTGGCCCGTGCTCAAGTCGTTCGCAACGATCACCGACCCCACGCTGCTCCAGTCCGCCCCGGCGGGGGCCACCCAGCGGCCCGTGCCTATCCCCGTCCAGACCGACACCGGCTGGACCTACCTCGTCATCGTCATGGAGCAGCGTGAGACGCTCGGCTCGGGGCTGCCCGCGATCGCCGATGTGGGCTTCCTGGCGGCCGACGGGTCCACGGTGTGGCTCCACGACCTCCAAACGCCCGTCGGCCCCGACTCCCAAAGCCCGCCGGCCCCGGGAGCCGATGAAACGCCGAGTGCCCCATCGACGGATTCCGGCCTGCCGGATCCCGATGGTTGATCGTGGCGTACACAAGGCAGCGTGATCGAGCCTAAACCCATCCAAACCACTGCACCACAAGGCTTTACGGCGGGGGTCGAGCCGATCATCCGCTGCGCGGGGGTCGCCAAGGTCTTTGACGGCAAAACCGTGCTCGACGACATCAACCTCGAGATCTACCCCGGCGAGACCATGGTCATCATGGGCGGCTCGGGTTCGGGCAAGTCCACGAGCCTTCGGCTCATGATCGGCAGCTTCAAGCCCGACCGGGGGGCGATCGAGATGCTCGGCCAGGACCTCGGCGCGCTCTCGGAGAGGCAGCTCAACGAGGTCCGCAAGCAGTTCGGCATCCTGTTCCAGTCCGGGGCGCTCTTCAACTCCATGACCATCGCCGAGAATGTCGCCCTCCCGCTGCAGGAGCACACCCACCTCGACCAGGACATCATCGACATCCAGGTGAAGATCAAGCTCGAGCTCGTCGGGCTCCGCGAGCACGCCGACAAGCTGCCCTCCCAGATCTCCGGGGGCATGAAAAAGCGGGCCGGCCTGGCCCGGGCCCTGGCCCTGGACCCCAAGATCCTGTTCTATGACGAGCCCTCCGCCGGGCTCGACCCGGTCACGAGCGCCCAGATCGACCAGCTCATCATCGCCCTGACCCGCCAGCTCGGCGTGACCAGCGTGGTCGTGACCCACGAGATGGACTCGGCCTTCGCCATCGCCGACCGGATGGCGATGCTCGACAAGGGCCGGATCCTGAAGGTCGAACGCCGTGAGTGGTTCGAACGCCTGCGGGACATGCCCGAGCCCGAGGTCGCGGGGCTGCCCGAGGACGAGCGGCTGATCCGGCAGTTCTTGCGCGGGGACGCCGAGGGGCCTATCACCGAGCGCCGCGATCCCACGGCGTTCACCACCGACCTGTTCGGCGCCTGAGCCCCCTCCCCACGAATCGTGCACGCGGGCTGGTGACACCCGCCCCCCGAGCCGATTAGAGTGTGCCCGGCTCGGTCTTATCGGAGTCGGTTCGCGGAAGGGGTCTCGATGAGCGCTCGGTACAGCCAGAAGTCCAACCTGCTCGCGGGGGGGTTCCTCCTCGGGGGCGTGGTGCTCGCGGTGGCGATGAGCTTCGTGCTCGCCGATATCAGCCTGACCCGCTCGACCGAGTATGTCGTGCGCTTCAGCATCCAGGACGGGGCGACCGGCCTGGCACCGGACGCGGCGGTCCGGGTCGGCGGGCAGCAGGTGGGCAAGGTCAAGCAGGTCCGCGTCGAGAAGGTCCCCGACGCCGGATATGTGGTCAACGCCACCATCAAGATCCGCGCCGATATCGAGCTTTACGAGGACGCCTGGGCGTACCTCGAGGTCCCGCTCCTGGGCACCGCGAGCACGATCAACATCCCCTTCGTCGGCACGGGCGAGGAGGTCCTCGTTACGCAGAACGGCTCGCCCAGGCTCTCCGCCGGGGAGGTCCTCGGCGGGTCGATCGCGCCCCCGGCTTTCCTGGCCAACGCGGGCTTCGGCCCCGAGCAGCGCGAGCAGCTCCAGCGCATGTTCACCGAGACCGAACGCTCGCTGCGCGAGTTCGCCGACACCATCGAGGCCATCCGGCCCAAGGTCGAGCCCGCGGCCGACGGCATCCTCGCCAGCATCGCCTCGGCGCAGCGCACGGTCGAGAAGGTCGAGCAGGACATCGACACCTGGCGGGCCAACATCTCCGGCACACTCGCCAACGCCGAGACCGCCAGCGAGAAGTTCCCGCAGATGATCGACGACGCCAAGCTCGTGCTCAACGACGCGGGCGAGATGATCCGCAGCGGCCGGGCGGTCCTCGACGAGAACACGCCCCGCATCAACAACATCCTCGCCGACACCGAGGCCACGATCGCCGGCGTCAAGACCGACTGGGTGCCCGGCGGGACCAACCTGCTGAGCCGCGCCACCGAGGGGCTCGACGCCTACGCCGACCTGGGCCAGCGCGCCGACGCCATGTTCATCGAGCAGCAGCCCAGCCTCGAGAAGTCCCTCGCCAACCTCCGCACCATGAGCGACCAGCTCAAGTTCCTCGCCATCGAGGCCCGCAGCCAGCCCTGGCGCCTGCTCCACCGCCCCGACACCAAGGAGCTCGAGAACCAACTGCTCTACGACTCGGCCCGCTCGTACGCGACGGCCGTGGGCGACCTGCGGGCCGCCAGCGAGGCGTTGGAGGCGATCGTCACCCTCGCCGGCGCGACCGGCGAGGTGGACCTGGCCCGGATGCAAGCCATGCGGGCCGAACTCCAAGAAGCCTTCAAGACCTACGCCGAGGCCGAGGGCCGGCTGCTCGATCGCATGATCGAGGCCAACCGGTAGGGCCGCGAGCAAGCGCGGCACGGCCCCCGGCGCCACCCGAGAGGGACCGATGCTCGCATACCATGCACCGATGGGCACCCGCGTGATCAGGCACATCTCCTGCGGATGTCTCGGCGTCATCCTCGCGATCTCAGCCTGCGAGAGGGCCCAGAGCCAGCCGGGCGACACCGCGACCACCACGACACCCCCCACGCAGCCCGCCTGGCGCGATGCGGTGCAGCGGCTCGAAGACCATCTCGACGAGACCTTCGGCGAGCTGACCTGGACCGAGCAGAGCGCCGAGCCGCTCGTCGGGGTCTTTGTCCCGGCCGACGACTCGCCCGAGGCCGCCCGCGCCATGCCCGGCAAGTGGGTCCCGCTCACCGACGCCCGGCCCGTGCCCACGCGTCTCGTGCTCCTGGTGCATGGCCTCGACGAGCCGGGCGACATCTGGAGCGACCTGGCCGAGGCGTTGGTCAACAACGGGCACGCGGTCGCGCGGTTCGAATACCCCAACGACCAGCGGGTCCTCGACTCGGGGGCCGCGATGGTCGAGCATCTGCGGGCCGCCCGGGCCGCGGGCGTCGAGGAGGTCACGATCGTGGCCCACTCGATGGGTGGGCTGGTCTCGTTCGATGCGCTCACGCGTGAGGACGGGTACGACGGCGTCGTGCGCACACCGGCGGACTTCCCGCGGGTCGTTCGGTTCGTCGCGGTGGGCACGCCGTGGGAGGGCTCACCCTGGGCGCCCCTGCGGGCCGCCGCCGAGGTCCGCGAGCAGATCACCCGCTGGATGATGGATGAGTCCTGGGACATCCGCCCGATGCTCCACTACCGCCGCGACGGCGTGGGCCAGGCCGGGCAGGACCTCGAGCCGGGGTCGGCGCTGGTCACCGAGCTGGCCGCGAGGCCCTGGCCCGAGGGGCTGCCGCTGACGGTCATCGTCGGGCAGATCACCCGCCCCGACCCCGGCAAGCTGGACAAGTTCGAGGGATCCAAGGTGCTCGGCGAGCTGCTGGGGCGGGAGCAGCTCGAGAGCCTGACGGCCGACCTCCGCCGAGCCTCCGAGGAACTCGGCGACGGGGTGGTCTCCGTCAAGTCGGCCCTGGCCCGCGAGACCGACGATGCCCAGGTGTTCGAGGTCAACCATCGGGCCCTGGTCCGGCACAGCCCGGTCGACTTCCTCACCGGCCAGGAGCCCGACGGCCCGCCCGGCATCGCCATCATCCTCGACCGGATCGAGAGCGACCTGGGCGAGAGCGACGATTGAAGCGCGGTCGGGTTTGTGTTAGGCTCGCCCCATGGCCCAGCGAAGGCACCACTACGAGGCGGCGTTCGAGTGGTTTCTCCGCGACCAGCGGATCCCCTATGTGGCGGTCGACGAGGCCAAGAAAGCCCTGCTGCCCCTGGGGGCTTCGGTCCGGGCTGAGCCCGCCGACCCGGAGTCTGGCGGCCCGGACCAGAGCCTCAAGAGTTTCGACTTTGTGGTCTACGGCTCGGGGCTGAACCTGCTGGTCGAGGTCAAGGGGCGGAAGTTTGTGTCCCGTTCGCGCAAGACCCCGCAGGCACGCCCCGCCGGGCTCAGGCTCGAATCCTGGGTCAACAGCGAGGATGTCCGCTCGATGCAGGCCTGGCAGCAGCTCTTCGGGCCTGAGTTCCGGGCGGCGTTCATCTTCCTCTATTGGTGCGACGAGCTGCCCGCCGACGGGCTCTTCGAGGAGATCGTCGAGCACCGCGGCCGGTGGTACGCCTTGCGGGCGGTCATGGTCGACGAGTACGCCGAGTCGATGCGGGTCCGCAGCCCCCGCTGGGGGACGGTGCATGTCGACAGCGCGACCTTCCGGCGGATCAGCCACCCCTTCCGCGGGTCGGCCTCGCTGCGCGACGGCGGCCCGGCCGGCGGGGTGGGCCTGCCGTCGCCGGTGCTGGAACCGATCGGGGCCTGAGTGCGGATCGGGCCGGGCCTGGCGTTCCGGCTTTACCCCCGCCCGGTGCGGCCCGTACCATCCCCCGCCATGAAGCACCCCGCCCTCCGCCGTCTGCTTGCCTCGACGCTGCTCGCGCTCGCCTGCCTGGCGACCCTGCCGGCGGCGAGCCCGGCCCAGGATGTCCGGCCCAAGGCCCCCGTGCCCTCCAAGACCGGCACGCCGCCGAAGATCCGCAACATGCTGATGCTGGTGGTGATCCTCGGGATCGGGCTGGGCGTGCACGCGATCCCCAGCAAGCGCGGCCACCAGGACTAGCCCCATACCCTCACCCCCGCGCCGCCCCGGCGACGCGGCAGGAGGTCCGACCCATGCGATCACGACGGCAATGGCTCATCGCCGCCAACCTGGCGCTGGCGGCCTCGATTGCCCTGGCGGCCCTCGCGGTGCCGGCAACGGGTACGCAGCCTGCCTCCCGCGCCCGCGGGCAGTACACCATGGTCGCCGGCGAGATCCGCGGCGGGGGAGAGGCGAGCGGGATCTACATCATCGATTCGATCAACGAGGAGATCGTCGTCCTCCGCTGGAACGACTCGCTCTACCAGCTCGACGGCCTCGACTTCCGGAGCCTCGAGGTCGATGCCGATCGGGGGGGCGACCGATGAGCGCACCGCATACCCCCACGACCCCCACACCCCGTCGGCTCGGCGAGTCGCCGCTGATCGTCAGCGCTCTGGCGATGGCGGTGCTCCTCGGCGTGGTCATCTCGCCGTTGGTGAACGAACCGGCGCGGGCCGAGATGGTCGCCGAGAGCGGCCACCTGGTGACGATGACCGCCAAGGGCGGCAACGAGGACCTCCTGCTGGTGCTCGACAACCGCACCGAGCAGCTCACGCTCTACAAGGTCGGCCAGCAGAACGCCCTGGAGATGGTCCAGCGGGTCGAGCTGCCCGAGCTCTTCGAGTCCGCCCGCGCTCGGCGCCTGGGCGGTGGATGACCTCTGAATGCGGGGCCAAGCCCCCGCACGCACCCTGACCCCTCCGCCGCCGCCGGGCCGGCGCGAGGGTACCCCCCCTTCGCCCGGCGTCAACCGAGTGCTCGTGGAGCCGGACCCGCCCTCGTGGCGGCCCCGGTGATGTCTCTAGTGCGTGCGGAGGATGGAATGCCGATTACCCCCCTGCCCCAATTCGAGGCGGATCTCAAGGAATACAACGACGAACTGGCCGCCCGGGCCGCGGCGGCCGAGCCGCCGCGGACGATGGCGGTGCGGTTCGGCGTGATGGGGTTGATCGGGGAGTACCCCTACGACGGGTCGGTCAAGCCGGGGTGCGGGTCGAAGGTGATCGCGCGGACGCACCGGGGGACCGAGCTGGTCGAGGTGCTGACGGTGACCTGCCAGAACGCTGGGTGCGGCAAGAGCGTGACCCGCAAGGAGATGCTGTCGTACATCGACGCCTCGGGGGGCAAGGACTACCCGTTCTTTACCCAGGGCCGTGTGCTGCGGATCGCGTCGGTGGCGGACATGGAACGCCAGGCGGCGTTGGAGCAGGGGGCCCACGAGCAGGTGCGTCGGGCCCGGGACATCGCGGCGCGGCTCCGCCTGCCGCTGAAGATCGTGCAGGCCGAGCCGATCCTGAGCATGGAGCGGTTCACCTACTACTACCTGTCCGAGGAACGGGTGGATCTGCGGGACCTGCACAGTGAGCTGTCGTCGCTGCACGATTGCCGGGTCGAGATGCGGCAGGTGGGGGCGCGGGACGAGGCGCGGCTGATCGCCGACCACGAGCGTTGCGGGCAGCAGTGCTGCTGCAAGAACTTCCTGAAGGTGCTCAAGCCGATCTCGATGCGGTCTGCCAAGACGCAGAAGGCGACGCTCGAACCGCTCAAGATCTCGGGCCGGTGCGGGCGGCTGATGTGCTGCCTGCGGTACGAGGACGAGACCTACGAGGACCTCCGCAAGCGGCTGCCGCACCGCAAGAAGCGCGTCGGGACGCCGCACGGCGACGGGATCGTGCTCAGCGGGCAGATCCTGACCCAGCTGGTGCTGGTGCGGCTGGACTCGGGGACCAATGTCGCGGTGCCGGTGGAGCAGCTCGAGGAGCCGGGGTCCATGACGCCGCCCCCGCCCGAGGAGCCGCGTGCGCCCCGGCGCGGGCGTGACCGGACCGAGCGGACCGATCGGACCGAACGGGCCGAGCGACGCGAGCGCCCGGCGCGCGAGCGGGGGGCCGAGCGGCCCGTGCCCGAGGGGCTGGAGGCGAGCACCCAAGCGCAGCCCAAGAAGAAGAAGCGCCGCCGCAAGAAGAAGGCGGACGGCGCCGCGGCCGAGTCGGGCGCCCCCCAGGCCCCCGCGCCGACCCCGCCCGCGACCCCCGCGGGGGAGGGCGGCTCCGGCGAGGAGGGCGCGACGAAGAAAAAACGCCGCAGAAAGCGCCGCAAACGCCGATCCGAGGGCGGCGAGGGTCAAGGCCCCGGCGGCGAACGGGGCACTGGCCCCGAGAGCCGAGACGACTCCTGACGAACCGGCCCCCCGCCCGGGGGGGTAAGGACAGCACATGGCCGATCCACACGCCGACCCCCACGCCGACGCCAAGCCCGCCAAGCCCGCCGAAGCCAAGCCCGCCGAAGCCAAGCCGCCGCACAGCTTCAAGGAGACGATCAGCTCGCTGCTCGTGGCGTTCGTCTTTGCGTTCGTGTTCCGCGGGTTTGTGATCGAGGCGTTCGTGATCCCCACCGGGTCGATGGCGCCGACGCTGCTGGGCCAGCATGTGCGGTTCCAGAGCCCCGAGTCCGGCGCGACCTGGACGATGGACCCGTGGTTCAAGGACCAGAACCAGGTGCCCGCGCGCATTCAGGGCGCCGTGGCCCCGCTGACCGTGACCGACCCGATGACCGAGGCCCGGATCGGCGAGCAGCTCCCCGACGAGCTCGGGCGGGACCAGAAGCTCCTCAGCGGCGACCGGATCTTTGTCCTCAAGTACCTCTACTCGGTCTACAACCCCAGCCGGTTCGATGTCGTGGTGTTCAAGTACCCCGGTAAGCCGTCGAGTATCGCCCGCGAGGGCCAGCAGGAGAACTACATCAAGCGGCTGGTCGGGCTGCCGGGTGAGGAGATCGCGCTGGTCGACGGCGATGTGTTCCGGCGTCCGGCGGTGGGGCAGCCCGGGGGGCTGGCGCACTCGGACTGGTCCGACGCGGGGTGGGAGATCGCCCGCAAGAGCGAGCGCATCCAGCGGGCGCTCTGGCAGCCGGTGTACAACTCCGACTACGCCCCGCTCCACCCCGACCGCGACCTTCGCCGGTGGTTCGAGAACCCCTGGCGGGGGCGGGACGCCGACGGCGCGGCCGACCCCGCGTGGAACACCGAGGGTCGGTCGTACACCTACTCGGGCTCGGGGGCGACCACGCTGGCGTGGGACAACGACGCCCGACCGGTCACCGACCGGTACTACTACAACGAGCTGCCCCGGGCGCAGAAGCGCCAGTTCGCGGTCTCGGATGTGCGCATGGCGATGGGCGTCGAGCCGGGGCAGGACGGGCTCACGCTCGCGGCGGTGCTCGAGGCCCGCGGGCACGAGTTCCGGGCCGAGATCGCGGGCGAACGGGTGACGCTCAAGCTGCGGCCGCTCACAGACGCCGGGGCGGGGGAGTGGCGGGTGCTCGCGGAGGCGACCACGGGCCGGGCGATCGAGCCCGGGCGGGTGACCAATGTCGAGTTCTGGCACAGCGACCAGTCGCTCTCGGTCTGGATCGAGGGCGAGCGGGTCGCCGAGGCGTCGTACGACTGGTCGCCGGCGCTGCGTGTGGAGCACGCGCTGGGCATGCCCGCCGAGCAACTGCTGCGTCCGGCCGCGCAGGGCAACCCCCTCGGCGACGAGTCACTCTACCCGCAGCCGAGGCTGCGGTGGGAGTTGGCCGGCTCGCCGGTGAAGCTCCATCGGGTCCGCCTGGACCGCGACCTGTTCTACCAACCGGGGGTGTACAACCCCGGTACCGCGCATGCGGGGCAGCCCTCGCTGGGCACGCACCCCTCGCAGCCGAATGTGCTCGGGCCCGACCAGTTCTTCGTCTGCGGCGACAACAGCCCCAACAGCGCCGACGGGCGGCTGTGGGACACACTGGACG
>CAYJPX010000050.1:0-23335 GCA_964372195.1 uncultured Phycisphaeraceae bacterium
CGGTTGGCGCCGTGGAAGGCGAAGTTGACCTCGCCGAAGGCGTAGAGGCCCTCGAGGTTGGTCATCATGTTGTTTGGGGCTCCCGGGAGCATGCCGCGGCCGATTTCGGCGTCGCAGGCGGGGACCGTGCCGGACTTGTGGGCGGGCTTGGGCTCCTTGGGCATGTAGTTTCCTCTGGTGTACTGGGTCCAGAGGCCGCCCATCGAGTAGTGGACGCCCGGGAAGATCTTCATGGGCTCGTGGCGGGGGTCGACGCCGACGAACTTCTCGTAGATCTCCATAATGCCGCCGAGCTTGCGGGTGAGGTACTCGGGGTCCTTGTGCGTCAGGTCGAGGTAGACCTGGTTCTCGCCATCGACGCCCATGCCGTGGTTGACGCAGATGTCGAAGATCTCCCGCGTCGCGATGTCGCGGGGCACGATGTTGCCGTACTTGGGGTACTTCTCTTCGAGGAAGTAGAGCCGCTCGGCCTCGGGGATCTGCCTCGCGGGTCGGGTGTCGCCCTTCTTGCGGGGCACCCAGATGCGCCCGCCCTCGCCGCGGGCCGACTCGCTCATCAGCCGCAGCTTGTCGGCGCCCGGGATGGCGGTGGGGTGCACCTGGATCATCTCCGGGTTGCCGTACGCCGCGCCGAGCTGGTAGCACCGGGACAGCGCCGCCCCCGTGCAGATCACCGAGTTGGTGCTCTTGCCGTAGACCAGCCCCACGCCGCCGGTCGCGATGACGACCGCATCGCCGCGGAAGGCGCGGACCTGCATGGTGCGGAGGTCCTGGGCGACCATGCCGACGCAGCGGGGCCCGCCCTCGCCGTCGGCCAGCACGGGGCGGAGGAACTCCCACGACTCGTACTTGGTGACCGCCCCCTCGGCCTCGAGCTTGCGGACCTGCTCGTCGAGGGCGTAGAGCAACTGCTGCCCGGTCGTCGCCCCGGAGAAGTGCGTCCGCTTGAAGAGCGACCCGCCGAACAGCCGCAGGTCGCGGAAGCCCTCGGCCGATCTGTTGAACGGCACGCCCATGCGGTCGAGCAGGTCGATGATCTTGGGCGCCCAGTTGGCCATCTCCAGCACCGGGTGCTGGTCGGCGAGGAAGTCCCCGCCGTAGATCGACTCGTCGAAGTGCTCGTACTCGCTGTAGCCCTGCTGGCGTGCGACCTCGTTGCAGGCGTTGATGCCGCCCTGGGCGCAGACCGAGTGCGAGCGTTTGACGGGGACGAGGCTGACGAGGTCGACCGCGAGCCCGGCCTCGGCGATGCGGATGCACGCCGCCAGCCCCGCGAGCCCCCCGCCGACCACAATGACGCGTTGTTGTGCCATCGGTTGTGCTTTCTGTTCTGCTCGGGGGGCGTGCCACCCGCCGACCCGCGTTAGGGGTGCCTCAGCCGCCAGTCTTGATCGCCCCGCCGACCGGCGGCGCCTCGGCCACAGTGCCGCTCAGGAACTCGTCGGACGGCTCGGTCGTGTCGGGATCGCCGAGCATGCCGGCCTCCACCTGGCGTGCCGTCGCGGGGGGGAGCGTCGCGAACCCGATGACCGCCGACCACGCGGCCGCCATCAGCACCACGCCGATCACCGCGCAGACCTGGCCCCACCGCTTCTGGGCCTGCTCGGTGATGGTGAGTCCCCAGGTGATCGCCGCGGTCCAGAGCCCGTTGGCGAGGTGGAAGACCAGCAGGGAGACGCCGAGCATGTAAAAGGCCGCGACGACGAAGCCCGCGGGCTGGAAGCCCTCCATCCCGCCGCGCATCGCCGCCGCCATGGTCGAGGCCGCGTACTCGCCGGTCCACTCAGTCCCGCCGGGCACGAGGAAGGTCCACCCCCACCGCAGCGTGGCGACATGGTAGAAGATGAACACGAAGCCGATGTACCCGCTCAGCCGCTGGAGCAGGTACCGGCGGTTGGCCTGGTACGCGTAGTTGCCCACATTCGGCTTCCCGCTCATCGCGTAGACGACGCCGAGCACCGCGTGGAAGCCGATCGGCAGCCACAGGCCGAAGATCTCGATCAGGATCAACGCCGGCATCGAGTGGATGAAGTTCACCTCGTGCTGGAAGGTCCCGACACCCGCCCCGACGCCCGTGTGCCCGGCGTGCCCGGTGAAGCGACCCCACACGATCGACGCGTTCGTCGTCAGGTGGAACAGCACGAAAGCGCCGATCGGCAGCACGCCCGTGAGCGAGTGCAACCGGCGGAGGAGGAAGTGATGACGCTCCAGGAACCCTTCGGTCTCGGCCACGATTCACGCCCTTCCTGACGCACGGCTCAGCGCCCGCGCGCCTCGGCAGTCAAACTCACAACACCATCGGCACGGCCCAAGCCGCCGAACCACGCAAAGTGTAGCCCCCTGTCCGGAAACTGTCGCCGCATCCGTCAACCCAGATTGCCCGACGGAGGGGGCATGCCCATGCCCATCTCCCCGGCCTGCTGCGGCGAGATCCTGCCCTCGGCGATCGCTTGCTCGATCATCTTCCCGAGCTCCACAAACTGCATCCGCAGCTCGTAGAGGATCCCCTGGATCAGCGAGGTCTCCTCGGTGTTCAGATTCCCCTTGGTCTTCTCCTCGACCACGCCCAGCAGGTCGATGTGCGCTTTGGCCATCGGCGGCGAGACCACCGCCTTGCCGGTCTGGGGGTCGGGCACCGCGCCCATATACATCAACGCCTGGCTCGCCAGCACCTGCACCAGATCGGTGAACCCGATCTGGTCGCCCGGGCTTGCCGCGGCCGCGCCGGCCCCGGGGCTTCCTGCGGGGGCCGCCGCCGGGGGAGTGGGCGTCTTGGCCTTCTCCTGCTCGGAGAGCTTGGCCTTCTCGGCCTGGGCCTGGGCCTTCCAGTCGTCGTCGATAATAATCTTCGGCCGGTCGGCTTCGGACATGGGGGCGGTCCTTTCTGCTAGGCTTCCGACGCATGGTAGACGATCGAAACAGCTACGGGCAGCCGCTGATCACCGGGTCGGGGGCCCTCCTCGCCCTCGCCCCAGCCCTCATCACAGCCCTCGCGGCCACGCTGGCCGGGCTCGCGGGGTGCGGCTCGGTGGGGATGCCCCGGCTCGCCCCCGCCCAGCGCGTCACGGCCGACGATTTCCGCGCATCCTCCGCCCGCCAGGCGGAAACACCCACGCCTATCCCTGTCTATGTCCCCGAGAGGCCCCGCGCCCCCCGGGTCGAGATCCGCTCGCTCACCGAGGCCGAGGCACGCCAGGGCGTCGCGGGCGTCGACACGCTTCCGGGCGATCCCGCCGGGCTCCAAGACCCCGGGCAGCCCGGCGGCCAGATCATCCCCCCCGCCGATCAACCACCGCCCCCGGCGCCGGAGGTGGCCATCGACCCGACCGGGATGACGCTGGTCGACGCCAAGGTCGGCGACCTCAACGGCCTGCCGGTGCTCGCCCGCCGCTGGCTCGAACCCCTGGGCGCGAGGCTGCGGTCCGAGTCGGTGGGCATGTCGCGGGCCGAGTGGCGCGCCTTCGCCGCCGAGCAGATCAACGAACGCCTGGTCGGCGACCTGCGCGACGAGCTCTTCCTCGCCGAGGCCAGGTCGAGCCTGACGCCCCAGGAGAAGGCCGGCCTGCGCGTCTTCCTCAAGCGGTTCGAGAAGGATGTCATCCGCAGCTCCTACGGCAGCGAGACGCTCGCCGACGAGCAGCTCCGCCGGTCGTCCGGCCAGGGGCTCGAAGGGGCCAGACGCGAGCGCGAGCGGATGGCACTCATCCAGACCCAGATCCGCGAAAAGGTCAACGACCGCGTCCAGGTCCCGCAGCGAGACCTCGAACTCGAGTACGAACGCAACTTCAAGCAGTACAACCCCGATCCGATCGCGACCTTCCGCCTGCTCCGCGTGAGCACCGACAACGCCGAGCTGCTCGCCGAGACCGCCGAGGCGCTCAAGTCAAAGCCCTTCCTCGACCTCGCCGAAGATGAACGCTACGGCTCGCTGAGCCCGACGGTCGTGACGGTCGACAACGGCTGGGAGAACGCGTCGTTCTTCGGGCCGGAGCCCCTCCAGGCCGCGGCCCTCGGGCTCGCCCCCGGGCAATCGGCCGGCCCCATCGAGGTCGGCGGCTCGACCTACTGGGTCTACCTCGAACGGATCGACAGCGAGTCGCGCTCGCTCTACGAGGTTCAGCAGGAACTCCGCGCCCAGATCACGGGCGCCCGGCAGCAGGAAGAGGCCCAGCGATACCTCCTCATGCTGTTCGAACGGGCGGGTATCACGGGCATCGACCGGCTCGTCGACCGCCTGGTCGTGATCGCCGAGCAGTGGTACTACCAGGGCGCCGAGGGGTGATGGCCCTCCCGGCCTGGCTGGGGTTTCTGGGTTCGGGGCAGACCGCGCCGCACCTCGTGCTCGGGCGTCGCGGTGAGCGGGCCGCCGCTGCGATGCTCCGCCGCAAGGGATACCGAATACTCGCCAGGAACCTCCAGACCCCCGGCGGCGAGGCCGACCTGGTCTGCCTCGACCGGCAGCACGGGTGCGTCGTGCTCGTCGAGGTGAAGACCAGGATCCAACCGAGCGACGCCCCCACGGTCTCGCCCACGATCGCGATCCATGCCGACAAGCGCAAGCGGCTGGTCTCCACGGCGGGCAGCCTGGCCTCGCACCCGCGCTTCCGAGGCAAGGCGGTGCGGATCGATGTGGTGACGGTCGAGTACCGCGCCGAGGGGGACAAGTCGCCGACTGTCCGGCACTACCCCAACGCCGTCACCGCCGAGGGCCGGCTGCGGTAGGGCCCGACTGCGCTACCCCCACCGACGCCGCCCGGCGAGCGCCCCGCGGAAGCGCCCCTCGAGCAGCTGCTCGGCCGAGAGCGCGTGGTCGAAGGTCACCGGCAGGATGAAGCTGAACATCGCGCCGTTGCCGACATCGCTGACGAGCTGGATCTCCCCCTGGAGCAGGAACGCCAGCTCCTTGGCGATCGCCAGCCCCAGCCCCGTGCCGCCGAACTGCTTGGTCGGCCCCTCGCCGAGCTGCCGGAACTTCTCGAACACCCGCTCGTGCTCCTCGTGCGGGATGCCCGGCCCGTTGTCGATCACACTCACGCGGACGCGTTCGCGGTCCTCCTCGCCGTGGCCCGGCGCCAGCCGCTCGGCCCGGAGCACCACCTCCCCCTGCCGCCCCTCGCCCCGGGCGGAGAACTTCACCGCGTTGCTGAGGAAGTTGAAGACGACCTGCTGGAACCGGCGTGGATCGGTCTCGACCGCCGGCAGGTCGCCCACGATCTCGCCGCGCACGAGCACCCCGCTGCGGTCGGCCTGGGGCTGGATCAGCGCGACCAGCCCCTCGCAGGCGTCGCGCACGCTCATCTTCTCGATGTGCAGGTCGACCTTGCCCGCCTCGAGCCTGGCCATGGTCAGCAGGTCCTCGATCAGGCTCAGCAGGTTCTTGCTCGCCGAGACGATGTTCTTGAGATACCGCGTCCTCTTGACCAGGTCGGGGTGGGTCGGCTCGCCCTCGGCGATCGAGAGCAGCAGCTCGGCGAACCCGATGATCGAGTTCAGCGGCGTGCGCAGCTCGTGGCTCACATTCGCCAGGAACTCGCTCTTGAGCGTGTTGGTCTCGAACAGCACGCTGTTGGCCTCGGCCAGCTCGCTGAGCTTCACATCCATCGCCGCGTTGATCGACCGCAACTGGTCGTTGGTTTCCGACAGGTGCTCGAGCATGCTGTTGAAGGTCTCCGCCAGCTCCTGGAACTCGTCCCCGGTCTCGATATCACTCCGCACATCCAGCTCGCCCGACCGC
Source organism: uncultured Phycisphaeraceae bacterium (assembly GCA_964372195.1). GTDB lineage: Bacteria > Planctomycetota > Phycisphaerae > Phycisphaerales > UBA1924 > PNC22. Next base: position 5,735 of record CAYJPX010000050.1, read on the forward strand.
ACCCGCTCGGCCGTCTCCCGCAGGCTGCGCACCGGGCTCAGGATGATCCGGTGTGTCACCTGGTAGAACACCACCAGCGCCAGCCCCAGCACCACCGACCCCGCGCTGAGCAGGTACGCCGTGTTCACCACCAGCTGCCCCGCCGCGTCGGTCGACCGCCGCGAGAGGTGGACGACCGAGAGGAGGTTGCCCGCCTCGTCCCGCTCGGCCGCCAGATACCGATAGACCCGCGTCGCCCCGTCCCACCGGGCGTGCTGGGCCTCCATCCGCTCGGCGTTGCCCTCGAGCCGCCGCAGCATCCGCCGGAGGCGCCGGTCGGCTTCGCCCGCCGACCGGGCGTCCGCCACGCTCAGCCGGGCGGCCTCAAACCCCGCCGCCCGGGCGATCGCGTCGGCCGGCTCGGTCGTGCCCGTCGCGGTCTGGGCCTCGGTCCACACCCTGGCCAGGTTCCGGCTCAGCTCCATCTGCCCGCCGTCCACCAGGGCCCCCATCCGCAGCCACGGCACGCTGAGGGCCACCAGCACGATCAGCACCACCGCCCCGCCGAAGAGGATGAGGCACTTGTCCGCGAGCGAGACCCGCCGCAGCCAGTCTGTGAACCAGGGAAACCGCATGTGCCGGGAGTCTACAGCCGCCGATCCCCCCGCGCGGGCGCCGGCCCCCCCCCCGCCGCTCCGGCCATGACCGCCCGCCGCGTCTATCTCGAGACCTTCGGCTGCCAGATGAACGAGCTCGACAGCGAGCTTGTCGCCGGCGCGCTGTCCCGCCTGGGCTACGCCTTCACCGCTGCCCCCGAGGACGCCCAGGTCATCCTCTACAACACCTGCTCGGTCCGCGAGCAGGCCGAGCAGAAGGTTTGGAGCCGGCTCGGCGAGATGACCGGACGCAAGAAGGCCGATCCCACCCTCGTCGTCGGCGTCCTCGGATGCATGGCCGAACGCGATGGCGAAGACCTGATGCGCCGCATGCCGGTCGTCGATGTGATGTGCGGCCCCGGCGAGCTCGACAAGCTCCCCGCCCTCCTCGACAACGCCGTCCGCACCAAGGAGAGCCTCGCGGGCGAAGCCGCCAACGGCCAGCCCAAGTCCGCCCGCCAGGCCGCCCTCCAGGGCAACACCAGCAGGCGCAGCGCCACCCTTGCCGCCGCCGAGGACTCCCTGGAGCTGCTCGACCTTTCCCGCTCGGTCTCCCCCGTCGACCCCGCTTCCGGCGCTGACAAACGCACGGCCTATGTCCGCATCACCCGCGGCTGCAACAAGTTCTGCACCTACTGCGTCGTCCCCTTCACCCGCGGCGCCGAGATCCACCGCCCGCCCGACCACATCCTCGACGAGTGCAAGAAGCTCGCCGACGCCGGCGTCATCGAGGTCACCCTCCTCGGCCAGACCGTCAACCACTACCGCTTCGAGCACGGCGCCGCCGTCGCGGTCAACGGCCTCACCCAGCCCCAGAAGGGCCGCACCTACAAGGGCAGCCACGATGCCGATATCAGGGGGGCGGGCTTTCCAGCCCGCGGCCACCGCGACGCCTACGCCGGGGCCAACACCACCACCTTCGCCGACCTCCTCGCCCGCATCCACGACGAGGTCCCCGCCATCCAGCGCCTCCGCTTCGTCACCAGCTACCCCCGCGACTTCGGCGACGATGTGCTCGAGGTCATGCGCGACCACCCCCGCATCTGCCGCTACCTGCATGTCCCCGCGCAGTCCGGCTCCAACCGCATCCTCGCCAAGATGAACCGCGGCTACACCATCGAGGAGTACGACGAATTCCTCGACCGCGCCCGCCAATACCTCGACCAGCCCGAACTCGGCCGCCCGCTCATGCTCTCCGGCGACATCATCGTCGGCTTCCCTACCGAGACCGACGAGGACTATGGCGCCACCGTCGCCCTCCTCCGCCGCGCCCGCTACAAGAACTGCTTTATCTTCAAGTACTCGCCCCGCCCCGGCACCGTCGCCTACGACAAGATCACCGACGATGTCCCCGACGCCGTGAAGCGACGCCGCAACAACGAGCTGCTGGCGATCCAGACCGAGATCTCCGACTCCATCGCCCGCGAACAGGTCGGCCGCGAGGTCGAGGTCTTCGTCGAGGGCGTCAGCAAGCACCAGCTCCGGAGCGAGGGGCTCAGCCACGGCCAGATCCGCCGGGCCGGCGGCGCGGTGACGCTCACCGTCGGCGGCCGCGACCCGGCCGGGGACCTCGACCCGTGCCACGGCCAGATCGCCACCGCCGACCCCGACGGCGCCTCAACCGTCCAGCTCTCCGGCCGCACCGACACGGACCTGATCGTCTTCTTCGATGTCCCCGCCGAATCCCGCGATGCGCTGACCGGCCAGATGGCCCGCGTCCGCATCCGCAGCGCCGGTCGGTTGAGCCTTCAGGGTGAGTTGCTGTAGGCTCTCCCCCGGTGATCGAGCCGATCGCTCGACGCCGGGGTCAATCATCCAAAAGGCCGCGGTGGGATTCGAACCCACGATTGGCTTGCGCACGACGGATTTGCAATCCGCCCCCTTAGTCCACTCGGGCACACGGCCGACAACTTGTCAGCACTGACCGTATCGGCCCATTCGCCCCGGGTCAATCCGGCCCGATCCCGGACCAGCCCATCCCCCGCTCGGGTAGGATCATGCACCCGATTCAAAGCCCCGGCGGCCCCCGCGCCGATCAGAGAGGTCGCCATGCCCCACGCGGTTCTCCCCAAGCTCGCCCCACTGCTCCTGCTCGCCTGCGTGCTGGCGCTCCCCGCCGCGGGTCAGGAAGAGCCCCCCCCCGCCACCGACCCGGAAACCCGCCCCGACGCCCGGCTCAACCCGCGGCTCACCGATGCCAGCCTGGCCGAGCAGATGCAGCAGAGGGCCAGCCGCCCCCTCGCCGCCGCGGGAGTCAGCCCCCCCGTCAGGTCCGCGATCGGGCAGGTCCAGCCCAATCAGCCGGCCGATGCCTCCCGCCTGCAACTCGCCGACGGGTCCGAGGCCTGGATCGCCGCCGGCACGCTCCGCCCGGAGGGGACCTTCTTGGTCGGTTGGACCGGCGAGGTTGTCGAGCTGCGGACGGGGGGGCTCGCCTTCCTGCCCGTCGCCGAGGCCGGCGGCAAGCCCGAGCCGGCGATGGCCCTCTTGCCCTGCAGCGTGTACAGCCGCATCGCCTCCGTGCTCAACGGCCAGCAACGCGGGCTGTGGATGAGCCTGACCGGCGAGATCCTCGAGTACCACGGCCGCAACTACCTCCTCCCGACCGCCTTCGCCAGCGCCCAATCGCCCGCCCAGGGCGACGCCCAGGCCCCCGGAGAGAACGAGCCCGCCGAGGTCGCCCCGACCGAAGTCGACACCCAGCCCGAGACCGACCGGATCGACGAGCTGGTGCGCGAGCTCGAGGCCGACCGCGCCGAACGCCGGGGCATCGACACCACATTTGACACCCCCGACGAGCAGGACGCCGAAGCCGCCACTCCCGGATCCCGACTCGAGGGCAAGATGCTCCTCAGCCAGCGGGCCCGCATGGTGCGCACCGGCGAGGGGGGCTGGGTGATCGCCATCGACAACGACGAGGCGAGCCCCGACCTCGAACTCCCCCACCGCCTCCGACTCCTGCCCTGCCGGGTGGTGGCGCAGATGGAGAAGCAGGCGGAGCGAAAGGGCGAGAGCTGGAGCTTCGAGGTCAGCGGCACGGTCTACCGCCACGGCCCTTCGGTCTACCTGCTGCCCCGGATGTTCGTCTCCGTGGCCGGCGAGGATGTCGAACCCCTGCAGTAGCCCGCGACCGTCCGCTTTGGAGCCCCGTCCTCACCCGCCCGCGAGGATCGGCCACGCCCGATCGCCCAGCGGGGCCGAGAGCCCCGCCCGATCGACGAGCCGGGCAAGCCCGAGGGCATCGGCGGCGGTGAACGCCCCGACCTCGAACGAGTCCACATCGAGCACGCCCCAGCACGAGCCGTCGGCTTCGAGCAGCGGGACGACCACCTCGGCCATGTCGCGCGGGTCGCAGGCGACATAGTGCTCGCCCAGACGCCGTACATCATCGACGACGACCGCCCGGCGCTCCCGCCACGCGAGCCCGCACATCCCGTGCAGCCCGATGGGTGAGCACGCCGGCTTGTCCCGGCGCGGCCCGAGCACCATCTCGTCACCCGCGGCCTTGGTGTAGAACCCGACCCAGGAATAGCCCGCCGCCGCGAACCGCCCCCAGAGCGCATCGGCGACCGCCCGCATGCGCTCCTCGCGCGTGCCGCACATGGGAACCGGGATCGAGTTGTACTCACGGCCGCTCATGCCCGGAGCGTAGCCGACAAGGCCGGCGCACAAAAGAACAGCCCCTCTCGAGAGGGGCTGGAGGGGTCGTTGCTCGGTGTGCCGTTCAGAGCGTCGCGCTGGTGTAGGGCAAGAGGGCCATGAACCGCGCCCGCTTGATCGCCTGGGCGACCATCTTCTGCTCGCGCTGGTTGGTGCTCAGGCGCTTGCGCCCGAAGATCTTGCCGTTGGGGCTCATCATCCGGCGGAGGTCCTCGATGTCCTTCCAGTCCACATACTCGACGCCCTTGCCCGAGGTGCGGAGGATCTTGATCTTCGGTTGCGGTTGGAAGCGTGCGAACTTGGCCATGCGGTTGCTCCGTCTCGGTCTGGATCGGCCCGGGATGGCCCGGACGACGGTTTGGGGATGCCGCCCCCGGCAATCGGGGTCGGGCGAGATTCGGGGGAAAGGCTAGGAGCCGACCGAGGCGGAGTCCACACCGGCAGTCTCTCCGCCCGCCTTGCAGCCACAGCCGCCCCCGCAGCAACTCCCACCGCTGCCCCTCCCCCCGCCGCGAGCCACGGCGACCGCGTCCCACGAGAGGAACCCGGGGCCCCAGATCATCACCGGCAGGGCGATGACGAACAGCAGGGCGTTCTGCCCGATGTTGCACCAGCCCACCGCCCCCGGGGGGCACAGCACCGAGAAATCGCCGAAGCACCCGCACTCGACATGCATGCCCCGGATGAGGACCGAGGCGATCGCCCCGATGAAGCCCAGCAGCATCGCCCCGATGACGATCGCCGCCGACCGGGCCCAGACGCCGAAGAGCAACGCCGCCGCGCACGCCACCTCGGTCCAGGGGACCATGAAGGTCAACGGCTGGAGCATGTGCTCTGGGAGCGCATCGAACCCCTTGATGCTGAAGTAGAACGCCCGCGGGTCCTTGAGCTTCTCATACGCGGCCCACAAAAACAGCCCCGCCGTCGCCACCCGCAGCAGCAGCAGCGCCAGCCCGCCCACCACCCGGCCGGCGCTCACGGCACATCCCCAAGCTCCGCGTCCGGCCCGGTCTGCACCTCGTACCCCGCCGCCTGCCAGGCCGGGAACCCGTCGATATCGATGTGGATCTTGTCAAAGCCCATATCCTGGAGCGTGAGCGCGACGAGGTGGCTCGCATCGCACGCCCCCCCCTCGCAGTACACGACCACGCGCACGGACGGATCGACCATCCCCACCTCCATCATCTCGCCCAGCCGACCCTGGTCGATCGTCTCCGCCGGGACCAGGTACGCGTCGGGGATATGCCCCGCGAGATAGTCCTTCTGCGGCCTCGCGTCCACGAACACGACCTCGCCGCTCGCCCAGAGCTGGTACGCATCGGCGGTGCCGATCTCGGCGCCGAGGGCCGCGGCATCGAAGGGTGCCGGCGTCACAACCTGCGGGTCCGATCCGTCGGGGGCGTCCGCTCCATCGCCAATGTCCGGCGGCGTGTCTGGCAGCGCGTCCGGTGGGGCGTCCGCTTGGCCGGCGCCCGCGCCGGCATCGACGGGCGGAGTGGTCTGGCTCGCCTGCGTCCCCCCATTGCCGGCGCCCGGCCCACCGAGCGTGAGCTTCAGCGGCCTGATACCCCAGTCAGCGAACGCGACGATCGTGCCGATCGCGACCAGCGCTAGCGACCTCGCGATGGTGTTCCCGGCACAACTCATGAACCGCTCCCCTTACTGCCCGTCTTTGTCGGCGCCGGGGCCTGTCGCGGGGGTCGTCGCGGGCTTTGCCTTGGCGGCCGCCGGGCGTGCCTGGGCGTAGTAGTAGAGGTACATCTCCTCCTCGCGCTCAAGGTCCGTACGGATCAGCAGCCGCCCGCGGAGCACCCGCGTGTCCACGGGCATCTCGCCGTCAACATCGATCTGGTACGCCGTCGGGTTCGCCGGATCGACCGGGGAGAACGAGTAGTCCAGGGCGTCGGCCGCCACGGCGATGTGCTCGATCCCCAGCACCTTGAACGGCGCACCCGAGAGCGACTTGATCGTCACCTGCTGATGGAACTCCTCACCGGGGTTGAGCGCGCCGAAGGTGATCCGCCGCGGCATCATGTCCAGGTCGCCCTTGTGCTGGGCCATCAGCTCGACCTGCACCGGGGGGCGCTTGGGGTCGTTGGTGGTGATGGTCATCGTCTTGCCGCGGATGAGGCCGACCTCCTGCCCGGGCCTCATGGTCAGCGTGATGGTGCACTGGCGGACCTTCTCGGTCTCGACCGCCGCGGCGGGGTCCTGGTTCTCGCCGATCAGCATCGGCAGCTCGACATCCTTCATCTCGCCGACGACCGCGGTGAAATACTCGGTGTCCGACAGCTCCACGCTGTCGACCGAGAACTCGGGGTTCCGGCCGGTGACCACCACCTCGATGGTCTTCCCGGTGTCCTTCGGCACCTCGCCGAAGTGGGCCACGCGCGGCTCGACCATGACCTCGGGCCGAACAAACGCGCTGATGTTCAGCACCATCACCGGCATGTCCGCGTCGTTGCTGGTGATCGTGATGTTCTGGTGCTGGGTCCCGGACTTGCTCTTGGGGTTGAAGATCACGCGGACCTCGCCGCTCTCTCCGGGCGCGTACTGCTTCTTCGCCAGCGCCGGGACGGTGCACGAGCAGCTCCCCTTCGCGTTGCTGATGTAGAGCGTCCCCGTGCCCTTGTTGGTGAATGTGAAGGTGTGCTCGACCTGGTCGTCGTCGGAGATCCGACCGAAGTCGAACGACGCCTCCTCGACCTGCAGATCGGCCGGCGCTGCGGGGTCGACAAACGCGGGCACGGTGTCGGGCTTGTCTGCAAGATCCAGGCTCTGCGCCGAGACCACACCGCCAGCCAGGAGGGGCAACACCGCGAGCCAGCCAATCCGGGATGTCTTCACACCAACCATCGCACTCTCCTTGGAGCCAAGCCCGAGAACCGAACTCTTTACAAACAACGCCGAATGGCGGGTGGCTACCATCGCCCCCCGCCGAGGGACACCCATTCATATGCCCAGTCGGGCCGCCGGATGCAGTTCTTGAGTCTACGACACGGAGGACCCCGAGTTCCCGCCCGCGCGGGGACAACCCGCCCGAAACCACCCCTCCAACCGTCGGGCCGCTCACCCGAGCGGTTGAGTCCCGCACGCCAGCTCCTCCCGCGTCAGCCAGGCATCCAGGGCCGCATGCACCTCCCCCGCCGACCCGGCGGCCCGGACCGCATCCTTCAGCTCCCGGCAGTGCGAGCCGTTGATCGACTTGCCCAGCCACGAGATCTTGTGTTTGAGCCTGTGCAGGCCCGCCGCCTCGCCCCGGAACTCGCAGAGGCGGTCGAAGTACCGCCTCACGATCTCGATCTTCTCGGGTTCCGAGGGCTCGGCCGAGTCCGCTCCCAACTGGGCGGCCCACGCCAGCCGAAAGATCCAGGGCAGCCCGAACGCCCCGCGCCCGATCATCACGCCGGCGCACCCGGTGCCTCGGAGCATCGCCAGCACATCCTCCGCCGTGCGCACATCCCCGTTGCCCACCACCGGCACCCCGCCGCCGGGCTCGCCGGTGTACCGCCCCGTCTTCTCCCCGACCGCCTCGACCACCCGCCGAATGCCCTCGGGGCGGCACGCGCCCTTGAAGTGCTGCTCTGTCGTCCGCCCGTGGACGGTGATCAGGGCCACGCCCTCGTCGATCAGGCGGCAGGCCAGCTCGCCCGCCGCGTTGCGTTCCGCGTCGGCCTCGCTCCAGCCCAGGCGCATCTTCGCGGTCAGAGGCACGCCGTCGGGCATCGCCGCCCGGGTCGCCCGGACAATCTGGACCGCTCTGTCCGGCAGGCACATGAGCTTGGACCCGCCGTCCTTCTTGCACACCTTGTCCACGGGGCAGCCCATGTTGATGTCGACGACCGTGGCCCCATGATCGACGCACCACCGCGCCCCCTCGGCGAGCAGCCCGGGATCGGACCCGTAGAGCTGCATCCCGATCGGCCTATCCAGATCGTGCGTCCGGGCCAGGTCGAGCGAGGCCTCCGAGCCGCAGATCAGGCCCTTCGGGCTCAGGAGGTCGGTGCAGGCGAGCCCCACGCCGCCCAGCTCACGGCAGGTGATCCGCCACGCCAAGTCGCACCACCCGGCGATGGGGGCGAGCATGAGGTTCGTCTCGAGCCGAACCGGGCCGATCTGGAGCGGGGCGCCGATCACAGGGGCATTGTTCGCACGGATCGGCGCCGGCGCGGAATACCCGCCGGTCCCAGGTTATTGGTCTCCGAGTTCCGTACCCCACACCCCGCGTCAGATTCACCAACGGAGGTTCGCATCATGTACACACGGAGTGCCTTGGCCCTGTCCGCCCTGCTCGCCTGCGCCGGCGTCGTCCACGCCGGAGAGACGGTCGCGACATACCGCATGACCTTCACCGCCGCGTGGAGCCTCGAGACCCACCCGGTGGACTTCCCGCCCAACCCCCACTTCTCCGGCCTCATCGGCGGCTCACACAATGTCCATGTGAAGTTTTGGGAGCTGGGCGGCATGGCGTCCCCCGGGATCGAGGCAATGGCCGAGACCGGCTCGAAGACCCTGCTCGAGGGCGAGATCAACGACGCCATCGCCGCCGGCACCGCACGCGAGGTGGTCTCCCGCGGCAGCCTCGACCCCTCCCCGGGCGAACGGGTCTGGACCTTCAATGTCTACTCCCGGCACCCGCTCCTCACGCTCACCACCATGATCGCCCCGACCCCCGACTGGTTCGTGGGTGTCGATTCGCTCCGCATGGCGGAGAACGGCGTGTGGAAGGACGAGGTCGTCGTCGAGCTCTGGCCCCGCGACGCCGGGACCGACAGCGGGCCGACCTATCTCTCGGCCAACGACGACACCGACCCCCAGGAACCGATCTACGACCTCTCCAACGAGTACCCCTTCACCGGCACGCCGGCACTGGGCACCTTCACCTTCACCCTGATCTCGGTCGCGGGGTGTGCCGCCGACTTCAACACCGACGGCCAGGTCAACACGCAGGATGTCCTGGCCTTCCTCAACGCCTGGTCCGCCGGCGACCCCCTGGCCGATCTCAACACCGACGGCGTGGTGGACACCCTGGATGTGCTCGCCTTCCTGAACCTCTGGTCGGCCGGGTGCAACTGAGCGGGGTACGCCCCGGCGTGGCCAAACCGTTGCAGCCGAACCCTGACGCCCGCCGATGGGTACAGTCTGCCCCGTGTACCACGCCCTGCTCACACGCCGATACCTGACCAGCAAGGTCATGCCCCTGCTCGCCTCCCTGGCGGTGGTGCTGTGCACCGCGATGGTCCTGATCACCTGGTCGGTGATGGGCGGGTTCCTCAATAACCTCATGCAGGCCGGGCGATCGCTCATGGGCGATGTCCGGATCGCCTGGCCCAATGTCGGGTTCGCCTACTACGAGGACCTGATCGCCCGCCTCGAGGCCGACCCGGCGGTCGCCGCCGCCGCCCCGGTCATCGAGACCTTCGGCATGCTCACCCTCCTCGAGAACCGCACCGAGGGGGTCCTCATCCGCGGCATCGACGGCGAGAGCTTCGCCCGCGTCACCAACTACGCCGACACGCTCTGGTGGCGCCCGCTCGACGAGCCCATGCCCAAGGACAAGCTCGGCGACGATGTCCGGTTGGAGGAGAACGACCGACGCCTGCTCGAGCGGATCTTCAACGACGGGCTCTCGCTCACCGAGGTCGACCCCTTCACCGGCGAACGCCGCGGCGCGCTGGTCCCGGGCATGGAGGTCGGTGGCTGGAACATGCGGACGGACTGGGGCGGCTACTTCCCCCGCATCCAGCAGTTCGCGACACCCGACGGCGGGTCGGAGCTGATCAACAAGTTCATGCCGGGGTCGGGCGAGCTGTCGATCCTGGTCGTGCCGATCGACTCCCAGGGCCGCCCGCTCGAGCCGCAGACCGCGAAGATGCCCGTCGCCAACGAGTTCGAGAGCGGGGTCTACGACATCGACCGCCAGACGGTGCTGATGGATCTGGCCACGGCGCAGAAGCTGCTCCGCATGCACAAGGCCAAGCGGCTCGTGCGCAGCGAGGCCGGCGACGACCCGCTGGGCGACTTCTTCGACGAGGAGGGCGGGGACAGCGAGCCGCCCCAGCCCGAGTTCGTCGAGGACCCCGCCCGCGTCACCTCGGTCCTCATCCGCCAGGCCGACCCCAACGCCGATCTGGGCGCCTTCAGCCGGCGCTGCCACGAGATCTACGCCGAGTTCGCCGCCGCCCACCCCGGCGAGGTGCCCTCGGCCAACGCCATCGGCATGGAGACCTGGGAGCAGGCCAACCGCATGATGATCGGGGCGGTGAAGAAGGAGACCGGCCTTGTCCTCATGCTCTTCACCTTCATCTCCTCCACAGCGGTCTTCCTGGTTTTCGCCATCTTCTGGGCGATGATCAGCGAGAAGACCAAGGACATCGGCATCCTCCGCGCCCTGGGCGCGAGCCGCCTGGGCGTCGCGTGGGTGTGGGTCCGCTACGGGCTGGCGATCGGCATCGTGGGCTCGATCTTCGGCGGGCTGCTCGCCTGGGCGATCGTCACCAACATCAACGAGATCCACGAGTCGATCGCTGCGGCCGGGCGTTGGCTCGGGAACACACTCACCGGCGACCCGTGGAACTGGTACATCTGGGACCCCAAGGTCTATGTCTTCAAGGAGATACCCCACAAGATCGAGCCCTGGAAGGCCACCATCGTCCTCATCGGCGGCCTGGTCTCCTGCCTCCTGGGCGCCCTCTGGCCCGCCGCCCGAGCCGCCCGCATGCACCCCGTCAAGGCCCTGCGCTTCGAATAACAGCGCCCCGAATAACAGCGCCCGAAGCGCAGGCGAGGAGCCTCCCGCCCGCATGTCCGCCGCGACCGCCACAACCCCCGCCCCGACCACCCCCGCGCCGGGCGGGCCGATCCTGCGCGTGACCGGTCTCCACAGGACCTACCGCCTCGGGCGCGTCGATGTCCCCGTGCTGCACGGGGTCAACCTCGACCTGGCCAGGGGTGAGTGGGTCGCCATCCTCGGCGCCTCGGGCTCGGGCAAGAGCACCCTGCTCCACCTGATCGGCGGGCTGGACACGCCCGACAAACCCCGCAACGGGCGCCCCCGCGCCAAGGTCCTCTTCAACGGCCGCGACATCGCCGACGCCTCGCACGCCGCCCTCAACCGCTACCGCTGCCGAGAGGTCGGGTTCGTCTTCCAGTTCTACCACCTGCTGCCCGAGCTGAGCGTCACCGAGAATGTGCTGCTCGGCACCATGATCCGCCACGGCTTCTGGGGCTACCTGGGCAGGCGCGCCGTCCTCCGCAAGCGCGCCCACAAGCTGCTCGACGCCTTCGGCCTGGGCAAGCGTCTCCGCCACCGCCCCTCCCAGCTCTCCGGCGGCGAACGCCAGCGGGTCGCTATCGCCCGCGCCCTGATGAACGACCCCGCCCTCCTCCTCGCCGACGAGCCCACCGGCAACCTCGACCGCAAGACCGGGGCCGCCATCCTCGATGTCCTCGCCGACATCCGCGCCGAGCGGGGACAGACCATGCTCATGGTCACCCACGACCCCGACATCGCCGCCCGGGCCGACCGGATCGTGCACCTGCTCGACGGCCGGGTGGTCGACGGCCCGCCCGACGCCTGAGGCCACAGTGCCCGCTCTGGGTAGCCCATGAGTGCCGCCCCCGAGTCCCCGGGCTGGGCCGGACCCGAGGCCACCCCGGGGGTGAAGCCCGCACACCGACCCGGCCGGCCCCTCAGGAATCCCCGATCCCCCCGCACTGCGCCTCCGGTTGGTGCTTACTATCCAGGCTAGAACCGGAGCCACTTGCTTGAACGGGATGCCAGCGACCTCAACCCCAGCTCCCGCGCGGACCATCACCGTGCGCACCGCCGACGGCCGGAGCGCTACCCCTGCGCGCCTCAGCGATACCGGCTCGGGCACCCCGATCGTCTTCCTCCACGGGCTGGTGGGGCTCAACGAGCACTGGGAGGAGGTTGTCAGCCGGTTGCACACGCAGGTCCGGTGCATCATGCTCGAACTCCCGCTGCTGACCCTGCCCCGGGAGGTCTGCTCGATCACCGGCGTGACGGACCTGACCCAGCAGTTCATCCGGGGGTACCTCGACGACCCGGCAATCATCGTGGGCAACTCATTCGGGGGCCATGTGGCGCTGCGGGTCGCGCTCGAGCACCCGGACATCGTCTCGGGGCTCGTGCTGGCCGGGTCCAGCGGGCTCATCGAGCGGTCGATGGTCAGCGAGGTCCAGATCAGGCCCAGCCGGGCGTGGCTGGGCGAGAAGATCGGCGAGCTGTTCTTCGACCGCTCGCACATGCGCGAGGCCGACCTCGACCGTGCCCACGCCGAGCTGAGCCAGCGCGCCCAGGCCCGCGCGATGGTCCGGCTGAGCCGCTCCGCGCGCCAGAACCACCTCGGACGGCAGATGGAGAACATCAAAGCCCCGACGCTGCTCATGTGGGGTCGGCAGGATGTCGTCACCCCGCCCGAGGCCGCCGAGCAGTTCCGCGAGCTGCTGCCCGACTCGCGGCTGGTCTGGTTCGACAACTGCGGCCATGTGCCGATGGTCGAGAAGGCCGACGAGTTCAGCGCCGAGTTGCTCAAGTTCGTCGCCGAGATCGCGCCCCGTCCCAACCGGCCCTAGCCTCACCGCCCCGCTCTCTCCCCACCGCTCGCCGTGAACCGCAGCAGCACGCAACCCGTAGAGCCCAACACGGTCCGCTGGACGGGCCTGGTCGGCACGGCGCTCGCCGCCCGCGTCGCCGCGCGGGCCGTCAGGCTCGATGACCTGGACTTCTGGACCGACAACACCCGCCGCATCCAGCTCGCCCAGCTCCGCCGGAACCTCGGCAGGGCGGCCCGCACCGAGATCGGCCGCGAGCGGGACTTCGCCCGCATCGCCCGCCTGCCCGACGACCGCGACATGCTCGCGGCCTACCGCTCGCAGGCGCCGCTCGCCGATTGGTACGCCTTCAAGGACCGCCTCACCCGCATGCGCCTCGGCGGCGAGCCCGACCTGCTCTGGCCCGGCCTCGTCCGCGACTTCGCCCAGACCAGCGGCACCACCGCCGGCGACAAGTACATCCCCATCAGCCGCGACATGATGCGCTCGAACTACCTCGCCAGCCTCGATATCTTCGCCCACCTCACCCGGCTGGGGCTCAGCCTCCCGGGCCTCCTCTGCGGCAAGTGCCTCTTTATCGGCGGGTCGAGCGCCGTGCAGGAAAACGAGCACGGCATCCGCACCGGCGACCTCTCGGGGCTCGTCACCAGCCTCATCACCTGGCCGCTCAGCGAGATCTACCTCCCCGGCAAAGCGATCGCCCTGCTCAGCGACTGGACCACCAAGATCGAGGTCATGGCCCGCGCGATCTGGAACGAGGATGTCCGCTTCATCAGCGGCATGCCAAGCTGGGGGATCGTGCTGTTCAGCCGCGTCATCGAGATCGCCCGCGAGCAAGGCCACAATGTCCGCACCCTCCGCGAGGTGTGGCCCAACCTGCGGGTGTTCGTCCACGGCGGGGTCAAGTACCAGCCCTTCGACCCCCGGGTGCGCACGCTCTGGTCCGGCGAGCCGACCGGCGACGATATCCCGATGCGGTTCGAGCTCTACCCCGCGAGCGAGGGCTTCATTGCGATGCAGGACGCACCGGCCCCTGCCGCGACAGGTACTCCAGGGGGGCGGGCTTTCCAGCCCGCATCGGCTGCCCCAGGGGGGCGGGCTTTCCACCCCCCCTCCCCCGGCCAGCGCCTTATCCCCGACATCGGCGTCTTCTACGAGTTCGTCCCGCTCTCGGAGATCGACGAGCCCGACGCCCGCGCCTTCACCGCCGACGAGGTCGAGCCCGGCGAGCGGTATGTCGTCGTCATGAGCACCTGCGCCGGCCTGTGGCGGTACATCCTCGGCGATGTCGTCGAGTTCGACTCGGTGCCCAGGCCCGGGGCCCGCGGCGGCACGGCCGGCCCCGCGCGGGTCCGCATCGTCGGGCGCCACCGCCACTTCATCAACGCCTTCGGCGAGAACCTCATCGTCGAGCACATCGAGCACGGCGTCGCCCAGGCCGCCCGCGAGACCGGGCTCGAGGTCGGCGAGTTCACCGCGGCCCCGGTCTATCCGGGGCTGGGCCGCCGGGCGGCGCTCGAGGTCGCGGTCGAGTTCGCCGGCTTCACGCCCCCCGCGTCCCAGCTCGCCGCGTTCGCCGCCGCCTTCGACCTCGCGGTCAAGGCGGTCAATGTGGACTACGCCACCAAGCGCCGCGACGACCTCGGCATGGTCCCGCCGACGCTCACGCCGCTGCCGATCGGAACCTTCCACCGGTGGCTGGCGAGCCAGGGCAAACTCGGGGGTCAACACAAGTGCCCCCGGTGCGCCAACCACCGTGAGATCCTCGAGAGCCTGGTTGCCCAGGCGAACGAGACCACTTTCGTCCGATAAGGACCCCACGAGAGAATCTCTGACGGCCGCCGGAGAAACCGGAAGCAGTTGCATCCGAACAATAGCTAGTGTATACTAACTTGACCCGGAGCACACCATGGCAGACGAGCACGCGGGGCTGGAGCAGCGGGTCGCCAGGCTGGAGCGGGAGCTGGCTCTCGTCCGGATGCAACTCCGGGGGATGGAGCCGCACCAGGCAGAGACACCCACGAGCGAGTCGGCGACGCCTCCTGTGCTTGACACAGCCGAGCTGGAACCGGCGAGGGAGCATTTCGAGGAGCAGGCGGTCGGCGAGGCGCCCGAGGTCGAACTCGCCGAGCCCCCCATCGTCCAGCGGGCGGTGCCGTCGATCGTGCCCGGGGCGCTCGAGCGGGCTCTCGGCACCCCGTCGCCCGGCGTCCGGCCCGCGACCGACGCCCAGAGCCTCGAACGCAAGATCGGCGGGCAGGTGTTCGCGGTGGCCGGGGCGCTGATCGTCATCATCGGACTGGGGTTGGCGGTGAAGGTCGCGATCGACAACCAGTGGTTCCGGTATTTCCCGCCGTCGGTGCGGTGCGTGGGCATCGCGGCGCTGGGCGCGGCATTCCTAGGCGCCGGCGAGTTTTTCCGGACACGCATCAGGCCGATCGCGGTCGCCGGCTGCAACGCGGTCGGCATCGCGGCGCTCTACATCGCGGCGTACGCGGCGTTCGGAGTCTTCCACCTCATCGCGGCGCCCGTCGCCTTCGCGCTCATGGCCCTCTCGGCGGGGCTCGGGCTCGCGGTCTCGCTGCGGCACGGCTTCCTCTCGACCGGCCTGCTCTCACTGCTCGGTGCGTACCTCGTCCCCGTGCTGCTCGCCCAGGCCGACGCCGGCCCGTACATCTTGCCGGTGTATGTGCTGCTGCTCTCGGCGGTGGCGCTCAGCCTCGCGGCCTCACGGCCGCGGCCCTTCGGACCCATGCGCGACGCGGCGTGGCTCGGCACCGGGCTGCTCGGCATGGCCTGGACCTTCGCCACGCTCGACGAGCACCCGTGGCTGGTGCTGAGCTTCTGGGCGATGGCGTGGGTGCTCCACCAGGCCGAGCTGCTGGTGACCGCGTGGCGTGCGCAGCTGCGGCCCGACACCCCGGCGGCCAATCCGCCGTCGCCCGGGCGGCCCTTCGGCCTGCGCCGCCGTGGCGAGCCGGTGCTGCTGGCGATCGCGACCACCGCCGGCGTGGTCGGGCTGGCCGCCGTGATCCTCAAGCACCACCTCGGGCTCGAGCCCTGGCTGGCCCCGGCGGCGGGGCTGGCGGCGACGGGCGTCTTGGCCCTGGTCTTCGGCGGGCACCTCCGGGTCCTGCGCGACAAGCCGCGGACCGACCTGGAGGCCCTCGCCGCGGCGCACGCCGCCCAGGCCGGCGCGCTGCTCGTCACGACCATCGCCCTCGCCTGCTCGGGCTGGGTCGAAGCCACCGCGTGGCTGGCCATGGGCGTCGCGGCGGTGCTCGCCGGCCGCTGGATCGCCGCCCGCTCTCTCGAGGTCTACGGCCTGCTCCTGCTGGTCATCGCGACGGCCCGGATCTCGACCTTCGACCTGTTCGTCGGCGCAGCGGGCACGCCCTGGACCACCGATACCCCGCTCGCCCTGGCGCCGTGGACCATCCTGATCGTCGCGGCGGGGTGCGCCTGGATGCTGGTCGCCAAGCTCATGCTCCACGCCAGCCGCGATGAGGACGGCGACCTGTCGGCCCAACCCCGCCCCACCGCCGCGGTAGCCTGCGCTGCGGTGGCGGTGGGCGCGTGGATGTTCGCCCCGGCGCACCCGGACTCGGCCGCCTGGGCGGTGTGCATGGCCTGGCTGACGCTCTCGGCCGTGCTCCGCGGCGTGGCAAGATTCGAGCCCCGGCTGCGGCTGGGCGAGATCGCGATGGCCGTTGCGGGCGGAACGATCATCCCCTGGCTTGTCGCCGCGGACATGGAGCTCTGGCTCACCTCGACCGCGGCGGCGGGCGCGTACCCAGGGCTCTGGCTCGCGTTCGCGGTCGCGGCGGTGCTGGTCGGCCACGCCTGGGCGGCACGGCGGTGGGACACGCCGTCCGAAATCGGCTCGCCCTGGCCCCTCCTCGCCTCGCTGGCGACGGGGGTGGTGCTGGTGGCCAGCTCGTTCGAGGTGGTGCGCGTGTCGGCGCTTGTCGCCGACGACGACACGATCCGCGGCGCAGCGCTCTCGATCTGGTGGGGCCTCTGGGGCGTGGCCCTGGTGGTCATCGGCTTCTGGCGTCGCGTCGGGCCGGTGCGGTATGTGGGCCTGGCGCTGCTCTCGGTCGCGGCGGTCAAGGCGGTGGTGCTCGACCTGGCGGGCGTCTCGCAGGTCTGGCGCGTCGTGAGCTTCATCGGCCTGGGCGGGCTGCTGCTGGGTGTGGCGGTGCTGTACGGACGCGTGAGCGCGTCGCTGGCCGGCGAGCGCGCCGAGCGAGAGTGAGGGGGGTCGGCAGTCCGGGGAACTCCGGATTGACTTGAAGAGGAGGCATCAGGGCAGCGGGGCATCAAGGCATCGACCGCGCGGGCGGGATTCCGAGCGTGGGAGAAGTAGGGGGGGCCCAGAGTGCCCAGCCCCGGAGGCGGAAATCGCGGGATGCGCGGGCGCGGATGGGCTTGTGCGGGCCGGGCCGTCCGGGTAGGTTGTGGCGATGAAGATGCACTCGTGCCATCGGGGTCGCCGCGCGTTCACGCTGATCGAGCTGCTGGTGGTCATCGCGATCATCGCCCTGCTCATCGGGATCCTGCTGCCGGCCCTGCGCGCCGCGAGGGAGGCCGGCAAGACCGCCGTCTGCCTCTCCGGCCAGCGGAGCCTGGCCCAGTCGTTCGTGACCTACTCGAGCGACAACGACGACGGCGTGGTGGGCTCGTGGACCAACCGCGCCCCCAACCCCATCCGCGGCATGGACCACAG
>CAYJPX010000051.1:0-23242 GCA_964372195.1 uncultured Phycisphaeraceae bacterium
GGATTGGGTCCGCGCCGGTGGCGAGGCGGCGGTGCGAGAGCTGGCCGAGCGGTTCGGCGAGCGGGCGGTGGGGGAGCCCCTGGTGCTGGACCGGGCGGCCATGCTGCGCACACTCGGGACCATTGACGCGAGCGACCGGGCGGTGCTCGAGCGGGCGGCCGAGCGGATCGGGGTGTTTGCGCGGGCCCAGCGCGGGTCGATCACGCCGGTGACGATGGCGGTGCCGGGGGGTGAGGTCGGGCACACGGTCGAGCCGGTGGCGTCGGCCGGGTGCTATGCGCCGGGTGGCCGGTACCCGCTGGCGTCCTCGGCGCTCATGACGGCGGTGACCGCGCGGGCCGCGGGCTGCGGGCGGGTGGTCGTGGCGTCGCCGGGCGCGGCGCCGATCGTGGTGGCGGCGGCGGCGGTCGCGGGGGCCGACGAGTTTTTGGCGGTGGGTGGGGCGCAGGCGATCGCGGCGATGGCGTACGGCTTCGCGGGGTTTGCGCCGGTGGATGTGATCGCCGGGCCCGGCAACAAGTGGGTCACGGCGGCCAAGCACCTGGTGAGCGCGTCGGTGGGGATCGACATGCTCGCGGGGCCCTCGGAGCTGCTCGTCGTGGCGGACGACTCGGCGGACGCGGCGGTGGTGGCGGCGGACCTCTTGGCGCAGGCCGAGCACGACGGGGACGCGGCGGCGATGCTGGTGACGACCAGCGAGCGGCTGGCCGGCGAGGTGGAGCGGGAGCTGGCGGCGCAGCTCGAGACGCTGGGCACGGCTGAGACGGCCAGGCGTGCGCTGGCAAACGGGTTCGTCACAGTGGTGGGGTGCTTGGAGGAGGCCCTGGAGCTGAGCGATCGGATCGCGCCCGAGCACCTGGAGCTGATGGTGGTGGATGCGACCGCGGCGGCGGCGCGGGTGCGGCACGCCGGGGGCGTGTTTATCGGGGCGCGGTCGGCGGAGGTCTTCGGCGACTACGGGCTCGGGCCCAACCACACGCTGCCGACGGGAGGAACTGCGAGGTTCCAGGCGGGGCTCAGCGTGATGCACTTCCTGCGGCTGCGGACCTGGATGCGGCTGGATGGGGAGGTCGATCGGGGGATCGTGCGCGACACCGAGCGACTGGCGAGGATGGAGGGGCTCGAGGCCCACGCGAGGGCGGCGGCGGCGAGGTGAGGTCGGGGTTGTCGGGCGGTCTGTCAGGCGTGGGCCGTGGGCGCGGTGACCCGGGCGGTGCGGGCGTCGCACTCGGTGTCGGCGTCGTCGGTGGAGGGGTCGATGATGTGCTGGGCGTCGGCGACCTCGAAGCGGGCCTGGAAGAAGCGCAGGTGCTTTGGCTCGTGGACGAAGCGCAGGCCGTGGACGCGCTCGGGCTCTTCGTGGAGGGCCTCGATCGACTCGGCGGTGACATCCATGTGTGCCTGGGTGTAGACCCGGCGCGGGATGGTGAGCCGGACGAGTTCCAGCGGGGGGAAGAGGTTCTCGCCGGTGGTGTGGTCGCGCCCGGCGGAGACGGCGCCGCGTTCCATCGCGCGGACGCCCGACTCGACATAGAGGGCGGCGGCGAGGGCCTGGGCGGGGAAGAGCTCGCGGGGGATGTGGGGGAGGAACTTGGCGGCGTTGAGGAAGACGCCGTGGCCGCCGATGGGTCGGATGACGGGGATGCCCGAGGCGATGAGTCGGTGGCCGAGGTACTCGACCTGCCCGATGCGGGCCTTGATGTGGTCGTACTCGATGCTCTCCTTCATGCCGATGGCCATGGCCTCCATGTCTCGTCCGGCCATGCCGCCGTAGGTGTGGAGGCCCTCGTAGATGACGACCATGTTGCGGGCTTTTTCGGCGAGGTCGTCGTCGTTGAGGGCGAGGAAGCCGCCGATATTGACGAGGCTGTCCTTCTTGGCGGACATGGTGCAGCCGTCGGTGTGGGAGCAGATTTCTCGGAGGATCTGGGCGATGGACCTGCCGGCATAGCCCGCCTCGCGTGTCTTGATGAAGTAGGCGTTCTCGACGGCGCGGGTGGCGTCGAGGAAGACCTTGATGCCGTGGGTGTGGCAGAGGGCGCAGCACTCGCGGATGTTGGCCATGCTGCAGGGCTGCCCGCCGGCCATGTTGACATTGGTCTCGAGGGAGAGGTAGGGGATGCGGTCGGCTCCGACCTCTTCGATGAGCTTGGCGAGCTTGGCGCAGTTGACATTGCCCTTGAAGGGGTAGTCGCTCTCGGGGTCGTGGGCCTGGTCGATGATGACATCGACGAAGCGTCCGCCGGCGAGTTCTTGGTGGACCTTGGTGGTGGTGAAGTACATGTTGCCGGGGACGACATCGCCGGGCTTGATGCAGATCTGGCTGAGGATGTGCTCGGCGCCCCGGCCCTGGTGGGTGGGGATGAGGTGCTTGTAGCCGTAGACCTCGCGCATGGTCTCTTCGAGGTGGTAGAAGTTCCGGCTGCCGGCGTACGCCTCGTCGCCCATCATGATGCCGGCCCACTGGCGGTCGCTCATGGCGCTGGTGCCCGAGTCGGTGAGCAGGTCGATGTAGACATCGTCGCTCTTGAGGAGGAAGGTGTTGTAGCCGGCGTCGGCGGCGGCCTGCTCTCGCTGGGCGAAGGTGGTGATGCGGAGGGGCTCGATCATCTTGATCTTGAAGGGCTCGGCCCAGGAACGCTTGCGGGGCTTCATCGGGATTCCTCCGGGATGGCTCGGACTCCGCCGGCGCTGGAGAACTGCCAGAGCGCGGGGCGGGGAACCGGGCTGGATAGTAGGCGACCTTGAGGTCTGGAATATAGCCCGGGGGAGGGGATCCCGCGGCGTTGGCAGCGTCGGGGTGCTGGTTGCGCGGGGGGGCGCAACGAAAAACGCTGCCCGGGTGGGCAGCGTTTGGGATTGTCACGGGTTGGGCTTAGCCGCCGCCGGTGTTGGTCCCGCCGGCGTCGGTCCCGTCTGCGGGCTTTTCTTCGACGAAGTTGGGCTTGGGACGGATACCGGCGACGAAGGTGGCGAGGGCTTTGATGTCGGCCTGGGGCAGGTGGCCGAAGGGGGGCATGCCGTTCTCGACCCGGCCCACCTTGATGTAGGCGGACAGGGCGCCGACCTCGTCGCCGACGCCGGCGATATCGACATACTTGTAGGGCTCGCTGGTGAGGTTTCGGGGCTTGACGGCGAGGGCCGCGGCGCCGATGCCGTCGCCCTTGCCGGTCTCGCCGTGGCAGGCCGAGCAGTTGGTGACGAAGAGCTTCTGGCCGTTGGGCCCGGTGACGGCGGGCGTGGAGGTGGAGCCGCCGGACTCCCCGCCGCCGCATGCCGCGAGGCCGAGGGAGAGGCCGCCGGCTACGGCGAGTGTGGTGAAGGTGCGGCTGATGCTGCGGATCGTCATGCGATACCCCTTTCGTGCTGACTGTATCCCCCGGCGCCTGGCCGGGGGCGTGGATCGGTTGGGCGGAAGGATACCCCCGAGTCCGGATTGTTTCTCGGGCGGGGTTGTGCGGCGTGGTTTGGTCGCGTCGGTCCCCTAGAGTCGGGGCCGATGCCCGCCGCCGCCGACAGATCGATGCCCCGCTGGACCGGTGTTGCGTCGGTGCTGATGGCGTTGGTGGGGTGGTCGAGCATCCCGCTGTTTCTGAAGCACTTCTCGCACTCGATCGATTTCTGGACGAGCAACGGGTGGCGGTACGGGTTCAGCGCGGTGTTCTGGTCGCCGGTGGTGGTGTGGGGGCTGAGCCATCGGTCGCTGCCCAAGGGGATCTGGCGGGCGGCGGTCTGGCCGAGCATCATCAACTGCTGTGCGCAGGTGGTGTTCTGCTGGGCGCACTACAAGATCGAGCCGGGGCTTCTGTCCTTTGGGCTTCGGTCGAACATCGTGTTCGCGGTGATCGGGGCGGCGATCCTGTTTGCTGGTGAGCGGCGGGTGATCCGCTCGCCGGTCTTCCTGCTGGGCGTGTTCCTGGTGATCGCGGGCACGACGGGGACGATCCTGCTCGGCGGCGGGGGGCTGCCGACGGGGGAGAAGCTCTGGGGTGTTGTGCTGGCGGTTGCGGCGGGGGCGGGGTTCGCGGCGTACGCGCTGGCCGTCCGGCGGTGGATGCACGGGATCAACGCGATCCAGTCGTTCGCGGTCATCAGCCTGTACACGGCGATCGGGATGGTCGGGGCGATGGTGGCGTTCGGCGAGCGGGGCGGGCTGACGGCGCTGGACCTTGTCGGTCGCCCGCTCGGCGATGGTGTTGCGGGGGAGCCCGTGTCCTGGATCCTCAATCAGTTCACGATGCTCTTGCTCAGCGCCCTGATCGGGATCGCGTTGGGGCATGTGGCGTACTACTACGCGATTGCCAAGCTCGGGGTGGCGGTCTCTTCAGGGGTGATCCAGCTCCAGCCGTTCTTTGTGAGCCTCGCCTCGCTGATGATCTTCGGTGAGCAGTTGACGGGCTTGCAGTGGTCGAGCGGGGCGGTGGCGGTGTTGGGGGCGACGCTCTTGCTGGTGGTGCAGCACCTGCTCCGGCACGGGGCCGACCGGCCCGAGGCGATGGAGTATGCCGAGCTGCCGCCCGACCATGTGGCGGCGGCGCGGGTTTCGGAGTGCGAGGGCGGGTAGCGGCGCGCGGGGGCTCTCTGTCCGTGCTCGGATGTTCAATGCAGGGTCGAGCGGCTCGGCCAGCGAGAACCTAGCCTCGGAGCCAGGCGTCCCCTCGGGTCGGCGGGGAGGGGAGGCCATCGACATGCCAGAGGGCGGCGAGCGGGGCGCGGAGGTGGGGCGGGAGGACGAGGCGGACGATGGCGCGGACGATCTTCCTTCCGAGCAGGAGTCCGAGGGCCATGGCGGCGAAGAGGACGGCGGTGGCGATGAGGGCGGGCGCCAGGCCGTAGGCTCGGGCGGCGAAGTTCTGGGCGGGTACCCCGATGCCCCAGTAGTAGGACTGCCACGGGCCGAAGCCGCCCCAGTCGTGGGGCGAGCCCCAATGGCCGAGGACGAGGAAGGGGATGCTGGCGGCGACGATGAGGCCTGTGGCGAGGAGTTGGCCTCTCCACCGCCTGTGGAGCAGGACGACCGACCACAGGACGCCCCAGGCGAAGGTGCCCAGCGCGAGGGGGAGTGTGAGGGCGACGGCGCCGAGACCGAAGAGGCTGCCCGCGGAATCGGGGGCGAAGTCGCCGAGTGGTTGTTTGGCGAGCCACTTCTCGTCAACGAAGGCGTTCTGCGGGTCGCCGGCGTAGCCGATCCAGGGGGAGTTGGTGGAGTACAAGGTGTTGGTATCGTCGGGTTCGAGGTTGTCTTGTCGGTACTGCTCGAAGGCGAGGCTGATCTGGCGGGCGGCGGGGAGGGTGGCGGTGCCGGCGATGCCCTCGGCGGCGGCGTAGAAGGTGAGCCATGTGAAGAACGCCATGCCCAGGATGCAGGAGAGCCAGATGGCCGCGAGCACGAGGCCGAGCCGGTGGACCCAGGGGCCGGTGGTGGGGTACTCCTGGAGCGAGGCGATCGTGGAGCACTCGGGACACCGGACGGCGAGCATGCGGTAGTGCTTCTCGCGGATGATGGTCTGGCCGTGGAGGTTGAACCCGCACCTGATGCAAACGCGATCGCCGACGAGCACGCTGACGCGCTCGTCTTGGGGTGTGGCTTCGGTGGTGGGGTGGTCGGTCATGCGATGCTCCGCTGCTTTCGGGCCTGTTTGAGTCTTCGGGATCGGAGGCCGTTTCCCGCCAGGGCTTTCCTGCCGTGACGCTTCCCGGTTGGCATGATGGCCCAGGCGATGGCGAGGGCGGTGATCCACGGCCACCAGAAGTAGCGGAGGTTGTGCCAGTCGGGCTCGGCGTCGCGGAGGTATTGGAGGAAGGGGCGCTGGCCGTAGGCCCATAGGAAGGGGGCGCCGACCAGGAGGGGGATGGCTGTGGCGGTGATGAAGACGGCGGCGACGCCGACGGGGAACCAGCGGAGGCGCCAGTGGTGGAAGAGCCCGCCGAAGGCGATCCCGGTGCCGATGGTGCCGAGGAACCAGACGGGGAGCAACCACACGCCGACATCGGCGAGCCAGTTCTGGAGCAGGCTTTGGGCTCGGGGCTCGAGGCTCAGGAGCTCGAGGATGGGATCTTGGTAAAGGACTTCGTTGAGGCCTTGGCCGATGCCGAGCGAGGAGGAGGTCAGCATCGTGGGAAACACCACGAGCGCGGCGACTCGGAGGGCGAGGCCGAACCAGGTTCGGCCGAGTCGGACCGCGGCCCTCCAGCGGGCGGCGCCGGCGTAGGGTCGGCGGACCGAGGCGCGGGCGCAGGTCGGGCAGACCACGATCGGCAGGGCGTAGTGGGGGTCTGGCGGTGCGTGCACGCCGGTGAGGTCGTGCCCGCAGACGATGCAGATATGGGAGCGTGCCACGCTCAAGAGCATACGAAAGAACGCTTGGGATTGAGCGGGGGTTCGTTGCGGCGGGGGGGAGGCGTTCCGGGCGACTTGGTGGGTGGCTCGGTCGTGCGGGGCGCTGCGGTGGCCTTCAGCCGGCGGATCCTGGGAACTGGTACCATCGGCCCATGCTCATCCGAACGCTCCCGATCGTGGCGGCCTCGGTCGCCTTGGCCCAGCCCTCGTTTGTCGGCCGGCTCAACGAGGTCCCGACCCCAGAGCGGTTGCGGGCGTGGCACGAGTTGGTCGCCAGTGAGCCGCACATCGCCGGGACCGAGGGGGACGCCCGGCAGATCGATCGGCTGGCGGGGGCGTTTGCGGACATGGGGTACGAGGTGGAGGTACACGAGATCTGGCCGCTGCTGAGCTACCCGGTCTCGGCCGAGGTGGAGGTGCTGCACGAGTCGATCAAGCCGGGCCAGGGGCTGCTGCCGCTGCAGGAGATGCCGCTGCCCGGCGATTCGTACTCGGCGGATGCCGGGCTGACGATCGGGTTCAACGCGTACTCGGGCTCGGGGGAGGCGATCGGGGAGGTGGTGTACGCCAACTTCGGCCGCAAGGAGGACTTCGAGAAGCTGGCGGAGATGGGGGTGGACTGCACGGGCAAGATCGTGCTGGCGCGGTACGGGGGCAACTACCGGGGGTACAAGGCGAAGTTCGCCGAGGCGGCGGGGGCGGCCGGGCTGCTGATCTATCTGGACCCGGGCGACACGGGGTATGCCAAGGGCGAGGTGTACCCAGACGGCGGGTGGCAGACCGATCGGTGCATCCAGCGCGGGTCGATCGTGACGCTGGGGTACCAGGGCGACCCGCTGACGCCGTTCGTGGAGGCGACGGAGGACGCCGAGCGGCTCGATGTGGATGAGGTGGCGTTGCCGCGCATCCCGGTGCAGCCGATCGGCTGGGGGGCCGCCAAGCAGATCATCGTGCGGATGGTGGGGGAGGAAGCACCCGAGGACTGGCGCGGCGGGCTGCCGATGAGCTACCCGCTGACGGGGGGGAGCGACCTGCGGGTGCGGGTGGAGGTGCGGCAGGACCGGCGGATCGCCAAGACGGCGAATGTGATCGCGAGGCTGGAGGGGGAGCTGTACCCGGACCAGTGGGTGATCGTCGGCTGCCACCACGACGCGTGGAACTGCGGGGCCGCGGACCCGACGAGCGGGCTGATCTCGCTGCTCGAGAGCGCGAGGAGCTTCGCGGAGCTGGCCAAGCAGGGGCATCGCCCGGCGCGGACGATCATCTTCGCGGGCTGGGCGGCCGAGGAGTTCGGGATCATCGGGTCGAGCGAGTGGGTGGAGGCCAACTACGACGAGCTGCGGGAGAAGGCGGTCGCGTACATCAACCTGGACATGGCGTCGATGGGGCCGCAGTTCGGGGCGTCGGCGACGCCGAGCGTGACGAAGTTGGTGGAGGAGTGCGCGCGGCTTGTTCCGCAGGCGCGGGATGCGGAGCGGACGGTGTTCGACGACTGGCTGAGCCGGGCGGCGCGGGCGGACGACCCGACGCGCCCGGGCGTGGGCAACCTCGGCGGCGGGAGCGATCATGTGGCGTTCGTCTGCTACGCGGGGATCCCGGCGGTCGCGCTGGGGGGCGGCGGGTCGGACGGGTCTTCGTACCACACGGCGTACGACAACCTGCAGTGGTACCGGCAGGTGGTCGGGGAGGATTATGAGCCGGCGCTGATGATCGCGAGGATGACCAATGCGGTGGCGGGGAGGTTGGCAAGTGAGGAGCAACTGCCGGTCGATATCGCCGAGCCGGCGTTCTACATCGAGCGAGCGGTGAGGGAATTGGAATCCGACGAACGGCTCCTTGGCGCGGTTGGGGCGCAGGCCGTGGAGGAGCTCGCCTCTTTGGCCGGGGCGGTCGGGAATGGCTGGGCGGCGTTCGATGCGGAGACGATCGCGACGCCGAGGGACGCGAGCCAGTGGACTGATCCCCCCGACTACAAGTCGCTCCAGAGTACGATCCGGGGCTGTGCGCTGCTCATGGGGCGTATCCACTGGACGCCCGAGCCGATGCAGGGCGACAGCCCGTGGATACGGAACCTGCTGGTCGCGAGTGATCCCTTCTCCGGCTATGGGTCCTGGACATTGCCGCGACTGCGAGGTGCGATCGCAAGCGGCGATGAGGAACGGATCCGGCAGGAGTTTGAGGGGCTTAGGGAGCGGGTGTCGGAGTGGGGACGGTTGCAGCAGGGCTGGCCGACCTCGATCACGGTCGACCCAATCGCCGACTTTGACACCTCGGACTTCTTGTCGCCCCTCAAGGCGGTTGACAAGCTGATTGAACGCGAGCGCGACCATTGACATCGAGGCAGCCTCCGGCAGGCGAAGGCGGAGTCCCCTTGCGGGCAGGACGCGGACGAATTTGGGAGGACACACCATGACAAGGGACGGTGCAGGGAGCGGCTCAGGCTCTCGCGGCGCCCATCGACCTGAATGGTCGTCGGATTCACATCGAGCGTGTAAGCACTGCGGCTCGCCCCGTGGCGAGGCCGGACCTTGCCCCGAGTGCGGCCTCCCCGCGGAGTTCTCGTCCCCATCCGATCGGGAGATCACTCTCGCGAGTTTGGGTCGTACGGCGGGGTTCATCCTGATCGTGTTCCTCGCGATCGCGTTCTGCATCGGGATGATCGCTACAGGTGTCTTTGGCCTGATCGAAGGGAAGTTCTCTCACCGTAGGGTGGTCGTGACCGGGCTCGGGGCCGGCATCATGTCGAGCGCCTTGATCTTCATGGGGCTGGCGGGCCTGAGGGTATTTTGGGTTGTACTCGTCGGATCGCCCTGGAAGCTCGCGGAGCGGGCAGAGGGGCTGCGATCGGATTGGATCCTCAAGTCGCTGCTGGCTTTGATCGCCGTGGCGCTGGCGGGCGGTTTCTTCATGTTCGTGCTCGGCATCCCGTTCTGAAGGATGTGATGGGTCGCCCGACAGCGATTTGACCAAGTCCATGCAGGGGAAGCTTCTCAGCCCGCAGCGGTGCTTGCCCCGGCTCAGCGCGAGCGCGGGCTGGCAAACCCGCCCCCCTGATCGAGTGCATGCGGGGGGGCGTGACAAAGACAGCGGGCCGGCCCATCTGGACCGGCCCGCGGTTTGGATTCGCTTTCTGACGCACGGCTGGGACAGCCGTGCCACCATCTGACGCACGGCTCGGAGAGCCGTGCCATCTGTGGGGTTAGACCAGGTCCTTCATGGCCTTCATGGGCCGGATCTTGACGACATTGCGGGCGGGCTTGGCCTTGAAGACGGCGGGCTCGCCGGTGAAGGGGTTGATGCCCTTGCGAGCCTTGGTGGCGGGCTTGCGCTGGACGGTGACCTTCATCAGGCCGCCGAGGTTGAGCGAGCCGGGGCCTGCCTTGGAGAGGTCGGCCTTGGCCATGACGCCGACGGTGTCGAAGACGGCGGCGACTTCCTTCTTGCTGATGCCGACATGGTCGGCGATGGTCGCGTAGATCTCGCTCTTGGTCCGGGCCTTCGTGGCCGCGGAGATCTTGGCGGGCTTGGCGGCCGCGGCGGGCGCCTTCTTGCGGCCGGCGGTGCGGGGGGCCTTTGCGGCCGATTTGCGTGCTGCTTTCTTCTTCGCCATGGTCTGGGTCTCCAAAACTTCCGTGTCTGAGGAACGAAAACTGGTAGCGTTGTACCGGTGGATCCTTGCCGGTGCAAGGGGGTCGGGGGCCGCGGACACTGTTTTTTTCGGACTTTTTCGCTCCGAGGCTGCAGATTCTGCCTTTCACAAGCACTTTTTGGGCTCGGCGTCGAGCTCGACGACCACCGCGGCGTGGTCGCTGAGGCGCTCGGCGCGGTCGGCGTGCGCCACCTCGGCGCGCCGGAGGGCTGTCCGGAGGGGGTCGGAAACCACCACATAATCCAGGCGAAACGCCTCCCCGCGCCCGCCGGTCCAGGTGGTTCCCGGGTCGCCCGGGCCGACGGCCTGCCAGGCGTCGGTGTACCCGAGGGCGGCCAGACGCCCCAGGTTGGTCGCCTGTGCGCCGGACCGCTTGTGCCCGGCGGCGCTGTCCCGCCAGGTGTTCAGGTCGCCGGCGATGATGAACCGCAGGGCCTGTCTTTCTCGGGCGATCCGGAGCATGGCTCGCCAGCCCTCGGCGTGCTCGGGCTGGCGCCCGGCCTCGGCGAGGTGCACCCCGGCGAGCGTGAGGTCGAGGTCGGGGAGCTCGGCCTCGAGCCAGCGGTGGGCGAGGCAGGCGGGCAGATCGGGGCGGGGAACCGGCCGGAGCGGGTGGCGGGAGACCAGCAGGACGCCGTTGACGCCGTCGGGGGTGTCGGGGAGGAGCGCGTGGGCGAGCCCGGCGTCGGCGAGGGCGGCGGCGAGCTGTCCGGCGAACCGACGGCGTGCCTCGGTGACGACGATGAGGTCAGGCCCGAGGTCGAGCATGGCCATGAGGAGGCGGGGGATCCGGGCTGGTCCGCCGCCGTGGAGGATGTTCCAGGTCAGGATTCGCATGGCAGTCGCAGGTCCGTCGGCGCGGTCGGCCCGGGGACTACCGTACCACCATGACCGACCAGCCGCGATCAGTTCCTGACCCGCCTGTCGATGTTGCCGTCACCCGGACGGTGCCGGGGGAGGTGGTGGTGCCCGGCGCGTTGGTGCGGGTGGGCCCGCACGAGAGGATGTCCCGCGAGCGGCTGCTGGAGTTTGTGGCCGGGGCCGGGGTCGTGGTGACGATGTTTTCGGATCGTGTGGACGCGGAGTTTCTCGACGCCGCGGGGCCGCAGCTCCGGGGCGTGTGCAACTTCGCGGTGGGGCACAACAACATCGACCTGGAGGCGTGCCGGGGTCGGGGGGTGGTGGTGACGAACACGCCGGACGCGGTGACGGAGGGCACGGCGGACCTGGCGTGGGCGCTGTTGCTGGCGGTGGCACGGCGGGTGGTCGAGGGCGATCGCTTCGTCCGCTCGGGCGAGTGGCGTCGGGCGGGGATCCTGAGCATGGTGGACTTCCTGGGCGCCGATCTCACCGGGCGGGCGCTGCTGATCGTGGGGGCCGGGCGGATCGGGTTCGCGACGGCGATGCGGTCGATCGGCTGGGGGATGCGGGTGCTCTATGTGTCGCGGCGGCGGCACTGGGAGTTTGAACTGGCGCCGCTGGCGGGGCGGCGGGTGAGTCTGGAGGAGGGGCTCGCGGAGGCGGATGTGGTGAGCCTGCACACGCCGCTGACGCCCGAGACCACGCACCTGATCGGGGCGGCCGAGCTGGCGCTAATGAAGCCGGGCGCGATCCTGGTCAATACCTCCCGCGGGCCTGTGGTCGATGAGGCGGCGCTGGCCGAGGCGCTGGCGGCCGGGCGGATCGGGGGGGCGGGGCTCGATGTCTTCGAGCGGGAGCCCGAGGTCCACCCCGGACTGCTCGAACTCGCGAATGTGGTGATGGCGCCGCATGTGGGCAGTGCGGAGACCCGGTACCGGGAGATGATGACGGAGATGGTCTCGGCGAACGCCGCGGCGATCCTCGCGGGGCGCGAGCCGCCGAACCGTGTGTGTTGAGGGCCGCCCCCCGCGTGCCTCTAGCGCCGGCTGACCTCGCCAAAGCTGAGTTCGAGGTAGCGGGCGACATAGTCCACGATGGACTGGGCCTCGGGGATCTCGGGGTTGTTGGTGTAGCCCATGGGCTCGAAGCGCATCCCCTTGAAGCGGACGACCGCCTCCTCGATGGACAGGCCGTACTGCATGGCGATGCTGAATGCCCGGCAGAAGGCCTGGCACATGCCGGAGAGCGCCGAGCCCTCTTTGGCGATCTTGAGGAAGATCTCCCCGGGCGTGCCGTCGGGGTAGAGGCCGATGGTGAGGTACCCCTCGTGGCGATCGATACAGAACTTATGGGTGACCGATTGCCGTGTCGGGGGCAGGCTCTGTCGGTTGGCGATCATCCTTGAAGCGTCCTGTTCGTCCGGGTTTGGTTGCATCATGCGACCGGAGCGTATGCCGGGCCGGTCCCGGCCTACCCGCCACGATATCGGACATCGGGCGTGGCGTGGGCCAAAAACCCGGGGCTGCGGGCGCCCGTGGCGGTCGGTCCCCGGGGTCGGGGCTGGGTGATTCCGCGGTCCGGCTTGCTCCGGGGCGGTTTGCGGTCGATACTTCCGCAGCCCGATGCCCAGCCCCATGACCAAGCCGATGCCCAAGTCGCCCACACAACCCCGGGGAGAGACCGCCAGCCGGAAGCTGCCCTGGAGTACCCGGGCGGTCATCCTGCTGGCGTTTGCCATCCAGTTGGGGTCGGTGGGCGATCGCCTGACGGCACCCGCATTCCGGCCGGTCGACAGCCTGACGCTCTGCGACGGGCGCCTGCTGGCGCTCTGGCTGGATGAGGCGCCGGCCGACTGCCCGGTGGCGATCGCGGCGGTGCTCTGGGGCTCGCCTGTCGAGGTGGGAGAGGCCCTGCCCGGGATCGGTGGGTTGCGTCCGGTCCATGCGGGGCTGGATCAGGTCGGCGGGGCGATCCTGCCGATCCCACCTCCAGCGGCCTGCTGAGCCGTCCCCGGCTCTGGCCTCTGGGCCTGGGCGGGGTCAGTTCCTCGCGTCTTTTTGGAGCGAGCAGCCCGGGCGGCCGGGGCGAGCAAGCCCCCCGCGCGCGGGTCCTTCGGTTTCGATTCTCTCGACCACCAACCCATAGGGTGATTCATGGCCAGTTCACAAGGCATCCCTGTTATCGGCACGCTGCTCAACAAGATCATCGGCACGCGCAACGAGCGTTTCGTCAGGCGGTACACCTCCCGCGCCGAGGCGATCAACCAAATGGAGGCGGAGGTGCGCCGGCTCACCGACGCGGAACTCCGGGGCAAGTTCGTCCAACTGCGTGACCGGCACGACGCGGGCACCCGCACGGACGACCTGATGGTCGACGCCTTCGCGGTGGCGCGTGAGGCGATGGACCGGGCCGTGGGCATCCGCAATATCTTGAACCCGGAGGCGGGCTTTGACCCGGATCAACTCCCGGGTGCCGCACGCGGGCTTTTCGACCGGGTGAAGGCCGAGGCGGACGCGTTGCCGCTCTTGCTGCCGCGGACGCTGCTCGCCCAGGGCGGCGTGAAGCCCGAGGGCGTGCCCGACGAGGCGGACGCCTTCCTGGGCTGCACGGCGCCGGTGCCGGGCTGGCAGCAGGTGGATATCCCCATCGAGCTGTACGAGGCGGTGCGCGAGCTCTACCCCGAGAGCCGTCCTCCCTTCCGGGCGCGGCCGTTCGAGGTGCAGTTGATCGGCGCGATGGTGCTGAGCGGGGGAAAGATTGCGGAGATGAAGACCGGCGAGGGGAAGACGATTGTGGCGCCGCTGGCGACCTACCTGGCGTGCATCGAGCGTCAGCAGGTGCATGTGGTGACGGTCAACGACTACCTGGTGCAGCGCGACCGCGACTGGACCTTCCCTTTCTTCCGGGCATTGGGGCTGACGGTGGGGGCGATCCACCCGGCGCACCAGCAGCCCGAGGAGCTCAAGCGGTGGATGTACCGGTGCAATGTGGTGTACGGCACGACCAGCGAGTTCGGCTTTGACTACCTGCGTGACAACATGAAGCGGTCGGTCGAGCAGCAGGTGCAGCGGAAGCGACAGTTCGCGATCGTGGACGAGGTCGACTCGATCCTGATCGACGAGGCCCGCACGCCGCTGATTATCTCCGGCCCCGCGCACGACGACCAGCCGCGGTACGACCTGGCGGACCGGCTCGCCCGGCACCTGGTCGAGAAGCAGAAGCCCTGGCAGGAGCGCGACGACCAGGTGGAGCAGTGCAAGCAGAAGATCAAGGGGGTCGAGGGGGACATCCGGCAGGCGCGGGACAAGAGCGAGATCCCGGCGAAGCAGAAGCAGCTCGAGGCGGCCAAGAGCGAGCTGCCCCACCTGGAGGCCGAGCGGGACCAGCACACGCAGTTCTACGAGGTGCAGATGGACCGCAAGCAGTGCCACCTGACCCACGAGGGGATCAGCGAGGCGCAGCGCGCGGCGGGCATCGGCTCGTTCTATGTCGACCAGAACATGGATGTGCCGCACCTGCTCGAGCAGGCGCTGCGGGCCCACGCGGTCTACCAGCTCGACCGGGACTATGTGGTGATGGATGTCGACGACCGGATGACCGGGCGCCGGGAGCCGACGATCGTGATCGTGGACACCTTCACGGGGCGTCCGATGATCGGTCGGCAGTGGTCCGACGGCCTGCACCAGGCCATCGAGGCCAAGGAGGGCGTGCCGATCAAGCAGGAGACCCAGACGATCGCGACGGTCACGATCCAGAACTTCTACAAGATGTACAAGCGGCTGAGCGGGATGACCGGCACCGCGGACACCGAGGCCCAGGAGTTCCACGACATCTACAAGCTCGATGTGGTGAGCATCCCGACCAACAAGCCGGTGATCCGCAAGGACTACGAGGACCTGATGTTCCTGCGGGCCAAGGACAAGTGGGAGGCGATCGTCGACGAGATCAAGGCGTTCCACGATGTCGGGCGTCCGATCCTCGTCGGCACCACGAGCGTGGAGAAGAGCGAGATGCTGGCGCAGATGCTGGCCCGAAAGCACCAGGTCAAGCACGAGGTGCTCAACGCCAAGCAGCACGAGCGGGAGGCGCACATCATCGAGGACGCCGGGCACATGGGCGCGGTGATGATCGCGACGAACATGGCCGGCCGCGGCACGGACATCAAGCTGAGCCCGATGACCCGGGAGGCGCAGCTCGACCACTGGCTGCGGCGGGGGATCGCGGCGCGCGGCCTCACGGTCGAGTCGACCGACGAGGAACTCCGGGAGAATGTCTACCGCAAGATCGCCCCGGGGATCCTGGGCATCCAGAAGCGCGACGCCGAGACGATCGACTTCGCCGAGCTGGAGCTGCGGCTGCTCCGCCACTGGGCCAACAGCAACACCTGGGCGAGCCCGGGCAAGATCGAGTCGATGGACGCCGGGCGGCTGCGCGAGGAGCTGGACGCTAGCGGGCGGTGCCTGCTGCACCGGATCCGCTGGTTCGACACCATCGAGGATATGGGCGGGCTGCATGTGATCGGCACCGAGCGGCACGAGAGCCGGCGCATCGACAACCAGCTCCGCGGCCGGTCGGGGCGTCAGGGCGACAAGGGCTCGACGCGGTTCTTTGTCGGGCTCGACGACGACCTGATGAAGATGTTCGCGGGCGAGACGACCATGAAGGTCCTGAGCCGTCTGGGCATGAAGGAGGGCGACGCGATCGAGCACCCGATGCTCAGCAAGAGCGTCGAGCGCGCCCAGCGGAAGGTCGAGGAGCGCAACTTCCAGGTGCGCAAGAACATCCTCGAGTACGACGAGGTGATGGAGCACCAGCGGCAGAAGTTCTACGGCCTGCGCCAGCGGGTGCTGGAGGGCCGCGAGGTGCGCGACCTGATCTTCGACTACATCGCCGACGCGATCGACGACGCGACGAAGCTGTATCTCGATCCGGAGTACCCCGCCGAGTGCGTGGCGGAGTACGCCCGGGAGCGGTTCGACTTCTCCGTCCCGCCCGAGCGGCTGCGCGGCAAGGACGCGGCGGAGATGGACACGGCGGTGCGGAAGATCGCCGACGAGGAGGCGCGGCACATGATCGATGTCACGCTGGGCGAGTACATCCCCATCGAGGGCGCCGAGATCTCGGTGGACTTCGACTCGGCGGGCCTGATCAACTGGGCCAAGAGCCGGTTCGATGTGGACCTGGACGCGGCGCAGATCCGCGAGGGCGGCGTCGCCGAGCGCAACGCGCTCTTCAACACCCTCTGCCAGGCGGCCCACGAGCGGATCGAGCGGACCGACCTGCCCAAGATCGCGGTGTTCACGGCCGAGCACTACGGCGTCGAGAAGCTCATCGAGTGGTGCAAGTCCAAGTACGGGATCGAGGTGACGGTCGAGGACATCCTCGCGGCGATCGCCGACGAGGATCGCACGCCGCAGGAATTGATCATCAAGAAGGCCGACGAGCTGTACACCAAGCGGGAGATCGAGTACCCCGTGGAGTTTGTGATGCAGCTCACGATGTCGCAGGCGCGGCAGAACCCCCAGCAGGCCCTCACCCAGCTCGCCAACTGGGCGAACCGGCGTCACGGCTTCGATTGGACCGACGAGACGATCAAGACCACGCCGCCGGCCAAGGTCCGCGAGCAGTTGCTCGAGGCGTCGGAGGCGTTCGTCAGCGGGAATGTGATCGAGCAGGAGGTGAAGGCCGCCCAGGCCTGCGCCGACGATGCGGCGCTGGACGCCCACCTCACCGAGCGGTTCGGGATCGGCCTGCCGGACGCGATGCGGTTCCTCGAGCCCGACGAGCGGCCGGACGCCATCCGGGCGAGGGTCGAGAACCTGCTCCGCGCCGAGCTGCTCTATCTCGAGCGGTCGATCCTGCTCGAGGTCCTCGACACGACCTGGAAGGACCACCTTTACGCGATGGACCAGCTCCGGGACACGATCAGCTTCCGCAGCTTCAGCCAGCAGGACCCGCGGATCGAGTACAAGCGAGAGGGCTCGCAGTTGTTCGGGCAGATGGACCAGTCGGTCCGGGACAAGGTGACCGACTTCATCTTCAAGGCGCGGATCAACCCGGCGCAGGTCGGGCCGGGGGGCCAGCCCCCGCAGGGCCCGCGTGGCGGGCCGCCGCCCCGGTCGCCGGTGCCGGCGGGGAGTGGTGGGTTTGGGGGCACTATCGTTGGGCCCGGACTTGGCTGACCCGAACACGCCCCATATCGGGGCTCGCGTGGATCAGGCCGCCCCGGCGGAGCGTATGTGACAGCAGCGCGGGGTTCGGGTATCGTGCGTACACCGCGGGCAGTGAGGGAGTGCCGACCATGCAGCCGAACGCAGCGAAACAAGCCCATGCCTCAACACCGGGTGTTCCCCGCCCGCTGCGGACCGCGTTCACGCTGGTGGAGATGCTCGTGGTCATCGGCATCATCGCCGTGCTGGTGGCGATGGCGGTGGTGGTGGGGACGAAGGTGGTGGAGGGGGGCAAGTCACGGGCCACGCAGAATGTGGTGCGGGTGCTCGACGAGAGCCTCGGGGCCTGGACGATGAACGCCGATTCCCCGCTGCCCAGCTACGCGACGGTGGCCCTCTCGTCGACGCAGGACCTGCGTTTCCCGCTGCTCGATGGCCGCCAGAAGAACGCGGCCTTCGACGCCCCCGCCTACCCGGGCCTGACCAACTACACGGCGATGGCCATGCAGGACGCCTCGATCCGCGCGGTGTTCGAGCAGCTCGATAGCGCCTTTGTGTCCCCGACGGCGGTGCCGGGCTGGCGGACCAGCTCCCAGCAGTACGAGACCTGGGCCGAGCCGGCCCTCGAGATCAAGGACGCCTGGGGCAGGCCGATGCGGATCGTCCACCCGGCCTACCACGGCGGGCACGGCGATTTCTGGGACGACGAGAACGACCGCATGGAGACGCGTGAAGTCCTCCAGCGGTTGAGCATCCCGGGCACGGGGGGGCAGATCCAGATCCTCGACTTCCGCCGGTCGTACCGGCCCTTCGCGGACAATGCGTCACGCCAGACCAGTTGGGTGGGGGACGCCGACGAGGGGATGTGCGTCGGGGGCTCGCCCTACTTCTACTCGGCGGGCGAAGACGGCGACCCCGGGGCCCGGCGTGACAATGTGTACTCCACGGTGCCCCGCTTCCCGGTCGAGACCCGCGACTTTGAATGACCCGGGGCGTGTTCGAGGCCCCCGGCGGGCAATCTCGGGCCCCGGCTGGGTGCTGGTCAAGGGGGGGCGTCGAGAGGGGTTGACGGCGGGTATACTACGGGCCGCTCGGCCGGTCCCTCGGGGCGTGCCGGGTGTCGGAACATGACGGGGTGTAGCGCAGCTTGGTAGCGCGTCTCGTTCGGGACGAGAAGGTCGGAGGTTCAAATCCTCTCACCCCGATTGCCGCGGAAGCCCTGGGCGACAGGAGCTTCCGCTTTTTCATTGTCCCCACAGCGGTGGGGGATGCGAGCGGGGCCATCGGCGATGGGAGCCGTGCCCGGTCCGAGCCCCGTGCCGAAGGGGCTTTCGATTCCGGCCGACGCTCGGCGCCGGTGGCGAAACGCCGAGGTCTGGTGCGCGGCCCACAATGTCCCGGCCCGGCGGAGCGCGTGCCGCAAGGTGTCCTAGGCACGGGTATCCACAAGCCGTCCGGCGTGGATTCCAGTGGCGGCGGTGTTGCGGTCCGCGGGGTGCGTGTAGATCGGCATCGCCCCGCGCGCCTGCGCCGGGGCGCTGGCGTCGAAGTTGACCGACCCGGGCACGCGGGCCGCGGCGAGCGGGTGGGTCGGCTGGGTGCGGGCCCGCGCCGCGTCGGAGATGCTGAGCGTGTCGCGTGGATCCTGCCGAGCGACCGGACGCACCTGGGCGATGGGGCGGACCGACACGGGGCGTGCCTGGCCGTAGGCTTGGGCGGCGGTCGAGAAGGGGATCACGCGGTCGGTCATGTGGGGCAACTCTATCTGTTCGATCGGCGCCGGCAAAGGTCCGGCGTGAGTTATTGCGTGGGAGTCGGTGCGCGGGCGTGCGGCGCCGCGCAGGCCGGCTCACCCCGGCCTCGCTCGGCTCACCCGCCGCCGAACAGCCTCGCGTTGGGGATCGGTCCCTTCTTGATCCCCGGCGGCGCCCACTGGACCCGCAGCCCGCGCTGCCCGGCGGCGTTGAAGTACTCGACGCGGAGCGGGTGATAGCCGGTCCGGAGGCCGATCACGCCGGAGCGTTCGACCATGCCGTGCAGGCCGTCGTTCTCGACGACGAGTTGGTCGTGGATCCAGAGCCGTGAGCCGTCGTCGCTGGCGGTGGTGAACTCGTACAGGCCGTCCTCCTGGACATGGATGAACCCGTGGTAGACGACCGCGAAGTGCTCCTCGCGTTTGGCCATGTCCAGGTCAAAGCCGGTGGTCACGCCCGTGGCGACCGGCTCGCGCTCGGCGAGCTGGTCGAGCGTCTGCCAGCCGCCCTCGTAGTAGGCGTACGCGAGCCCCGGGTAGGGGGCGCGGATGAGGGAGATGGCCTGGCGCAGCGAGGCCTTGGTGTAGGCGATGAACCGCCGAGACTCGACGAAGGGGCTGAGCACACCGTCCGCCTCGGCGACCGCCCGCACCTCGGCCGAGCTGCGCAGCTCGATGGGTTCCTCGTAGACCGGCGACTGGATCCCGGGAGCGCTGCCGTCGAGGGTGTAGCGGACGCGGGCGCCGGGGCGATTGGCGCGGAGGGTGATCTGGGCGGCATCGAGGAACGCGCCGGCGGCGGGCCCGATCTCGACCCTCGCGGGCTCGGCGAAGACGCCGATCTCGCTGATGGCCGGGCACACCGGGGCCTCGGTCACGCGCACGCGGAGCTTGTTGGTGGTGACGAACCCGCCGCGCCAGAGGCGCTGCGCGCCGATGGCCTGGCCCGCGGCGAACTCCTGCCACGCGCCGTCCTGCCAGGCGTCGAGGGCCCAGGCGGTCACGCGCTGGCCGAGCGGGAGGTACTCGCGCAGGCTGACGACATTGAAGGTGACGGGGTGAGCCCAGGTGAGCACGAGCTCCGGGGTGGTGTGCTGTTCATCGGTCGCCGAGTAGGTGCCCCGGTCGGTGTCGAGGGTGTTGGCCGGGCCAAAGGCCGGGTCGCCGCCGCGGGTGTTGCTCGCGGTCGCCAGGGCGCCCCGGGCGAGGTTGTCGGCGAAGGTCGCGTCGAGAATCTCGCGCATGCTCCGGAGCGAGGCCACATCGTTGTCGTGGATCCGGCCGCGCCGGTCGGGCGGCAGGTTGAGCAGGAACGATGCCCCGCGCCCGATCGACTGGTAGTAGAGGTCGACGAGTTGCTCGGGGGTCTTGACCTGCTCATCCTGGGTGGCGTGGTAGAACCACCCGGGCCTGATGGAGACATCGCACTCGGCGGGCGCCCATCGCTCGCCGTCGCGGTGGCCGTTGGTGCCTTCCTGGTACCGCGTCGTGCCCGGGACGGCCTTGGTCTCCCCCTCGGCGGGCTTGGCGGTGTAGGTGGCCCAGCAGGGGTCTCCGGCGACGCCGTGCTCGTTGCCGACCCAGCGGACATCGCCGGCGTCGGAGAAGATGACCGCGTCCGGCTGGAGCTCGCGGACGAGCTCGATGGTGTCGTCCCACCCGTAGTAGGTGGAGCGGTCGATGGTTCGGCTCTCGCGTGCGCCGCCGTAGTAGCCATCGCCGCCGTTGGCGCCGTCCCACCAGACCTCGAAGATCGGGCCATAGTTGGTGAGCAGCTCGCGGAGCTGGTTCCGGTAGTAGGCGACATACTCGGGGCCGCCGTAGTCGGCGTGATTGCGGTCCCAGGGCGAGAGGTAGACGCCGAACTTGAGGTCATGCCGGGCGCACGCGTCGGCGATCTCGCGGACCACATCGCCCCCGCCGTCCTTCCAGGGGCTGGCGGCGACATCGTGCTCCGTGAACTCGCTGGGCCATAGGCAGAACCCGTCGTGGTGCTTGCAGGTGAGGATGAGCCCGGTCATGCCGGCCTCGGCGGCGACGCTGACGATCTGGTCGGCGTCGAAGTCGGTGGGGTTGAAGATGGCGGGGCTCTCATCGCCGTAGCCCCACTCCTTGTCGGTGAAGGTGTTGGTGGTGAAGTGGAGGAAGCCGTAGAACTCCATTTCGTGCCAGAGGAGGTGCCGCGCCTCGGGGAGGGCGCCGTACGGCTGGGGCGGGGGCGTCTGGCCTGCGCCGCCGGTCGCGACTGCTCCGATAATTGCCATGGTGGCCAGGCCCTTTCGCATGTCTCGCTCCTTCTCGTCGGTCCGAGACCCGCCTTGCGCGAGCCGGCTGGCGC
The DNA here is from genome assembly GCA_964372195.1 of uncultured Phycisphaeraceae bacterium. Classification (GTDB taxonomy): domain Bacteria; phylum Planctomycetota; class Phycisphaerae; order Phycisphaerales; family UBA1924; genus PNC22. The sequence continues at coordinate 21,112 of CAYJPX010000051.1, forward strand.
CGAGCCGGTCCGGATCCACTGCCCGAGTCGGTCAGCCTACCGCGCGGCGGCGCGGCGTTCGTCCAACACCTCGTCGATCACCGCCATGAGCCAGACGCCAAACTCCCCCTTCCCGATCGCTCCACCCGTCCGCCGCTCCGACCCGTCTCTCCCGAGAACCACCGCCTCGATCGAGTCGCCCTCCATCGTCTCGAGCGGGTTGGCGACGATGAGGTCGATGCCCTTCCGCTCGAGCTTGTCCCGGGCGGAGCCAAGCATCCGCTCGCGGGGCTCCAGGGCGAACCCGACGAGGAGCTGCCCGGGCCGGCGCCGCGCTGCACAGCCGGCGAGGAGGTCCTCGGTCGCCTCCAGCCGGAGCACCATCCCGTCGGCCGACCGTTTGCACTTGCCGTCGAGCTGGCCGGGCTCGACGATCGGGCGGAAGTCCGCCACGGCGGCGGCCATCACCAGGACGGTGCACTCGGGCTGGTGGAGGGCCAGGGCGGCGGCGAGGTCGCGGGTCGTCCGGTAACGCACCACCTGCACCGCCGGATGGCACGGCAGCAGGTGGGTGGGTCCGAGCAGCAGGGTGACCGGCCAGCCGCGCTCCGCCGCCCGGTCGGCGAGCTCGACCCCCAAGCGCCCGCTCGACCGGTTGCCGATGAACCGCACCGCATCAATGGGCTCTTGGGTCGGCCCGGCGGTGATGAGCAGCCGTCGGTCGTCGGGGTGTTGATGGCTCACGCTCGGTCCGCCTTCCGGGGAGGTTCGCGGGTGATAGTGGAGGCGTCGCGGGTTGCACAACCGCCCCCTCTATTAGTACGCTGGAACCGCTCCCCGAGCGGGAGCGAAACGGTCTCTACACGAGACACGCGTGGACTGCGCTCGGGGTGCACCGGCGCCCGATCCGCCAAACCCATGGCTCCCCCAGGGGCTGTTCGGCGGCCCGGGCCTCCTACCATCCCTGCACCTCGGCCCCAGGATGGGCCGGGGACGCCATACCGCCCCCGGGGGGCGCAAAACCCGGCCCCTCGGGGCCACCAGAGGGCCAGACTCGGCATGGCACGATCACGGAAGAAGCTCGGAGAGATCCTCGTGGGGTGGGGTGTCGTGACGGCCGAGCAGGTCGCCCAGTCGGCCCAGATGGCCAAGGGCGCCGGCAAGCGCCTCGGCGAGATCATGGTGGAGCAGGGGTTCGCGTCCGAGGGACAGGTCGCCAAGGCGATCGCCAACCAGTTCGGGATGGAGTATGTCGACCTGGCGGCCAGCGGCATGTCCGAGCAGGTGGACATGAAGCTGGTGCCCGAGGACCTGATCCGCAAGCACCTGATCCTGCCGCTCGGCAAGACCGGGTCGAAGCTGCAACTGGTGATCCACGACCCGATGGACCTCGAGCTGATGGACATGCTGCGCTTCCGGCTCAATGCGGAGGTCGAGCCGCGGATCGCCGCCCGGTCGGACATCAAGGCCTTCATCGAGGGGACGCTGCAGTCGAAGAAGGGGTCGATCACGGAGATCTCGGCCAGCGACTCGCTGATCACCGACTCGATCGACCGCACGATCGACCGCTCCGTGGACCGGTCGGTCGACCGGTCGATCGATATCGCGGCCGAGGACTCGCCGATCATCAAGCTCTCGACCCGCATGCTGACCGAGGCGGTCAAGATGCGGGCGAGCGATATCCACATCGAGCCGATGGCCTCGCGAGTCCGCCTCCGCTACCGCATCGACGGCGTCTGCATCGAACGCGACAACCTGCCCAAGCGGATGCAGAACGCCCTGCTCAGCCGCATCAAGCTCATGAGCGGGATGAACATCGCCGAGCGCCGGGCCCCGCAGGACGGCCGCATCAAGCTCATGGTCGACGATGTGCCGATCGACTTCCGCGTCTCGGCCTGCCCGGCCTACCACGGCGAGAGCGTCGTCCTCCGTATCCTGCGCCCCGACTCGGTCCGCATCGGTCTGGAGAACCTCGGCTTCGAGTCCGACAACCTGACCGTCTTCAACCGCATCATCCGCCGACCCAACGGCATCTTCCTGGTCACCGGCCCGACCGGCTCGGGCAAGACCACCACGCTCTACTCGGCCCTCGACATCCTCAACCGCCCGGACAAGAAGATCATCACCGCCGAGGACCCGGTCGAGTACAACT
>CAYJPX010000052.1:0-21421 GCA_964372195.1 uncultured Phycisphaeraceae bacterium
CCATCACTAGCGACTTCAAGATCAAGGCGCACCACGCCCCCAACCCCGGCTTGACCCCCGACTGCGCCGGCGACAACGCCGGCGATTCCGTCGGCCCCTCGGCCGACGGCTTCGAGACCTACGGCGTCACGGGCGTCGCCCTGATCAGCTTCATCCTGCTGGCGGTGCACGACCCCTATGTCCAGGTCCAGCTCCTGGTCTGGATCTTCGCCATGCGCGTCATCATGGTCGTGGCCAGCGCGCTCTCGTACTTCATCAACGAGGCCATCGCCCACGCCAAGTTCCACGCGGTCGCGAAGATGAACTTCGAGACTCCCCTGACCCACCTCGTCTGGCTGACTTCCTTCGTGTCCGTCGCCCTCACATACCTCGCCTCGTGGCTGCTCATCCCCTCCCTCGGCGGCGAGGCCTCCGTCGGCGGCGACACCTCCATGTGGTGGAGGCTGGCGACGATCATCACCTGCGGCACCCTCGCCGGCGCGATCATCCCCGAGCTCGTCAAGGTCTTCACCTCCACGACCTCCCGCCATGTCCGCGAGGTCGTCACCGCGAGCGAGCAGGGCGGCGCCTCGCTCAACATCCTGGCCGGCTTCGTCGCCGGGAACTTCTCGGCCTACTGGCTGGGGATGGCGATCCTCGGCCTCATGACGGTCGCGTACTATGTCAGCACGGGCTTCCCGGCGGGGACTGGGGCCCTGATGCTCGCCCCGGCGGTCTTTGCCTTCGGGCTCGTGGCCTTCGGATTCCTGGGCATGGGACCCGTCACGATCGCCGTGGACTCCTACGGCCCCGTCACCGACAACGCCCAGTCCGTCTATGAGCTCTCGATGATCGAGACCCTCCCGGGCATCTCGGAGGACATCCAGAAGAACTTCGGATTCACCCCCAACTTCGAGAAGGGCAAGGAGTTCCTGGAGGAGAACGACGGCGCGGGCAACACCTTCAAGGCCACCGCCAAGCCCGTCCTCATCGGCACCGCCGTCGTCGGCGCGACGACGATGATCTTCGCGATCATCGTGGCCCTCACCCACGGCCTGCAGCCCTCCGAGGTCGCCAACCTCTCCCTGCTCCACCCGCCGTTCCTGCTGGGTCTCATCGCCGGCGGCACGACGATCTACTGGTTCACAGGCGCGGCGACCCAGGCCGTCTCCACAGGCGCCTACCGCGCCGTCGAGTTCATCAAGGCCAACATCAAGCTCGAGGGGTCGACCAAGGCCAGCGTCGAGGACAGCAAGAAGGTTGTCACCATCTGCACCGAGTACGCGCAGAAGGGCATGTTCAACATCTTCCTCGGCGTCTTCTTCGCCACCCTGGCCTTCGCCTTCTTCGAGCCCTTCTTCTTCATCGGCTACCTGATCTCGATCGCCCTCTTCGGCCTCTTCCAGGCCATCTTCATGGCCAACGCCGGCGGCGCCTGGGACAACGCCAAGAAGATCGTCGAGACCGAGCTCAAGGCCAAGGGCACCCCGCTGCACGACGCGACCGTCGTGGGGGATACCGTCGGCGACCCCTTCAAGGACACCTCCTCGGTGGCGATGAACCCGGTCATCAAGTTCACGACCCTCTTCGGCCTGCTCGCCGTGGAGCTGGCCATGAGCCTCAAGGAGGTCGCGCCCTCCGGCGACAAGGTTCACACCACCCTCACCGCCGCCCTCACCATTGCCTTCTTCCTGGTCTCGATGTTCTTCGTCCGGCGGTCGTTCTACGGCATGCAGATCGGCGGCAAGCGCTGATCCGCCTCGCGCAGGCCCCAACCTGATTCGATCCAGCCGGTCCGGGATCCCCCGGGCCGGCTTTCGTTGCGCCCGTCCTCATCCGCGGATAGACTCGCGCCCATGCCCCCATTCCTCCAGATCGCCCTGACCGTCCTCACCGCACTCCTCGCCGGGGCGGCGCTGCTGCACCTCATCCCCCGCCTGGGCCCACCCGGCAAGGCCCTGGCCGCCTGGCTCTGCCACGCGCCGGGGCTCGACCTGATGATCACCTACTTCACCGCCGCCCCCATGATCGCCGGCCCGGTCGCGGGGGTGAGGGTTTGGGCCGAGCGTCCCTGGCTGGGCGCGGGGCTGGGCTTTCTCGCCGCGGTGTGCGGGCAGGTGGCCGGCGTGATGGTCTGGACCGTCTGCCATGAGCTCGCCAACCGCAAGCATGTGAAGGGCCCCCGGATCGTCCATGTGCTCAACCGCGTCGTCGGCCGCTGGCGCAACCACGCGGCGGTGTGGGTGACGGCGCTGGCGGTGCCGGTGTTCTGGATCATCCGGGTCGCCGAATACCTCGTCTACCCGCCGCTGACCTGGCTGGTGAAGCTGCCCAGGTACCGCGCGGCCGACTGGGTGAATGTGAGCCGTCACAAGTTCGAGGGGTTGGTCGGGCACGACCTCATCTGGTGCCTCTACTGCGACTGGATGACGGGCATCTGGTCGCTGGGCTCGGAGATGCTGCGCAATGTCGAGAGCTTCTGGTGCCCGATCCGCTTCGACTCGGCGAAGAAGTGCGCGAACTGCAAGCACGACTTCCCCGATGTCGAAGCAGGCTGGGCCCCGCCCGGCAGCGGGATGGCCGAGGTCGTCCGGCGCCTCGAGGCCCACTACCCCGGCCCGGGCGGCGACAACCAGTGGTGGGGACACCCGGCGCGGCTGACGGTCAGCGCGCCGCCACGGTCCGAGCACGATGCAACCGCGGAGCACGCGGAGGGCGCGGAGGGGTGATGCCGGCATCCGACTCTCTGCTCTCACTCCGCGACCTCCGCGGTTCATAAGGGTGCTTCCGATGGACAAACACGACCTCTACGAGCAGTGCGTCCAGTCGCCCGGCCACCTCGTGCCAATGCTGCGGGCGATCCACGGCGGCAAGCCGAGGGTGCTCGGCGAAGACTTCGCCGGCACCGCCGCCCTGAGCTACCTGTGGGCGGAGGCCTCGCCGGGCAACCGGGCCATCGCCGTCGACCTCGATGAGTCGGCCCTCCTGCGACGCCCGACCCACAGCCGCGTCGCCCGCATCCTCGGCGATGTGCGCACCGCGACCGACCCCACGGTCCACGCCTGCGACATCCTCTTCGTCGGAAACTTCTCCATCGGCTACCTCCACACCCGCGCCGACCTCCTCGCCTACCTCCGCCACGCCCGCGCCCGCCTCAACCCCGGTGGCGTCTTCGTCTGCGATACCTACGGCGGCGAGTCGGCGTTCCTCACCGGCCATGTCCACCGAGACCACTTCGCCGCCGACGGCCGTCGCATCCGCTACACCTGGGAGCAGCGCGATGCCAACCCGCTCACCGGCATGGTCACCGATGTGCTCCACTTCCAGGTCGATCGGGCGGGGATGGTCGAGCTCGAGCTGCCCGACGCCTTCATCTACCGCTGGCGCCTCTGGAGCGTGCCCGAGCTGGCCGATGCGATGGCCGAGGCCGGCTTCGCCGCGACCGAGGTCTACGACAAAACCCCCGACGCGACCGACGACGAGGGCAACGCGTACATGCTGCCGGTGACGGGGGATGGTGATATGGAGGACAGCTTTATCGTGTGCGTGGCGGCGTGCGCCGACTCATAGGTCGTATGGGTCGTATTCGACCCATGGCTTCCGGCCAAAAAAAAGCCGCAGGCCCCGGTCTCCCGGGGGCCCGCGTCACAACGGTCCTGCGTGGCTGGTGCGCCGAGTTCTATCGTCGCCGGCGGCTCCGTCAGGCCCGAACGAGATCCACGCCGTACGCACCGAAGTCCGGATCGCGCGTGATGATGGCCAAACCCTCCAGCCGCGCCTGCGCGATCTGGATCCGGTCGAACGGGTCGCGGTGGTGCAGCGGCAGGTCGGCCACCGCCAGCGCATGGGCCAGCGCGACCGGCAGCGGCTCGATCCGGTTCTCGGCCAGCACCTCGGGCAGGTTGCCCGGGTATTCGAGCCGGCCGAGCGTCTTCTTGATCGCCATCTCCCACGCGCCCGCGGCGCTGAAGCGCAGCGCGCTGGAGCCGTCGGCGATCACCGCCCTCGCCTCGGCCGATAGCCGCTCCGGCTCGGCCAGCCACCAGAGCAGCACATGCGTGTCGAGCAGGTACCCGGTCACGACGCCATCCCGAACGCCTCGCCGATGTCGGGCGGCAGCGGGGCGTCAAAGTCGGGCCCGATCCGGACCATCCCCTTCCACTGGCCGCCGACCCGCGCCGCGGTCTCCTCGCGGTAGCCGATCAGCCGTGCGACCGGCTTGCCCGCCTTGGCGATGATGAACTCCTCGCCCTTGGCGGCCCGGTCGAGGAGCTGCGAGAGGTGGGTCTTGGCTTCGTGGGTGTTGACCGTTTCCATGGAAATAGTCTACTAGACTTAGTCCAATTAGTCAAGTCATCTCGGCGGGAAGGGAGGGCGGGTCATGCGAACGCTCCCAAAAGGCCGCAGGCCCCCGGTCTCCCGGGGGCCCGCGTCACAACGGTCCTGCGTGGCTGGTAAGCCGAGTTCTGTCGTCGCCGGTGGTTCCCGGTCCGGCCCTTGACGGGGGCTCGGCACGGTTTCCCGTGCCGCCGGGCCTTCCGGCGCGAGCGGCCATTTCTCTCGCCGCGCCGTTGCCGACGCGGTCCGGGCGGCCCTGGACGCGGGCTCGAAAGCCCGCCCCCCTGACACACCCGAGCACCCTACCCGCTCCCAACAGCCGGACCAGCCTGAGAGCTGCTTGGGCTTGCACGCGGTGGGGTTTACCATGCCCCGGGTGTCACCACCCGGGCGGTGCGCTCTTACCGCACCCTTTCACCCTTGCCTGTGCCTCCGGCAATCTGAAATCTCAAATCTGAAATTTCAAATCTCAGAGCGAGATCCCAGATTGCCGGAGGCCATCGGCGGTTTGCTTTCTGTGGCACTTTCCCTCGCCCCGGACCAAAGGGCGGGTGGGCGTTACCCACCACCGTGTCCTGCCGTGCTCGGACTTTCCTCGGGAGGAGACAAGCCCCTCACGCGGCCGCTTTGCCACGCAGCACATTGTATCCCCCACCCCCACATCCCACCTCACACCAACCGCAGCAGCCGGCGTCCCACCCACTCCCCCGTCAGCAGCAGCACCAGCACCGCAAGCACCACCGGCTTGTCCCACAGGGGCTCGACCTCCGGCTCGCCGGCGATGACCAGCGAGCGGTTGGGCAGCAGCCCTTCGAGCCTCGCCAGCTCGCCGGCGGGCACCACCGCCCCGCCGGTCGCGGCGGCGAGGCTCGCCAGGAGCGCATGGTCGGCCTCGGGCGTACGGAGTTCATCGTCGGGCGTCATGGCCCGGAACTCCGCCCGCGCCCCGGCCGAGGCGAGCAGCGGGTCGACCGTCTCGACGACATACTCGCCGGGCTCGCTGGGCGCCCAGCTTGCCGCGTACGCCGCCGTCCGCCCGCCCGAGCCCTCGGGCCCGAGCTTGATCGTCGCCGCGGCCCGCCCCGCCTCGCCCTTGCGGGTGATGCGCACCTCGACCGCGGGCGGGGCGGCATCGACCAGCGACTGATCGAGCAGCACCGCGCCGATGCGCACGGGCGTGTCCACCCCCACCGCGCCAGGCTGGGCCTCGAGCACCACCGACCGCCCGCTCCGCGCGAGGCTGCCGCGCCCCGCGAGCCTGATGAGCGGCAGGTAGAACCGCTCGGGCAGCGCCTCGCCCCGCGCGTAGCGCCAGCGCCAGATCTCATCGGTGCCGACAAAGACGATCCGCCCCGCCCCGTATCGCATCGTCAGCACGCACGCCGACTCGCCGCCCGCGCTCGACATCGACACGCCCGAGGCGAGCACCTCGGCGGTCGCCTTCACCGCACCGGGCTCGATCGCCAGCGACCACCGCAGCAACGGCCAGCCCATCGCCGGGTCGCTCAGCGAGCTCAGCCAGCCGGCCCCCCCACCATCACCCATCTCCAGCACGCCGAGCCTCGACGCCGCCGGCTCGGGGCGGAGCGTGACGGGCGCGGGGCTCGCGCCGAACCCGCGAACACCGCCGCCGACGGTCGAGGTGAAGGGCAGCAGATCGCCCAACGCCGTGGCGGCCCAGCTCCAGGGGTTCGAGCCGGGGCCGGCGATCCAGACCAGCCCGCCCCCGCGCTGAGCGACATGGTCGCGGAGCTGCTCGAGCTGCTCGGCGCTGAAGACATCGGGCCGCACATCGCCGATGATGACGACATCAAACTCCGACCACTCGCCGCTGGATCGGGGCACATTGGGCAGCGCGACATCGCCCTCCTGGATGTACCGCCGATCGGTCGCGAGGAGCATCACGCTCGACCGCACCGACTGCTCGCGGACGAGCAGGTCCTTGACGCCGCGGTACTCCCAACGGGGGTACCCCTCGAAATAGACCACCCGCAGCGGGCGGTCGATCAGCTCGACCTCGACCCCCCGCTCGTTGTTGGTCGCGAGCACATCGGCGTCGGGCGTCTCGACCCGGACGAGCCAGCGGGCCGCGCCGGCCTCGTCGGGGCGGGCCGCGAGCCTGACCTCCGCCGCGCCGTCGCGCCACTGCTCGGGCTCGATCGGCTGGGTGTCGAGCTCCTCGCCGGTGAGCGCGTCGATCAGCACCACGCGGGCGGGCGGTGAGGTCTCGGCCATGCCGCGGGCGACGACCTTGGCGATCACCGGCACAAAGTCGCCGACGAACGCCGAGCCCGGCGCGTCGGCGGCCTCGAGCGCCAGGTCGAGCAGCGCCCGCTCGCTGCCCATGGGCACGGGGAAGAGCCCGACCTTGGCCGCGGTGAGTTCGCGGAGCAGCCTCGCGTCGGGGGCATCGCTGGTGCGGCCGTCGGTGACGACCACCACGCCCGAGATCGGTCGGCCCGAGAGCCTCGCGAGCGCCCCGTCGACCGCCGCGCCCAGGCGAGTCCGCGGGCCGGTCGGGTCGCCGGGGTCATCGGGCGCGACCTCGTAGGCGGCCGCGTCGAACCCCAGCCAGAGGATGTCGTGCTGCTGGGCGAGTCGGTCCCAGACCTCGCTGCCCGCCACGGCGCGGAGCTGGGCGTCACGCGTGCGATCGCCGACCGGGTCCGAGCCCGCGACCCCGGGCGCATCGGGCATGGTCATCGACGCCGAGCGATCGAGCAGCACCACCACCGCATCGCGCTCGGTGCGTTCGTTGTCGCGGACCAGCCTGGGGCCGGCGGCGAGCACCGCCAGCAGCACCAGCAGCAGCCCCCGCGCAAACGCGAGCGTCATCCGCCCACGGGCCCGACCCTCCAGACGCCAGTAGCTCCACGCCGCCAGGGCGATCGCCGCGCCGATCGCCGGCGCCCAGACCCACGGCGGCAGGTCGTGGGTCATCCCCAGCCGCACACCCTCTTCGCCGGGACGGAGGGCGTCAAAGCCGAAGATCGCTTCGAGCAGGCGGTTCATGCCGGAGCTCCGGGGCGCGAGGCGTGCGAGACCAGCCTCGCCAGGCACACCTCGACGCACGCCAGCGCCAACGCCCCCGCCAGCAGCACGAGCCCCGGCCCCGGCCCGTCGCCACGCCGGTCGGCGGACGCGGTGCGCTGCCCCGCTGCCCCCGTATCGCTCCACGCGAACCCTCCGCCCGGGACGGCCGTGCTCAGCCAGGCCCCGAGGCGCTCCCGCCCGACCGTGCCCGCGCGCCCCGCCTCGGCATCGGGCTGCACCGTCAGCGCTCCGACACCGACGCCGGTGGTGTCGCGGGCGATGAATGCTCCGCCCAGGCGCATCGGGGTCCGGGTGAGCCCTGTCGAGGGGTCGACCGCCGTCACCGCGCCGAGCGAACCGGCTCCCGGTTCGGCGTGGCGCTCGATCTCGATCGCCCCTGCCGGCACGACGACCCGCGACCCGGCGACCGCCGCCCCACGCGACGCCCCGCGCCCCACGCTGCCGCGGACCAGTTCCTGCAGCAGGGGCACCATCAGCGGGCGGGCGGGCAGGTCGGTCCACTCGAGATCGATCGCGGTCGTGAGCAGGGCCACGGTCCCCGCCCGCGACCCGGCGCCACCAGGCCCCGAAACCACAAGCACGGGCGACCCATCCCCGGCCGCCAGCAGCACTTCAGCCTCGGCGCCGGCTTCGACGCCGAGCAGCCGCTGCACCGAGACGGTCTCGGCGAGCTCACCGAGTTCTCCCCGCACGAACCAGAGCAGGTCCTCGGCGTCTGCCCGGGGCGCGGCGAGTGTCTGGTGGTCGGGGTCGACCTCGGTCGGCTCGCGGGCGATGGCCCAGTCGAGCCCAAGCGCCGCGGCCGCCGGCTCGGTCCAGAGCTGCGCCCCGAGCACCGGCGAGGCCGCGAGGACGACCGCGCCGCCGCGCTGCCGGAACGCGCCGATCGCGCCCCAGCCGTCGCCGCGGACGCGCCCGGGCTCGGCGACGATGACCGCGTCGAAGCCCGCGAGCGTTCCCCCTTCGAGCCGGGCGGCATCGACGACCTCGACCTCGATCTCGCGTGCCGCGGGGCGTCCGTTCGGCGCGCCCTCGGGCTCCATCGCCAGGCCCACCCAGTCGCTAGGCCCGAAGTCGGCGATCCCGGGCCTCGCGCCGAACCGGCGCGTGCCGACCACCGCGACCCGCAGTTGCTCGCGGACATCGAGCACCGCCCAGGCGGTGTTGTCGCGCTCGTTGGCATCGCGGTCGATCTCGGCCCGCAGCACCAGCCGTCCGCCCACGCCCAGCCCGGCGAGGTCGATGTCGATCGTCGTCTCGGCCTCGGACTGGCCGGGCGTCCACCGCACCACCGCCGAGCCCACCTCGCGCGGCGAGCCCTCGGCCAGCGCGACGATGCGCACCGTCGTGGCGAACGCCGCGTCCACCCCCTCGCCCGACCGCACCAGCCCCGCCCGCACCTGCCCCGCCCCGCCGACGCTCTCGCCCGCGACCACCACGGGCCGGAGCAGCGCCAGCGCCCCGAGCCCGGTGTTAGAGAGCGCCGCCTCGGCCGGCGCACCCGCGGCGAGCCGCACCCCGGAGCGCAGCCCGCCCAGCGCCGGGGCCCGCCCCACGCTCCCCTCGCGGAAGGCCGAGAAGATCGCCGCGGTCGCACGGGTCGCTTCGTCCTCGGTCGCAACGGTCGGCACGAGCGCCAGGCCGCCCGCGAGGTCCATCGCCGAATCGGTCGGCCGCAGCTCGGCGAGCCTCCGCTCGACGAGCGCCAGATCGGTCGTCGCCGGGAAGACCACCGCCTCGGCCGGGCCGCCGAGGGTGATGAGGGCGGCCCGATCGCCGCGGGCGCCGTCCAGGCCCTCGATCATCGCCCGCGCTTCGGCGATCGAGGCGTCGAGCTCCGCCACTCCGTCGGCGCGGCGGATCGCCGAGGCCAGGCTGTTGTCGATGAGGAGGTACACCTCCCGTGAGCCGAGCCCATCGCCCGACTCGCCGCCCAACATCGGCCGGCCGACCGCCAGCGCGATCAGCGCGACGAGCAGGCACCGGGCCGCGAGCAGGAGGAGCTGCTCGAGCCGCACCCGGCGCTGGCGCTGCTTGTAGGCTTCGAGCAGGAACCGCATGGCGGCCCATCGCACGGGCTTGCGGCGCCGGCGCATGAGCAGGTGGATGACGATAGGGATCGCCACGCACGCCCCGCCGAGGCCGAGCAGGATGGGGTGGAGGAAGGTCACGCGGCAGGCGCCTCCTGGAGGCCTCGATCCCTCGATCCCTCGGTCCCTTGGCTATCCATACTTGCTCCGCTTGATCCGGGCGTTGCGCCTCGCGACAAACTCCGCCAACGGCGGCCCCAGCCAGTCGTGCGTGTCCACGAGCTGGTAGTCAAACCCGAAGCCGCGCGTCGTCTTCTCCACGGCCTCGATGTGCTTGCCGATCGCGTCGAGGTAGGCGGCCTTGACCGCCCGCGGGTCGACCTTGACGATCCCCTCGCCCTCCAACCCCTCGAACGGGGCCGCCTCGGAGAACTCGAAGTCCCGCTCGGCCCGGTCGAGCACCTGGAACGCCATCAGGTCGTGCCCCTTGTGCTTCACCCGCGCCATGGCGGCCCGGATCTGCGCGGGGTCCTCGAAGAAGTCGCTGACCAGCGCGATCAGGCAGCGGTTCGAGAACTTGGCGATCATCTGGTCGATCGCCCGCCCCAGGTTGGTCGGACGCGCGACCGGCTGGGTCGACAGCGCCCCGATCACCTGACGCCACGCCCCCATCGACCCGGTGCGGGCCAGCATCGCCACCACCTCGTCGGCGAAGACGATCACGCCCACCCGGTCCCCCTGCCGGAGCGTGATGTAGCTCAACGCCGCGGCCATCGCGGTCGCGTGGTCGAACTTGCTCCAGTAGTCGCGGTCGTCGAGGCTCGTCTTCCGCCCCACGCCCGACGCCTCGGCGAAGCTGCGGCTGCCGTAGTTCATCGAGCCCGACGCGTCGACCATCACGATCAGGTCGAGGTTGGTCTCCTGCTGGTACTGCTTGAGGTGGAGCTTGTCCGAGCGGGCGTAGACCTTCCAGTCGAGGTGCCGTACATCGTCCCCGGCGACATAGGGCCGGTGCTGGGCGAACTCGACGCTGAAGCCCCGGTAGGGCGAGCGGTGCTGCCCGCTCATGACCCCCTCGACGATCATCTTGGCCCGCAGCTCGAAGGTCTTGAGACGGGCGAGCGTCTGGGGGTGCAGGTACAGCGAGGCGTCCTGCTCGGGCAGCCGGGGGGCGCCCCGCGCGTGGTCGGGTTGTCGCGTGCCGTCGCTCACACCCACAATGTACCCGCCCGGGGAACAACCCGCCGGGATTGGGCGTAAACTGCGCGAGATGTCCTCGCCCCCCCGGTCCATCCTGCCGCGGCTGCTGCTGGTCGCGCTGTGCCTGCTCAGCCAGGCGGCGATCGCCTCGGCACACCTCTGGCACCACCACGCGGGCGAGGCGGTCGCGGAGTCGTGCGTGGTGTGCATGGCCGCGGCGGCGTCGGACCGGGTGCCCGGCTCGGCAGGCGCGGCGTTGCCGGCGCCCGCACGCATCGGCTGGCTCGCCATCGAACAGGCGGCGACGCCGCCGGTCAGACCCGCCCCGCAGGCGGTCGCCCGCGGCCCACCCCTCTGCGCATGACACCCCGCTCCCAGTGGGCCGCTGCGTCACGGCGCGGCGGCTGTGCCATGCCCCACCGACATCCTCTTTAGAGAGAACCAATCATGTCCAAGCCCACCGCCGCGCGCGGGATGCGCGCGTTCACGCTCATCGAGCTGCTTGTCGTCATCGCCATCATCGCCCTGCTCATCGGGATCCTCCTGCCCGCCCTGGGCAAGGCCCGCGAATCGGCCCGCGTGGCCGCCACGCTCGCCGGGCTCCGCGACCTGGCGCTCGGCGCCACCGCCTACGCCATGGAGTTCCGCGACCACGCGCCCGTCCTCGAAGGACCCGAAGAGAAGGCCTTCCTCGGGCTCACCGTGCTCGCGGCACACAACCGCATCCCGTTCGAGGCGTTCATCAACCCGAACACCACCGACGAAGCCGCCACCGGCTTCTACGACGACGACCCCGAACGCCCCGCCCTCGCGCTGCTCGACGGGGAGCCCATCGAGCCGGGCACCCCCATCACCCCCGGGAACATCTCCCGGGTCTCGTGGGCGAACTCCTTTGCCTACGACCCCGACCCCAAGTTCGGCCGCGACTTCATGCCCCGGGTGTTCCTCGGCGACCGGGCCGACTACGCCGGCGGCAGGACCGCCTCGGCCAACTGGGGCGACAAGGGCCAGTGCCTGGCCTGGAACGACCAGCACGCCGAGTTCGTCAAGTCCAACGCCCTCAAGCCCCAGGGCGATCCGAACATCTACCACCACAACGAGTTCCAGGGCGAGGGCGGCGACGAGGTCAACGATGGCGTCGGGGTGACCCGGGCCACCGTCGACACCCACCTGCGGTACTTCAGCGAGGAAGAGGACGACGAGCTGCTGCCCAACTGAACGCCGGACGCCCGGCCCCCGAGCGCAAAGATCGGGGCACGCCCGTCCCCCTCAAAGGTTCGGGCGTGCCCCGTGGCAGGCTTGGACTCCCGGGATCAGATCTGGTTCCGTCCCGGGCGACGCCGGGGGCGATCTTCTTGCGCCGGGGGCGGGCTGGGGCGCTGGTCCTCGAGCCGCTCCCGCAGCTCGGCGGCCCGGCCCCGCAGCCGCTGCATGATCTGGTCGTGCTCGTCGGGCGAGAACTGGTCGCCCGGCTCCATGCCGCGGTTCTCGAGGCCCTGCCCGCGGGGCCCGGGCGTGCCGAACTGCGCCGGGTCCTGCCCGAGCCGCTGCCCCAGCCGGTCACGCTGGGCGCCGAGCGGCTGTTCCCGGGCCGCGGGCGGGATCTGCCCGCCCGGGCGGTCGAGGTTGCCGGGGCCCTGGAATCCGGGGCGTCCGGAGATGCCCGGGCGCTGGCCTTGCATTTGGCCCTGCATCCGGTCGCGCATGATGCCCTGGATGCGGTCCTGCATCAGTCCCCGCATCTGGCCCTGCATCTGGCCTTGCATCTGGCCCTGCATCTGGCCCTGGATTCGGCCCTGCGGTTGGCCTGGCCACTCATCCGGCAGTTGGTTCAACGCCCGGCCTTGCCGCTGACCCTGGCCTGGGCCCTGTCCCTGGCCCGGCCGCTGGGCGCCGAACTGGCCCTGCCCTCGGCCCGGCATTTGCCCCTGCATGCGGCCCTGCATCCGGCCCTGCATCTCCTGCTGCATCCGTTCGCGCATGACGGCCATCCGCTCCCGCAGCAGCTCGATCACACGCTCGCGTTGTTCCGGGGAGAGGTCGGCGAGGGGGCCGCCCTGGCCGAGCTGCCCGCCGCGGGGCGGACGGGCCATCGGCTGGCGCCCTTGCCCCGGGGCACGGTCGGTCACCGGGCCGCGCCCGTTGAACTGCCCACCCTGCCCACCCTGCCCACGGAGGGCTTGCCGCTGACCCCGAACGACCCGGGGCGGCGCCGCGTCGCGCTGTTGCTGAGCCTGGGGACGCCGGTCGGGCTGGCGGTCGGTTTGGCGGTCGGTTTGGCGGTCACGCCCTCGTTCGGGCTGGGCCGAGGCGGCGCCCGCGATCCCGGCGATCGCCAGGATACACATCACGGTCCGGAAACTCCTTGTCGTACGCACGGCTGTGCTCCTTACTCCTGCCTTGGGTGTTCCACTCACGCAAGGCCGAACGCCCACGCCGCGTTGACATTGCCCGATTCGACCACGAAACCAGCGTCTTGACCCGGTCGGAAACCGGGTGCGTCGCTGAATGGGACCACCCGGAGCCCGGTGCGTCGCGCTCAGCCTTCGCCCGCGTCGACCTCCACATCGACCTCCGCGTCGCCCTCCGGCTTGGGGTCGGGTTCTGGTTCGGCCACGGGGACCTCGGCCGCGGGCTCGGGAGTCGGGGCCGCTTCGCCCTCGCCGAGGTACCGCACCAGGAAATCCTCGTACTTGCGGTACCTGCCGATGGTCTTGACATCGCCGCCCAGGCCGTGGTTGCCGGTGGGGTCGAGGAAGAGCTCGACATTGACCTCCTTGCCGGCCTTGAGCAGCTCGCGGTAGACATTGACGGTGTCCTGGTAGAGCACATTGGAGTCCTCCATGCCGTGGATCAGGAGGAGGCGGCCCTTGAGGTTCTTTGCGAGCGGGAGCAGCGAGTGTTCCTTGAGGTTGAGCTTGCCGGGCTCGTGGGGGCCGATGGTGCCGGTGGTGTACCAGCTGTTGTAGTTGAACCACTCGGTCGGCCCCGCGCCGGCCATGCCGACGGCGAAGACATCCGGCTCGGTGTACATGACCATCTGGGTCTGGAACCCGCCGAAGGACCAGCCGTGGAGGCCCATGCGTTTCTCATCCACGCCAGCGTGCTTGACGAGCCAGCGGGCGCCGTCGACCAGGTCCTCGGTCTGGGGCTTGCCGACCTGCTCGAAGTTGGCCTTCTCGAAGACCGCGCCGTAGCCCGACGCGCCGCGCGGGTCGATCGTGGCGGTGACATAGCCGTGGTTCTCGGCCATATACCGGGCGAAGAAGTAGCTCGGCGCGGCGAACGAGCCGCGGGTGGCCATCTTGGTCTCGCCCAGCGGGCCGCCGTAGACATAGAGGAGCAGCGGGCGTTTGTCGTCGGAGGTCCAGTCCTTGGGCTTGAACATGTGGCCGTGGATGGTCTGCCCGTGCCGGTTCTCGTAGGTGAAGTACTCCGGGGCGACAGTGCTGAGCTTGTGGGCCTCGGCCGGGTGCGAATCGGTAAGGACGGTGGTTGAGCCGTTCTCGCCCGTGGTGATGGCCACCAGCTCCCGCGGCGAGCCGAAGTCGGTGAAGCCGGTGAGCAGGTGCGAGGCGTCGTCCGACACCCCGGCGCCCGAGTAGACGCCCTCGCCCGGGGTGAGCCGGGTCATCGCGCCGGTCTCGGTGTTCACCGCGTACACATGCTCCTGGTTGGGGTCCTCCTTGGTCGCCGTCACGAACATCGTCGAGTGGTCCTCGGAGATGTCGAAGGGGTACACCTCGTAGTTGCCCGTAGTGAGCTGGGTGAGCTGCTGGTACCGCGGGTCGAGCAGGTGCAACTGGCGGAAACCGGAGAGCTCGGCGATGAACGCCAGACGCCGGCTGTCGGGGAGGTAGTAGGGGTGCACCATGCCGGGCGTGTTGGGGCCGCCGAAGTGGAAGAACTCGTAGACGACCTCGGCGTTCTCGATCTTGAACTCGGGCTCGGGCTCCTCCTCCGCTGGCGCGGCCGGCGCCTCGGCCTGCACCTCGCCATCGCCCGAATCGGTCAGCCCCTCCCCGTCCGAGTCGTCCCCCTCGGCGGCGGGTTCCTCCGGCGCTTCGGCCTCTGGCGCCTCGGCTTCCTCCTTCTTCTTCTCGTCGACGAAGCCCGCTTCGAGGATCTTGATCAGGCCGGTGGACTGCTCGAAGGCCGCGAACGCGACACGGCTGGAGTCGGGCGACCACTCGGGCACGCGCAGGATGTCGCGGGGCCCGGTGACGCGCTTGGTGAAGACGCGCTCGAGCGTCCCCTCCTCGGTGTCGTGGCCGCGGAGGTCGTAGAGGTAGACGCTCGAGTACGCCTCGGGCCAGGGGTCGTCGGGCATGTGTCGCGTGACCTGCTCGGCGCGGGCGAAGCGTTCGCGGTAGTTGACGATGGTGACCTGGGTGCCGGCGCCCCAGAAGTTGCCGCCGCGGTTGGCGAGGAAGACCAGTCGTTTCTGGTCGGGGCTGATGGCGTAGCCGACCATCTGCTCGCCGTCCTTGAGCTCGGGGTCGAGCTGGACGATGCGGTGGTCGCCGAAGGAGACGCGGAGGAGCGCCCCGCCGCGGAGGTAGGTGTATCCCGACCCCCCGGGGAGGTACTGCACATCGCTCTCACGCTCACGGGTGCGGGTGAGGCGTTCGAGGTCGCCGCGGTAGGGGATGACGGGCTTGGACTCGGGCCGGGGAGACTTCTTCTTTGCATTGTCGTCGTCGCCCTCGTCGTCTTCGTCGGCATTCTCGGCATCGTCCGCATCGCCATCGCCGGTCTCATCGTCGTCGACATCGCCGTCTTCGACATCGCCGTCGTTGACATCGTCCTCATCCTCGACATCGACTTCGTCCACATCACCGCCTTCGTCGACATCACCGTCTTCGGCATGGCCATCGTCGGCAGCGTCAGCCTCCCCGGGCTCTGCGGGCTCGGCGCCCTCCGCCGCAGGGTCGGGCTCGGTTGCCGCCTCCGGGGCGGGTCGCTCGATGGGCGCATCCCACTTGGCGGCATCGATCACCAGCCGGTAGATGTCGCCGTCGGCGATCACGAGCATCTCGTCGGCGACCTTGGACCACTCGTAGCCCTGCACGCCGCCGTACCGGGGGGCGGGCTTGTCCGGGGCCTTGCCGTCCTTCTCGTCGTTGATCTCCGCGTCGGTATCGAGCACGACATCGGCGAGGGTGAGGCGTTCGCCGATGGCGCCGAGCACCCCCCGCGGTTCATGCTCGGCATCGTCCTCGACCTCGGGCTCGGCGGCGTCGAGCGTGAAGGCCAGCGTCTGCGCCGGGCTCTCGAACACGACTGTCCCGACCAGCGTGCCGGCCGCGGCGTCGAAGGCCGCTTCGAGCTCGCCCTCGACCTTGAGCGCCTTGTCCTCGACCTCGGCTTCGAGCGTGCTGTCGCCAGAGTCAAACTCGACCTCGGTGAGCGGGAGGCGGACCAGGCCGACCCGCAGCTCGCCGCCGAGCTTGCCCTCGGACGATTCTTCGAGCGTGAGCCTGCACTCGCCGGGCCTGATCGCCGGCTCGGCATCGCCGGTTGTCGCCTGGCCCTGCCACGCGCCGGCGGGGGTTTCACGCGGCCACCCGAGCTGTTCGGCCTGTTCGCGGGCGAGCTGGGCGAGGGTGATTCCGGCGCCCTTGGCCAGCTTCTCGCGGTCGTCGCGGACCTCGCGGGCCTCGGCCTGGTACTCGGCGAAGCGGCTCACGCTGGTGATGCGCCGGGTCTGGCCGGTGGTCGTGTCGTGGATGTAGAGGTCCATCCCATGGCGCCGCTCGGCGTAGGGCTGGTAGAGGAACGCCGCGAACCGCCCGTCGTGGCTGAAGTCGACGCTGCGGGCCGATGGACCCCAGTAGGACTTCTCGGGGAAGATGCGTTCGAGCGTGAGCTTCTCGTCGGCCTTCTCCTCGTCGGCCTTCTTTTCGGGGCTGTCGCCCTCGGGCTGGCGCGGCGACGGGGCGATGCCCGCCGGGGTTTCGCGCACCGGCGCCGCGGGAGCGATCGCCAACGCCGAAGCGAGGAACAAGCCCAGGGGGAAGAGCCGAACGAATCTCGGGGGGGACATGGGGGGCTCCCGGTCGGTTGGGGCTGCCAGCATAGTGGATCAGTTCGGCCCGGGAGTTCCGAAACAGACCGGCGACGCCAGCCCGTGCACCGAATCCGCATGCACAAACCCCGAACGACCATCTGGCGGTGCTCATCCAGGCTCCTCACCGCGCGGCCGGGCGGCCTCCTGCTCCCGATCCAGCCGGTGCCGACGCACCACCCAGATCTCGTCGAGCCCGGTCGGCAGCAGCCCCGCGACGCGCAGCATCGCCCGCGGCAGCACCCACAGCGACATCACCAGCCGCGTGAGCGGGCGGTGGTAGCGCGACGGGCGGGAGCGGTGCACGCGGTAGCCGAAGAGGTGCAGGATGTCGCGGGCCATCAGCGCGGCGACATCGTGATCGACGCGGAGGGCGCCGGGGTCGGCCGGGTCGCGCCGTATCCCCGGGAGCAGGGCCAGCAGCCGGTGGGCCCACTCCTGCCCCCGCAGCCAGCCGGAGACGCCGATGAACGGGCGCCAGATGGGGCGGAGGATGAAGAACGCATCGTCGGCGGGGAGCCTGCGCTGCTGGCGGTTGGGCATGAAGAGGATGCCGTCGGCCGGGGCGCGGATGGTCTGCTCGCCCCGCGCGGTGCGGCGCACGGCGACGGGCGTGATCCCCTTCCACACCCGCGTGTACGCCCGGGCGCGGTCGAGCATGTCCATCGGCGGGTCGCCGACCGTGATGCGCTCGCGGATGTCGTAGAACCGGCCGGCCTGCGCGCCCGCGGCCCGGCGCAGCAGGTCGCGGGTGTCGAACCCGGCGAGGGCGTCGGGGTCGTCGATCATGCCGAGCGTGTGCAGCGTGGTCCAGAGGACCGCCTCGTGGACGCCGACCGACCCGGGGTCGGCGTGCGTGCCGCCCTCGGCGACCAGGGCCATCAGGCCCAGCTCCGCCGTGATGTAGTCGGCCATGAGGCCCTCGAGCTCCTCCTCCAGCCCGACCACCAGCGGCAGGCCGAGCGCCAGCCCCGCGCGGCGTGCGGGGAGCGAGTCCTCCACATAGATGAACGGCGACCCGGGCGACGAGAAGGTGTGCAGGTCGAGGAACGCGCTGCCCGGCGGTGCCACCCCGGCGCACTCGGCGAGCAGGTCGACGAGCTCGAGCAGTTGCCCCTGCTCGGGGGAACGCTCCGCCGCAGGCAGGCGCCGGGCCTCGGCGATGGTCTCGGCCCGGAACATGCGGTTGAGGTCGCGGTCGAAGTACCGCGGGCCCGGGTCGCCCGCGTTGAGGGCCTCGAGGTTGCCGGCGAGGGCGATGAGCTTGCCGCGGAGCAGCGCGGGGTCGCGGGCGAGTGCCGTGCGCAGCGTGCCAAGCACCACCTCGGCCGCGACCAGCCCGGCCGGCTCGTTGCCGTGGATCCCGCCGAGGCAGTGCAGCGTCGGGCCGGGGCGGCCCCGCACCTCCCCGACGAGGCGTTGCCACCGCCGCGGGGTGTGGGGGTCGTCGCTCATGGCGTTGGATCGTTGGCCTGCCTGCGGCGTTCTTCGAGCAACTCGCCGGCGATGCGGGCGAAGTCGTGCTCGGTGACGATGCCGACCAGCCGTCCGTCCTCGACGATCGGCAGGGCCGAGACCTCGTGCTCGCGCAGCAGCGCCAGCGCCTCGCAGGCGGTGGTGTCGGGGCTGGCGGTGATTGGGTTTGGGTTCATGATGTCCGCGGCGGCGGGGTGGGTGTCGCGGCGCGAGGGGTCGCCCAGGCACGCGAGCACCTGGCGCCACGAGATGATCCCGACGACACGGTTCTCGTCGTCCTCGACGAGCACATGGCGGATCTGCCGCCAGTCCATGATGCGGAGCACGAGGTCGACCAGCTCCTCGGCGTGCACGGTGTAGAGGTTGGTGGACATGAACTGCCCGACGCGGGTGTAGGCGATCGGCTGGGCGGTGCAGTCCTCGGGCCCGGCGAGGGGCCAGCGGTGGACGGGCTCGCCCGAGGCGGCCAGTCGCTGCATCGCGGCGGTGAGGCCCACCACCGCCCGCCCGCGCCGGACGCGCCGGATCATCGAGTTGAACGAATCGACCTGCCAACGGGCGCCGGTCTGCCCGCCGGCGATGCGTTCCTCGATCACGCCGAGGGTGCGGTCGATCTCGCCTGTCGCCACGCCCGCGTCGGCGAGGCCCCGGCGGGCGAGGGGGACGATCTCGGCGGCGAGCAGGTCGGCGGCGGTGTAGCGCTTGCCATCGAACCAGGCGAGGTTGGTGTCGAGCCCCTGCCTGGCCGCGTGGATGAAGTTGCTCGCCGCGTCGTCGAAGCCGAACCGGGCGGGCAGGTCGCCGAACGCCGCGGGGGCCGCGAGCATCGCGCCGATCCAGAGGGCGGCGTTGGCGACCTCGTCGATGACCGTTGGCCCGGCGGGGAGGTAGCGGTTCTCGATGCGCAGGTGCGGCCTGCCCGCCGTCCGCCCGTAGCACGCCCGGTTCCAGCGGTAGACCGTGCCGTTGTGCAGCGCGAGGGCCTCGAGCGCCGGCGCCCGGCCCTCGGCGAGGTCGGCGAAGGGGTCGGCGGCGTGCTCATCGCCGAAGAACAGCCGGAAGCGGGCGATGTCGTCGCGGAAGAGCTCGCACACCGAGTGCCGGACCCAGTCCTCGCCGAAGCGGACCCGCCCGACGGTCTCCCGATGCGGGCCGCCGAGGCACCGGGTGTCGATGGTCTGCTGGAAGATCGCGATCCGCGTCTCGCCCCACAGGCGCTTGCCGAGCAGGAGCGGGCTGTTGACCGCGGCCGCGAGCACCGGGCCGGCGAGCACCTGCGCGGCGTTGTACTGCGCGGGGAAGGACTCCGCCGACACCTGCAGGTGCACCTGGAAGCTGGTGTTGACGGCCTCGAGCATCAGGGAGGGGAACCGCAGCCCCAGCTCGTCGGCGCCCTTGATCGAGAGCTCGAAGTCCCGGCCACGCATGTGCCGGATCAGCCGGTCCAGCTCGGCGTACCGCCCCCGCGGCGTGATGTTGGGCTGGCCGAGGTCGCGCAGCTCGATCGAGGGAACGATGCCGGCGAGCACCGGCCGGCAGTCGTGCTCGGCGGCGACACGGGTCACCAGGCCCATGACCTCGTGCAGGTTGCGCTCCAGGTCGGCGAGCATGCCCGGGCCGACGAGCATCGGCGGGATGTTCGCCTCGGCGTTGAAGCGGGCCAGCTCGTGGGTGAGACGCCCGTCGCCGAGCGTCTCGCGGATGTGGGTGACCAGGTCGTACCCGCGGGGGGACGGGCGCCAGTCGTGGTCGAGCAGCACCATCTCCTGCTCGGCGCCGATCCGCCGGACGCTCGACTCGATCAGGCCGTCGGCGATCATGCGGTCGAGGGCTTCGAGGTCGCGCAGCAGGGCCGCCATCGACGCCCGGTGCTGCGCCCCGTTGGACTCCACCCTGGCATCCCGCTCGGCCACGACCAGACCTTTCCCCGGGGCCCGGGGAAAGGAGCCGGTCCCGTGAAGTGAGTATCGGCACTCCACGCCCCGTGTGCAAGCAATGCGGGAGAGTCTGGTCCGGATTGACCGGGCGGTTACCCCTCGCCCCCGGCATCACCCTCGTCGGTGGCCCCGGGCTCGTCGGTCGGCGGGGTGGGGGCGTCGGACTCGGGCAGGGCGGGGGCGCGGCCCAGGGCGCGGTCGATCGCCGCCGAGAACTCCGCGGCCATGTCCACCTCGTACCGCTCGGGGGGGATCCCCGCCCCGTCGGCCGCTTCCTTGCAGTTGGCGAGGAAGGCCTGGAGCTCCTCGGTCGTCACATCGTCGGGGTGCTTGAGCTGGAGGTTGAGGTTGTTGGCGTTGATCTGCATCGGCGGCTTGCCGCCCGCGGCCGGGTCGTACGCCAGCGGCTCGGTCGCATCGTCGATCTTGGTCTTCGAGATGTCGCCCGCGAACAGCCCGCGCACGAAGCGGCTGAGCTGCGTCGAGCCCTCGGCCTTCTCCTCGGCGGTGAGCTCGGAGGCCCCGATGTAGCTCTTGTCCACGACCATGATCGACGCGGCGGCCAGCACGGGGCTCTCGGCCACCGACTCCAACACCTTGCCGAGATCCGCGAACGAGACCTTCTCGTCGCGGAAGTCCTGCATGAGGCTCGCGACCTCGCCCTTCATCGCGTCGGCATCGGCCGGCGCCAGCTCGGCCTTGTCGATGATCGCGGTGAACGCCGAGTCCATCCCCGTGGCGGCCCACGAGCGCCAGTTCATCGCCACCACCACGCCCCCGATCACGAGCAGCAACACCAGCACGCCCAGCGCGATCAGGCACCCGGCCAGGACGCCGCCGCGGCGGCCTGCATACTTTCGATTGGTCGACATCGATACCCTCCCGGAGTGTGTGCGCGGGCGGGATCGCCCCCGCGTTGCTCGTAGTGTAACTGGTAACCGGGCCCCGTGCGTTTCACGGGAGCACCCAAACCGGCCCGGAGAGGCGGGAAACCCATGCCATCGCGGTTCTTTGACGCCCACCTCGACCTGGCCTACCTGACCGAGCTCGGGCGTGACATGCACACCGGGCTCGACGACTGCCGGGGCAAGCTGCTCCCGGCGGCCGTCACGCTGCCCTCGCTCCGCGATGGGGGCGTGCGGGGCTGCCTGGGTACGATCTTCACCGAGGCGATCGGGCCGGGCGCCACCCCCGACGCCCCCGAGGCGGCCTACCCCGCCGGCGATGCGCTGGCCGCCTGGCGGGCGGGCATGCGGCAGCTCAAGCTCTACCACGCCTGGCGCGATGGGGGCGTGATCGAACTCATGGGCAGGCGTGGCGGCCCGCACCCGGTGCGGGCC
>CAYJPX010000052.1:21431-22303 GCA_964372195.1 uncultured Phycisphaeraceae bacterium
CTATCGCTCACCCCGGCGGGGGGGGTGGGGGGGGTTATCCACCCCCGGGGCTGGGGGGGGGCCCCGCCCCGGGGGGGGGCCGGGGCCGAGCGACCGGCCGGGGCGATGCACCCCCCGCTGCTCCTGGGCATCCTCATGGAGTGCGCCGACCCGATCGAGACCCCCGACCAGCTCGACGAGTGGGCCGAGGGCGGCGTCATCGCCATCGGCATGGCCTGGTGGCGCGGGTCGCGCTACGCCGGGGGCAACGGCGTGGGCGCGGGGCTCACCGACCTCGGCCGCGAACTCGCCACACGCATGGATGCGCTCGGCATCGTCCACGACCTCTCGCACCTCTCCCAGCGGGCGACCGACGAGCTGCTCGCGCACACCGGCGTGCCGGTCATCGCCTCGCACTCCAACTGCCGTGCCCTGCTCGATGGCGAGGCGAACAAGGACTGGCAGCGGCACCTCGCCGACGAGACCATCGCCGAGGTCGGGCGGCGCGGCGGCGTGGTCGGCCTCAACCTCGTCCGCAACTTCATCAAGACCGGCCTCGACCGCAACGACCCCACCGACCGACCCACCATCGACGAGGCCATCGCCCATGTCGAGCATGTGTGCGAGGTCATGGGCCACCGCCGCGGCGTCGGGCTGGGCACCGACATGGACGGCGGCATCAAGGCCACCGACCTGCCCCGCGGCATCGACACGCCCAGCGACCTGCACAAGCTGTGCGAGACGCTGCGGGCCCGCGGCTGGAGCGAGCACGAGGTCGAGGGCTTCGCCTGGGGGAACTGGGCACGCTTCTGGGGGATCGGCGCCGGGTGAGCGGCGGGTGGAGTGGTTCCCTGGGAGCCGTGGTCTGAGCGGAGCGCAGCGGAGTGAAGGCC
>CAYJPX010000053.1:0-17925 GCA_964372195.1 uncultured Phycisphaeraceae bacterium
AAGCACGATGGCTATTGCCGTGGTGCGGTTTTGGACGGGCAGCACCGAGCCGTCGGCCCCCACCCCAACCCCACACTCGCGATCCCGCCTCCGCAAGAGCGAGCCGGGCCGTGTCGGCCCGGTGTTGTCTTTCGTGGTCCCACCCTCCCATCCCGCCTCGCAAGAGCGAGCCGGGCCGTGTCGGCCCGGCTTTGCCTTTCTTGGTCCCACCCTCCGATCCCGGCCCCAACCCCCCCAGACCTGCGGTTTCCGGTATCCTCCGCGCATGGGCCTCACCGCCTGGCACATCACCTTCGGGACCTACGGGGCCCGCCTGCATGGCGACCCGCGCCTCACGGTCGATCGCGTCCGCAACGAGTTCAACGGGCCCTATGTTGAGCCCAGCGCCCCGCGCCACACGCTGGCGAAAGCGGCCCTCACGCACCCCCCGGTGAGGCTGTCTCGCACCCAGCGCACCTTCATCGAACATACCAGCCCCGGCCATGTGCATCCGGGGCGGTTGGAGGTACGACACCTGCGCGTGCGCCCGGGAACACGCCCACACGCTCCTCCGGGCCGACGCGGTGATCCACGGCAAGCGCATCCGCCACTGGCTCAAACGCTGGCTCACCGAGGCGCTCGACCGGGAGTTCGGGCGTCGGCCCGGCGATAGGGCGTGGTGGGCCGAGGGTGGGTCAAACAGGGTGGTCCATGATGACGACTACTTGCGAACCGTGACCGAGTACATCGATGCGCAACGGACGGTGCGGCGTGGGGCGGCGGTCGCAGAAGCAGAGGAAGAAGAAGGCGAAGAAGAAGACATCGGGCCGACACGGCCCGGCTCGCTGGTGGGGAGGGGAACGGACATCGGGCCGACACGGCCCGGCTCGCTTGGGAGGGATTGCTCATGAAGTGGTGTTTTCTCGCGCTCGTACTCCTTGTGGTCGCACCCACGCAGGCCCAATCGCTCGACGACCTCACCCGCCCCCGCGAGGCGACCTCGGCACGGGTTGCGTCGAACTCGCCGCACGACTGGTCCAACGCCGACAACCGGTGGGTCAAGCCGGGCGAGACCTACACGCTCGCCGAGATCGAGGGGCCGGGGGTGATCCGGCACCTCTGGTTCACCTTCCCCGAGTCGGCCGCGAGCTGGATCTCCAAGGGCGGCTCGGCGTCTCCCGACGAGATCGTCCTTCGGATGTACTGGGACGGGGCCGAGGAGCCGGCGGTCGAGTCGCCGCTGGGCGACTTCTTCGCCTGCGGGTTCGGCATGCGGGCCCCCGTGCGCTCGGTGCCCGTCCAAGTGCAGGGGGGCGACTCGTACAACTGCTTCTGGCCGATGCCCTTCTTCCGGTCGGCGCGGATCACCCTCACCAACGAGAGCGATCGTGTGCTCGCGGCCCTGTACTACCAGGTCGACTCCACACAGGAGGCCTCGCTCCCCGACGACACCGCCTACTTCTGCGCCCAATACCGCCAGGAGTTCCCTTCCGAGATGGGTCACGACTACCTCGTCGCCGACATCGATGCGCCGCTCGGCGGGCACTATGTCGGGACCGTGATGAGCGTCCGCTCGCGCAGCCCGCAGTGGTTCGGCGAGGGGGACGACAAGTTCTTTGTCGACGGCGCCGAGGCCCCGCAGCTCTGGGGGACCGGCACCGAGGACTACTTCCTCAACGCCTGGGGCATGCAGGAGGACACCTTCCCCTCGTTCGGCGTCTCGCGGTGCGATGGGTGGCTCGCCGAGCTGGGCGACACCGGCACGATGTACCGCTGGCACCTCGCCGACCCGGTCAGCTTCCGCAAGTCGCTCCGCTTCGAGATCGAGCACAAGGGGTGGATCTCGGCGGACGAAACGACCACCGGCAAGATCGACGGCCATGTCGAGCGCGAGGACGACTTCGCGACCGTCGCCTTCTGGTACCAGCGGGGGCAGCCCAAGCGCTTCACGACGCTACCCAGCGCGATGGACCGCAAGCTGCCCCCGATCGACCTGGTGATCGAGGGCAAGGACCTCCTTGCCAGCGCGGACACCCAGAAGGCCGAGCTCAAGCTCCAGGCCGGCGGGGCGTGGACCGGCGACGGCCAACTCTTCATCGACGCCGGGGGCGTGGGCTCGTGGGTCGAGTTCTCGTTTACTATCCCCGACGACCGGCCCCGCAATCTGGTGCTGCCGCTCACCCACTCCTACGACTTCGGGGTCTACCAGATCATCCTCGACGGCACGCCGTTCGGCACGCCGGTCGATTGCTACAGCAAGGAGATTAGGGTCGTCCAGCACCGCTTCGGCGAGCTGGCGACGGCGCCGGGCGAGCACACCATCCGCCTGGAGTGCGTGGACATCAACCCCAATTCCCAGGGGTACAAGCTGGGGGTGGACTGCGTACGGCTCCGCCAACGCCACACCACCAAACGCACCCCGCTCGATGTCCCCCACTAGCGTTGCCCGGCAGCCGGGCCTCGGGTAGACTGTGGCTCGGGACACCCCCAGGAGCACACCATGCGATCAGCCAACCCCACACTCCGTGCGTTCGACAAGCCCCAGACCTGGGACGATGCCTTCGGCGGCAGGCCGGTCGCCCGGGACCGCCCCACCACCATGACCATCGGCGGGACGGTGACGGCGACGGGCATCCTGCTGGGCATCTGCACGGCCGCCGCGATCGGGTCGTGGGCGATGGTCAGCAACCCGGAGTACGCCGGGCTGGCGTACCCCGCGCTCATCGGCGGTATCGTGGTCTCGCTCATCCTGGGCCTGGTCATCAGCTTCAAGCCCGGGACGGCGCCCTTCATCGGCCCGGTGTACGCGGCGACCGAGGGGGTGTTCCTGGGCGTGCTGTCGCTGGTCGTGGCGAGGCAGTTCCCGCCCGAGGTCGGGACCACGCTGGTGTTTCAGGCGGTGGGGCTGACCTTCGGCGTGGCGGGGACGATGCTGGCGGCGTACGCGACGGGGATCGTCCGCCCGGGGCGTGTGTTCCGGGCGTGCGTGGTGTCGGCGACGGGCGGGATCGCGTTGTTCTATCTCGTGGCGATGGTGGGCAACCTGCTGGGCATGCACGCGTTGGGCTCCCTGCTGCGGTTCGACAACGCCAGCCCGCTCTCGATCGGGCTGAGCCTGTTTGTGGTGGCGATCGCGTCGCTCAACCTCGTGCTCGACTTCGAGTTCATCCACGAGGGCGCCCGGCGGGGCCTGCCCAAGCACATGGAGTGGTACGGCGGGTTTGCGCTGCTGGTGACGCTGGTGTGGCTGTATATCGAGCTGCTCCGGCTGCTCTCGAAGCTGCGCTCGAGCGATTGAGCGGGCGGGGGCCTGGCTTCGTGGGGGCCCGACATCTCGGGGTATGGCTTCGCGGGGGTCTGGCACCGTAGGGGCACGCTAGACTGAGGCCGATGCCCGCCGGCCCCACCGACATCCTCGGCCTTGATGGCCCCATCGCCCGGGCGCTCGGGCCCGAATACGAGCCGCGCGAGCAGCAGCTGCGCATGGCCGAGCGGGTGGCGGCGGCGATGGAGCGCAAGGAGACGCTGCTGGTCGAGGCGGGCACGGGGGTGGGCAAATCGTTCGCCTACCTGGTGCCGGCGATCCAGCGGTGCCTGGGGCGGGGCGAGACGGTGGTGGTGGCGACCAACACCATCGCGCTGCAGGAGCAGCTTATGGAGCGGGATATCCCGCTGCTGAGCCGCACGCTGGAGCCCCGGGGGCCGGACGATGGGGACCCGGGCGCCTGGACCGGGGAGCTGAAGGCCTGCCTGGTCAAGGGGCGGGGCAACTATGTGTCGATCCGGCGGCTCAAGCTGGCGAGCGGGCGGCAGGAGAAGCTGCTGGCGGACGCCGCGGCGCGGCGGAGCCTGCACATCATCGAGGACTGGGCGTACGACACGACGGACGGCACGCTGGCCTCGCTGCCGCCGATCGAGCGGATGGGCGTGTGGGACAAGGTGCAGTCCGACTCGCCGAACTGCATGGGCCGGAAGTGCCCGCACTACGACGAGTGTTTCTATCAGTCGGCGCGGCGGGTGATGGAGCGGTCGAACCTCTTGATCTGCAACCACGCGTTGTTTTTCTCCGACCTGGCGCTGCGGTCCAAGGGGGTGGGGTTCCTGCCGCAGTACCACCATGTGATCCTCGACGAGGCGCACGGGGTGGAGGATGTGGCGGCCGAGCACTTCGGGCTGTCGCTGAGCGAGGGGCGGGTGAACCACCTGCTGGCCACGCTCTACCAGGCGCGGACGCAGCGGGGGTACCTGGCGAACCTGATGAACCTGCACAACGACCACGAGTCGGTGGAGCGGGCGATCGCGCTGGTGCGGCGGGCCGAGCTGGCGTCGCGGGACTTCTTTGAGGCGTTGCTCGCGCTGGACCGATCGTCGGGCGTGCGCAACGGGCGGGTGCGCGAGGCCCGGGCGGTGGCCAACCCGCTCACGCCCGCGATGAACGACCTGGCGGTGCGGCTGCGGTCGCTGCGGGAGGACACGAAGAACGAGGCCGACCGGTTCGAGATGGCGGCGTACATCGAGCGGGCGGTGTCGATCGCCGATGTCGCCGAGGCGTGGGTCGAGCAGACCGCCGAGCAGTGCGTGTACTGGATCGAGGTGCGCCAGCCCGGCGAGGAGGGCGGGCGCGGGGGCTACCAGGGGCAACGGGTGTCGGTGGCGGCCTCGCCGGTGGATGTCGCGCCGCTGCTCGACAAGCACCTCTTCAGCCGCGAGCACAGCGTGATCCTGACCAGCGCCACGCTGGCGACGCGCACCGTGCGCACGGACGAGCCCACCGAGCACGCCGAGACGGCGTTCGCCCACACCATCGGGCGGCTGGGCTGCGAGGGGGCGCACACGCTGCAGCTGGGCAGCCCGTTCGAGTATGCGCGCCAGGTGGAGGTGTTTGTCGATCGCTCGATGCCGTCGCCGACCGGCGCGACCGGGCGTGGCGGCGGGGCGGAGGGTGGGGCCGGGGGCAGCGGGCAGGCTTCGTACGAGCGGGCGCTCGCCGAGCGGATCCTCACCCACGCCCGGGCGACCGAGGGTGGGGCGTTCGTGCTGTTTACCAGCTTCGCCACGCTCAACAAGGTCGCCGACCTGGCCCGCGCCGATCTGGAGTTCGAGGGGTTGCCGATCCTCTGTCAGGGGCGCGACGGGCCTCGGTCGGAGATCCTGCGGCAGTTCCGCGACAACGACCGGGCGGTGCTGTTCGGGGCGGCGAGCTTCTGGCAGGGCGTGGATGTGCGGGGGCGCGCGCTGCGCAATGTGATCATCACGCGCCTGCCGTTCGAACCGCCGGATCGGCCGCTGACCGAGGCGCGGATCGAGCGGATCAAGGAGCGTGGCGGGGACCCGTTCAAGGAGGACTCGCTGCCGCGGGCGGTCATCCGGTTCAAGCAGGGGTTCGGGCGGCTGATCCGGTCGAGCCAGGACACCGGGCGGGTGGTGATCCTGGACCCGCGGGTGCTGACCACCGGGTACGGGAGGAGCTTCATGGCGGCCCTGCCCGAGGGGGTGCGGACGACGACGCTGCACGGTCGGCCCGAGCGGGGTGATGACGGGTTCTGAGAATCGCGCCGATTTGAGCCGAACATAAGCCAAGCAACTTGGCAAAGTCGGCCGGGGCTGTCTAAGGTCTGGGCCCAACGCTCAGAAACGGAGAACCCCATGCTCGGACGCGTGTTCAAGGCCTACGACATCCGCGGCACCTACCCCGACCTGCTCAACGACCAGATGGCTTGGCAGATCGGGTGGGGGGCGGCGAGGTTCCTGTTCGGGGAGGCCGAGAGCCAGGGGCAGAACTCCCCGATGATGCGCAACCTCGTGGTGGGGCGCGACATGCGGCAGTCGAGCCCGGCGCTCTCCGCGCAGCTGATCAGCGGGATCCAGGCGTTCGGCGGCGATGTGATCGATGTCGGGCTGGTGGATACGCCGTTCGTGTACTTCGCGGTCAATCACCTGGGCTGCGCGGGGGGGGTGATGGTGACGGCGAGCCACAACCCGCCTCAGTACAACGGGTTCAAGATCTCGAAGATCGCGGCCAAGCCGGTGGGCGAGGCGACGGGGCTCGCGGAGGTGCGCAAGTACGCCGCCACCGCCGACCGCAACACCGGCCAGCGCACCGGGCGCATCGAGCAGCGCGACCTGTGGGACGCCTACGCGCGGCATGTGCTCGGGTTCCTCGACCTGGGCGGCAAGAAGCTCAAGGTCGTGATCGACGCGTCCAACGGCATGGCGGGGACGATGGCGCCGAAGATCTTCGGGAAGAACGGCAAGAACATCGACGGGCTCGAGATCGTCGAGATCAACTTCGACAACTCCAAGGGGGAGTTCGTCCACGAGCCCAACCCGCTCGTCGCGTCGAACCTCGCCTGGACCCAGGAGGCGGTCGTGGCGCAGAAGGCCGACCTGGGTATCTGCTTCGACGGCGACGCCGACCGCTGCGTGGTCGTCGATGAGAAGGGGCAGGTCATCGGGTGCGACCACCTGACCGCCGCGCTGGCGGGGTACTTCCTCAAGCAGCGGCCGGGCTCGGCGATTATCTACGACCTGCGATCGACCAAGGCGGTCGAGGAGACGATCCTCAAGCACGGGGGCAAGCCGGTCCGCTCGCGGGTGGGGCATGTCTTCATGAAGCAGGAGATGGCCAACCACAGGGCGGCGTTCGGGGGCGAGCTCTCGGGGCACTTCTACTTCCGCAAGAACTTCAACGCCGACTCGGGGGCCATCGCCATGGCGACCGTCCTGAGCGTCCTGGCCCAGAGCGGCAAGAAGCTCAGCGAGCTGGTCGCCCCGGCGAAGAAGTACGCCCAGTCCGGCGAGATCAACTTCGAGATCGAGGAGAAGGACGAGGCCCTCGACGCCCTCCGCGATGAGTACGGCGATGTGGCCGACATCGACGAGCTCGACGGCATCACCGTCGACGCCTTCGCGACCGACGGCTGGTGGTGCAATGTCCGCAAGAGCAACACCGAGCCCCTGCTCCGGCTGAACGCCGAGGCGCGGGATCAGGCGACCCTCGAAAAGATCCTCGCCGAGCTGGCCCCCAAGCTGGGCGCCCGCGTCGAGCACTGAGAGGAGCGATGAGCGACTGAGCGAGGGAGCGAGACAGGGGGAGAACCCCTTCGGGTGACGGACGCGGGACTCCGCTAGACTGTTGGACGGCAATGGCTCCCTGTCTCCCTGTCTCCCTGTCTCCCTGTCTCCCTGTCTCCCTGTCTCGCTGTCTCGCTGTCTCGCCGTCTCGCTGATCGCTGCCCCACTCATCGCTTCCAGCCATGAACCTCTCCACCCTCTTCGAGCACTGGTCCGTCACGGAGAACCCCTTCAAGGGCGAGGAGGCGCGGGACGACATGGTCTTCGCCCGGCTCGGGCTGCCGGGGCTCGCCGATCGGCCCCCGGGGCAGCCGGTCGCCACGCACTCGGACTTTGAGAAGATCCTCGGCTCGGCGGCCCGGCCCTCGACCGCGGTGGTCTTCGGCGAAAAGGGCTCGGGCAAGACCGCGATCCGCATGCAGATCGCCGACCACATCCGGCGGCACAACCTCGACCACCCGGGGCAGGCGGTCTGGGTGATCAACTACGACGACCTCAACGGCGTGCTCGACTGCCTGCACGAGCGCACCGGCAAGGCCGACCCGGCCGAGTCGCTCCGGTCGATCAGGCTGGTCGACCACATCGACGCGCTGTGCAGCCGGGCGACGACCGGCGTGGTCGGGCAGTTGCTCCACGGCCCGGACACGACCTCGCCCTGCCCCCTGCCGTCTGAGGCGATGAAGCGCCTCCGCCGGGGCGGGCCGGAGGCGGCTCGCGACCTGCGGATCCTGCAGGCGGTCTACGACGACGCCGAGCGGGCCACGCACCGGGCGCGGGCGATCCGGCGCCGGTTCCGGATCTGGCCGTCCGGGCGCGGGCTGGCGCGGTTCGCGGCGACCTGGTGCGGCTGGCTGCTGCCGTCGGCGGCGGCGTATTGGGCGTACTTCCGCGTGCCCGAGGACAACCCCGACCTCAAGACAGGGCTGCAGATCGTCGCGGCGATGCTGGCGGCGGGGTGGCTGGCGGTCGCGGGCAAGCACTTCCTCTACGAGCGGTGGCGGCTGGGGCGGTTGGGGCGGAGGCTGTGGAAGCAGTTGCGGACGATCCGGCGCAGCGAGGGGTCGCTGGCGGCTGCCGTCGGGCTGCTGGCGCGGGAGGATCAGTCGGCGTTGGTGCTGCCGCTGAGCGACTCGGACGAGACGCGCTACGCGATGCTCGACCGGCTGAAGCGCACGCTGGCCCGGCTGGGCTTCGGGGGCGTGCTCGTGCTGGTCGACCGGATCGACGAGCCCACGCTGGTCAACGGCGACCCCGACCGGATGCGGGCGATCGTGTGGCCGATGTTCAACAACAAATTCCTGCAGCAGGAGGGGCTGGGGCTCAAGATGCTGCTGCCGATCGAGCTGCGGTACGCGCTGTTCAAGGAGTCGAGCGCGTTTTTCCAGGAGGCGCGGCTCGACAAGCAGAACCTGGTGGAGCGGCTGAGCTGGACGGGGTCGATGCTCTACGACCTGTGCGAGGCGCGGCTGCGGGCCTGCCGTCCGCCCGACGCCGAGCCGATGGCGCTGCTGGATCTCTTCGCCGAGGATGTGGCGGGGCGCGATGTGGTGGATGCGCTGGACCAGATGCACCAGCCGCGCGATGCGTTCAAGCTGCTGTACCGCTGCCTGAGCGAGCACTGCTCGAATGTGACGGCCGAGCAGGGCCAGTGGCGCGTGCCGCGGCTGGTTCTGGAGCAGGTGCGGAAGCAGGAGGCCGAGCGGGTGCAGCAGTTGTACCGGGGGATACGGCCGGCGTGAGCCGCGGGCGGGGACGGTGGCCGCTCAG
Organism: uncultured Phycisphaeraceae bacterium; assembly: GCA_964372195.1. Lineage (GTDB taxonomy): Bacteria > Planctomycetota > Phycisphaerae > Phycisphaerales > UBA1924 > PNC22. Next base: position 8,821 of record CAYJPX010000053.1, read on the forward strand.
GCGTTATTCGAAAGGGCACCTGTTCGCCACGAACCGCCCGCACGCCGCACCTCGGGTCCAGTACCATACCGCGAATGGTCTGGATCGTCTTTTTTTGCCTTTGCAGCTTCGGATTGCTGTTCGAGGGCCGCAGGATCGAGGACTGGTCCGGCTTGGACAACCCCGTCTGCCCGGGATGCGCGTACAGCCTGCTGGGCCTTGCCGATCACGGGATATGCCCCGAGTGCGGCAGTGCCTACACACCCGAGCAGCAGGTCCGGGTGACCAGGCGTTTTCTACGCCGTCGCGGTGTGTTTGTGTACTGGCTGCTGACGCTGGGTCTCGGGCTCTTCCTCCAGGCCACCGATGTCGGGCGCACGGCCCTTGGCTTTGGCGTCATCCTGAGCTTCCTCGCCGATGGCTACAGCCTCGATGTTGCCATCAACGCAACCATTCGGCAGTATGTCCACGGCTCCGGCGCTGCGGTCGCTCTGGGACTGGGCACGGGCGGGCTGAGTGCCACACCACTTCTCGGCCTTGTGACCAGCGGGTGGAGGCGGTATGCCTTGCTCGCTGCCAGTCTCGTGGCTCTGCTCATCCTGGTCACCTTCCTTGGCTGGCTCCTCTGAGAGGCCTCGGTTCCTGCAACCCCCCGCGCAGCTCGATGTTCTCATAGCGCGCAAGCTGGTCCCAAGGCCCGAACCTGTTCATCACCCACAGCATGGAACGCTTCGCGGACCTGCCCGCCGCCGAGCGGGCCAAGGTGCGGTTCCTGCAACTCAACCACACCAACGCGGCCCTCGTGCCCGGCAGCGACACGCAACGCGCGATCGAGCGGGCGGGGGTGGCGGTGGCGCGCGAGGGGGAGATGGAGGGGCTGCGAAGCAAACCCGCTCCTGGGGTCGGGCGTAGAGACCGGTGCCATGTCGGTCCTGCTCTTCATCCTCTGCAGCGCGTGCCTGCTGTTCGAAACACAGACCTTCACCGATCGCGTCCGGGTGCTCGATCCTGTCTGCGAGCTTTGCAAGTACAGCCTCAGGGGGCTTCCCGACCATGGCCGGTGCCCCGAGTGCGGCGAGCTCTACAACCCCTGGCGGCGGGTGCGCCAGGTTGAGAAGCTCGTCTTTCGGCGGGGCGTGTGGCGGTTCTGGCTCTTCGCGCTCGCGGCGGTCATCCTGTATGAATCGACCGGCCTCGGCGCCCGCGTGTTCGCCCATCGGGTGATCCAGAGCTACCTCGACGACGGCTATCCGATCGAGGTGGCGACCAACGCGGCGTTCAAGCGTGAGCTGAGCAACGGCGGGGAGGTCGTTGGCCAGGTGCTCGGGGGCTTGTGGCTCGGGGCATCGCCCCTCCTCGGGCTTGTCGCCACGGGCGTGCAGCGGTACGCCTTGCTCGTGGGCGGTGCGGTGGTCGCGCTCTTTCTCGTCTCCCTGTCCGGCCCCGGGGCCTGAGCCATCCCCCGGAGTCCCCTATAGTGGCCCGGAGGGTCCGGCCCCGCGGGGCCGGGCGACAGCGACGACATCGGAGGTGATTTGTGGCACAGGTCCCCGGGCTGCCGTTGGCGCTCGCCTTGGTTGTCGCGGTCTTGGCCGGGCGATCGGCGGCCGACCCGCCGCCGGCGCCCGATGCCCTCACCGAGAACGCGGCGTGGCGGTGGGACGCGGCGGCCCAGGACTCGTGGGCGACAGTGGCCGATGACCATGCGCGAGTCGTCGAGGGGGCGGCGTCGCTGCGGTTCGAGACCGGTGGCGGGTTCGACACCTGGCTCTGGTCGCCCGGGGACGACTCGGCGTCCTGGAACCTGCTCGACGCCGGCGCGGGCGGCATGTCGTTCCACGCGTTCGTGGAGAACGACTTCCCCTTCCAGAACCGCAGCCCGTGGATCCTGCTGCGCTCGGCGAACGGGTACGCGGAGTTCAGCCCGGCCTACGACATCCTCAACGACGCGATCGGCGCCTGGATCGAGGTGGAGGTCCCCTACGCGGGGGATACCTTCTGGACCCGGACCGATTTCGGCGATCCCGATCTCTCGGCCGTCACCTCGATCGAGATCCACGCCGACACCTGGGATGCCGGGTTCGTCCTGTGGCTCGACGCCATGCGGTTCGACCGGGCGCTACCCGCCCCGGACGGCGTGCGGGCCTATGCGGGCAACCACGCGGTCGAGCTGGAGTGGACGCCGTATCCCGATCCCATGGATCGGGTCGTGGGCTTTGCGATCTACCGCGAGCTGGCGCCCTTCACCTCGACCGAGGGCCGCTCGCCGATCGGTGTCGTGAGCAACCCGGACGCCACGGCCTTCACGGACGGCGGCGCGCAGAACGGCACGCGGTATCACTACGCCGTCGCGGCTCGGTTCGACGACGGCTCGGAGACTACCGAGGTCGAGAGCATCGGCCCCCGCACGCCCCGGGACGAGACCGACCTGCAGGTGGTGACCATCTCCCGCACGCCCCGCTACCCCCGCTACGACCCGACCTACTCGTACCACGAGGTCACCGAGCCCTCGGGGTTCGGGCCGTATGTCTTTACCGCCGCCACAGGCCTGGGCTCGGGGCAGGACGGGAGCACGCAGCGCTGGCCCGCGCCGGGGCAGCAGGTGACCTACACCGCCACCGTGCGGAACCGGGGGACCCGGGTGGTCGGCGCGACCCTGCCGCGGGCGTGGACGCTCGACGGCGTCCTAGTGGATGCCTCCTCCGCGTTCGTGGCGCTCCTGCCCGGCGAGACCGCCACTTACTCGTGGGCCATGGCCTGGGACGGGGCGGACCACCAGATCGGCTTTGCCTTCGAGCTCGCGGACGCCCGGCCGGAGAACAACGCGCTGGAGGTCGGCAGCAAGTCGGTGGCGTTCCTGTCCTTCGCCGACCGCACCTACATCGAGAACTTCCGCGAGGAGTCGCCCGACTACGCCGCCATCAGCGACGACCTGTTCGACTGGCTCAACGCCCACATGGCGCGGTTCAATCAGATGTTCGAGGACTCGGGGACCGACAAGCGCGTGCACTTCGACACCCTCGAGGCCCTCGATGACGCGGCGCCCGATCCGACGGTCAACCGGATCGAGTTTGCGATCTTCCCCTTCCGGTACCGCGCGGCCGAGGGGTCGCTGCGGGGGAGCGGGTACTACGACCCGGCGGAGGACCTGGACTTCGGCCTGCTCCACGAGATGGGGCACCAGCTCGGGCTCGTCGACCTCTACCGCCTCGACCTGCCCTCCGAACGCAACCTCGTCTCCGGCGAGGCGTACTCGGCGATCCCCTGCCTGATGCACGGGGTCTCGCACCTGGTCTCCGACCACAGCGCGGGGGCCATGACCCACTGGCTCGACACCGCCCACGGCTACTACGGGCAGTACCTCTACCAACTCCCCGAACAGGTCAGGGTGCGGCTGCTCGGGTTCGACGGGCGCCCGCTCGCGGGGGCGGGGGTCCGGGTGTTCCAGCGCACCGAACGCCCCGGCTATGGCGATTCAATCACCACGCAGGTGAAGTTCGCGGGCGTGGCGGACAGCGCCGGCGAGTGGACGCTGCCCAACACCCCGATCGACGAGGGCCTGGTCCCGGAGACCTTCGCCGGTGATGCGCTGCCGGACAACCCGTTCGGCTATGTCGCGGTGGTCGGCACCAACGGCCTGCTGCTGCTCGAGGTCACCCATCAGGACGCGGTGGACTACGCGTGGCTGCCGATCACGGAGGTCAACGAGGCGTACTGGGCCGGTCAGACCGGGACGGCGGTGTTCGAGAAGACGCTGGCCCTGGGCGGGGCGACGCAGCACTTCCCGCCGTCGGACCTGACGGAGATGAACGCGGCGGACTGGTCTGCCTGGGCCCAGGACGGCCAGCTCACCCTCTCGGACGACGAGGGCCGCGTGGTCGAGGGCGAAGGCTCGCTCGCGTTCGCCGCCACGGGGGGGGCGGACAACGCGGCGACCTACCCGGGCTTTGCCGGCGCGCGGTGGGACCTCTCGGCGGTGGAGGAGGTCCGGGTGTGGGCCTACGCGGAGAACCCCAATGGGGCGTTCCAGGGCGGCAGCCCGTGGATCCGACTGCGCGGGGCCGAGGGCTTCATCGAGCTGCGCTCGACAGGGGACATCCTCAACCAGGCGATCGGGCAGTGGGCCGAGTTCGTGATCCCCCTGGCGGGCAGCACCGACTGGGCCCGCACCGTGAGCGGGAGCCCGTCGATCGACGACATCCGCGGCATCGAACTCCACGCCGACACCTGGGGCGCGGGGTTCACGGTCTGGTGGGACGGGCTGCGGTTCGATCCGGCGGTGTGCGCGGCCGACTTCAACGCGGACGGCGCGACCGACACGCGCGATGTGATCGCGTATCTCAGCGCGTGGGCCGCGAGGCTGGACCGCGCCGACCTGACCGGCGACGGCGTGGTGGACACCCGCGATGTCCTCGCCTTTCTCGACGCGTGGGTCTCGGGCTGCTGAGGTTTGTCGTGGGTCGGCGCCGGGGCGTCGCGGGGCCGGCGCGGGCTCGGCACGGGTTCGGCGCGGGCGGGTGAAAGGGGGTATCCTCCCCGGCCAATAAGTCTTCCGCCCCCCGCGAGCACGCATGATCCGTTGCACCGAAGTCTACAAGGCCTACCAGCTCGGCAACCGCCGGGTGGAAGCGCTGCGCGGGGCGAGTCTGGAGATCACCGAGCCCGGGTTCTACGCGATCATGGGGCAGTCGGGGTCGGGCAAGTCGACGCTGCTGCACCTGCTCGCCACGCTGGATAGACCCGACTCGGGGGAGATACACCTCGGCGGGCGGGCGGTGCACAACCTCTCCGAACGCGAGGCCACGGACTTCCGCAGGCGGGGGCTGGGGATCATCTTTCAACAGTTCAACCTCATCCCGACCATGTCGGCGGCGGAGAATGTCGAGCTGCCGGGCCTGCTCGCGGGCGACCCGCCGCGCAAGCTCCGCGACCGCGCGGTCGAGCTGCTCGGGGTGCTGGGCCTGGCGGATCGGGCCGACCACCGGCCCGAGGCGATGTCGGGGGGCGAGCAGCAGCGGGTGGCGATCGCGCGGTCGCTGCTCTACTCGCCGCCGATCCTGCTGGCCGACGAGCCGACGGGGAACCTCGATTCGGACAACGCCGAGCGGCTGTGGTCGCTCCTGGGCGAGCTCGCCGCCGAACGTGCGATGACGGTGCTCATGGTCACGCACGAGCCGGCGGCGGCCGCGCACTGCCGTCGGGTGTTCATCCTGCAGGACGGCCGCGTCCGGGGCCAGATCGAAACGGAGGGTCTCGATGCGGTCGGTGTGGCGGCTCGCTATCAGCAGGCTATCGGCTAGGCCCGGCCGCACGGTGCTGATCGTGGCGGCGGTGGCGATGTCGGCCGCGCTGATCACGGTCGTGTCGAGCGCCATGGCGTCGCTCAACGCGGCGATCCGCGAGCGGCTGAACGCGACCGTCGGCGCCGCCGACATCGTGCTCAAGCCCGAGACCATGCTCAAGTCGGTCCCCGCCGACTGGCTCGCGCGGGTCGAGGCCTGGCCGGGGGTCGCGGTGGCGTCGCCGCTCCGCCAGGAGACCGTGCGGTTCGAGTTCGCCACGCGGGCGCTCGCGCCGCAGACCGACGACCCGGCCGATGCCCCGACCGAAGGTCAGCCGGGGCCCTGGGTGCGCACCGACCAGTCCCTCGAGCTCTCGCCGGTCGTCTACGGCGTGGACTTCGCCCGCTGGCAAGAGCTCCGGCCGATCGAGCTGCTCGCGGGGCGGTTGCCCACGGAGCGCGGGGAGATCGTGATCGACGGGCTGTTCGCCGAGCGCATGACGCACGCGTTCCAGGCGGTCGAGCGCGGCACCGGGCACTACGGCGTGACCTTCGGCTCGGCGGTGTACGGGCTCGACCCGGTTGAAGTCCCCGAGCAGGTCGCGGACGCCAAGGCCGCGGCGGCGATCAACGCGGCGGTCGGGCTGCGGCTCGGCGACACGCTCTCGGTACGCCGGCTGTTCCGCGCCCCGTCGTCGGTCACGGTGGTCGGCATCGCCCGCCAGCCCCCGCTCGGCGGGCGCCCGCAGGCGTTCATGACGACCGAGACGCTCGGGGACCTGATCGGCGGCGAGGGCAAGCTCACCGAGATCGAGGCCAGCCTCGAGGCGACAATCGACCCGACCGAGTTCGCCGCGACCCACCGCGGCGAGGTGCCCGCGGGGTTCGTGCTCGAGACCACCGCCCGCGTGACGGCCAATGTCGAGAAGAACCTCGCATCGAGCCAGCTGGGGCTGATCCTGGCGACGGTGCTGGCGTTCCTCACCGCCGCGTTCATTATCTTTACCGGCCTCACGGTCGATGCGGCCCAGCAGCAGCGGGAGCTGGCGATGCTGCGGTGTATCGGCGCCCGGCGATCGCAGCTCGCGGGGTCGCAGCTCCTGGTCGGGACGCTCATCGGCCTGATGGGCGCGGCGGCGGGCGTGCCGCTGGGGCTGGGGATCGCGGCTGGCATTGTCGGCGTCTTCCGCGAGTATGTGCCGCAGGGCGCGGTCGTCAACACGCTCGGGCTCATCCTGGCGCCGGCGGGCAGCGTCTTCGCGGGCGTGCTCGGCGCGGCGTGGCCGGCGTGGCGGGCCTCGCGCATGACCCCGCTGCGGGCCATGGCCTCGCGCTCCATGGCCCCCAGCCGTCGCGCGATCGCGGCGGCCCTGCTGGTCGCGGTGACCGGGCTGGGCGTCCATTTGCTGACCGTGCTCGCGACCGACGATGCGCAGGTGATGTTCTGGGGCTACGCGACGATCGGCCTGCCGGCGATCTTCATCGGCTACTTCTTTCTCGCCGTGCCGATGGTGATTGTCGTGACCCGCGTGTGCGGGCCTGCGGTCGTGCGCCTGCTCGGCGTGCCCCGCGGCGTGGTCGAGCGCCTCGTCGCCGCCACGCCGTTCCGCTACGGCTTCACCGCCGGGGCGATGATGGCGGGCCTGGCCCTCATGGTCGGCCTGTGGACCCAGGGCGGGGCGCTGCTCCGCGACTGGCTCGAGAAGCTCCAGTTCCCCGACGCCTTCGTCAGCGGGCTGGCCATCGCCCCCGAGGCCCAGGCCCGGCTCAACGAGCTGCCCTTCGTCGAGGGCACCTGCGCCATCACGCTGCACCCGGTGGAGACCGACGCCTTCGGCATCCGCGCCCTCCAGCAGTACAACACCACCTTCATCGCCTTCGAGCCCGACGAGTTCTTCCGCATGGCGACCCTCACCTGGGTCGAGGGCGACCCGCTGCTCGCCCAGCGGCGCCTCGAACAGGGCGGGGCGGTCATCGTCGCCCGCGAGTTCACCATCGCCCAGGGGCTCGGCGTGGGCGACACCTTTACCTGCCGCGAGAACGGCGTCGAGCACTCCTTCGAGATCGTCGGGGTCGTGACCAGCCCGGGCCTCGAGATCGTCAGCAAGTTCTTCGATATCGGCAGCGAGTACACCCACCAGGCCCTGCACGCGGTCTTCGGCTCGCGCGACGACCTGCGCTCCCGCTTCAACACCGACGCGATCAACCTCATCCAGATCGAGCTCGACGACAAGACCCCCGACAGCGTCGCCATCGACCGGATCTGGCGCGAGCTCGCCCCCTACGGCATCCTCGACGCCGGCAGCGGGCGCACCATCCTCGCCAACATCATCGACTTCATGCGGGCGATGCTGCTCGCCACCTCGGCGGTCGCCGTCATCAACATGCTCATCGCCAGCCTGGGTGTGGCCAATGTCATCATCAACAGCGTCGAGCAGCGGCGGTTCGAGCTGGGCGTGCTGCGGGCGGTGGGCGGCCAGCGGGGCATGCTCGCCCGCATGATCGCCGCCGAGGGCGTGCTCATCGCCCTGACGGCGGGCATCCTGGGCACGCTGATGGGCACGCAGCTCTCGTTCGCGGCCCAGCGGCTGCACCGGGCGCTGCTCGGCCTGGTCTGGGACCTGCGCCCGCCGCCGGTGCCGATCCTGGTGGGCTGCGGCATCGTGCTGGTGATCTGCCTGCTGGCGAGCGTGCCGGCGGTGGTGCGGCTGAACCGGCTGCGGCCGCGGGAGTTGCTGAGCACCCGGGGCTGACCGGGCCCCGGGCCCCTTTCACCCAAACACCGACCTACCCTACGCTATGCCCCCCCCCCGCCGCTTTGACCTCCGCGCCCCCTTCACCCCCACCGGCGATCAGCCCGCCGCCATCGAGGGGCTCGTCCGAGATATCCGCGGCGGGTCGCCGGTGTCGTGCCTGCTCGGCGCCACGGGCACGGGCAAGACCTTCACGATGGCCAACACCATCGCGGCCCTCAACAAGCCCACGCTCATCATCAGCCACAACAAGACCCTCGCGGCCCAGCTCTACGAGGAGCTCCGCGGGTTCTTCCCCAATAACAGCGTCAACTACTTCGTCAGCTACTACGACTACTACCAGCCCGAGGCGTACATCCCCGCCCGCGATATCTACATCGAGAAGGACGCCAGCCGCAACGACGACCTCGACATGCTGCGCCTGGCGGCCACGAGCAACATCCTCGCACGCCGCGACACCATCGTCGTCGCCAGCGTCTCGTGCATCTTCGGCCTGGGGTCGCCGGTCGCCTACTCGCAGCGTCTGCTCACCATCACCCGCGGCTCGACGATCAACCGGCGCGACTTCTTCCTGGCGCTCAACGCCATGCAGTACCAGCGGGCCGACATCGAGTTCAAGCGCGGCCGGTACCGGGTGCGGGGCGATGCGATCGAGGTCTGGCCGGCGTACGAGCGCTTCGCCGTCCGCGTCGAGCTCTTCGGCGACCAGATCGACCGGGTCGACCTGGTGAACCCCACCAGCGGCGAGCTGCTGGCCGAGGAGCGGCAGTTTTTCCTGTTCCCGGCCGTCCACCATGTCATGCCCGAGTCCGAGCTCGAACCGATCATCGCGCAGATGCGCGCCGACCTCGACGCCCGCGTCCTCGAGTTCCGCAGCCAGGGCAAGCTGCTCGAAGCCCAGCGGCTCCTCGCCCGCACCAAGTACGACATCGAGATGATCGAGGAGGTGGGGTTCTGCCAGGGGATCGAGAACTACTCGCGGTATTTCGATGGGCGCTCCCCCGGCGAACGCCCCTACACCCTCCTCGACTACTTCGACTTTGCGCCGCCCAGCGGCGGAGCGACGGAGCGACGAAGCGACGAAGGGGGGGG
>CAYJPX010000053.1:17935-21397 GCA_964372195.1 uncultured Phycisphaeraceae bacterium
CCCCGGGGGGGCGCCCCGGCGCCACTACCCTACTACGGGGCGGCAGCGTCAGCGACCGATTCCGACCCCTCCGTCGCTTCGTCGCTTCGTGCCTCCGTCGCTTCCGCCTCCACCCGCCCCAACTACCGCGACTGGCTCCTCATCATCGACGAGTCCCATGTCACCGTCCCGCAGATCCGGGCCATGTTCAACGGCGACCGCGCCCGCAAGACCGTGCTCGTCGACCACGGCTTCCGCCTCCCCGCGGCGCTCGACAACCGGCCGCTGCGGTTCGAGGAGTTCGAGGCCATCGTGCCGCAGACGGTCTATGTCTCCGCCACCCCCGGCCCCTACGAGCTCGAGCGCGTGGCGGGCGTGGTCCACGAGCAGGTCATCCGCCCGACCGGCCTGCTCGACCCCGAGATCGAGATCAAGCCCGCCACCGGCCAGGTGCAGGACCTGCTCGAGCAATGCCGTGTGCGGGTCGAGCGCAACGAGCGGGTGATCGTCACGGCCCTCACCAAGCGCCTCTGCGAGGACCTGGCCAGCTACCTCGACCAGCAGGGGCTCCGCGTGCGGTACCTGCACTCCGAGATCGACACGCTCGAACGCATCACCATCCTCACCGACCTGCGCACGGGCGATTTCGATGTGCTCGTCGGCGTGAACCTGCTGCGCGAGGGGCTCGACCTGCCGGAGGTCTCGCTGGTCGCCATCCTCGACGCCGACAAGGAGGGGTTCCTGCGCTCGGCGACGAGCCTGATCCAGCAGATGGGGCGGGCGGCCCGCAACTCCGGGTCGAAGGTGGTGATGTACGCCGACACCATGACCCCCTCGATGCAGGCCGCCATCGGCGAGACCGAACGCCGCCGGGCCAAGCAGGTCGCCTACAACACCCAGCACGGCATCACGCCGACGACGATCGTCAAGCAGATCCGCCGCGGGATCGAGGGCGAGCTCAAGGCCCGCAAGACCGCCCGCGAGGCCGTCGCGACCCGCGAGGACAGGATCGACGCGGCGGCCCTGCTCAAGATGCTCGAAGAAGAGATGCTCGCCGCCGCCGAGGAGATGGCGTTCGAGAAAGCCGCCGACCTCCGCGACCAGGCCTCGATTGTCCGCAAGCTCCTCGAAGACCACATCGCCGAGCAGGCAGAAGCCGCCGACGCCTCTACGAGCCCCGAGCGCAAGCTCGGGGTCCATGCCTTTACGAGCCCCGAGCGCAAGCTCGGGGACACCGCCCGCGGCCCCATCACCCCCCGCCTCGCCGACCAATACCCCCCGCTCCTGCTCACCCGCACCGAGATCGAGGACGCCCTCAAGGGCAAGGGCGGCGGACGCCGGAAAAAGGCGGGGATGCCGGGGGTGCGGCCGACGAAGAAGAAGCGAGGCTCACGCCGTCCCTAAGCCGGTCTGTTCGACGCATGCCTGCGGAAACCCAGGGTGGGCAGGTTCAGTAATCTATAGACTGGCCTCCCGGCGGACAGGTAGGGAAGGAATCGGCAATGTACCTTTGCTACATCGATGAGACTGGGAATCGAGACCCTCGCCTCACGATCCCGAGGCGGGACGGAGCGGAGATCCCGGGGGACTGGCTCTATGTGCTCACGGCAGTGTGCATCTTCGAGCAGCGGTGGCACACTCTGGAGAAGCCGATCAATCGCCACAAGAAGGCGTTGATGGAGCGAATCCTCAAGGATACTGGGATCTCGCTCCAACTGGCAGATTGCGAAATCAAGTCCAACTGGGTCCGTCAGCCGACCGAGCGCGCCAAGCGCCCGTTTTTGGCCAATCTCACCGACGCCGAACTCGCCGCGCTGACCGACACCTTCTACGCCCAGTTGTCCGCGGCACACGGCACCATTCTCAGCGTGCTTGTGGACAAGCGTCATCTGCCCGCCGGCACGACCCAATACGATATCCACCTTCGGTCCTGGGAGCGGCTACTGGAGTTGATTGAGAGCTTCATGCGGGCCCGGCACCACAAGTACCAAGCGATCATGATCAATGACGATGTGACTCGCCAAGTCAACCAGATGCTCGCGATGAGCCATGCGGAACTCCTCGATAGCGGCACCAACCGGGACACTTGGCTCCGACACATCTGCGAGATGCCGATGTTCGTGCGCAGCGAACTCTCCACGGGTGTTCAACTCGCCGACTTGTGCAGCTACAACATCTACAGAGCGTTCAAGTCCGGCAGATTGGACTATCCGTTCTTCCAACGCATCGCCCCCGCGATCTGGACTTCGCACGACTTGGTCAACTGGGGCCGCCCGTTTCCCGGTATCTGGGTGCTCGATGGCACCGATAGCCCGCTGATCCCGCTCGTGCGGGATTTCGAAAAGGAACAAGCCCTGGCCCGATGGGACCAGGGCTCGGATTGAATCTGGTGTCCAGCGGGGCGAACCCTATCGAGCCGACCTGCGGCACTGGACAAGCTAGTATATCGCTCAAGACTCTCCGGCGTTCTGCACTTTCTGGATGAATCCCGGGAAAACCCCTGTATCTGTACCCGTCCGGAATCGTTGTGCGGATTCCGATAGGGTATGGAGGGCTCGCTGGCCTGTCAACTCCCCGGCCGCCGGAAATCGCCTCGGGACCTGTTGGGCTCGCTGGACCGACCAGAGCCAAGGGGTCGACCGCGACGCCAGCCATCCGACCCGATTTGCAACCCGCTTGACACGCGACACGAAGGCGTCCTCAGGGAGTTTGCGGTGGATGGCCGGTTCAAACTCGGCCGCGGCGGCATGCCCGGGACTTCGCAGCCACAGAGGGCATCACCTGTGCCACCCGCCCTCCCCACTCAGTCACTGTATGCTCGCCCATACCTGAGTGTGTATTCCGGTGACTCTGCGAGGGCTGGCCATCCCTTCGCTAGATCGTCCAATACCCGTCGGTAGAACTGGCGAGCCGCGACCAAGAGATCACTATGCGGCACCTCGGCCGTTGCGCGACTCCAGGTTGTAGAAACATGCACCACCATGTCCTCGTCGCAGATAAACTTCAGCTCGTCACCACTCTCCGTGAAACCCATGGAGCGATGCCCAGATACCTCCAGTTTCTTGACCGTGTCATAGAGGGTTCCCGCGTAACAGAGAATGGGCACCCACTCCCACGCACTATCAAATGACACCTTGTTGATCCGAAAGAACACCGAACCTGTCATCACTCCAAAAACAAAATCGACTGCCGTTGCCCCGGCTCCCAATGCGCACCAAGCGTCAATCTCTTTCTGATCAATGATGTAGTCCAAGACGATGTAAGACATATAACTGGCTCTAGTTTGGATAAGCCGTGATGACTCGGCCATCCTTGTCTATAATGATGCGAATCACCGAAGATTCTGCGGCGGGTGGCGCTGGCAATCCCAACCTGTGCCACAACAACCCGGTGTTCCGGCTCCATCATACCCCACGGCGGGTGGCACTCAACGCCGTGAACTCCCGCGTCCCGATTGGCTCGCAAGTGCTTGGGGGGCATTGA
>CAYJPX010000054.1:0-21301 GCA_964372195.1 uncultured Phycisphaeraceae bacterium
GTCGGGCGCGCTCTCGCGGCGCGAGCTCGCCTGGCTCGACGAGGCGCTCGGCCGCCCGCGCGGCGGCGCCGCCCGCCGCATAGGGCGGGCGCGCGGGGTGCGGGCGGGGGAGACACCTGCGGCCCGGCCCGGGGAGGGGCCGAGCGGGTTCCCGGCGAACGCTGGGAACCCGCTCGCTTTTTGCGGGCGCTGGAGGGTCTCGGGCGGCACTCCCGAGTAACCCCTGGTCTGGTAAACGGTATGTCGGAATTTTCGGTTCCATTCCCCGCGGATTGCGGATAGGGTGGTTGGAAAGGAGGGCCGGATGATGCTGCCCAAGGTGTTTTTGTTGTCGCTGTCGGTCTCGGCATGCACTGCGGTTTCGGCGTCAGGACAGGCGGTTTCGTCGGCGGGGATGCCGGCGGAGGCGTTGGATCCGGGCCCGGTGTGGGTGTTCTTTGCCGACAAGGGGTTCGCCGACGGCGCCGCCGAGCGGGCGGCGATCGACGGGTTGTCGGAGACCTATAACCAGCGCGCGGTGCAGCGGCGGTTGCTGCGTCGGACGGCCCCGGGGCTGTTCGACTCGCGCGACCTGCCGGTCAGCGGGGCGTATCGCGGGGCGATCGAGGCGCTGGGCGCCGAGGTCCGGGTCGAGAGCCGCTGGCTCAACGCGGTGAGCGTCGACGCCGACGCGGCGGAGATCGAGGCGATCCGGGGCCTGGGCTTTGTCGACCATGTCGAGCCCGTGCGGCAGGGCCGGCGTGACGAGCCGGTGGGCGGCGAGCCGCTCGACGACAACTCGACGAGGTCGTTCTACGGCTACGCCAACGACCAGCTCGCGCAGATCGGGCTCATCGAGCTGCACAACGAGGGGTACACCGGCAACGGCGTGATCATCGGCATCCTCGACACCGGCTTCTACCGGGCGCACGAGGCGTTCAATCACCCGGACAACCCGGTGGATGTGATCGCCGAGTGGGACTTCATCAACAACGACGGCAACACCGCCAACGAGGGCGGCGACGACAGCGGGCAGCACTACCACGGCACGCTGATCCTGGGCACGATCCGCGCGTACAAGCCCGACACGCTGGTGGGCGGGGCGTACAACGCCTCGGTGATCCTCTGCAAGACCGAGGACATCACCAGCGAGACGCAGATCGAGGAGGATTACTATGTCGCGGGCCTGGAGTTCATCGAGGCCAACGGCGGCGACCTCGCGACCAGCTCGCTCAGCTATATCGATTGGTACAGCCAGGGGGACCTCGACGGGCAGACCGCCGTCACCACCATCGGCGTGAATGTGGCGACCTCGAACGGGGTGCACTGCTGCACCGCGGCGAGCAACTCGGGCAACGACGGCGACCCCAACACCAGCCACCTGGGCGCCCCGGCCGACGCGTTCGAGGTCCTCACCTGCGGCGCGGTGTATAGCGACGGGACGATCACCGGGTTCAGCTCGGACGGGCCGACCGCCGACGGGCGTGTCAAGCCCGAGGTGCTGGCGCGGGGTTCGGGGACCTCGACGGTCTCGCCCAGCAACAACACCGGCTACACGACCGCGAGCGGGACCTCGCTGTCCACGCCGCTCGTGGCGGCCGCCGTGGCCTGCCTGGTCGAGGCGCGGCCCGACTGGACCCCGGCACAGATGCGTGAGCACCTGTTCAACACCGCCAGCGACTTTGTCGCCAACGGGGAGCCCGACCCGCTGTTCGTGCGCGGGTACGGGATCATCCACGCCGCCAACGCCCTGGCGGACGGGTGCGTCGCCGACTGGAACTCCGACGGCGCGGTGAACACGCAGGACTTCCTGGCGTACCTCGGCGACTGGTCGGCGGGCAACGCCGCGGCGGACCTCAACGGCGACGGCTCGGTCAACACGCAGGACTTCCTGGTGTTCCTCGGGCTGTGGTCGGCGGGCTGTTAGAAGAGTCGGTCAACATACGGAGAAAGCAGTGATGCACAGGACATGTGTTGTGGGGATCGCCCTCGCGGTGGCGGCCGGGTCGGTCCACGCCCAGCCCGAGGCCACGGGGCCCGCGGTTCGGTATGACGGGTACAGGGTCGTCCGTGTCGAGGTGGGCTCGGCGGGCGAGGTTCGGGCGCTCGAGGAACTCGGCGCCGACCAGTGGAGCGAGCACCTCGAGCCGGGTGTGCCGGGCGACTTCATGGTCTCGCCGTCGATGGTGGCGCGGCTCGACGCGATGGGCCTGGCCTACGAGGTGGTGATCGAGGATGTGCAGACGGCGGTCGACGCCGAGAACGCCCGGCTGGCGGCGGGCGGGGCGGCGCGGGGCTGGTTCGACGACTTCAAGAACCGCGACCAGATCAACGCCTATATGGACACGCTCGCGGCGGCGCACCCGGGCATCGCCGAGGTCGTGGACCTGGGGACATCGCTTGAGGGGCGGCCGATCCGGGGGATCCGCCTCGCCAACGACGCCTTCGGCGACGCGGCCTGCAAGCCGACGGTGCTGTACAACGCGGCGCAGCACGCGCGGGAGTGGATCAGCCCCATGGTGGCGATGTACGCCGCGGACCGGCTGCTCGCGGCGTATGGCAACGACCCGGCGATCACCGACCTGCTCGACCGGACCGAGGTCCTGATCGTGCCGGTGGTCAACCCGGACGGGTATGTGTACACCTGGACAAACAACCGCTACTGGCGGAAGAACCGGCGCAGCAACGGCGGCGGGAGCTATGGGGTCGACCTCAACCGCAACTGGGGCTACGAGTGGGGGCACAACCTCGGTTCCTCGGGCGATCCCTGGAGCGAGGTCTACCGCGGGACCGCCGCCTTCAGCGAGCCCGAGACCCAGCGGCTGCGCGACTGGTCGCTCTCGCGCCCGCGCATGGCGGCGCAGGTGGACCTGCACTCCTACGGGCAGTACATCCTGTGGCCCTGGGGCTACACCGGTCAGCAGCCGCCGTACGCCCCGGTCATCGCCGCGCTGGGCACCGAGTTCCGGCAGATTATCCAGGGCGTCCACGGGCGGAACTACACCGCGGGGCAGTGCTACAACACCCTCTACCCCGTGTCCGGCGCCGCCGCCGACTGGTTCCTCGGGGAGGCGGACACCATCAACTACACCGTCGAGCTCCGCGGCAACGACTTTGTGCTCCCGCCGAGCGAGATCATCCCCAACAGCGAGGAGGTCTACCCGGTCCTGGTCCGGTTCATCGACTGGGCGCTCGAGAGCCGGCACGCGCCGGGCGACTTCAACACCGACAGCCAGACCAACACGCTCGATGTGCTCGCGTTCCTCAACGCCTGGAGCACGAACGACCCCTCGGCGGACTTCAACGGCGACGGCACGATCAACACGCTCGATGTGCTGTCGTTCCTTAACGCGTGGAGCGCGGGCTGCTGAGAGGCTTGGGAGATAGACGAGCGGCCGCGGGGTGCGGCGAGGGAGGGTTGAGATGGTCCGTGGACTGGTCTGGCTTGCCGCGGTCGCGGCGATGGGGGAGAGTGCGCGTGCGCAGGAGGCGTTGTTCCTCGAGCCCGCGTCGGCGGTGGTGGCGCGGGGCGAGCGGGTCGAGTTGACGGCGGCTGTGGGGGTCGGGGGGGTCGAGGGAGTCGCCCGGGCGTGGCCCGCCGAACGCATCCACCACTTCTTCGCCCGCACCGCCTGGACGCAAGAGAACCGCGACACGCTCGCGGCCGGGCAGGATGGGCTGACGGCGGGCTGGGCCGCCGAACTGCCGGGGGTGATGGTGCTGGGCTGTGACCTCTCACCCCGGGTCGAGGTGGTCCCTGGGGAGTCGTTCTCGGCGTTTGTCGGGCGGGTGCTGCCGTCCTCGCGCCGGGCGGCGTTCGGGGCTCTGCCGGCGGCCGGCGAGGTCTCGGTCCGGCGGGTCGAGTCGGCCAAGGCGCTGGTGCGCGTCGAGGCCGCGGGCGAGCAGCCGGTGTCGGTCGCCACCAGCAAGACAGGCCAGGCGGTCGAGATCCGCCCCCTGATGGACCCCACGGCCCTCGCCCCGGGCGGCGACCTCTTGCTGAAGATTTACGCGGCGATCCCCGGGCCGGCCGCGGGCGTGGTGCTGGCGACCAACACGACGACCGGCGAGTCGCTCTCGGTCGAGACCGACGACACGGCGTCCGCGAACCTGACCATCCCCAGCGCCGGCCGATGGCGGGTGGAATTCCACGCGGTGATGCCGATCGCGGACGAGGATGCCCAGTGGCTCATCCATACCGCGACGCTGACCTTCGATGTCGCGGGCGGCGCACCGCACGAGACCGGGGAGGTGACCAAGTGAAGCGCTTCACCCATACCTCCCGCGTGTCTCTGGCGGCGGTGCTCGGGTTGCTCGGTTCCTCGGCGCTCGCGCAGGGCTGGCAGGAGCTCGGCCCCAAGCCGATCAATACCAGCGGCGGGTACGCCGGGCGCGTGTCAGCGATCGGGTGCAGCGCGACCGACCCCGATCTCTACTACATCGGCGGGGCCGACGGCGGCGTCTGGAAGACCACCGACGCCGGCGCCACCTGGACGCCGCTCACCGACCACATGCCCACCACCGCGATCGGCGCGATCGCGGTCGACCCCACCAACGACCAGGTCGTCTACGCCGGCACCGGCGAGGCGAACTACGCCAACCACTCGCGCTACGGGCTGGGTGTCTTCAAGACCACCGATGGCGGGGCGACCTGGACGCAGCTCGCCGAGGGCACCTTCGGCGGGCGGACATTCTCCAAGCTCGTGATCGACCCGCAGGATACCGGCACCATCTACGCCGCGGTCGCGCGGGCGGGCGGCTTCCCGGCGCTCGCCGCGGCCAAGGGCCACCCCGGCGCGAACGGGGCCGTCGGCGTCTTCAAGTCCACCGATGGCGGCGCGACCTGGACACACCTGACCAGCGGCATCCCCGCGGTCGAGGCCAGCGACATCGCCATCGACCGGCAGAACCCGTCGACGGTGTACGCCGCCATCGGCAACATCTTCGGCAACGCGGGCAACGGGGTGTACAAGTCGACCAACGCCGGGGAGACCTGGACCAAGCTCGCCGGGGGCCTGCCGACCTCGCAGGTCGGGCGGGTGAGCCTCGATGTCTCGCCCAGCAGCCCGCAGACGCTGTACGCGCTGTTCACCTCCCAGGCCTCGTCCTCGGGCGGCGGGGCCTCGGCGATCGGCGGCTACCGCTCCGACGATGGGGGCGCGACCTGGTACGCCCGCGGCAGCGTGGACCAGTCGTCCTACGGCTGGTACCTCTCGTGCGTCTCGGTCAAGCCCGACGATCCGAACACGGTCTTCTACGGCGGGCTGACCATGTCGCGGTATGTGGGCGGCTCGGGCAGCACGGTCACGCCGCCGCATGTCGACCTGCACGCCACGGCGTGGGACGCGGCCGGCCGGCTCCTCAACGGCAACGACGGGGGCATCCACCGCTCGACCAACCTCGGCGGCTCGTGGACCAGCCTCAACGCCCAGGTCGGGACGACGCAGTTCTACGCCGGCCTCTCGACCCACCCGACCGACGACAACCTCATCCTCGGCGGGTTCCAGGACAACGGCACCAACCGCCGCGCCGCCAACACCACAAGCTGGCAGCATGTCTTCGGCGGCGACGGCGGGTGGACGCAGATCAACCAGGACAACCCGAGCATCGCGTTCTGCGAGTATCAGGGAACCGGCAACCTCTACCGTTCAACCGACGGCGGGGCGAGCTTCAACTACTCCGGCTCAGGCATCGGCGGGCGCAACTGCTTCCTGCCGCCCTATGTCATCGACCCGAGCAACCCCAATCTCATGTACTACGCCTCGGAGCGCGTGTACCGCTCGACCAACGGCGGGGCGAGTTGGAGCGCATGGTCGGGCGACCTGACCGACGGCGCCGGGGCGATCCGGGCCTTGGCGATCGCGCCGAGCAACCCGAGCTACCTCTATGCCGCCACCAACGACGGCAATGTGCAGGTCTCCACCAACGCCGGGCAGAGCTTCACGCAGATCCTCGACAACCACCCCGGGTGGCCGAGGGTCACTCGCGAGTTGTTTGTCGATCCCTCCGACGAGCAGACGGTCTACCTCGCGACGGCGAGCTTTGGCACGACGCAGATCCGCCGCTCGACCAACGCGGGGCAGACCTGGGAGGCCCTCGACGCGAACCTGCCCGATGTGCCGGTGAATGTCGTCGCGGTCGACCACCGCCAGCCGCGCCTGACGATCTATGCGGGCACCGACGCGGGGCTCCTGCGTTCGGTCGATGGCGGCGACAGTTGGCACCGCTACCCGCCCGGGCTGCCCAACGCGGCGGTGGTCGATATCAACCTCGACACCGACCGCGAGCGGATCATCGTCGCCACGCAGGGGCGCGGGAGCTGGATGGCCCCCGTCACCAATTGCACCGGCGACTGGAACGGCGACGGGTCGGCCAATACGCTCGATGTCCTGGCCTTCCTCAACGACTGGTCGGCGGGCGATGCCGGGGCGGATATCAACGGCGACGGCGCGGTGAATACGCTTGATGTCCTCGCGTTCCTCAACGCGTGGGGCGCGGGTTGCTGAGACGGGGTCCCCGGGGTCATGGCGCCCGGTGGGTGGGGCGCGCCCACTCGCCCCCGAGCAGCACCGAGAGCCCGTCGCGCATCGCCGCCCACGCCGCCTCGGGCGCGTGCCCGTGGGCGAACTCGATGGTGAGGATCGGCACGCCCCGATCGACGCCGAGGTACGAGCCCAGCGAGCCCGGCGTGGGGTAGCCCATCTCCGGCTTGACGCGCCACCGGCTGTCGGTCCGTGCCGCGGCGGCGGCGAAGGCGCTCGCCTCGGGCGCCGCCGGGCCGTCGAAGTTCACGAAGGGTCCGCCCGCCGCCGAGTGGCACACCAGCACGAGCTCGGGCGCGAACCGCTCGATCTCCTCGTGGAGCGCCCTGGTCTCCGGCTCGCTGAGCGGCGCGGGGCCGCGGTCGGCGCCGGGGCGGAAGTTCCGCGCCGGCCAGTTGCGGTTGAGGTCGACGCCGCGCGCGTTGGTGCGCGTCCCGGCCGCGGTGCCGTCGGGGTTGATATCGCGGACGAGCCTGATCGCCGAGTCGGGCTCGAGCGTGCGCAGGTACGCGGTCACGGCCCCGATCGCCCGCCCGCCCTCGGCCTCGTCGCCGTGGATGCCGCCGATCAGGAGGATGCGCCGCCCGGCGCCGCCGAGCGTGACCGCCTCGATGGGCCGGCCCAGGACCGACTGCCCGATCACGCCCAGGGCCGCCGGCTCGGCCTCGGCCGCGACGGCCGGGGTGAACCCGACGCGGTCATCCCGGCGCGGCCCCTGGGCACAACCGGCAAGGAGGATTGCCGCGGAGCAACCGAACGCGAGCCAGAACCGGGCGGATGTTCGCATGGCGGTTAGTCTACGGCGATGGACCACGAGCCAGACGCCCCGCCGATCGTCGACGCCGACGCCGCCCGCCGGGCCGCCATCCCCACGCTGCTCGCCTTCCTCGACGAGCACGACGCCGCCTGCCCCGAGTGCGGCTACCCGCTCCGCGGCCTGAGCGGGGACCACTGCCCCGAGTGCGGCTGGGCGATCCGCCTGCGCCCGGCCGACGGCATCGACCGCGGCCGCGTGGTCCGCATGGCGCGGTGGGTGGCGTGGTTCGGGCTGCTTATGTCCTCGCTCAGCCTGCTCCAATTCATCGTGTTCACGCTGCTCGGCGTCTTCGGCGGACCCCCGTGGGGGGGCTTCCTCGACTGGCGGTCGGTCGTCTACGAGTGCGCCCAACTGATCGTGTTCGTGATCTCGATCGCCGGGCTGATCACGCTGGGCAAACGGTCGACGGCTCTGCCGGCGCGCATCGTGCTGCGCCGGACCAAGAGGGTCGTACTCGGGATTGTCTGGGTCCTCGCCATCAGCGCTGCGGGCTCGATGGTCCTCTGGATGTTCCAGATGTTCCTCTCTGGGGTTTACTTCTAGATAACGGCGCCCGGGCCGGTCTCCCCCAGGGGCGCTGCGGATGCAAGCGGCCCCGCCGCATCTTCGTGGTGTGGGGTCACACCAGATGGGCGGGGCCGTTGCGTGGGGGGCACTCACGCGGGGGAAAGGGTCGGCAGGCCGCGGGCGCGACATGCCGACAACGGCTCGCCGCGCTCCGGCGCGGCGTGCGAGGAGTCTTGCCGCTCGTTACTCGGCCGGCTCGGCGGTGTGGGTGAGGTTCTCGAACTGCCACCGGTCACCGGGCTCCCAGAAGTACCGGACCACATCGTTGCCGGCGTTGGTGCCGAACAGGTTGATCTGCCCGTCCTGGGTCACGACGCCGCGGAGCCGATTCTGCGGCGGCTCGGCGTCGGTCACCTCGGCGGAGATGTTGGCGATGTGCCACCGGTCGGTGGATGGGTCTTCGGCGAAGCCGGGCACCCACCAGTAGACGACCACATCGCCGCGCGCGTCCCGCCCGACGATGTTCAGGCCGCCCCACTCGGTGGTGTAGGCGGTCAACGAGTCGGGCTCGAGCTTGGCGCCGCCGAACAGCGTGTTGAAGTCGCTGATGACCCAGCGCTCGAAGCCGGGCACCCACCAGGTCACCACCAGGTTGCCGTCCTCGTCCACGCCGGCGAGGTTGATGGCACCCCAGGAGGTGGTGAAGGCCGCCAGGTTCCCGGCGCGCAGGCGTGGCGTGCCCGCGTTGGCGGAGAGATCGGCGGTGGTCCACCGGTCCATGCCCGGGCCGATCCACACCGCGCGGACCCGCCCCTGCGAGTCCAGGCCGGTGATGTTCAGCGCGTCCCAACTGGTCGCGAACCCGGAGATGTTGCCGACAAACTTCGGGGTCTCCAGGCCCTGCGGCGTCAGGTGCAGGTCGGTCAGGTTGGCGAAGTCCCAATCCCAGTTCCCCGGCTCGCCGGTGTTGGGCTGGCGGTAGAGCAGCAGCGCCCCGTCGGCGGCATAGCCGACGATCAGCACGCGGCTGCCGTTCGTGGCAAAGACCTCGATCTGGCCGACGATCTTCTCCGCGTCGTCCAGCTCCGTGGTCAGGTTGCGCATCGTCCACGCCGAGCGGTCGTCGGCCCGGGTAAACAGCAGGAGGCCCTCGGTGGTGGCGACGACGGCGTATGTCTGGCCGTCCTTCACATCGGTCCAGGTCTGGACATCGCTGACCGGGTCGCCGATCAGCGGGAGTTCGCCGAGCCCGCGGACGATCCACTCCTTGCCGGAGTCGTCGTCGCCCGTGTCGTTGGGACCCCGGAAGACCCAGGCCGCCGCGTTGACCGCCGTGGGATCCTCGTTGTCTGCCGAATCCATGATCAGCCCGCCGAGGATCACCGTGCCGCCGTGCATGGCGACATCGAACCCGACGCCGGAGGCGCCGGCCTCCTCGGACGGCATGAGGCTGGTCTCGACCCGCCACTGGCCGGTGGCGTCCATCTGGTACACGAGCGCCGACCCGGCGCCGAACGCGGAGCCGAGCACGATCCGTCCGCCGTGGAAGTCGACCGATCGGTATTCCGGATCGGCCAGCACCACCTCGGCGTTCCATCGTGCGCCGCTGCGGTGGAAGACCTCCGCCCAGGAGGCGTTGGAGTCGTCGTCGGCCCCGAGCGCGATGGCGACGGCTCGCGAGCCGCCGGTCGCCACATCGTACCCGAACCTGGCGCCGGGCGAGAGCTCGCTCGGCGTGAGCTTGCTCTCGATGACCCACTGGAAGTCGCCGTAGCCGCCGATGCCGAAGACCGACCCGGAGGACTCGCCCATGTCGTCGTCCATCCAGGCGCCGACGATGACATTGGAGGAGTGGACATCGACGGCGAACCCGAACTCGCTGTCGGCGGCGTCCTCGGGCGCATCGATGCGCGAGGCCAGGTCCCAGCCGTGCCCCATCAGTTCATAGATGTAGACCGCGCCGCTGGTCGCGGACGCGTCGTCGTCGAGCATCTCCTCGCCCGGCGCGCCCACGGCGATCACCGACCCGTGGATGGCGACGGAGAAGCCGAACCGCGCGTTCTCCGACTCCACGGTCGGGGTCAGCGACTTCTCGAGGGTCCACCCGCCCTGGTCGCGGAAGACATAGGCGATGTTGCCCGAGCGTGTGCCGATCACGGCGGTGTTGCCGTGCATGTCCACCGACCAGCCGAACCCGGCGCCGGCGGCGAGGCCCGGGCCGGTGAGGACCGTGTCGAAGACCCAGACGCCGCGCGGGTCGAGCTCGAACACCGCCGCCGACCCGGCGCCGAAGTTGTCGTTAGGCGTCCCGATGATCATCCGCCCGTCGTGGATCGCCAGCGAGTGGCGGCCGAGGGTGTCGGCGTTGACACCGTTGCTCAGCCCGTCGTCGGCCCGGAGCAGGTCGATCTGGTCCCAGACCTGGGACCCGCCGTCGTCGGGCCCCCCGTCGGCCTGCTCGAAGGCGATGGGGCGATCGTCGATGCTGATGGTCGTCACGGTGAGGAAGTCGCCGGCGTCGACCGACGCGTAGACGCCCGCGCCCTCCATGGCCGACCACTCTCCATCCAACACGATTCGCGGCTCGAGCATCTCCAGATGTTCGTGCTCTGCGCTGCGCCGCACGAGCCCCCTCGGTGTCGCACTGTTGCTGCCGATATTCATGGCTGTGCTCCTTCCATAGGTGCTGTACGCGGTGGGTGTGCGCGTTGTTTTCGGCGTTCGCAGGAAAACCAAATCGGGACAACGCGCTGTGAAAGTCCCGTCGCGCACACGCCGATGCGCGGCGGCGTGCTGCACTCTGGTCTGGTTGTGATCGTGCTGCGTGCGCAGAATGTCAGTACCACGCCGCGCTGTGTGGCCACATGCCGCCATCGGTGGATGCACCCAATCTTGCGGGCTAGACGGCACGCCGTGTCGGCGCGCCGATTGCTTGCGCGGTGA
This sequence comes from uncultured Phycisphaeraceae bacterium, assembly GCA_964372195.1. GTDB lineage: Bacteria > Planctomycetota > Phycisphaerae > Phycisphaerales > UBA1924 > PNC22. Next base: position 10,789 of record CAYJPX010000054.1, read on the forward strand.
GCCCACCCGGCAACGACGACGGCGCGAACCGCTCGGTCGCTGCGTGGGACGCCCTGGTCCCCGGATCGCTGAGCGGCGCGGGCCCACGGTCGTGGCTGGGCCGGGAATCCAACGACGGCCAGTCGTGGTTGAGGCCCACGCTGCGCGCAGCCCGCGAGCGACAACGCCCCGGCGGTGAGGAAGAGCGCCCGGGGTGGCGGCGCACGCTGTGGCCATCGCCGGTAGCCTCTCTGGATGGACACCGACCCCGCCCCACCGCCGATCATCAACGAGGACGCTTCCAGGAGGGCCTCGCTCCAGTCCCTGCTGATCTTCCTCGACAACCACGACGCGGGCTGCCCGCAGTGCGGCTATTCGCTGCGGGGCATCAGGTCGGACCATTGCCCCGAGTGCGGCTGGGGGATCACGCTCCGCCCGAGCGACGGGATCGACCGCCGCCGCGTGCTGCTGCTTACGAGTTGGATCGCGGTCATCGGGCTCGTCATCTCGCTCGCCCAGCTCGTGAGCGTGGCCACATCGATGCTCTCGTTTTTCCGGTCTGGGAGTGGGTCGATGTGGTTTACCTGGCTCGTATTCCAGCTCGGCTATGTCGTGCTCCTGGTCCTCTCCGCGTCCACCCTCATGCGCGTGCGGGGCATGCGCGCGATGCCCACGGCGAAGTTCCTCCGCCAGAGCAAACGCTTCTCGCTGGCAATCCTGATCGCCACCGTGGTCTTTTTCGGCGTCCCCACTGTGTTTGGATTGCTCTGGGAGGTCTTCCTGTAGATTGCGCCGGACTAACCCACTGGCTACCCTCCTGCATGCCCCACACCCCCGACCTCGACGAAGGCCTCGACCCCGACGGCCCATCCGCCGCCGACCTCGACCGCTTCGGCCACGAATTCACCGCTTGCCCCAACTGCGGCCGGGAGTTCTACGACCAGTCCGAGGTGTGCCCGCACTGCGGGGAGGCGATCCGCCGCGAGTCCGCGGGCCTGCCGTTGTGGGCGGTCATCACCGTCGTCGCGGTGCTCGCGGCGTTCGTGCTCTACTTCGTCTTCTAGCGGACCCCGAAAAAGACGGCCGGCACATCTCTGAGGAGTGTGCCGGCGTCTGGGGTGTGTGCTGTGTTGTCAAACCGGGGGAGTCGTCGAGGTTTGGATCACACCGGCAGGGAGGTGTGCGTCAGGTTCTCCATCTTCCAGTGGTCGCCCGGCTCCCAGAAGTAGCGGATCACATCGTTGACGGCGTTGGTGCCGAAGAGGTTGATCTCGCCGTCGGGCGTCACCAGGCCCTGCAGCGTGCCGGTGGGCTGCTCGCTGGCGACGATCTGCTCGCTGAGGTTGCTGACGCGCCAGTGGTCGTCGTCCTTGTTCTCGCCGAACTGCGGCACCCACCAGTAGGCGACGAGGTCGCCGCGCTCGTCGCGCCCGGTGATGTTGAGCCCGCCCCACGGCGTGGTGTACGCGCTCACGCTCTGCCCGTCGATGGTCGGCCCGTCGAAGAGCTCGTTGAAGTTGCTGGTCACCCACTTGTCGAAGCCCGGCACCCACCAGGTCACATTGAGCGCGCCCGAGTCGTCGGTGCCGGCGAGGTTGATCCCGCCCCACGGCGTGAGGAAGACCGCCAGTCGCCCGTCCATCGTCGGGGCGCCGCTGCTGGCCGAGAGGTCGTCGCTGCGCCAGTGGTCCATGCGGGGCGTGGTCCAAACCGCGCGGACGCGGCCCTGCGCGTCGAGGCCCGCGATGTTCAGCGCGTCCCACTGGGTGACGAACGAGATCACCCCGCCCGCGAACCGCGGCGTGGTGAAGCCGCGCGGCGCCAGGTCGGTCTCGGTGATGTTCTGGAACTCCCACCCGAACCCGCCGGCCGAGCCCGAGCCGTCCTGGCGGTAGATCACCAGGTCGCCATCGGCGGTGTACCCGACGATGTAGACCTTGCCGCCGCGGGCGCCGAAGACCGAGATGTCGCCGGCGATCGCCTCGCCGCCGAACTCGGCGGTCAGGTCGCGGCTGGTCCAGGTCGTCCGATCGGCCGAGCGGGTGAAGAGCACCAGCCCGCTGTCGGTCGCGACGGCGGCGTAGGTCTGGCCGTCCTTCGGGTCGGTCCAGGTGAGGATATCGCTGACGGGCGTGCCGACATTGGGCAGCGCGCCGAGGCTGCGGACGATCCACCGCCCATGGTGGTTGCTGTCATCGTTCTCGTCGTGGTCCGTCCCGTCGTCGTTGCCGTTCCCGCCGTTGTCGTCGTTCTGGTCGTGGCCCGACCCGTCGTCGTCGCCGGGGCCTTGGCTGCTGGGCTGGTTCGAGCTGCTCGAGCGACGCATGACCCAGGCGGCCGCACTGACCGGGACCGCCTGGCCGCCGTCGGTCATGCCGGCCGCGAGCAGGCCGCCGAGGAGCGCGGTGTCGTCGTGGATCGCCACATCGTGCCCGAGGAGCTGCGCGCCCTCTTCGGCGCTCGGGGCGAGCGTGGATTCGAGGACCCATTGGTCGGTCTGGGAGACCTGCCGGAAGACCACCACGGCCCCGGCGTTCGCGTCCGAGCCCAGGGCGACCCGGTCGCCCTGCATGTCGATCGAGCGCCAGTGGTTGTCGGTGCCGGCGCCGGTGTCGAGCGTCGCCTCGACCGACCAGCGGTCGCCGCGGCGCTTGAGGACCTGGGCGTAGGGCGCCACCGAGCCATCATCGGCCCCGAGCGCCATCGCCGCGGCCCGCGAGCCCGAGGCGGCGACATCGTGCCCGAACCTCGCGCCGGCCATCTGTGTCGTGGGTGTGAACTTGGCCTCGACCTGCCAGGTCTTGCTCTCTCGGCCGATGGCGAACACCGAGCCCGACGCCGCGCCCATGTCGTCGTCGAGCCACGCCCCGACGATCACGCTGCCCGAGTGGATCGCGACGGCGTGGCCGAACTCGCTGTCTTGGGCGCTCTGTGGGGCGTCCATCCGCACCTCGACGCTCCACGCGTTGCCGTCGCGCTCGAAGATGTAGACCGCGCCGCTAGTCGCGGTGGTGTCGCTGTCGAGCCCCTCCTCGCCGGGAGCGCCGACGACGATGGTCGAGCCGTCGGTCGCGACCGCCCGACCGAACCCGCCGTTCTGGTTGCTGCTCGGCGTGAGCGTGGTCTGCAGCGACCAACTGCCCGAGTCGCGGAACACATACGCCGCGTTGCCCGACCGCGTGCCGATGACGGCGGTGTTGCCGTGGATGTCCACCGACCACCCGAACCCGTCGCCGGCGTCGAGGCCCGGGGCATCGAGCAGGGTCTCGAAGGCCCACGCCGAGGTGCTCTCGTTGTAGTGGAAGACCGCCGCGGCGCCCGCCCCGCCGTTGGCGTGCGGGGCGCCCAGGATCATCCTGTCATCGTGCACCGCCAGCGAGCGACGCCCGAGGGCGTCGAAGTCCACGGCGTCGCTCGACCCGTCGTCGGTGGTCAGGAACGCGATCTGCTGCCAGACCTGCGAGCCCGAGCCGTCGTCCGAGCCGTCGTTGCCCGGCGCACGCTCAAAGACGATGGGCTCGTTGTTCAGGTCGATGGTGGTGACGGTGAGGTACCCGCCATTGCCCCATGAGCCGAAGACACTCGCCCCGTCCGCCGCCGACCAGTCGCCGTCGAGCACGATTCGCGGCTCCAAGTTCTCCAGCTTGCCGAATGTCCTGTCGTCGAGTTTCATGGTTTCGGTCCTAAGTGTCTTGTTTCAGAGGGGTTTATGGCCTTGGGGCCGTTTGCAATCCCTGTGCCAACAGCAATGTGGCCCGCTGGCTCACTAGGACGAGCCACGACGGGTCGGCGGCGTGCGCAGTAGTCACCAATGGGCTAGGGCAAGCCAGCGTGCTGGCGGAGATTCACCAGAGCTGGCGCTCCTCTACTCATGGATGCCAAGGTCCGATTTTGTGAATAGCGCCTCGAACCGCACCCCCGCGGCCTCGACATGCTCGCGGGCGCCCTCCTGCCGATCGATCGTGCAGATGATCGCCCGGACCTCGGCCCCGGCCTCGCGCAGCACGCCGACCGCCTCGAGCGCCTGCCCGCCGGTGGTCGCCACATCCTCGACGAAGATCACCCGGTCGCCCGGCTCCAGCCGGCCCTCAAGCTGCTTGGCCGTGCCGTAGCCCTTCTTCGCGTTGCGCACAAAGATCGACGGCAGCCCGGTCTGGAGGCTGGCGGCCGCGACGAGTGGGATGCCGCCAAGCTCGGCCCCGGCAAGCCGGGTGATCGGCGTGCCTTCCTCGGCCGCGATCGCGGCGATCCGTTCGGCGAACAGGACCCCAAGCTCCCGAAGCACCGTCGGCTGAGTGCTGAAGAGGTACTTGTCGAGGTAGTAGCTGCTCTTGCGCCCCGACCGCAGCGTGAAGTCGCCCCGCAGGAGCGAGGCCTCGGCGATCCTCTTGGCGAGCCCGGCACGGTCGATCGTGGTCGTCATGCCCCAAGGGTAGAAGCGCCCGGCAGCCACGACCGAGAACGCTGGGAGCACCCCAAACTGAAACCCCGCCACGGCCGCGGCCAATGATCCCAGAGCCAGGAGGTTCTCCCGATGACCAAGCTCCCGCTCGCGATCGGCCTCGTGCTGCTCCAGGCCGCCACGCTCGCCGCGGCCCAGACCCAGACCCAGACCCCAACCGGCACCACCCAGTCCCGCCACTCCCAGCCCGCGTTTGACTCTGCCGGCGACCCGCTCAGCGGCCCGGTGATCGAGCAGTCCGACGCCCACTCGCTGGTCGTCTACGAGTACACCGGCCAGCTCCAGGAGCTCGGCCTCCCCCCCGCCGAGGCGGCCCTGGAGCTGCTCGACCTCGACGGGGCCACCGCCGAGGCGGTCGGCCGGGTGCTCACCGCCCGGGCGATGCTCGCCGAGCAGCTCATCATCGACAACTTCGACCTCGTCAGCCAGGGCGAGGCGGTCGAGGCCTCGGGCTCCAAGCTCGAGAAGGGGGTGTTCTTCCTGCGGGTCCTGCGGGCGCTGCACCCGCTGATCGAGCGCGGCAGCCTCGAGGACGAGATCCGCGCGGTGCTCCCCGAGCCTGTCGCGGCCGACTACGACACGCTGCTCGATGAGTACTGGCACGCGGTCGGCGCCGCCCGGGTCGAGGCCGCCCAGGCCAAGGGCGGCACGCTTCGCCTGCGCAAGGCCATCCGCGAGGCCCGGCGCGACCAGCTTGGCAAGGAGGTCGAGCTGGCCGCCAAGCGGGCTCTGGAGAGCGAGCGGTTCGTGGTCGACTACCTCACCCGGGGTCTGGGCCTGTCCGCCGAGCAGGAGGCACGCATCCAGAGCCTGGTGACCGGCTTCGTCGCCGACACCATGGGCGACTCGACCGAGCAGGACAAGGAGCGGCTCTTTGTCGGCGTGCTCGCCTTCTTGAACGACCAGCAGCGGACCATCCTGATCGACCGGATCAGGGGGTTATGAGGCGATCCGCACCTCCATGTTTGCGATGTGGTCGGGAGTCGAAGCGGAGTTCTTCGGCCGATTCCTGCTTCGGCGGAGGGTCACGCGGGGATAATCTCGGGCGGTGCAGCCACGCTGCCACCCGCCTGGTATGAACCCTGTCCCCCGAAGCCGGAGAGTCTCGCATGATGTTGCAGAGCAAGATGTTGGCCACGCTGCTGATCACCGCGGCGGTCGCCGGTCCCGCGGCGGCCCAGGTGACCACACCCCCCACCACCAAGCCCCAGCCGACCGCGCCCTACAAGCCCTCCGACCCCGGCCGCCAGCGGCTGGCCACCCGGCCCGACCCCGACACGCTCCCCGACATGAGCTACGAGCCGATCACGGTGCGCGACAACGATGGCACGCTCATCCCGCTCACCGACCCGGTCGAGTATGTCGCCATGAGCCACAACCCGATGCTCGACCTGTGGGCGATGACCAAGATCGCCCCGTTCTTCTACCCCCGCCGGCTGCGGGTCGAGCAGCTCGTCCTCCAGAACCTCGACACCATGATGGAGATCGAGAACGGGCTGATCGAGACGATGCGGATCGGCGATGAGGAGGTCATGAAGTCGACCAGCGGCAAGATCGCCGCCCTCACCTCGGCGAGCGGCGTGCTGCCCTACCTCACCAGCGAGCTCACCAACGCCAACGCCGTCCCCAAGCAGGTCGGCATCCTGACCAACCGCATCCTCAACAAGTACCAGAACGACCTCACCATGGAGGCGATGGCCCTCCCCACCACCGAGGACGGCGCCACCGGCATCGACCAGATGATGCAGAAGGTGATGCGGATGTCCATCACCGAGCACGAGTACTTCTACCGTCGCCTGATGATGGACGCCGCCGATCAGTTCGCGGTCGTGCTGCCCCAGCTCGGGCTCGACACCGCGACCTCGAGCGCCATCGCGCCGCTCGCCGAGAAGCTCCAGGATGAGGGCGACCTCGACGCCCGGGCGCTCCTCATCCGCGAGATCTTCGCCGGGCTCGATGCCGACACCCGCAGGCGGGCCCTCGAGCTGACGATCGAACTCCGCCCCGAGGTCGACCCCGCCACGCTCATGGACCCCGTCCCCGAGGGCGCAACCACCAAGAAGCTCGACGACGAGACCCGGATGGAGATGATCCTCCAACTGCTCGACGGCGGGAAGATCGACACCGGCAAGTTCCTCGAAGGCTGCTGAACCGCCGCGGGAACACCGCGGGCGCGAGGGTCCCCCCCGGCCCCAGCCCCAGCCCGGAGCTTGTGCCTTCGCCGCCCGGCCCGACCCGCGCGGCCTATTCCGGCCGCATGAACGGGAAGAGCAGGACATCGCGGATCGACCGCTGGTTGGTCAGGAGCATCACCAGCCGGTCGATCCCCAGGCCCATCCCGCCGGCGGGGGGCATGCCCACCTTGAGCGCGCGGATGAAGTCCTCGTCGAAGTTGCGGAAGGTGGACTCCTCGTCGTCGATCCCCGCGAGCTGCTGGCGGAACTTCTCGGCCTGCACCGCCGGGTCGTTGAGCTCGGTGTAGTGCGGCGCCAGCTCCATGTGCCCGATGAAGAGGTCCGCCCGGTCGGCGAGCTCCGGATCGCTCGGCTTGGGGCGGGTGAGCGGGGAGATCGCGCTGGGGTAGTCGGTGATGTAGGTCGGCCTGGCGGGATCGAGCGTCGGCTCGGCGATCTGTTCGAACATCTTGTTGAGCACTAGGGGATTCCCGCGTTCCGCAGCAAGAATGACGAGGAGTTCTTCCGGCGATGCGGTTTTCTTGGCCTCGTTGAACAGGTCCATGTAGGAAACTCGACGAAACGGCGACTTGTAGTCGACTCTCAGCTTGCCAAAGGGCAGCTCCAACTCCGCCTGTATAGCACAAAAAGCCCAAACCGCGGACTTCACAATCCCGTAGGTGTCCTCGCTCGAGGCCAGGAACTCGGTAATGTATGTGGGGTTTGTGGCGGCCACCCGATCCCAGGTCTCCCCAGCGTACTGGCCGAATGGCACCTTGGCGAATCGCAACTCCCGCCACAAGTCGTGTGCAGAGGCTTGGACGAGCCGCGCACTCTCGCGGCAGAGGTGCTCGGTGAGTTCGATCATCGTCCCCATATCGCCGAACGCCTGGTACGCCTCGAGCATGGTGAACTCGGGGTTGTGCTGCTTGTCGACGCCCTCGTTGCGGAAGTTGCGGTTGATCTCGTACACCCGGGGCAGCCCGCCGACGAGCAGGCGCTTGAGGTAGAGCTCGGGCGCGATCCGCATGTAGACATCCATGTCCAGCGCGTTGAGGTGGGTGCGGAAGGGCCTGGCCGCCGCCCCGCCCGGCAGCGCCTGGAGCATCGGCGTCTCGACCTCGAGGAACCCCCGCGCCTCCATCAGCGACCGGATGTGCGAGATGATCGCCGAGCGCAGCTGGAACACTCGCGCCGTCTCGGGGTTCGCCCACAGGTCGACATACCGCTGGCGGTACCGCAGCTCGACATCTTGCAGCCCGGCGTGCTTGCCGGGCGGAGGCAGCAGGCTCTTGCTCGCCGCCTGGACCGAACTGGCCCAGATCGTCACCTCGCCGGACTTGGTCCGCATCACCGGGCCGCCGCACACGAGGATGTCCCCCAGGTCGGTCACCGCGGCGATGTCGAAGCCCGGCTCGGCGCAGTCGCGCTTGGAGACCGCGACCTGGAGGTCCTCGCCCGACCCATCCCGCAGGTTCATCCAGATCAGCTTGCCGCTCTCTCGCCTGAGCATCACCCGCCCGGCCACCGTCACCCGCGGTCGGTTGTCGACCGGGGCCTCGCTCTTGGCAGCGGCCTGGTGCTCGGCGTCGGCGGCCTCGTCGTAGGCCGCCCGTGCCGCCGCCAGGCTCACCAGCCCGTCGGTCCGCACGCCGTAGGGGTTTACCCCCAGCGCGCGGGCCGCCTCGAGGTTGGCGAGCCGAGCTGCTTCCTGTTCGTGGAGCGGGGGTTCGGTCGGTTGCGTGTCTGGTGTTTCTTGGGTCACGGGCGGATCGTAGGAACCCCGCCCACCCAAACGACCAATGGGGGGCTTACGGGCTCGCGACCTTTCGCACCTGCACCTGCTGGGTGCGTCTGGCATCGCACAAGGGCAGTTGTGGCGTGCCCTCGCCCGCGACCACATCGGCGAGCGTGGTCGACCCGAACAGCTCGATCACGCCCGCCGCCGCCTGATCGATCCGCCGGTGCAGCGGGCAGAGGTTCGGGCCGTGGTTCTCGAGCCCCAGCGGGCACATCTTGATCCGCTCGACCGGGTTGATGGCGTTGATGACATCGAGCAGCCTGATGTCGCTGGCGGGCTTGGCGAGGCGGTACCCGCCGCCCACACCCCGACGCCCCACAATCAACTCGGCCCCGGCGAGCGTTTGCAGGACCTTGGCGAGGTAGTTCGAGGGAACGCTGGTGGTCTCGGCCAGCTCGGGCGTGGGGACCAGCTCGCCGGGTCGGTAGGCCAGCGACACCATGGCCCGGAGTGCATATTCAACAGTCTGCGAGAGCATGCCGCCTCCTCGTGTGTGTCCCGCCTGTGCAAGGGTCAGGATTGGGCGTGAGAATACCAAGGAAACACGCCGGTTTGTTTTTGACAGGGGCCGTCCCCTCCGAATCCTGGAACGCTGCCCGGGGATCCCGCTGCCGGGCGGCCTCCGGTTCCCGTCTTCCTGAGGTCACCAGGGCGGGTATGACCTGGTCATCCACCCCTGCGTATGCCGAAGTGTAGCAGACCTTTCCATCCGGACCGTCACTGGGCCGAGAACCCCCGCGCGCCGCTTTCGGGCCAATACTGGATGAATGAGTCCGACAATCCACTTGCCCCAGCTACCCCAGAACCCGATCGAGCTGTTTGCGCTCTCCGGGGCTTGATCCCTCGACCGGGATCTCCGCGAGCAGGCCGTCGATGATCATGTCCGAGGTCACCCGATCGGCCTCGGCGTTGAAGTTCCGCAGGATGCGGTGGCGGAGGACGGGCTTGACGATCGAGCGGATGTGCTCGGGGGTCACATGGGTCGCTCCCGAGAGCGCCGCCCGGGCCTTGGCCGCGAGCACCAGGTACTCGCTGGCCCTGGGGCCGGCGCCCCAGGCCAGGTAGTCGGTCACGATCGCGGGCCGCGTCAGCCCCGCGTCCATGGGCTCGCTTATGCGGGTGGCACGGACTAGGCGCAGGGCGTAGCGGAGCACATGCTCGGCGATCGGCGTGGCGCGGATGATCTCGTGCACCGCCTGGATATCCGCCCCCGTCAGCACGGGGTTGGCGGTCGCACGCCCGGCCCCGCCCGACCGCCGCACGATCTCCGCCTCCTGCTCGGCGTCGGGGTACTCGATGAGCACCTGGAACATGAACCGGTCGAGCTGGGCCTCGGGCAATGGGTAGGTGCCCTCCTGCTCGATGGGGTTCTGCGTGGCGAGCACGAAGAACGGGTCGGGCAGCTTGTGCTGCACGCCGCCGGTGGTGACCTGCCGCTCCTGCATCGCCTCGAGCAGGGCCGCCTGGGTCTTGGGCGGGGTGCGGTTGATCTCGTCGGCGAGGATCACATTGGCGAAGATCGGGCCCTTGACGAACCGCAGCTCGCGGGCACCGGTCGTCTTGTCCTCCTCGATCACCTCGGTGCCGGTGATGTCGCTGGGCATGAGGTCGGGGGTAAACTGGATACGGCTGAACCCCAGGCTCAGCGTCTTGGCGAGGGTTGAGATCAGCAGGGTCTTGGCCAGGCCCGGCACGCCGACGATCACCGCGTGCCCACGGCAGAAGATCGCCATGAGCGCCTGATCCACCACCTCGTCCTGGCCGACGATCGTCTTGGCGATCTCGGTCTTGGCGCGGTCGTAGGCCCCGCGCGCTCTGGCGAGCGCGGCGGTGGTGTCGGTCGGGATGGGCGTGGGGTCGGTCATGGGTGCCTCCGGAGCGATCATATCGACCGATGGGGATGGGTGGGCCCGCGAAATCACCCGAGCGCCCCGGCGCCCACACGGGATCAACGCCGTACCAACGCGGCGGCGCTACCACACGGACCGCCCCGTGCAACACACGCCAGACCCCGGAAAGGGAAGGGCCAAAAAGACGGCCCCACCGGCGGGGACCCGTGCGGCCCGGCGCGGAAAGCTAGGCCACCAAACGCCGAAC
>CAYJPX010000055.1:0-21275 GCA_964372195.1 uncultured Phycisphaeraceae bacterium
GATCTACAACTACGACGACGGAGGGAACCGCGAGAGCTTCTGGTACGACGACCGCAAGGTCGAGGCGACCGTCGGCTTCCTCGATGGGCATGTGGCGATGCGGGTCGGCGTGCCCGAGGGCGAGGTGCAGACGACCCCGGACTACACCTACCTGCCCCAGCCGGACTGGCTCGAGCGGTTCGACTGATCGCCGGAGCCGCGGCCCGGGCCGCGCGGGGCGTCAGGGCTTGCGGGGCGGTTCCAGCTTGTCGGCGGGGAGGTGGCTCTCGTTGCCGCCGCCGCGGGGGGTGCTGGTCATGTTGAAGCGGACCCGCTGGGTGGCGCGGCCGGGGGGCGTGGGCGTGACGAACCAGCCCCACATCGCGGGCGAGCCGTAGGAGCGAACGGTGGTCGGCGGGTGGAAGTGGAAGGCCAGCGGGGCGACACGGTCGAGCTCGTCGTTAGTGCCGAAGTACTTGAGCGGGTTGGTGAGGTAGTTGCCGGGGAGCCGGCTCGAGTTCTTCCGCATCGCGGTGATGTCGACGGGCACCCAGCCGAAGGTGCGGTTCACCTCGTCATAGAGGGCGAACTCGACCCAGACACGGATGGCGTTGCCCTCCTCCTGCTTGTCGAGATAGGTCTGCTTGCTCTCGCCCTCGTCGTCGAGGCCGATGACCAGGCGCGACGGGATGCCGACCGCCCGGTAGACCGCGACGAGCAGGCAGGGCAGGTCGAGCTCGGTGCCGCGTCCGTTCGCGGCGGCGTTGGCGGCGCCCGGGGTGTCGAAGCCCTGCCAGAGCCCGGTGCGGTCGAAGGTCAGGCCCTCGCCGTTGACCTGGACATGCTGGAGGGTCTGGCCGGCGAGCCACTTGGCGAGCGCGACCGGCTTGAGCTGGGCCCGGATCTCGTCGACGGTCCGCCCCTCGGCCCAGGTGTCGAGCAGGGCGGTGACGGCGGCCATGTTGTAGCCGCGGAACTGCATGTCGTAATCGACGAACATCTGCGGCTGGAAGGTCGCGGCGGCGTCGGGGGGCCACTCGCCGGTAGGCCAGTCGATCTGGGCGGCGGCCGTCTCGTCGAACTTGGTGCGATAGCTCTGCATCGAGACCGACACCTCGAACTCCATCTCGCGGGTGGTGTAGGCGCCGTCGGGCGAGGGGGCGACCTGCCACTGGGCCCGCCAGGTGCCGCAGGGCAGCGGGCCGCCGCCGATCCCCTGCTTGAGGATCGTGACCTCCTGGGCGACGAGGATGTCGTTGAGCTCGACCTTGCCCGAGATCGCGGGGATCTCGTTGTCGGCCGGGCCGCGGACCTCGAGGATCGACGAGGCGGTCTCGCCGAGCGCGGGATAGACGAGGGTGGCGGCGTCGAACTCCCAGGTGTCGTGCTTGGGCACCAGGCCGTCGTCCTGGGCCTCCATCCACTGGGCCGCGCCGATGGTCATGTGCGCGGTGACGGTCCAACGCTGGGGCCTGTAGCGCTCGAGGAATGGGCTGGGGAGCAGGTCGTCCCAGGTGGTCGCGGCTGGCGCTGTGGGCTGCCCGGGCTGGGCCGCCTGGCCTGGTTGAGCCGGGGAGGGCTGGCGTCGCTGGGGACGCCGGGACTGGGCCGAGGCCTGCTCGGGCAGGCCGATGACGGCGAGAGCGAGCACGGTTCCGACCAGCACCCGGCGAAGGGTCGCGATCTGCGGCATGGTCAACTCCTTGGGTCGGCGCGGCATGGGGGGCTCGGCCGGCGTGGGCCCGCAGCCGGTTGGACGGGCGCGGGCGGGCGGGGTTCCCCCAGAGTGTACCGGCCTCCCGGGGGCCGGATTCATCGTACCGCCGCCCCTAGGATTGTTTCCGGCCGGTCTGGAGAAGATTCGGCCCCAGCGCACAACCTGTTTCATGGGAGGGAAACATGCCCGCCTCAGCCGCCGCCCCGACGCGCACCGAGAAGGACTCCATGGGCGTCATGGAAGTCCCCGCCGATGTCCTGTATGGGGCTTCGACCCAGCGGGCGGTGCTCAACTTCCCTGTGTCGGGCAGGCCTGTGCCCCGCGAGGTGATCACCGCGTTCGCCATGCTCAAGGCGGCCGCGGCGGAGGCCAACCTCGACCTGGGCAAACTCGACAGGCAACGGGCGGCCGCAATCGTCGCGGCGTGCGGAAAGATCCGCGAGGGCCTCGCCGAGCGCGGCGGGATCGCGCGGCACTTCCCCGTCGATACCTACCAGACCGGCTCGGGCACCAGCACCAATATGAACGCCAACGAGGTGATCGCCAACCTCATCTGCCTGGCCCGGGGGGCGGCGATCGGCTCGAGCAAGGACGCGGCCTATCTCGACGCGGGAGGCGTCCACCCCAACGACCATGTCAACATGGGGCAGTCGTCGAACGATACCTTCCCGACGGCGATGAATGTGGCGCTGGCGGTGGCGCTGCGCGAGCGGCTGCTGCCGGCGGTCAGGACCATGGCCGCCGACCTGGAGGCCAAGGCCCGGGCGTGGGACAAGATCGTCAAGATCGGCCGCACCCATGTGCAGGACGCCACACCGATCCGGCTCGGGCAGGAGTTCAGCGGCTACGCGGCCCAGATGCGGAACGCCGAGCGACGCATCGGCCAGGCCATCGACGCTCTCTGCCAGCTCGCCCTCGGCGGGACGGCGGTCGGCACGGGGATCAACACCCACCGCGAGTTCGGCTCGCGGGTCGCGAAGAAACTCGCCGCCGAGACGGGCATCCCCTTCCGCGAGGCGGACAACCACTTCGAGGCGCAGCACTCGCGGGACTGCATCGTCGAGGCCTCGGGGCTGCTCAAGACCATCGCGGTGAGCTGCTCGAAGATCGCCAGCGATATCCGGCTCATGGGCTGCGGCCCGCGGTGCGGGATCGGGGAGCTCAGGCTCCCCGCGGTGCAGCCCGGCTCGTCGATCATGCCCGGCAAGGTCAACCCGGTGATCTGCGAGGCGATGATGATGGTCGCCTGCCAGGTCATCGGCAACGACGCGGCGACCACCACCGCCGGGCTCGGCGGGATCGGCGGCCTGCTCGACCTGGCGGTCGCGATGCCGGTGATGGCCGCCAACACGCTCGACAGCGTGAAGCTGCTGGCGGGGGCGTGCGAGATGTTCACCGACAACCTGCTCGCGGGGCTCGAACCCGACGAGGAGCGGTGCAGGTCGCTGATCGAGGGCAGCCTCGCGATGTGCACCAGCCTGGCCCCGGTGCTCGGCTACGACAAGGCGGCGGCCATCGCCAAGCAGGCGTTCAAGGAGGGCAAGACCGTGCGGCAGCTCGCACTCGAGCAGGGGGTCCTGCCGGCCAAGGAGCTGGACCGGCTGCTCGAACCTTTCAGCATGACCGAGCCGGAGGACTAGCGGCGGGGCGACGCCGCGGGACCCCGAAAGAAACAGGCACGGGCGAGCTTATGGGCTCGCCCGTGCCTGCTGCTCAGGAGTGTCGGTCCATGACACGCGGGATCAGTCCTCGGTCTCGACCGAGGCGAGGGCGTCATCCCGGAGTTCGAGGAGCATGGGGGAGAGCTCGAAGCTCTGCGCCGCGGCGGATGGCTCCCCCGCGCCGAGGCGATCGAGCTGGAGGGTGAGCATGGAGGCCCACTGGCCCAGGTCATCGCGGGACTCGTAGGCGATGTTCCACGCTGTCGCATCGACGCGGGTGAAGTGGATCCGGAAGTCGCCCGCCGAATCGCTCTCACACCCGACGGCATAGGAGTTGTCGGCCTGGGCGGCGGCGCCCTCGGGGGAGTCGGGCTGGCATGTGGCGCGGAGGTTGATCGCGCCGTCGCGGATGTCGGCCTCGACCTGGTCGGGCGCGAAGGAGAACCGCATGGCCCCCTCGACCGGCTGCCCGAAGGCGAAGCCCTCGTAGTAGAGTTCGAGCATCTTGTGCTCGGCATCGAGCTTGGCCGACATGCTCGCCGGGGAGGTCGAGAGGTCGCCGTCTGCCGATCGGACCAGGACCTGCCCGCTCCACTCGCCCGCCAGCCCGTGGGCGACCTGGGCCGGGGCGAGCCCGCAGCACGGCCGGAGGTCCGGTTCGGCGTGTGCGAGGCCGCCGCAGAGCGCCCCGATCAACCCCACCGCCAACCGCCCCCGCGTGAGTCCTGCCTTCTGCATGGAGATCTCCTCCGCAGCGTCGTGCTGCCTTGCCGAGCATCGTCCCCGACGGCACGACGCCGCGGGTCAGGGGAGTCTGCCGAACAGCGAGGTCGCGGGCCCGTGAATCGAACGGGTCCGGTGCGAGGCTGGGGCCGATTTCCGGCCGAGCCCGGCTGACCGGCACCGCTTGACAGTCCCAAAAGCGGGCCTCGGGGTGGCGGGCTCCGGGGAAAGCCCGGGAGCGGCCGCCAGCGGTCGCCAGGCCGGGGTTGCCAGCCGCGCCGGGGTCGATATGCTGTCTGTGGTTCTGCACTCTGTCCCCACCGACTGGGAGTCCTGCCATGTCCGAGCAATCTCGTCGTTCGTTCCTCGCCCAGGCCGCCGCCCTCGCGGGCACCGCAGCGGCCGTGGGCGCTGCCGAGTTCTCCGTCAAGCCGCGCCCGGGTGTGCGGTCGGGCGTCCGGGGTAACCGCCTCCGCGCCGGGGAGACGATCCGCATGGGTGTGATCGGCCCGGGGGGGATGGGGACCGGGCACTGCTACAGCACCTGCGAGATGGTCGAGCGGGGCGAGGAGGATGTCGAGATCGTCGCCCTCGCCGATGTGAACCAGGTGCGGATGGGCTCCACCGCGGCGGGCATCAAAGAGAAGCGCGGGTGGGAGGTCGATCAGTACACCGACTACCGCGAGCTGCTCGCCCGCGATGACATCCACTGCGTGCTGATCGCCAGCCCCGAGCACTGGCACTCCCAGCACGCGATCGACGCGCTCATGGCCGGCAAGGATGTCTACTGCGAGAAGCCCATGACGCTCCGCCTCGACCAGGCGCTCGAGCTCCGCGAGGTCGTCAAGGCGAACCCCGACCGCATCTTCCAGGTCGGTACGCAGAAGATGATCCTGCCCAAGTACATCGCCGCCCGCAAGCTCATCAACGAAGGCCGGATCGGCAAGCCCACCTTCAGCCAGACCAGCTACTGCCGCAACACACCCGACGGCGAGTGGAACTACTACGGGCTCGACGACGCCTGGAAGCCCGGCGAGAATGTCGACTGGAAGGCCTGGCAGGGGTACCTCTACAAGGCCGACCGCAAGTGGGACCCCAAGATCTACGCCCGCTGGCGCCGCTACAGCGAGTTCTCCACCGGCATCATCGGCGACCTGCTGGTCCACGAGATCACGCCGATGCTCATGGCCCTCGAGAACCAGGTCGGCTGGCCCACCCGCGTCGTCGCCTCCGGCGGGCACTACATCGACAAGGACATGGACAACCACGACCAGGTCAACCTCAATATCCAGTTCCAGGGCGAGCACACCATGATCGTCGCCGGCTCGACCTGCAACGAGGTGGGCCTCGAGAACCTGATCCGCGGCAACAAGGGCAACATCTACCTCAACAGCCGCCACTGTGTCGTCCGGCCCACGCGCCCCTATGTCGACGAGGTGGAGGAGGAGACCGTCGAGTGCCCCGAGATCCCAAATGATCAGGAGCAGCTCCGCCTGAACTGGTGGAAGTGCATCCGCTCGCGTGAGGAAGCCATCAGCAATGTGGACCACGCCACCAAGGTCATCGTGATGGTCGACCTCGCCACCCGCAGCATGTGGGAGGGCTCGGCCTTCGAGTACGACCCCGACTCGATGTATGTCCGCAAGCTCTAGGGCGACCGGCATGATCGTCCGCCTCGCGACCGGGGCCATGGGCACACGATTCGAACTCGTCCTCCACGGGGAGGACGAGTTTTTTCTGCGCGCCGCCGGCGAGCAGGCCATCCTGGCCATCGAGGACGAACACCGACGCCTCAGCCTCTTTGACCCGGGGAGCCTCGTCAGCCGGGTCAACACCCTCGGCGCCGGGGGCGCGGTGGCGGTAGACCGGGACCTCTTCGACCTGCTCGCCGCCGCCGCGAAGGTCTGGGAGCAGTCGGGCGGGGCATTCGACCCCGCGATGGGTGTATTTATGCGGCGGGCCGGGCACCGCGGGACGCCCGCCGATCCGGCCCTCCAGGCGGCCGGGTTCGGAAGCGTCGTGCTCGACCAGCACGAGCTGACGATCGCCTTCTCCGACCCCGGCGTGGCGATCGACCTGGGGGGCATCGCGAAGGGCTACGCCCTCGACCGGGCCTGCGAGGTATTGCGCGAGGCGGGCATCGGCGCGGCCCTGTTGCACGGCGGTACCAGCAGCATCGCCGCCATCGGGGCCCCGCCGGGAACCGACGGCTGGCGGGTGCGTCTGAGCGGTGGCGATGCCGAGCTGGTGCTGCGGGATCGCTCGGCGGCGGTCTCCTCGCCCTCTGGCCGGGTGACCGGCGCGGGCGCGGGGCACATCATCGACCCCCGCACCGGGAACCCCGTGGGGTTGGAGATCGAGGCCGCGGTGGTGGGCGAGTCGGGCACCCTCGCCGACGCCTGGGCGACCGCCCTGGTTGTCACCGGCGGCAGACCCGATAGGATGCCCCCCGAGATCGGCTCGGCGGTCCGGGTCGGAGGCCAATGGGGCGCGAGCCCGGGCATGGAAGAGGTCTTCCGGGTGCTGGGACCCGGTGCATGAGGATTGGAGCGAGCGCGATGACAACCGACCGCCGGACCTTTCTTGGAACCACCGCCGCCGGCCTCGCCGGCATGACGCTGCTGCCCATCCCGGCGATGGCGTTCGGCGCCCGGCGGGCTCCCGCGCGGATCGCGGTGATCGGCGTCGGGCGCCAGGGCCGCGAGATCATGGGCGAGCTCGGCAAGTACGAGGGGGTCGAGATCACCGCGATCGCCGACACCGACGAGCGACGCCTCGACTCGGGCGTGCGGCGGACACGCAGCGCCCAGGGCTTCGCGAGCCACACCCAGCTGCTCGAGAAGACCGACCTCTTCGACGCGGTGTGCATCGCGACGCCCACGCACACGCACCTGCAGGTCGCGCGGGACGCGATCGCGGCCGGGACGCATGTCTATTGCGAGGGGCCGCTCGAGGCGACCCTCGAGAACGCCCAGGCCCTGGTGCGGGCGGCACGCGGCTCGGGCAAGGTCTTCCAGGCCGGCTTCGACGCCCGGTCCAACCCGGTCTACACGCTGGCCCGCTCGTTCTATCGCTCCGACGCGGTCCGCGACCTGGTCAATGTCTACGCCCAGCAGCACCTCAAAACCTCCTGGCGCTTCCCCGCCGGCGACCCTTCCCGCGAGCGCGAGCTCAACTGGCGGCTGGAGAAGGAGATCAGCCTCGGATTGGCCGGGGAATGGGGCACGCACCAGTTCGACGCGATCAGTTGGTTCACGGGCCGCTACCCCACCAGCGTGCGTGGCCTCGGCTCGATCCGGCTGCACGACGACGGGCGCGAGGTCGCCGACACCGTCAGTTGCCAGTTCCGCTACAAGAACGGCGTGGTGCTGGACTACGACGCCACCCTCGCCAACTCCTACGGCGGGCGGTTCGAGACGCTCTTCGGCACCAACGCGGCGATCAAGCTCGCCGAGACCCACGCATGGATGTTCAAGGAGGCCGACGCCCCGACCCAGGGCTGGGAGGTCTACGCCAACCGCCAGCAGTTCCACAACGACGAGGGGATCACGCTGATCGCCGGGGCGACCAAGCTGGCCGAGCAGGGCAAGCTGCGCGAGGGCGTGGGGCTGCCGAACCCGCCGCTCTACTACGCGCTGGGCGACTTCCTCAAGAGTGTGACCGAGGGGGCGGGCGTCGCGTGCTCGGCCGACGAGGGCTACCGCTCGACGGTGCTGGGGATCTGTGCCGCCAAGGCGGTCGCGACCGGCGAAGAGGTCGCGATCGCGGAAGAGTTGCTCAGTGTGAGCTGACACTATGGCCAACGCACCAACCCCCACCCCCACCCCCACCCCCGCCCCCAAGCTCCGTGATTTCGGCTTCGGCGTCCGGCTCGGGCTGACGCTCCTGTGCCTGGTCATCCTCGGCGGGAGCGCCGTGTCCGGCTGGTACCTGCGCACGCACCACGACAACCGCGACGAACGGGCGGGGTTCAACCTCGACGACATCCGCGCCCACTACCACGGCATCAAGACCCAGGCCCCGCTGCTCGGCGCCCTGCAGCGCGGGCACCCCGAGGACCTCGCCGACGCGCCGCGGCAGGCGCTGATCGGCTGGCTCGAGGGCGACCGCGTCCGCGAGAACTACGACAACTTCGACCTGGGCGAGAACATGCCCGAGGAGATCATCGCGTCGAGCTGCGTGTCGTGCCACGACTCGGGCGCGACCGGGCCCGACGCCTACCCGCAGCTCAGCCTGCGGTACCACGACGATGTGATGGCCAACGCCGTGAGCCGGGAGGTCAACCCCGTCGACGAGAAGGTGCTGCTCGCCTCGCTGCACGCGCACTCGCTGGCGCTGGGGACGCTGTGCCTGGTGGCGGTCCTGCTGCTGGCGCTCAGCCGCGCGCCGCGCCCGCTGGCCGGGCTGATCGCGACGCTCATCGGCGTCGGGCTCCTGGCCGACCTGGGGTCGTGGATCCCCGCGCGCGACAACGAGGCGTTCGTCTACGCGATCGTGGGCGGCGGGTTCATCTTCTATTCCGGCCTGACGCTGTCGCTGCTGATCGTGATGGCCGACCTCTGGCTGCCCCGGTCAAGGCCGGCGGCGCCGCCGCGGGCCTGACCCCACACCTCACGCCGCGGCCGCCTCGGGGCGGTCCATGGTCACCCGGTTGCGGCCGCCTTCCTTGCTGTCGTAGAGCCTGGCGTCGGCCCGGTCGACGATCGTGGCGATGGTGTCGTCCTCTCGGCTGATAGTGGCGCCGATGGACACGGTGACGCAGACCTGCTCGCCGCCCTGGTTGAGCCACGACGCGCCGATGAGCGACCGCATCCGTTCGAGCAGGCGCTCGAGGTCGGAGGCCAGGATGTTGGGGAACACGCCGAGGAACTCCTCGCCCCCCCACCGGCCGACGATGTCGGTCGAGCGGATGTTCTCGGTCGCGGACCGCCCGACCAGCTTGATCACCTCATCGCCGGTGGCGTGGCCGTAGGTGTCGTTGAACCGCTTGAAGTGGTCGATGTCCAGCATCGCGACGCCGAACGGCTTGTGCGTCCGTGAGGACTCGTTGAGACGCCGGGTCAGGGCGTCCATGACATACCGGCGGTTGGGGAGGCGCGTGAGCGGGTCGAGGTAGGCGAGGTCCTCGAGCTCGGCGACGCGCTCGTGGAGCATGTGCACGCTCCGGGCATCGGTGAACAGCTCGATCGCGCCGACCACCTCGCCGTCCATGCCGAAGACCGGCACGGCACGCACCACCGTCGGCACCCGGTGCCCCTGCTTGTGGTGGAAGAAGGGGTGCGCCTCGCGGATCTCCCCAACCTTCATCGCGTGGGAGAGCGGGCAGGCGTGCGTGCAGAGGCATGTCCCGGTTTCGTCGGTGTGGTTGAGGATGTTGTCACGGCAGCAGTTACCGACCACATCCTTGGCGTCGAAGCCGGTGATACGCTCGGCCGCCGGGTTCCAGTAGACCACCCGGCGTGCAAGGTCGACCATGTACGCCCCCTCGTCGAGGTTGTCCAGCACCGCGCGGTGCATGGCGACCTGGATCGCCATCGGGGACGACGCTCCGCCGAGCTGGCGCAGCGGGACATCGTGCGTGGCTTCCGTTGATCGCGGTTCGGACATGGTCGCACTCCCTCACCCGGCCGCCGGGGATTGACCAAGCCCGGGCCCGGGGTAACGCACGCTCGAGCCGCGAACTCCCCGGCCCACGAGTGCCCGGCCACCCCGCTGGCGGCGTTCGCCCTGGATCGACCAGGCGGCCGCCCCGCTGAAGGTGGGGACCCCATTTCGGTGGGTCCCCAGCCTCTCGGACCTCGGCGTCGCCCTGCCCGGCGGGCGGGCGCGGCGTCACCCGCCCGATTCGCCGAGCAGGCGTCGCAGGGCCTCGCGGTAGTGCTCCAGGGCCTGGTCGGGTTGTCCTCGCTTCTCGCAGATCAGCCCGAGGAAATAGTGCACCTGTTCGGGGTTTGGGTTGAGCTTGAGCGCCTCGGTGAGCAGCTGCTCGGCCTCGTCGTACTGCCCCCGCTTGAAGTACACGATGCCCTTGAGCTGCTGGGCCCGGCGGTGGTCGGGCTGGCTCTGGAGCACCACGCCGACCAGGCCGTCCGCGCCGTCGAGATCGCCCATGGCCACATCAAGATCGGCCAGGTCGAGCATGATCTCGTGGTTGTCGGGCTCCTGCTCGCGGGCCTTGAGCAGCTCGGCCTTGGCGGTGTCGAGGAGCCCCTTCTCGCGCATCGACCGCGCCAGGGCACGGTGCGCCGAGGCCAGGCTCTTGGGCGAGCCGGCGCCCGAGCTCGTGGCAAGCTCCTTCTCCAGCTCCGCATCGCTCAGCTCCCCGAGTGTGTGCCGGATGTAGGCGCCGAGCGTCTGCTCGTACTTGGCGCTGTGCAGCGAGATGACATGGGCGAGCTTGCCCTCGGCGTCGATCACGATTGTGGTCGGGAGCACGATGAGCCCCAGCTTGCCGTAGAACGCGCGGTCGGAGTCGAAGGCCAGCGGCACGGTGATGCCCCGCTCGGCGCGGAAGCTCTCGAAGTAGCTCCTCTGGATCACATCGGCGGTGACATGGATGAGCTTGACGCGCTCGTTGTCGAGCTTCTGCCAGGCGTTGAACGAATCGAGCGCGGCGAGCTCCGAACGGCGCTGCTCGGCCGAGAGGCACACCATGACGACCGTCGAGCCCTTGAGCGCCTCGCTGTCGACGACCGTGGCGTCGACCGCGGTCAGCCGGTAGGCGGGCACCGGCTCGCCCTTCTTGACATTGCGCAGGTCGTCCGCCCTGGCCGGCGGGTTGACCGCCAGCAGGAGGGCGAGCACGGCGAATCCTCGAACAAACACATTTCTGGCGAGCATGGTCCGCTCCTTCACATGAACCGGCGCGAGCGCCGGTAGGCTCGGCGCCGCTACTTGTCGGCGCCCTTGCCCGGGGTCTTCTGGGAATCGATCCGCGAGCCGGGGATCAGATCCGACCCGTCCCACGGGCTCTCGGGCGGCGTGGTCGGATAGGTCATCGGCTCGACACGGTTGTACTCGAACACCTGGTGGCAGCCCGCGGCGCAGCGGCCGCCGTCGGCCAGGGCCTCAAACCTGATCGGCAGCAGCCAGCCCGAGGGTCCGAACGGGATGCTGTCCCTGATGTGCTTCTCCCGGCTGGCGGCGTGGGCATCGTGGCAGACCCTGCACGATCGGCCCTTGGTGTCGCGGTTGACATGGGCGTAGTGGAGGTTGTCCGTCCCGTTGCGGAAGTTGGTCGCCTCGTCGGTCTGGGCGAGCAGCACGAGCTGGCGGTCGTGGCAGCTAAAGCACAGGGCGTAGGTGCTCTCGGCGAAGGGGTAGTAGAGGTCGGAGGGATACTCGTTGACCAGCAGACGCCGGTGCCCGCCGCCGTGGATCTCGTGGCACTCGGCGCAGCTCCGTTCGGTGATCGCGCCGTGCAGGCTCGTGCCCGACTCGATGAGCTCCTTCATATTGACCAGGTGGCTGCCGTCGGGCATCTCCACCGCCTCGTTGTGGCACTCGAAGCACAGGTCCTTGACCTCCTGGCGGAGCAGCCCGGTGTGGTCGCTGGCGTGGGCCGAGTGGCAGTTGAGGCAGGCCCGGTTGCTGGTCACCGCCGCGTGCTGGACCGAGGCGTTGTGCGTGGTGTTGGCGATGTCCTGGTGGCACTCCTCGCAGAGGGCCTGGGCCTCCTGGAGCAGCAGGCTGGGGGTGTCGGTCGCGTGCGGGTCGTGGCAGACGCGGCAATCACCCAGCGCCGGGGCGTGCACCACCGGCTGGGTGTCGATCTCCAGCCCGGTGCGGATGTGGCAGTTGAGGCACAGGTCTCGCCCCTCGGCGTTGAGCAGCTTCGGCAGGTCGGCGGTGTGCGGCTCGTGGCACGCGCCGCACGCCCCCACCGACGCCGGGCCGTGGACCTGGTCGTGGGCGCCGGTCATGTCCTCGTGGCAACCCAGGCAGGCGTCGACATAGCGCTCGCCGCGGAGCAGCCGCGTGCCCTGCCCGCCGTGGGGATCGTGGCACGAGAGGCACTCGCCCTTGGCGAAGGGCTCGTGCGTGAAGGGGGCGTCGATGGTCTCGGGGATGTGGCACAGGGCGCACATCTCCTCGCGCTCGCCGAGGTACCGATAGCTGTGCTCGGCCGGATCGGTCAGCTCGTGGCAGCCGTCGCAGCCGTTCACGCGCAGCGGGCCGTGCAGGAAGGGGTGCTCCTTGACGCCGGGGTGGCACTCCGCGGTCACGCAGCCCTCGCGGGGCAGTTCGGTGGTCGGCGCGGGAGCCGTCGAGCCGGTGGAGTCGAGCACCCCGGGCTGGGCCAGCGCGGCCGGCACGCACACCAATGAAGCAAGCAGCGTGGAGAGGATTCGGTCTTTCACGGTGATTCTCCGTTGCTCTTGGCGTTCACGCCGCCCGACGAGCGGCTGTAGGCGAGCGGCTCGTGGCAGCCCGGGGCGCAGCTCCCGCCCTCGCTCGTCTGCACGAACAGCATCGGCGTCTCCCAGGCCGAGCCCTGGTACTTGACGGTCTCGACGATCAGCCGCAGCAGGTTCCCGGCGTGGACCGAGTGGCAGTCCGCGCAGCCGCCGGACTTGCCCGAGGCCCGCAGGTGGGCCGCGTGGAGGTTGGTCGCCCCATCGCGGAAGAGTGTCGCGTTGGCGCTCTCCGCCAGGTTCTTGTCGTGGCACGCGAAGCACAGGGCGTAGTTCCGGGCGTCATACTCGCCGATGAAGACGGTGGTGTTCAAGGCCCGCAGCAGCCTGGCGTGCTCCCCGCCGTGGACGCTGTGGCAGGCGCTGCAGTCGCCGATCGTGACCGCGCCGTGCACGACGGTCGCCGCCTCGAGGGCCGTGCCCAGCGCGATGACCTCCCGCCCGTCGGCCGCCGTCACCGGCTCGTCATGGCACGAGAGGCAGACATGGGCCTGCGTGTCGCGCAGCATCGAGGCGTGCTCGGAGGTGTGCGGGTCGTGGCAGGTGATGCACTGCTCGCCGGTCAGCACCGAGTCGTGCGAGACCAGGGCCCCGGAGACCGCCTGACCGACCTCCTCGTGGCAGGTCACGCAGAGGTCCCGCGGCTGGGCGGCGAGCAGCCCCTCGCGCCGTGAGGTGTGGGCGCTGTGGCACCCCAGGCAGCGGCCCTCGACCTCGAGGTGCGTGTGCGAGCCCAACTCGGTGGCGACGACCATCGGCGCGTGGCACAGACGACAGTTGTCCTCGCCCTCGCCGCCGAGCAGCAGCATGGGGTTGTCCGCCCCGTGCGGGTCGTGGCACTCGCCGCAATGGTCGGTGACATAGGGCTGGTGCGCGAACGAGCCCCGGTCTCGCGGGTGGCAGCGGACGCAGGTGCCGTCCACGGTCGCCGCCAGCAGGAGCGAGGGCGAGTCCGACCCGTGCGGATCGTGGCACGCCAAGCACCCCTCCTCGCTCATCGCCCGGTGCTGGAAGGTGTGATCGGCCCCGGTCTCGTGGCACGAGGTGCAGGCGTTCTCGATCTGGGCGAGCTGCGGGTAGACATGCCCGCCGCTGTCCGGCCCGTGGCAGAGATCGCACGCCTCCTCGGCGAAGGTCTGGTGCACATGCGGGCGCTCGGCCATCGGCCCGTGACACTCCGCCGTCATGCAGCCGTCGGCGAAGGTGACCACCCCGGACGGCCTCGGCGCAGGCTCGGGCGGCGTGCGGGCCTCGACCACCACCGGCTCGGGCAGAGTCTCGGGCGGAGCAGGCTCGCTGCCGCCGGTGAGCATAACCGCGGCCGTCCCCCCCACCACCGCCAGCGCCGCGAACGCGCAGAGCACCACCACCCGCCGCCCCCGGCGTGGTGTGAATCTGTCGCGAACTCGGGACTTCCAGCGGTTCATGTGTGCTCTCTGCCCGTGCGCCGCTCCCTACAACATCTGGACCCCACCGAGGATGATGAGCGCCAAGAGCCCGAGCCCGACCCCCACCGAGATCACCGCGACCACGATGTGCACCGGCCGGCGGGCGGGAGGCGGCGCGGGCACACGCATCGACTCGAGCTGCCCGCTCTCGACCAGGCGCCGGTACTCCTCCGGCCGCTGGTGCTTGAGCTCCTCCTCGGGCACGCTGCCGGTGAAGATCACCTCGTCGACCGGGAAGGTGCCCGGCCGGACATGCGCGTTGAAGAAGTGGATGGTGAAGATGAAGCCGATCGCAAGCAGCGCCTCGTAGCCGTGCACGATCATGGCGATGTTGAACGCCCAGCCGGGGACGATCTTCGACGCGATCTCCGGGAACCAGAGCAGCAGCCCCGTCCCGCCGATGATCATCGAGCCGAAGACCTCCGCCCAGTAGTCGAACTTCTCCCAGTAGGTCCAGCGATCGAACCGCGGCAGCCTGGCGTGCCCGGCGAACCAGCGGAACATGCCCACGCAATCGGTGACATCCTTCCACCGGGGGACCAGCGACCCGGGCCCGAAGGTCCACTCGAACCACGAGCACTTCCGCCGCAGGAACGCCCGCCCGAGACCGATGAAGTGCAGCACGAAGTTCAGGATCAGCATCGCGGCGAACACGCGGTGGAAGAGCCCCGCGGCCTCGATGCCGCCGAAGCACCCGGCCAGCACGCCCGCCCATGGCTGGGTCGAGAACACCAGCGGGATGCCCGTCGCGGTCAGGCCGAAGAAGGTGATGACCACCAGCGCGTGGTTCACCCGGTTGAGCGCGGTGAACCGACGGATCGCGGTCGCGGCGTGGGCGTGCTTGGGCGCGGGCCCGTGGCGGAAGCGGTGCACCATCGACCGCAGGAACCACAGCAGGGTGTGCAGGCCGAAGAAGGTGAACACGCTGGACATCACGATGATGAAGTACCACCACACGCCGTACAGCACGGGGTAGTTCTTGCGGTCCTTGTAGTCGGCGTGGGGGTCGAACTTGACGAAGTTGGCGTTGGCGCCGGGGTGGCAGCCCGCCTGGCTGCATGTCGCGATGAGGTTCTGCTCGCTGACCATGGAGGCCGGGTCGTCGAGCGGGAGGATGTCGTGGGCGCCGTGGCAGTCGCTGCACCGGGCCGCGCGCATCGAGCCGAGCTTGGACACCTGCCCGTGGTAGCTCTTGCCGTAGGTCTCGTACGAGGTGCCCCTGCGGTCGGCGTTGCCATCGCCGTTGGCCTCGTGGCTGTCGTGGCACTCGCCGCACTCGCCGATGATGTCGAGCAGGAAGTCGGGCGAGGAGGCCCGCGTGATGCTGTGGGCGGTGTGGCAGTCGGTGCAGACCGGCCCCCGCTCGTCGCCCTCGGCGAGCAGCCGACCGTGGATGCTCCTGTCGTAGACCTCGCTGATCCCCTCGTGGCACTGGCCGCAGGTCTGGGGGATGTTGTCGCGGTAGACGGTCGATCGCGGGTCGTCGGCCTTGTGCACGCCGTGGGCGTCGTGGCAGTCAGCGCAGGTCGCCGCCCAGAGGAGCCCCGCCCCGGTCAACGCCTTGGCGTGGGCCGAACCGAGGTAGCTGGCCACCTTCTCGGCCGAGGCGACGCCCTCCTCGCTCGGCCCGTGCTCGGCGTGGCAATCACCGCAGAGGTACAGGCTGTTGAGCCTGTGCTGCGGGGCGCTGCGGTCATCGACCGCGCGCATGTCGTGCCCGCCGTGGCAGGAGGTGCAGGTGGGCGCCCGCTCGTCGTGGAGCTCGTAGGCGTCGCGGTGCGAGCCCTCGGCGTACTTCGCCCAGGCCTCGGTGTGGCAGGCGCTGGCGCATGTCGCCCGGTTGAGCTTGGCGGCGTGGGGGAGCTGGGCCGAGTCCTCGTGGCAGTCGATACAGCGCAGGTCCGCGTGCGGGCTGGCCGCCAGATCGGCGTGCAGCACAAACAGCGCGGGGCGCTCGGCGGGCTCGTCGCCGACGATCGGCTCGGTCTCCGGCGCCCGCTCGGTCGGCGGCGCCTCGGCGTCCAGCCAGGTGCCGACCATCGCCCGGCGTTCCTTCGGGCCCAGCGTGGCGATGTGCTCCTGCCCGTGGCACTGCATGCACCGCCGGTCCGACTCGTCGTCGAAGCGGACATCCTGGCCGGCGGTGACCGCCGCCAGCACGCACACCAGCACCGCGCCGCCCGCGGCCCGCCGGCCCCGCCTCGATCTATCCATCTGCCCATTCATCACGCGCCGCCTGTCTTGCAATGCCGGAGCCCCGGCCGACCTCGCCCCGCCGGTGCCTCCGGCTCCCTCCCGCATGGCCGCGTCACTCCGATCCATGCCGAACCCCGCGGGCACGACCCGCTCAGTGCCCCCCCGTGATCAACCTCGACCCCATCGCGTAGACGATCAGCGCCAGCAGCGCCAGCCCCAGCCCGAACGCCAGGTAGCCGAGCGGGTGGATGACCCTGCGCCACTGAGTCCACTCATCGGTCGCCCGGATCGAATCGAGCCGGCCGGTGTCGACCAGGCGGTCGTACCAGCGCCGGCGTTCGTGCAGCATCTCCGCCTTGGAGATGCGCCCGGAGAACATGACCGAGTCGAGCGGGAACTTCTCGGGCCGGAAGTGCACATTGAAGAAGTGGAAGGTGAAGATGAACCCCGCCGCGAGCAGCGCCTCGTCGCTGTGCACGATCAGCGCGACATTGATGATCCAGCCCGGCAGCACGCGGGTGAACAGCTCGGGGAACCACATCACCAGCCCGCTCATCCCGATCACCGCCACGCCCCAGAAGACCGCGAGGTAGTCGAACTTCTCCCAGTAGGTCCACTTGTCGAACTGCGGCTGGGGCCCGCGCCCGAAGAACCACTTCTGGTGCGCCCACCAGTCCTTGAAATCCTGCAGGTGCGGGTAGGGCAGGTCGGGCCCGAAGAACACACCGAGGAACTTCCACACGCTCAGCCGCCCGGTCCGGGGGTTGCGGTAGCGCTCCCGGTGCTTCACGCCCGCGACGAGCATCGAGGCGATGTGCAGCGAGAAATAGGTGAAGGTGATGATCGCCCCCAGCCGGTGCAGCTGGGCCGCCGCCTCGAGCCCGCCGATATACCGCACGACCTCCTTGGCCCAGGCGGTGTAGTAGAACTTCAGCGGCATGCCGGTCGCCACCAGCAGCAGGAAGCTGGTCATCACCAGCACATGCAGGAACCGCTCGAAGGGCTTGAACCGCACGAAGGTCTCGCGGTCCTCGCGGCTGAGCCGCTTGATCTCCTTGAACGCCGCGGGGTTGCGGAAGAACAGCACCAGCGAGCGGGTCACCCACATGATGGTGTGGGCGCCGAAGAAGACAAAGGTCCCGATCACGATCGCCGTCATGAAGACGAAGGTCCAGTAGAGGATCGGGTAGAGGTCCCGGTTGAAGTGGTCGGCGTGGGCGATGTAGCCGGTGAACTTGGCGGTCGCGTCGGGGTGGCACGCCTGGCAGGTCTCGAGCTTCCGCTCGCCCACGAGCCGCCCGTCGGGGTCGTCCATCTTGACGATGTCGTGGTGGCCGTGGCAGTCGAAGCACGCCGCGACATTGCCCTGGCCCAGCTCGAGCGCCTTGCCGTGGAAGGTCTCGCGGTAGTGCTTGATGCGCTCCTCGTGGCACGCCCCGCACCGGTCGCCGCTGGCGAGCTTGAAGGCGACCTCGTCGGGCTGGATGATCTCGTGCGAGGTGTGGCAATCGGTGCAGACCGGGGCGTCGAGGTCTCCCTCGGCCGACAGCGTGCCGTGGATGCTCTTCTCGTAGGTCTTGAGCACGCCGACATGGCACTGCCCGCAGGTCTGGGGGATCTTGTCGCGGTGCACCGGCGACTCGGGGTGCTCCACCGGGTGTACGGCGTGGGCGCTGTGGCAGTCCGAGCAGGTCGGGGCCGCCACGAGCCCGCTCTCCGCCACCGCCTTGCCGTGGGCGCTCTGGAGGTAGGCCTCGATGTGCGAGCGGGGCTTGTACCCGCCGGGCGTGTCCTTCATGTGCTTCTCGTGGCACTCGGCGCACATGAAGATGCTGTTGAGGCGGTGTTGGTCGGACTGGGTGTCGCCGACGGGCACGATCTGGTGCCCGCCGTGGCACGATGCACAGGTCGGGGCCAACTCGTCGCCGTTGGCCAGCGCCTCGGCGTGCGAGCCGGTCGAGAACGCACTCGCCTCGGGCTCATGGCAGGCGGTCGCGCAGGTCTGGAGCTGCAGCTCGGGCTCGTGCGGCAGGTTCGCCGCGTCCTCGTGGCACTCGACGCAGGCGGTCGACTCGTGCGCGCTGCCGACCAGCGCACCCGGCGCGATCAAGAGCCCCGGCCGGGTCGCGGGTTCGTCCCCGCGGAGCTGCCAGTGCGGCTCCTCCCGGCCCTCCGGCGCCGGGGTCTCCGCGTCCAGCCAGGTCCCCACCATGGTCAACCGCTCCTGCGGGTCCATCTCGGCGATGTGGTCCTGGGCGTGGCACTCCAGGCACCGACGGTTGGGGTCCTCGGCGCTCCCCCCGGTCGGTTGAGCGGCGACGGGGGCCAAGCCCCAAATACCCACCAAGAGGTACGCCGTCGCGACCCCGCCGCAGCGAGTTCTCGATTTCGAGGAGGAGCAGCGACCGCCTGGGAATGACCTGCCCACAGGACGCCATCCGTTGGGGGTGCGCTGCGTTAGACGCACGCCCTACTGGTTCGAGATCCTAATAGACCTCTTGGTCCACTATAGGCCGATTCGCCCCGCGAATCCCTCCCCAACCACCACAAACCGCGATTCTCCGAACGACTTGCGGGCACCCGGTCCGATAGGCGGCGTCCCCCACCCCAGCCGGGCCACACCCTGGGACCACGCCACCGAGCGGCGGGCCGGGGCTCCCTCCACCGCCCCTCCGACGGCCCTTCCCCGACGATCGCCGGCGGGGCGGCTCTCTGCCCGTGAGGGTCAGCCCGCACCCTGAATTCACAGCATCTCGGGACACCCGATCGCTATCCACCCCTCGATCTCGATCCGGGGCGTGTGGTACTTCTCCTCCACGGGCTCCTCGTGGAACAGGTCGGTGCTCAGGTACTTTTTGTTGCTGTCGGAGAACACGGTGACGACGGTCGCGGTCTTGCCCAGCCGTTCGGCGAGCTTGGCGGCGCCGACGAAGTTGCCTCCCGAGGAGATCCCGACTGCCAGCCCGATCCTCGCGAGCTTCTGGGCCATGAGGATGGCGTCGCCGTCCCAGACATCGACGATCTCGTCGAGTTCGTCGAGCTTGACGATGCTGGGGATGAACTCGTCGGAGATGCCCTGGATGCGGTGGTGCCCCACGCGGTGGCCCATCCGCAGGGTGGGAGAGTTGGCGGGTTCGAGGGGGTGGATCGTCGCGTGGGGGTTGGTCTCCCGCAGGCAACGGCCAGCGCCCATCACCGTGCCGCCGGTGCCGACGCCGGCGACGAAGGCATCGGCCATGAGTCCGACCGAGGCGAGCTGGGCGGCGATCTCAGGCCCGGTGCTCAGCTCATGGGCGAGGACATTGGCCTCGTTGGCGAACTGGCGGGGGAGGAAGACATCGCTTCGCTCGCGGGCGAACGCCTCGGCCATCTCGATCGAGCCGAGGAAGCCGCCCTGCTCGCGCGAGACCGGGATGATCTCGGCGCCGAAGGCCTCGGTGAGCACGACCCGCTCGCGGCTCATCCAGTCGGGCATGAAGATCCGGACTCGGTGCCCCAACGCCCGACCGAGGGCGGCAAAGGAGACGCCCGTGTTGCCGCTGGTCGCCTCGGCGATCGTGTTCCCGGGCTGGAGTTCGCCCGACTCGTACGCCCGCTGCAGGATGGTGTGGGCCATGCGGTCCTTGACACTGCCGGTCATGTTCTTCTGCTCGTACTTGGCGAACAGCCGCCGGGGTTGGCCGTCGTGGCGGTAGTCGATCCGGAGCAACGGCGTCCGCCCGATCATCGAGGCCAGGCACGACAGGGTCTCGACCGGGTTGGCGGCTTGCATCGTCATGACGGCTCCGGAGCATGGGGTGAGGCCGAACAACGGATAGACGACGATATTATCAGCTTTTCGCCTGATTCCCAATCCCATCCGCGCCGGATCCGCCCGATGGAGCGGATATCGGGCCGAATCCATCGCCAGACCCGGCCTCAAACCGCCTGCCCCGCCCCTATGACCGCGGCCTGGCCCCGGCCGAACGCCCCGATGTTGAGCTCCAGCATCGCGCAGTTGTGCTGGAGCGCCTTCCGGAGGACGGCGAGGAAGCTCTCCGCCGGGAAGACCTGCGTCGCGGCCTGCAACGCCCCGAGCGCGACCATGTTCTTAATCATGGGCTTGCCCAACTCCCGGGCGATCTCCGAGCATGCCACGCCGAGCATCGTGATCGACTCGTGGAGCGTCGGGGGCTGGGGGATCGCCGAGCTGTCGTACAGGGCGATCCCGCCCTGCTGGATGGTCGGGCCGAACTTCTCCAGGCTCTGCGGGTTGAACGCGACGAGTACCTGTGGTTTCGGGCACGCGGGGCTGAGCACCTCCCCGTCGGCGATGTGGACATCGGCGTACGAGGTGCCGCCGCGCGACTCGGGGCCGTAGCTGGGGATGTGGGTCGAGTCCCACCCCTCGTTGATAGCGGCCTTGGTGGTGAGCATGGCGATGGTTTGGGCGCCGTCGCCGCCCGCGCCCGCGAACTTGATCGAGACATCGTGGGGGTGCAGGTGCGAGGGGAACCCCCCGCCGAAGCGTTCGGGCGGGGTGTCCGTGCCGCCGATGACCTGGACCACGCGCTCGGGCTCGAAGCTCGGCGTGCCGAGGTCGAACCATGGCTCGACCACCTCGTCCTTCTTCACGCCGAGCGGGAAGACCGGGACCATGTTGTCCTTGACCCACTGCTCGGCCTCGGTGGGGCTGAGCCGGAGGTGGGTCGGGCACTCAGACAGGATCTCGACGAACGCCAGGCCCCGGTTCTCGGCCTGCAACCGCAGGGCCTTGGCGATCGCCTTCTTCGTGCGGTTGCGTTGCTTGGCGTCGAAAAGGGCGCACCGCTCGACATAGACCGGGCCGTCGATCTGCGCGATGATCTCGGCCATGCGCAGCGGCTGGCCGGTCATGCGCGGGCGCCCCGTCGGGGTGGTTGTCGTCTTCTGCCCCACCAGCGTGGTCGGGGCCATCTGCCCGCCGGTCATGCCGTAGATTGCGTTGTTGACGAAGATGAAGGTCATCGGCAGGCCCATCTGACACGCCTGGATGATCTCGGCCAGCCCGATCGAGGCGAGGTCGCCGTCGCCCTGATAGGCCAGTACGATCGCGTCGGGGTTGGCGACCTTGTGCCCCACCGCGACCGCCGGGGCCCGGCCGTGGGCGGCCTGGGTG
>CAYJPX010000056.1:0-5133 GCA_964372195.1 uncultured Phycisphaeraceae bacterium
CCCTGGCCGATGCGGTTGGGGCCGCCGCCGAGGATGATGACTTTGGGGGGGGGGGTGAGTTTGATCTCGTCGTCCGCCGCAGGCACGAAGGCACGAAGGCACGGAGGCACGGAGGGGGATCCCCCGCCCGCATCTGTCTTCCCTTCGTGCCTTCGTGCCTCCGTGCCCCCGTCCCTTTCACCGACCTTCTCCACCGGCGTCTCATAGGTCGAGTAGTAGTACGGCGTCACCGCCGCGAACTCCGCCGCGCAGGTGTCCACCAGCTTGAAGACCGGCTCGACGGCCTGGGCCTTCCGGTGGGCCCGCACCTGCAGGATCGTCTCCGAGGAGATGCGGCGGAGGTAGAGGTTCGCGAGCTGCGCGTCGGAGTACCCGAGCTGCTTGGCCTGGAAGAGGACCTCGCGGGGCAGCTCCTCGAGCGAGCCGTAGGAGCAGAGCGTGTCCTCGAACTCGACGAGCTGGGCCATCTGGTCGATGAAGAAGGGGTCGATGCGGGTCAGCCCGCTGATGCGCTCGACGCTCCAGCCCATCTTGAGCGCGTAGCGGATGAAGTAGATCCGCCCCTGGCTCGGCACCGTCAGCTTGCGGGTGAGCTTGTCGATGGGGATGGGCCACTCGATCGGCTGGCCGTCGGCGGTGCGGAGGCCCGTCTCGCTGGCCGAGCCGGTGCCGGGGCGGGCCCCCGGGGAGAAGTCGAGCACGAGCTGCTGCTCCTCGACCGCCCGCATGGCCGTCAGCCATTTGTCGTTGCGGTCGAGCCCGAAGCCGAAGCGCTTGACATCGAGCGATCGGATCGCCTTCTGGAAGCTCTCCTTGAATGTCCGGCCGATGGCCATGACCTCGCCGACGGACTTCATCTGCGTCGTCAGGGTCTCGTCGGCCTCGGGGAACTTCTCGAAGGTCCAGCGGGGGATTTTGGTGACGACATAGTCGATGGCCGGCTCGAAGCAGGCGCTGGTGGTCCCGGTGATGTCGTTGCGCAACTCGTCGAGCGTGTAGCCCACCGCGAGCTTGGCGGCGATCTTGGCGATCGGGAAGCCGGTGGCCTTGGACGCGAGGGCGGAGCTGCGGCTCACGCGGGGGTTCATCTCGATGACGACGAACTCGAACTGGCCGTCCTCGGGGTCGGGGTTGACCGCGAACTGCACATTCGACCCGCCGGTCTCGACGCCCACCCCGCGCATGATCGCGAGGGCCGCGTCGCGGAGGGCCTGGTACTCCTTGTCGGTGAGCGTGAGCGAGGGGGCGACGGTGATCGAATCGCCGGTGTGGACGCCCATCGCGTCGATATTCTCGATCGAGCAGACGACGATGCAGTTGTCGCGCTTGTCGCGCACGACCTCCAGCTCGTACTCCTTCCAGCCGATCAGGCTCTTGTCGATCTGCACCTGCTTGATCATCGATGCCGAGAGCCCTCGCCGCACCAGCTCGGCGAACTCCTCGCGGTTGTAGGCGATGCCCCCGCCCCAGCCGCCCAGCGTGAAGGCCGGCCGGATGATCGACGGCAGGCCGAACTCCTCCAGCGCCGCCTCGGCTTGCTCCAGCGTGTTCGCCGTCCGCGCCGGCGGGGTCTTGAGCCCCGCCCGTGCGCACACCTTTGCGAACGCCTCCCGGTCCTCGGCCCGGTGGATCACCTCGCGGTTGGCCCCGATCATCTCGATCCCGAACTCGGTCAGCGTGCCGTTGTCGAAGAGCTCGCAGGCGCAGTTGAGGGCCGTCTGGCCTCCCAGCGTGGGCAGGACGGCGTCGATCGGGATGCCGAGGTCCCGCTCCTTCTCGATGATCTTCCGCACCGCCTCGGGGGTGATGGGCTCGATGTAGGTGCGGTCGGCGAAGGCCGGGTCGGTCATGATCGTCGCGGGGTTGGAGTTGACCAGGACGATCCGGTACCCCTCGGCCCGGAGCGTCTTGCAGGCCTGGGCCCCCGAGTAGTCAAACTCGCAGCCCTGGCCGATGACGATGGGGCCGGAGCCGATGAGGAGGATGGTCCGGATGTCGGTGCGTTTGGGCATGGGGGCTCCGGGTTGGCACGGCTCTCCGAGCCGTGTGCGAGATCGGCCGGGCGCAAACTCCCTGAGCGTATTCGGGATCCCTTGATAAAGCCACCGACGAGGGCAGCCTATTGCACCACGGCCCCCCGCACCCGCCGCGGCCCGGCCCGTGGCTCCGAGCCGCCCCCCCTGTGATTCCCCGGCCGAATCCGGTATCCTGTCGGGGCCGGCTCCAGGCGACGCGCCAAAGCGGGGAAGGCGGGGTAGGACATGGCGGGACAGTTCATCCTCGGGTTCTTTGCGGCGATCGGCCTGGGGGTGGTCCTGCTCGTCCTCGGCCTCCGGGGCCGACGCCTCAACAGACGCCCCACATGCCGTTCCTGCCGCTTTGATCTCTCGGGCACGCTCCCCGACGGCGTGACCTGCCCCGAGTGCGGGGCGGGGCTGAAGCGGGAGAGGGCGGTCCGCATCGGCCAGCGCAGGCGCATGTGGTTGGTCGCCACCGTCGGGGCGCTGCTGGTGGTGCTGCCGACGGGCGCGATCGCTACAACCGTGTACGCGGTGCTCACCGGGGCCGAGGTCAACCACTTCAAGCCGGTCGGCCTGCTCCTGTGGGAGGCCCGGAACGCCGACGGCGCCGTTGCCGAGAACGCGCTCCAGGAGTTCCTCCGGCGACGCCGGACCGGCAAGCTCGGCGACGCGGCCGCGCAGACCGTCATCGAGGCCGCCCTCGAGCAGCAGGCCGACCTCGAGCGCCCCTGGCTCGAAGACTGGGGCGAGTTCATCGAGTTCGCCCGGGTCGACGGCTTCGCGACCGACGAGCAATACAAGCGGTTCTGCCGACAGTCCATCGCCTTCAAGTGCGAGGCGAGACCCACGATCCCGAGCGGCAAGCCCCTGCCGATAGACATCGGCCGCAGGGTGACCAGGCTGGGCCGAAACTCCGCGATCTCGGGCAAGTTGCACCTGGTCTCGATCGAGCTGGACGGAGAGTCGATCTTACCGAACGATCGAGCGCCAGCGGGCTATGGACCGGCCGCGGGCGCCGACGAGAACGGGGTGGACGCGTTCGAGCGGTATGTCGCGCAGCTCGCAAAGCTCCCGATCTGGTATGGCGTTGCTGTCGGCAGTGCCTCTCCATACGCCACGGCGCTCATGGCGTTCGCCGACGACGACAACGACGCCCTCCTGCTCCCTCTCCCCCGGGGGATCGCCCCTGGCACACACGAGCTGGTGCTCGGGTTGCAACTCCAGGTGGATGACCTCAACTCGTCGAGATCTCGAAGGGAACGCGCCGCCGCCGCGGAAAGCGACCAGTGGGGGATAACTTACCACCGCCTGCGGTTCGAGGTCCTTCGCGGTGACATGCCCGCGGTCGAGATCCTCCCCACAGACGCCGGCGCGGAAGAGGCGATCCGCCAGTCGCTGCACCCGTCGGCCACGATCGTGCCGGGCGACGAATCCGATCGCAAGTTCGTCCTCACGCTCGCAGTGCAGGACCTGCCATGCGACTTGGCCTTTGATGCACTCCTGCGCAGCCCGGGGCGTCAGTTGCTCCTGGGAAGCGTTGTGTACGCCCGGACGGACGAACGCCGGGCCCTCGCCGCGGGCGAGACGCCGCAGATCGTCCTGGACGGCGAGATCGGCCAAGCCGACCTCGCCGGCGCGTGGGTGCTGCTCCGCCCGAAACCCGAGATGGGCGAATCCACAACGAACATCCTCAAGGCGTACGGCGGCATGGTGACGCTCACGGATCTCCGGATCGACGAGTAGGCCGACGCCGGGGATTGGTCTCGCGGCCTGACGAGCGTCCCGGGGCTGTTGGCGCCGGGTGCCACTGGTCAGCGGCGGCTCTGCGGAGTTGACCAGTGCGGATGGCCAGCGACCGTTTCGCTTGCCCGAACCCGACGCGAGGAGCTGCGCTGGTCGGCGTCTCAGGGTCGAGCCCGACCAGGTACTTCCAGGCGATGACACCGCACCGCGACCTCGCCCTCAGCAGCCGGCGGCCCAGTCGCCCAGAAACAGGACGACATCGATGGTGTTCACCGAGCCGTCCTGGTTCCAGTCGGCGAGGGGGTCGCCGACGACCCATGCGCCCAGGAACAGCAGCACATCGCGCGTGTCGAGATAGCCGTCGTCGGTGATATCCGCCGAGCACACATAGGTGCGCGGGTCGAAGGCCAGCCCCGCGACATCGATCCCGATCCCCGGGTCACCGATGTCCTCGGTCGCTCCCGTGGTCGGGTCGATCCGCAGCAGCCCCTGGGCGTCGCCCTCGCCCTGGTTGATCCCGTACAGAAAGCCGTCGATGCACCCGGTCAGCATGTCGATGTCGGGGACCGGGAGCAGCGTGTTCGAGAGCGTGGCGCCGGTCGCGAGATCGAGTTCAAAGAGCCTGTTGGCCTGCGAACCGGTCCCGCTGCTCCTGCCCGAGGCGAACAGGCGGCCATCGGGCATGAAGGCCAGCGACTCGATCATCGTGGCGCCCGTCGTTCCGCCGATGAGCGTGGTCACGCCGGTCTGCTCGTCGACCTGATAGAGCATCGGCCCCGCAAAGACCGCGTAGAACACGCCGTCGGGGGAGATCGCAAGCCCGCGTGGGAAGTTGACCGCGTCACGGTCGAAGGTGACCGTTTGGAGTACCGCCCCCGACGCCGGGTCGAGTTCGAGGAGCCAGTCGCTTGTCTGGTTGATGGCGAACAACCGACCGTCGGGCGTTGCGGCGAGTTGCGAGATAGGGACGCCGTTGGTGTCGCCAACGCGGACCGAGGTGTATTCCGTCCAGTCGATCCGAAACAGGGCCCCGGAGTCGAGCGGGTTGCCCAGGGCATAGCAGGTGAGGTAGCCCTGTCCGAGTGCGGTGCTCGCCCCGCCCTCAAGGCCGAGCAAGAGCCCGATCGCCCACGGCCCGATTTTCCTGGCGCGTGTCCACCCTCTCATGGGCCA
Organism: uncultured Phycisphaeraceae bacterium; assembly: GCA_964372195.1. Taxonomy (GTDB): domain Bacteria; phylum Planctomycetota; class Phycisphaerae; order Phycisphaerales; family UBA1924; genus PNC22. The sequence goes on from CAYJPX010000056.1 coordinate 4,938, forward strand.
CCTCCGGTTCCCGCGATTGGGCTGCGCCGGATTGGCGGCCCATCGCTCCAAGGTACCGGAGCCGCACATGCCGGTCAATGCGAACTTACGGCCCGGGGACGACCCTTGCCGCACCGAGCAGCCCCTTCAGGTACTCCCCCGTGTAGCTCCCCTTCGTCCTCGCCACCTGCTCGGGCGTCCCGGTCGCGATGACGCG
>CAYJPX010000056.1:5143-21185 GCA_964372195.1 uncultured Phycisphaeraceae bacterium
GGGGGCCGAGGTCGATGACCCAGTCGGCGCACTTGATGACATCGAGGTTGTGCTCGATGACGACCAGGGTGTTCCCGGCGTCGGCGAGGCGGTTGAGGACGACGATGAGCTTGCGGATGTCCTCGAAGTGCAGGCCGGTGGTGGGTTCGTCGAGGATGTAGAGCGTCCGCTCGCCAGTGCCGGTGCCGTCGTGCCTCACGCCCTTGCCCAGCTCGGTGGCGAGCTTGATGCGTTGGGCCTCGCCGCCGGAGAGCTGGGTGCTGGGCTGGCCGAGGGTGATGTAGTCGAGGCCGACCTCGTGGAGGCACTGGACGAACCGCAGGATCTTCGGGTGGTTCTCGAAGAAGGCGACGGCCTGCTCGACGGTCATGGCGAGGACATCGGCGATGTGCTTGCCGCGGTAGGTGACCTCGAGGGTCTCGCGGTTGTACCTCTTGCCCTCGCAGACCTCGCACTCGACATAGACATCGGGGAGGAAGTGCATCTCGATCTTTTTGAGGCCCTGGCCCTGGCAGGCCTCGCACCGGCCGCCGCCGCTCTTGGCGGGGACATTGAAGCTGAAGCGGCCCGGCTTGTACCCGCGGATCTTGGCCTCCTTGGTCTGGGTGAAGATTTTGCGGACATCGTCGAAGAAGCCGGTGTAGGTGGCGGGGTTGCTGCGGGGGGTGCGGCCGATGGGGCTCTGGTCGACCTCGATCACCCGGTCGATGTTCGACAGGCCGTTGATCCGGGTGTGGGCGCCGGGGATCACCTTCGCCTTGTTGAGTTGCTTTCGCAGGGCCTGGAGCAGGATGTCGTTGACCAGCGTGCTCTTGCCCGACCCCGACACGCCTGTGACGCAGACGAGCCCGCCGAGCGGGATGGTCACATCCACCGACTTGAGGTTGTTCTCTTTGGCGCCCTTGACGACGATGGCCGTCTTCTCGCTCAGCGCGCGGCGTTTCTTGGGGATCTCGATACGCTTGCGGCCCGACAGGTAGTCGCCGGTCAGCGACTCGGCGACGGCACACACCTCGGCCACCGTGCCCTGGGCCACGACCCGCCCGCCGTGCACGCCCGGGCCGGGCCCGATGTCGAGCACATGGTCGGCCGAGCGGATCATGTCCTCGTCGTGCTCGACGACGAGGACGGTGTTGCCGATGTCGGTGAGGTGGCGGAGGGTGCGGATGAGGCGGTCGTTGTCGCGCTGGTGCAGGCCAATGGTCGGCTCGTCGAGGACATAGCACGCCCCGACCAGGCCGCTGCCGACCTGCGTGGCGAGGCGGATGCGCTGGGCCTCGCCGCCGGAGAGCGTGGCGGTTTTGCGGTCCAGGGACAGGTACTCAAGCCCTACGCTGGTGAGGAACCGCAGGCGGTTGCCCACCTCGCGCATGATCGGCTCGGCGATCCGCTCCTGCTCCTTGCTGAGCTTGAGCCCGTCGATGAACGCGACGGCGTCGTTGATGTTGAGGCGGCTGAGCTCGGCGATGTTGAGCATCGTGCCGTCGCTGCGGGGGCGGCCGATCACGGTCTCGGAGTGGGCCTTGGCGATGTCGGCCCGGTGCGAGCTCTCGATCTGCACATGGAGGGCCTCAATGCGCAGGCGGTCTGCGTGGCACTCCTGGCAGGGCTTCTGCGACATGAAGCCGTTGAGCCACTCCTTGACGGACACATTCTCGGTCGAGTCCCACCATTGGGTGATGTTGGGGATGACGCCCTCGAAGTGCCTCTTGCCGTGGGCGCGCTCGCGGGTCTTGCCGCGAGCCGGCGCGCCCTCCGCGCCGTAGAGCAGCGCCCTCCGCTGCTCCGGCGTGAAGCTGCTCACCGGCTGGGTGAAGCTCGTGGCGTGCTCCTTGCAGAACTTCCGCAGCTTGCGGTTGAACCACGCCCGCACCGGGCCGTTCTTGGCCCAGGCGACGACCGCGCCCTCGGCCAGGCTCTTGGTCTCGTCGGGGATGACGAGCTGCTCATCAAACTCGAGCAGGTTGCCGAGCCCGTGGCAGGTGGTGCACGCCCCGAAGGGCGAGTTGAAGCTGAAGAGGCGGGGGCTGAGTTCTTCGAGTGCGTATTCGGGGTGCTCGGGGTCGGCGAACTTCTCGCTGAAGGCGTGGTCTACCCAGGAAGCGACGGAGCGACGGAGCGACGAAGCGACGGAGGGGTCCTCCCCGCGGCCGAGTTTGCCACTCCCTTCGTCGCTTCGTCGCTTCGTGCCTTCGTCGCTTGATTCGCCTTCGTCACCACCTTCCACACTGACGACCACCGACCCATCCCCCAGCCGCAGAGCCTGCTCGATCGACTCGGCGAGGCGCTGGCGTCCCGCGGGGTCGAGCGTGAGCCGATCGACGACCGCCTCGATCGTGTGCTTCTCGTAGCGGCCGAGGTTGAGCGGGTTGTCGCCCCCGGCGGCCAGCGCCTCGCGCAGGTCGACGATGGTGCCGTTCACGCGGGCCCGGGCCCAGCCGTCGCGGTGCAGCTTCTCGGCGAGCTCTTTGTGGTGGCCCTTGATGCCCCGGACGATCGGCGCGAGGATGAGCATCCGCGAGCCGGCCTTGAACTGCATCACCCGGTCGACGATCTGGCTGGCCGCCGTTGCCGTGATCGGCACGCCGGAGCGCTCGACGATCGTCCCGTCCTTCTTTACCTTCGTCGGCGCCCAGGAGTAGGGGGTCCCGCACCGGGCGTAGAGCAGGCGGAGGTAGTCGTAGATCTCCGTGGTCGTCGCGACCGTCGAGCGTGGGTTGCTGCTGGCCGAGCGTTGCTCGATGGCGATGGTGGGGGGGATGCCCTCGATCTCGTCGACATCGGGCTTCTTGAGCTGGTCGAGGAACTGCCGCGCGTAGGCGGAGAGCGACTCCATGTACTTGCGCTGGCCCTCGGCGAAGATCGTGTCGAAAGCGAGCGAGCTCTTGCCCGAGCCGGAGAGCCCGGTGATCACCACGAGTTGATCGCGGGGGATGTCGACATGGATATCGCGCAGGTTGTGCTCGCGGGCCCCGCGCACGCGTATCGACCGCTCGGCCGAGACCATCGCCGGGAGCGCGGCGGTCGCGCTGGTCGCCCGGGTGCTCGGCGTCTTCTTCTTGCGTGGGGGCTTGGCCTCGGTCATCTGCGCAGGCTTCTCCGAAACACCCTGCGAGCCCGGCCGGCCCGCCCGTTTCATCCGTGTGGGCATAGTGCTCTCCGTCCGCGCGGATGCTAGCCCCGCGCCGCAGGTTAGGGATTCGGTCAGTACGGTTTCCCAATCGATTTGCGATCCCGTCTCGGTCGCGCCGGGGCCACCCGGGTCCGCGAGCAATCATCAGGGGGGCGCGACTCAGGGGCTCGGCAAGACCGGGGGAGTCTGCGTTTGCTCGGGCTCATCCACCAGGATCTTCCGGGCGTTGAGCAGGAACCCGACCAGCACCAGGCCGATCGCCACGCCGACAAAGTACATCCCCAGCCGACGGGTCACGGGCTTGGAGGAGGAGAGGGTTCCGCGGGGAGGCGCCATGCCGGATGCTACTCTCGGTCCCGCCCCGTGAAAGACCGGAGGCCCAAATCCCAAAGTTAGTACATGCTATCTCTCCCGCGAATCCGACTCTCACGCTACAGGCACCCCAACCACGCCCGGGGCCTGACCGGGCTAGGCCTGTGGGTCTGGCGGTCCCTCGCCCTGGTCTGGGCCGCCGGCTGGACCGCCTTCACGGCGTACACCGCCGCCCCCCATTTCGGGTCCGAGCCTGAACTGGCCCTTGTGGCGGTGGGCTTCGGCCTGGGCGTGCTGGGCCCTGTCCTGCTGGCGTGGGCGTTCCCCCGCTTCGGCGGCCTGGTGCTCGTCGGGCTCGGGGTCTTCGCGTCTGCCTGGGCCCACAGCGAATCGTCCCGGGTCGGGATCGTGGTCCCGGCGCTCGGCTTCGGTGCTGGGTTCCTGGTGTTGGGCAGTTCGGCCGCCTGGCAGCGGTGGCGCACCCGTCGCAAGGCCGTCAAGCTGGTGCGGCGGATGGAGCAGCAGGCGGCCCGCCCACCCGCCGAGGCCTAGGCGTTCTTGGCGTCGTAGGCCGCCGCATCGACGCAGTTCTTGAGCCCGCTGGCGTCGGTGACTTTGATCTTCACAAGCCATCCGCGGCCGTAGGGGTCGCTGTTGAGGAGGCTGGGGTCGGCGACCACCGCCGGGTTGACCTCGATGATCTCGCCGGCGATGGCGGGGTAGACATCGCTGGTGGTCTTGACGCTTTCGACCTCGCCGATGGGATCCCCGGCGTCGAAGCTGTGCCCGGCCTCTCGCATCTCGACATAGGTCACATCGGTCAGCTGATCGACCGCGAATTGGGTGAGGCCGAGGGTGACCACATTGCCCTCGACCTTGTGCCATTCGTGCGATTCGGCATAGACGCGATCGGCTGGGGTAGCCATGCTGGGGTCCTCGTGCAGCGGGGTGGCAAGACGCCGGTCGGCATCGGCCCACAAGGCCCCGGCGACCGGACCGGATGCTAGGCAATCCGCCCCCGACCCCGCGCCGGCCCGGTCATCGAGAATCCAGCTTGACGCGGCGGTCCACCTTCTGGTAGGCTAACGCCGCCGGGGCAACCCGGCTTTCTCCCCTCCGGACGGTCGGCGCTTGCGCCGACCGTCTTTTTCTGCCGCCATGGGCTGTCACAGCCCGATTGCGGATGCATCTGGCGGTGTCCCGGCGTCAGTGTCGGACCGGGTGGGTACAGTGTGCCCCGCGCCGCGGGGGAGAACCCTTCATGCTGCTCACCCTGACCCTGTCATCCCCCGCGGTCGTCAAGAGCCTCTCGCCGGGCGGGCTGCTCGGGGCGCCCCGGGCGGTGCAGGAGCAGTTCGGGCTGCACGGCCTGAATCTCGCCGCCTCGCTGCTCAAAGGGGCGGACCGCAGGGCGATCGCCGATTTCCGCGACGCGGCCGACCGGGCGGGGTGCGCTTGCCTGGTGCTGGTGGAACCGCCGCTGCCCCTGGCCGCGGCGCGGGCGAGCCAGTCCGACAAGGCCCTCGCCCGTGCGCTCAACCTCGTCGAGGCCGCGGCCCTGCTGGGCTGCAATTCCCTGGCGCTGGGTATCAGCGGCGATGCGAGCGAGGCGACCCTCGAGCGGGCGGTCGATCAACTCCGGGAGGTCGCGGAGGTCGCCGAGAAGCGGGAGATCAATGTCCTCCTCGGGCCGACGGAGGGGCTCACCGAGGACCCCGACCGGGTGACGGACCTCATCAAGCGTGTGGGCGGGTTCCGCATCGGCACCTACCCGGACTTCGAGACCGCGTCCAAGGCGGCCGACCCGATCGCCTACCTCCGCCGCCTGGCGCCGTACGCGTGGGCGGTGTCGGCGTCGACGCTGGAGTTTGTCGACCTGGCGGCCGAGGCCGGGCTGGGTGAGGCCGCCGCCACCGAGGGCGATGACGAGCTCGACGCCCTCGCCGAGCTGTTGGCGGCCCCCGAGCATGTGCCCTACGACCTCGACGCGATGGTGGGGGCGATCGCGGCGGTCGGGTACGACGGCACGCTGGCCATCGACTACCGGGGCGATGCTGGTACACTGGGCATCAGCCAGAGCTGCGAGGCCCTGGAGGCCGCGCTCGCCCGATTGGCCTGACCGGCGAGGAACACCCACGGGAGCCTGCATCGCGAGCCGATCATGGAGACCCACGCCACCCGCACCCTGCCGCCCGCCCGTCGAGTAGTCTTTATCGTGCCGCCCGACCGACCCACCATCATCACGATCGACGGCCCGGCGGGCACGGGCAAGTCGTCGGTCGCCCGCGAGCTGGCCCGGCGCATCGGCCTGGACTTCCTGGACACGGGTGCGATGTACCGGGCGGCGGCCGCGATCATCATCGACCACGCGATCGACCACGCCGACCACGACGCGATCGTGGCCGAGGTCGCCGGCGCGGACCTGCACTTTGACTGGGGCGCCGACCCGCCGACGATCCTGGCGTGGGACGCGCCGATCGCCCACCGCATCCGCGACGCGGATGTGACGGCGATCGTCTCGCCCATTGCGGCGATCGGCAAGCTCCGCGAGCACATGGTCCGCAAGCAGCGGGTCATCGCCCACCAGCACCCCCGGCTGGTGAGCGAGGGGCGGGACCAGGGCTCGGTGGTCTTCCCCGACGCGTGCGTGAAGTTCTATCTCGACGCCGACCCGGTGGTGCGTGCCGGTCGCCGGGCCGACCAGCTCCGCGCCGAGGGGCGCCACGCCGACGAGGCCGCCCTGCTCGCCGACATCCTCGAACGCGACCGCTCCGACTCGACGCGCAGGGACGGCCCGCTGGTCTGCCCGGAGGATGCGGTGGTCATCGACACCTCGCACCTGACCCGCGAGCAGGTTGTTCAGCGGCTGGAGGACGAGGTGCGTGTGCGGATCGCGCTGTAGGGACCGAACGCGCAGGTGCGGAGGCGGACGAGAGGCCGAAGCGCAAGCGAGGGTCCAACCCCCCGACCGCCGTGCCCGTCCCATCTGTCGACCTGAAGGCCGAAAGGCGCTCGAAGGAAGGCGAGGAGGCGCGTTCACCCCGGCGGCCGAGAGGCCGCAGAGGGATCAACTCGTGCCCTGCGCGGCTCGTGCACCCGTGCGGCGTGGGCAAGGGGTCCCCAGTGGCGGAAGAGCCGCCAGTGACACGGCCGGAGTCGCCCTCGCATGCCACCTTTATTCGGCACATGTTTGTACAGAGCACTAATCCTCACATTCCGGCCCGATTTCGCTTGACCTGAGTTGCCCATCCACATAGCTTATCAGGCAATTGAGGACTGTCCTGACCGATTTAGCTCGATGGGGTGGTGCCCAGGGGCCGGGACACAGGATGGCCTTGTAGGGCGACCATTGAACGGGGAGTGCAGGTCGAGAGATCTGGTTCTTTCGGTGTGGCGACTGATGACTCGCGATTGCGCGACTTGGATGCAGATACTGGTCGGGCGGCGAAGTAGCCGCCCTTTGGTACTGTCACCTTCACCTGGGAGAGAGGTCATGAAGAGAGTGATCACATGTATCGTGGCGTTTGCCGCTGGCGCGCCTTGCTCTTTGGCGGATACCGTGTACTTCGACTTCGCGAGCCCGGTTGTGACCGCGGAAACGCAGACGCCCGGGGCGTGGTACCGGGATCGATACAGCCCCGCCGTCTTCGAGTCATCCACCTTCGGACCCGCCGCCGATGGTTACGCCCTCCGCCAGGGTGTTCGCATGGCCGACGATGAGGCACACCGGACGGGCGGCTACACAGGGCAATTCTACAACTACCAAGGGCGGAAGTACGATCTCGGATTCGCCCCTGATCCCATCGCGTCCGCATCGATCGACCTGTATGTCGACAGCGGCTGGAATGCCGGCACGCGAGCGGGCATGTGGACGACGATGGCCAATGGCAACTTGACATACCCGATTATCGAGTATGTCGTCGGCGCCGACATGGGCGGTTCGCCGTTCACGGGCTTCCGCTACTGGCAGTCCAATGTCGGATGGACGGCAACCTCCCTCGAGGACCCCGGGACTGAAATGTGGTACAACCTCGATATCAGGCTGTCTGCCAACTGGGTGCAGTTCTTCATCAATGGGAATCTCTTTGGGACCGTGGACAATCTGGGCGCGGAGTCGATCTCGAATGTCATCCTCCAAGCTCACAATCAAGGCGTTGCCGGGGAGTACGATGTCTATTGGGATAACTTCAGTGCGACTACGGCTGTAGTTCCGCTACCCTCGGGAGCTGCCCTGGCCGGTCTCGGCCTTCTGGGCATCGGCGTGGGTCGTCGATGCCGCCGTTGCTGATTCTCAGCGCGTGAGAATCATGCGCTAGTGCGGAAGAGGCCTGTGGCCCAGATCGGGCGCGCCGCGCGTCTCCGTCGGTCCTCATTCTGCGGGTTCCCTCGCTCTCCGGCGGGAGGCCCGAATGGTGGGCTGCGCGGGGAGGGCGTGGAGGGGCGGAGGGGAGTGGAAGGCCGGGAGCGATGGCGCCCAGCGGTTCCGGCGTTTCCTCCGCGCCCTCTGCGATCTACCTCAAAACGACAAGGCCCGGAGCACCGCCCCGGGCCTTGGTCAATCCTGGTTGTCCGATCGGCGTTAGTCCGCGAGCCTGGGCGCGCCGGCCGGCGCGGCCGCCTGGATCTTGATCTCGCCGTTGCGCTCCTCGTACTGGCGGATGACCTGCCCGAGGCTGATGGCCAGGCGCTTGGCGCCGGCCCAGTTCATGATGACCCGGCTGCCCACGCTGAAGAGCAGGGCCGGCTCGTTGTTGGCGCCCTGGGTCGGCAGGTTCATCCCGAAATCGAGCACCACCTCGTCGTGGGTCGAGCTGGTGCGGATCGTGTTGGCGTAGGTGCTCTGCATCTTCGACTCGTCGATGCGGAGCTGGATCTGACGGCTCTCGTTCTCGGCCATGATGCGACTGCCTTTCGTTCTCGGTGCGCCCGGGCGTTTCCCCGGGCATCTGTGTTGGTTGTCGGACGGTTGTCTCGTGGGCCGCCCACCGCGGCGTGTCGGGCGGGGGGGGTTCGCCCGAGCCCCAGACACTAGGTCGGCTGGGGGCTTGGTTCGACCTCCTGTCCGGCCCGAACCCCGCCCCGGTTCCCCCGGATGGGGGGCGATGGCCCGCCGCCCTACCCCGTCAATGCCGGGTACGCCCCCCGATCTGTCGGCCAGCCCGCCACGCCGAAGACCTCCCGCATCGACGCGTCCTCCAAGTATTCCCGCACGATCACCTCGGGCACCGCCCAGCGTCGCTCGCTCCGCACGCTGGTGGGGTCATCGCCGGGCTCGGCCCCCGTGGTGGAGCCCGACGAGTGGTGGTAGTGGGCCGCCCGGTACGCCGTCGCCCGCGCCAGGCGATCGGGTGTCGCGTCGAACCCCCACGCCTCGAAGAGCCGGGCGAAGAAGCCGGCCGGGTCGCGCTGCATCTGGTCGTAGACCAGCCGGTTTGGGTCGGTGAGCCAGCGACGGCCGATGGTGGAGAAGTACCCGATCATGCTCCCGCCGCCGGTCGCGGCGTCCCAGCCTCGGACGAACAGGCTGTTGAGCGCGAAGAGCGGGTTGCGCAGGAGCACCACGCTCCGCTGCTCCGGCCAGAAGTCGTGAATATCTCCGGGCGAGATCGAGGCGTGCGGGTGCTTGCAGATGACCCCCTCGGCCCGGTGCTCGGCGGCGATCTCGCGGAAGACCCCCTCGGCGACGCCCGCGACCTCCCGCGTCAGGTGCTCGCCGGACCCCTTGAACGACTCGATGAGCGCCAGGTGCGACCGGGGGTAGTGATAGGGCGAGCCCGTGCGATCCCACGGCCCGAACACCTCGTCGGCCACCGGCAAGCCAAGGCCGGCCGACGCGGCGTAGACCGTGATCGACGACCCGCTTCGGATGGGAGAAAATAGCCAGAAGACCGGCACCGGCTGCGGCATGGCGATAGCGTAGACGGTGTGGCCGCGACAAGGCCAGACCACAGGAGCTTCCCGATGCGATCCGCCCCCGCCCGCGCCCTGCTTCTCGCCCTCCTCCCCGTCCTGTGGGGGGGCTCCGCGGGACACGCCCAGGAGTCGATCGCCCTCCGCGACGCGCTGGTGGTCGAACGGCTCGGGACCGGCGGGCGCGTGCCGTTCTTCACCGACCCGGTCGCCCGCGCCATGACGCGCGGCGGGTGGCAACACCCGGCCGCGGGCGACACGCTGGCCCTCGGCGAGGCGACCGGCACCTGGCGGGCAGTCTCGGCCGAGGACGACGGCTGGCTCCGCGTCCCGGAGATGCGTGGCGGCTACGCGGCCTTCATCGTCGAGTCCCCCGCCGATCGTGTCATGATCCTCGAGGCCCAGGGCCACAGCCTGGTCTATGTTGACGCCGTGCCACGGACGGGCGATCCCTATTCCAACGGCCTGATCCGGCTGCCCGTCCTGCTGCGCCAGGGCGGCTCCGAGCTGGTCTTTCAGGGCGGGCGCGGCCAGCTCCGCGCCACGCTCGTCGCCCCCGCCGCACCGTTGGCCTTCGACACGACCGACGACACGCTCCCCGACGCGATCGAGGGCGAGGACGGCACGCTCTGGGCGGGCGTCCCGCTGCTCAACGCGACCAACGAGACCGCCCGTGGCATCGTGGTCCGCGCCGTCGCGACCGGCGCGTCGGGCGAGGAGCTGGCCGAGGAGACCATCATCCCCAGCATTGTCCCCCTCGGCGTCTACAAGGCCCCGGTGCGCCTGCCCCGCGGCGCGCCCAACGCCGAGGGCAAGATCATGCTGCGGCTCGAAGCCCTCCGGGATGGCTCGGTGGTGCACACCCGCGAGGTCACGCTCCAGAGCCGCAAGCCCACCGACAAGCATGTCCGCACCTTCGTCTCGGGCATCGACGGCAGCGTGCAGTACTTCGGGGTCACACCCATGCAGCGAGACCCCGAGGCCCCGCCGCTGGGTCACCCCCCGGCCCTGTTCCTCACCCTGCACGGCGCCAGCGTGGAGGGCAGCGGGCAGGCCAACGCCTATGCGCACAAGGACTGGGGGCACATCGTCGCGCCCACCAACCGGCGTCCGTTCGGCTTCGACTGGGAGGACTGGGGCCGGCTCGACGCGATCGAGGTGCTCGACACCGCCGGGCAACTCTTCGGCGCCGACCCCAGCCGCACCTACCTCACCGGCCACTCCATGGGCGGCCACGGCACCTGGCAGGTCGGGGTGCAGTTCCCCGACCGGTTTGCCGCCATCGCTCCCAGCGCCGGGTGGGTCAGCTTCTGGAGCTATGGCGGGCTGATCGACTATGGCGCGGGCACGCCGGTGCGCGAGGCCTTCACCCGGGCCGCCAGCCCGAGCGACACGCTCAGCCTCAGCGACAACTACGCCGACGCGGGTGTCTACATCCTCCACGGCGATGCCGACGACAATGTCCCCGTCGAGCAGGCCCGCTCAATGCGATCCCGGCTGGCCGAGTTCCACACCAACTTCGCCTACTACGAGCAGCCCGGGGCGGGGCACTGGTGGGGGAGCGCCTGCGTCGATTGGCCGCCCTTGTTCGACTTCCTCCGGGCGAACCAGCGCGACGAGCGAGTCGACCACATCCGCTTCGCCACCGCAAACCCGGGGGTCTCGGCAACCTACCGCTGGGCGACCATCCTTGAGCAGGCCGAGCCCATGACGCCCAGCCGGTTCGACCTGACCATCGACCCCGCCGGCAACGCGGTCGGCGGCACGACGGAGAATGTCGCCCGCCTGAGCCTCCGCCTCCTCGAGACCCAACGCCCCGTCACCCGGAAGGACGAGGCCGGCAACGAACTCCAGGCGACCGTCCCCGACAGCAGCCAGCCGCTGAAGCTCACGCTCGACGGCCAGGAGCTTGGCGTGGACACCTGGGTCGCGGCCGAGCCGATCGTGCTGCGCAGGCTCGACGGCTCGTGGCGGGTCGAGGTCAAGGACGAGCTTTCCCGGAAGGGGCCGCACCGGTCGGGGCCGTTCAAGCACGCCTTCGCCAACCGTGCCCTCCTCGTCTATGCGACCGGCGGCGACGACGCGGAGGACGCCTGGGCCCTCGCCAAGGCCCGCTTCGACGCGGAGACCTTCAAGTATCGGGGCAACGGGGCGTTCGTGGTCGTCAGCGATGCCGAGTTCCAGCTGTCGAGCACGGAGCTGGGCGATCCCTCACGCAATGTCATCCTCTACGGCAACGCCGACACCAACCTCGCGTGGGACATCGTGCTGGGAGGCGACGGCCCGCTGCGCATCGGTCGCGACGGCGTGTCGCTGGGCGGGCGGTCCCTCACCGGCGACCTCGGCGTCCTCGCCATCCGCCCCCGGGCCGGCTCGGACACCGGCGCGGTCGGCATCGTCGGCGGTACGACGCTCGTCGGCTGCCGTGCCACCGACCGGTTGCCCTACTTTGTCTCGGGCGTCGCCTACCCCGACTACACCATCGTCACGCCCGAGATCTACGAGTCGGGCATCGACGCGGTGACGGAGGCGGGCTACTTCGATGGCGCGTGGGGGGTCGTCGAGTAGGGGAGCGTGCCCCAGCGGCGATCGCCTCCACGAGCCCCGAGCGCGAGCTCGGGGACGCACTCGGTCAGAGACCGTGAAAGGTCCCTGCGAGGCATGCGCGGTCAAGATCTGCGGTCGTCTGGGGCCATGTGGTGCGCACGATCCCGAGCTTGCGCTCGGGGCTCGTAGAGGCACGCGGCCATGTCACACCACCGGTCACACCGCCGGTGCCGTCCCCTGCACCGGCCGGTCTTCACGGGCCACCACATGCGTCGGGCCGGTGACCACCACCTCGCCCGGCACGGGGCTGAACCGCGAGCCGTGCAGCGCCAGCCTGCGGTTGGACTTGGGCCTGGGGACCAGCGGCAGGGCGAGCAGCACCACGAGCATCAGCACGACATTGGCGCCGAGCATCTCCAGCGGGCTGCGCATGTCCAGGTAGACCATCACGCTGGTCATGACCAGCACGACCATGGCCAGCGGGATGATCGCCTGCCACGCCATCATCATGACCTGGTCGTAGCGGAGCCGGGGCAGCGTCCAGCGGACGAGCATCATGAAGCAGATCAGCAGCACGACCTTGATGTAGTACACACCGAACTTGGCCACCACCGCCAGCACGCCGGTCTCCTCGGGGCTCAGCCACCCGACGAACGGCAGCTGGTACCCGCCCAGGAAGAGCAGCGCGAAGAACGAGCAGCTCGTGATCATGTGGGCGTACTCGGCCAGGAAGAAGAGCGCGAACCGCATCGACGAGTACTCGGTGTGGTACCCGCCCACCAGCTCCTGCTCGGCCTCGGCGTTGTCGAAGGGGGCGCGGTTGGCTTCGGCGAGGATGGCCGTGAAGAAAATGAACGCCGCAATCGGCTGGCTCACCACCAGCCACCCGTGCTCGGCCTGGTAGCGCATGATCCCGTCGGGCATGATCGTGCCCATCAGGAGCAACGCCGACAGCAGGCTCACGCCCAGCGGCACCTCGTAGCTGATCATCTGGGCGGTGCACCGCAGCCCGCCGAGGAACGAGTACTTGTTGTTGCTGGCCCAGCCGCCGAGCGTGATGCCGTAGACGCCCAGCGACGCGACCGCCAGGATGTAGATGATCCCGACATTGGCGACGAACCCCGCGACATGCACCGGCCCGCCCTGGATATCGCCCACGAACGGCAGGGAGAAGTCCGGGCAGATCCACACCCCGCCCCAGGGGATGATGATGAACCCGATCAGCGCGGGGATGAAGCTCGCCATCGGCGCCAGCGTGAACAGGTACTTGTCCACCCGGGCCGGGGCGTAGTCCTCCTTGAGCAGGAACTTCAGCCCGTCGGCCATGGGCTGGCCCAGGCCGATGCACCCGCGCAGGAACTTCAGGAACGGCAGGCCGAAGTCGAACCCGACGCGGTTCGGGCCCAGCCGGTCCTGGATGTACGCCGAGATCTTGCGCTCCAGATAGATCGAGTACGCGACCGTGAGCAGCACGACCTGGACCATCACGAGGATGACCACGGTGCTCACGACCAGTTGGGCGCTGACGATGTGGGAGAGGTCCATGGTGGCTCTACTGTAGAGCCGCCGGACGCGGTTGGAAAGTGGTTGGGAACTCCCGGCAAACGCCTCCGAGCCCAACCTCGGACGCCGAAGCTGAGGGTCTGCGACGCTTCGGATTCTGCGCGTCGGGCCGGTCCCAGTCCGACCACTCGCGGGGTCTCACGGTCGGCGTCCTTGGGGCTCAGCGCGTCGCGCCGACTCCGACCGGCTCGTGCTCCATCGAGACCTCGTACCGCCCGGCGGCCGCGGGCCGGACCTCGACCCTGGTGATGCTCACGGTCCGCGCCCCATCGCGCTCCATCAGCACGCTGATCTCCGGGCGGTCGGGCCAGCGGTGCTGGTGGAAGGCGTCCTGGGCGTGGGGGGTGGGGCCCGGCTCGACGACCACCTGCTCAAAGAGCGGCAGGCGGGGCTCGACCAGCCAATCCCCCAGGCCGCTGGAGCCGAAGCAGGCCGGGCCGGCCCCCAACTCGACCGTGGTCAGCCCGCGCCCATCCCAGAACGACTCGACGATCCGCACGCCGTCGTGGGCGTCGACCGCGACCAGGCGGAACGGCTCAATCCGGGCCAGGTCGAACCGCGCCAGGGCGGCACTGGCGTCGGTCGCGTCGCGCCGCCCGATCAGCCTGGGGATCAGCATCCCGCGGCTCTGGCGGACCGAGGCCTCGGGCGGCGGTGGACACCCGCGCGGGTTGCCGTTGAGGAGGGTGAGCGCCAGGCCGTGCTCCCCGGCCGCGACCCATGTGCCACCGGCCAAGCCGTCGATCGGCCAGATGCCGCGGGCCGCGCCGGCGACGCGGCCGCGCCACGCCGGGGGTGTCGCGCGGGGCCGGGCCGGGTCCTCGTCCCGGTTGGTAACCAGGCGGAACCCGCCGCCATCGAGGGGGATGATGCTGACGGTGCACATGCGGGTCGCTCAGACGCCGGCTCGCTCGTAGTTGATCGTGGAGGGGGCCTTGCCGACATCGGGGTCGAGCGTGACCCCGTGCTCCCGGGCGATGGCCTTCATCATGGCGACATGGTGTACGCCGTGGTGGGTGGCAAAGGCGACCTCCCGTGCGATCGTGGACCGCAGCACCGCCTCGCGGCCATCGCCCGAGACCATCACGCGGATCCGCACCTCGTCGCCCCCGGTGCCGCCGAGCCGCTCGATCGCCGCCCGCAGGCCGGCGATGCACACCCGGGCCGCCGCCCGGTCGCTCTCGATTGCCACGCCGCGCTCGCGGTGGTCGTAGTCGATGGGTTCGTCGCCCGCACGCCCGACGATCGCGGCGTAGTGGTCGAGCGTGTGGCGGAGGTGCTTGCCGATGGTGCCGCCCTGCATGACGACCGAGAGGGCCGCGTAGTCCGCATCGCCCACGGCGTCCACGACGATCTCGCACTGGTCGAGCAGCGCCCCGGCCGCGCCGAGCACATCCCCGCCGCCGCACCCGGTGCAGCAACCCGACTGAGGCAATCCGACCGAGCCCATGGAGACCAGTCCTTTCTGCACCCCGCGGCGTGCATCGGCGGCATCCTACCCCACCAGAACCGATCCCGGCGGCCGGGTATTCCTGTGCTGTCGAGGTCGTTGGGGAACGCGGAGGGATGCGGTCGCTCCCCGGTGCTCGCGGACCGATCGGCACCGCTCGGCAGGCGATTTCGCTTGGGACCCGGGCCGCCCAGCAGGGCCCGGGGTGGGCGGAGCCGTTCTTGGTGGCCGGTGTGCCGGTGCTCCGCACTACCCGAGGGCGACCCGGTAGGATGATGAGTGGTGGTGAGCTTCATCTACCGGAACTCGGATCACCCATTGACCGTACCGAGGTGCCGTATCCGTCGGGGGACACGACGAGAGACCGTTCATGGCCGCCAAGGAGTCTGGGAGCATGAGACCATTCATCGGTGTGTTGGCCGCACTTGCAACGATCGTGCTCGTCGTGGCGATGATTGGGCTGTTGAGCGTGCGGGCCCGCCAGCACAGCGGCGATGAGCGTGATCGCCGGACCTGGCCGCTCCTGGAGGTGCTCGAGGCCGTCCATGAGGCGCTGCCCAACGATATCGGCACTCCTCCGAGCATCGACTCAGCTCAGGGCCGCCGGATCATGTGCGGTGCTCTGGAGTCATTGGTCGTGTGGTTTGAGAACACAGACAAGAAGGAGTGGATTACCAGCGACACCATTCGGTTCAATGGGGATCTCACCCCGTGGATCGATCAGATGTTTGCCGAAACAGACTTCTCTCTGCCATTGGTCATGCACACCGAATCGCTGAATTCTGACGGGCTGACGGCATCGGGGGAGGTGGCGATTGCCGCCTGGACAGTTATGCCGACATTCGTGGACCAGTCTGCCCTCGCGGCGCTCGATGTCGAATGGCTCACTTTAGAGCAACTTATGGATCGCTGTCATCAGCTGAACCCAGCGCCAGGCGAGTGACGGGGGGGTAGACCGTTGTACTACTGATACGGATCCCAGGGGGTGCTCGTGCGGCGGCATCCGACATGCGGCAGCCACCGGCGCGAGCTTTCGGCGATCGCCGGGCTGCTTCCGCGGGAGTTGCGGGAGGAGGCTTGAAGGAAGAGGAGGCAAAGAGCCCTCTCCCCAACCCTCTCCCGCCGGG
>CAYJPX010000057.1:0-8358 GCA_964372195.1 uncultured Phycisphaeraceae bacterium
GCGAGCAGGATGAAGAAGCACAAGAGCAGCGACATCATGTCGCCGTAGGTGACGATCCACTCGGGGACGCCAGGAGACGGCGGCTTGGCGCGCTTGCTCATGACTCACCCCGCGGCCCGTCAGGCCGCCTCCTTGGCCTCGAACGCCGCCCGCTGGGTCGGGGGCAGGTAGGTCAGGAGCTTGCTCTCCACCACGCGGGGGTTGTCCCCCGACTGGATCGACATCACGCCCGCGGCGATGATCGTCTTGACCAGGAGCTCCTCCGCGTCGCGCGACGCGAGCCTATCCCCGATCGGCCCGGTCACGATGTTCGAGATCATCGCGCCGTAGAGCGTCGTGATCAACGCGACCGCCATGCCGGGGCCGATCGCGCTGGGATCGTCCATGTTCCCGAGCATGAAGATCAGGCCCAGCAGCGTCCCGATCATCCCGAACGCCGGGGCGTACTTGCCGACGGCATCGAGCACCTGCTTGCCCTGGGCGTGGCGGTCCGCGGCCGCGTCGATCTCGGTCTCCAGGATCTGCTGGATCAGCTCCGGGTCCGTGCCGTCCACCGCCATCTTCACGCCGCGAACGATGAACTCGTCCTGCATCTCCTCGACATGGTTCTCCAGCGCCAGGATGCCCTCACGGCGCGCGATCTCGGCGAACTTCACGATGTCCCGGATGACCTCCGATGAGTCCACCGACTTGAAGAGCAGCGCCTTCTTGAAGACCTTGTGGATCTTCAGCACTCTGGCCAACGGGAACGAGAGAATCACCGCTCCGATCGTCCCGCCGACCACCACCGCGATCGAAGGAATGTCGATCAGTTGCCCGATGGTGCCACCGCCAAGAACGATGCCGGCCAGCATGGCGGCGATCGCGATGACGAGCCCGATGATCGTGCCGATGTCCACCCGACGGCCTCCTTGCCGGGCGCAGCTCCTGCGCCGGGATTCTTCCGGAGACATCGGAGGGCCGTGGATTCAACTTGACGCAGAACGCCCCGCCGCCGCCGCCCCAGTCAGGATGGGGGGGTCAGGCGACGCAGCAGCCGCCCGTAGTCGATCGTCCGCTCCACCACCTCACGCATGTCCTCGCGGACCACCACATGGTCGCCCGACAAGAGTGTGATAACCGTGTCCGGATTCTCCTCCACCGTCCGGATCAACTCGGCGTTGAGGACGAAGGGCTTGCCGTTGAGGCGGTGCAGCGTGATCAAGACGCGATCCTCCAGCCCGGTACATCGGCAGCCCGTGGCGCCCGCTCCAGGGCGCTGCCCGGTTATCGGCCCGTCCCACTACCGGACGATGGTCATCAACTGCTGCAGCAACTGATCGGCGGTCTGCACCACCCGGCTCGACGCCGAGTACCCCGTCGAGGACATGATCATCTTGATGAACTCTTGGCCGATGTCCACATTCGCCTGCTCGAGCGCGCCCGACACGATCGCCCCCGAGCCGAAGGTCGTCGGCGTCACCACCGCCGCCTCCCCGCTGTTGGGCCCCGAGCGGAAGAGGTTCGACCCCTCCTCGATCAGCCCGTCGTTGTTGACGAACTTCGCCACCACCACCCGGCCGAGGTCCCGCGTCAGCCCGTTGCTGAAGATGCCCGTGATGAGCCCCTCGCGGTCGATCCCGAAGTCCTCCAGCGTGCCGCTCGGCCGCCCGTCGCGGTAGGTCGACGCGATCGAGGACGGGTCATCGGACAGCGCCGTCAGCTGCTCGCCCCCCTCGGCGAAGTCCACGCTGAAGGAGAGCGGCGTCGCCGCCCCCGTCCCCGCGCGGTGCAGCGTCACGCCCACCGGCGCGTCGTCGAGCAGCAGGCCCGAGGTGTCGAAGCTCACCAGCCCGGTCCCCAGCCGGATGTCGAGGTCCGAGTCGTCCCCAGACTCAAAGAAGTACCGCCAACCCGTCCCGGTGTCGCCCTTGCTCTCGAGCGCCATGGTGACATCGACCGCCACCTCCTGCCCGAGCGAGTCGTACACGATGAAGGTCGTCCGCACGCTCTCGCCCGTGGCGTCCTGAGACTTCGTCGACACGAACGGCAGCCGGTCCACGGACCCGTCGGCGTTGAGCAGCCTGATCGAGCTGCTCGAGAGCTCGAGGTCGTTGACCTCGCCGATATTCCCGATGATGGAGATCGCCCCCGATAGCGAGATCGGCAGCGCGCCGGGCGTCCGGCCGTCGGGGTTGGCGCCCGTCGCGTGCAGCCCCAGCGCCTCGTTGAAGAACGCCATCAGGTTTTCGAGCGTCGAGTCGGCCGCGATCTCGAACTCCGCGGTCGGGAGCCCCGCCCCGCCCTTGCGGGCCCCGTTGATCTGCAGCCGCTGCCCGGCGTCAAAGAGCGGCAGCCCCGCCGCCTCGGGGTCCTCGAGCTCGACCAGCAGGCTCCCGCCCTCGATCCTGTTGCCGCCGCTGGGCGGGTTGCTCGCCCCGGCAAGCACATTGAAGCCTGTGAGGCTTGTCGCGCCGAGCGCGAGCACCGACCCGCCGCCGGGCAGCTCGCCCGAGGCGTTCAGGTTGCCCACGACCCGCACATACCCGGTCGATTCGGCGATGGCCCGCGCCCCGAGCGGGATGTTGAGCTCGCTGAGCACGCCGTCGATCACATTGTAATCGTCGTCGATCGCGTAGCCCAGCACCGTGTCGCCGTCGATGGTCACGAGGTTGCCCTCCGCGTCCTGCCTGAACGCGCCGGCGCGGGTGTAGAGCTCGTCCTCGCCGCGCTGCACGACGAAGAACCCGCTGCCCTCGATGGCCAGGTCGCGGCCGTCGCCGGTGGTCTGGAACGACCCCTGCGAGAAGTCGTGCTGCGTGCCCGCGACATTGACGCCCAGGCCGATCTGCATGGGGTTGGTCCCGCCCGACGCCTCGCCCGGCGCCGACCCGATGCTCAGCGTGCGCTGCATCGCGGTGCTGAAAAGCATCCGCGAGCTCTTGAACGCCGTCGTGTTGACATTGGCGATGTTGTTGCCCACCACCTCGAGGTTGCGGGAGTTGGCGTTGAGCCCGGTCAGACCCGTCAGGAGCGCCACGGTTGATCCCATGAGACACCTCTCCGGCGGCCTAGGCCGCGCCTTGTGCCGTCCCGTATGCCGACCCCTGTGCCGTCCCGTCCTCGCGCCCCGACAACAGCCGCAGCAACGACGCATCCATCGCCCCACCGGCCGGCAGGGGCAGCACAGGCCGCTCCACGCCGTCACCCTCGCCGAGCCGAACGAACCCGTCGATCCCCGTGAGCACCTTGCCCCCCGCCAGGTCCGCCTCGCCGAGCACCCGCCGCGAGAGCACATCCACATCGAGCGCCCGCCCATCGAGCATCACCAGGATCCGTGTCGCCCCCTCGGCGTGCGCCCGATCGACCACCGCCCCCAGCCGCTCGAGCTGCGCCGCATCGAGCGAGACCCCCGCGCCGTCGGCGACCGACACGGGCAGCCCCGTCTCAAGCCCGCCCGCGCGGGCCCGGGCCAGCAGCGTCTGGAAGTCCTGGACCGGCTCGGTCTGCACGCCCGGCGATGCGCCATCGGGCCGAGGCCCCGAGCCCAGCAGCCGCAGCAGGTCCATCGCCGAGGGGTTCATGCCTCGGTCCCATCCCCGGCGGCATCGCCCGCGTCTCCCTCGAGCACGCGGTCGAGATCGCTCATGGGCACGCGGACCCCGCCATCGAGGTTCAGCACCACGCCCTCGGCGGTGCGAGACACCGAGTTCACCAGCCCCGTCACCCGCTGGTTGCCCTCGCTGAGACCGCTGACCAGCCGCCCGATCAGCCCGGCGCCCGCCGAGAGCTCGTTCTGCCCGACCAGCTCGCCCAGCCGATCGACCAGGTCCACATCGGACTCGATCGACCGGATGTTGGCGATCTGATCGAGCAGGGCGCTCGTGTCGTTGGGCTTGAGCGGGTCCTGGTTGGACATCTCGGTAAAGATGAGCTTGAAGAACTCATCCGACGAGAGCGAACCCATACCGCCGACAGCGCCCTGGGTGGACGCGCCGATACCTGCGACTGTGCTCACAGCCGGTCTCCGGTGTTCGGTCACGCGGCATGCTCCGTCACGCCAACGCGTCGATGCTCAAGATGCGGGCGGCTCCGTCCGCCACGCTGTAGACGATGCCCGGGCTTCCAAGCCCCATCGACACCGCCGGTTCCTCCTCGTCCTCCCGCGGCCCCACGCCTCCGGCGTGCCCCGCGGCCCGGTCGCCTGCCGACTCCTTCGACGGGCGACCCTCGCTGTCCGGCCCCAGACGACCCTCCGGGCTGTCGGGGTGGCCGGGCGATTGCCCACCGCCGGGCGCGTCCTTGCCCTCCGACGGCGGCTCGATCTCGATGCGCCCCACCTGCAGGCCTCGTGCCTCGAACGACTGGCGGAGCGCGTCAACACTCTGTTCCAGCAAGCGGTGTGCCTGCATGGTCGAGGGCCGGAACTGCGCATCGACCGTCGAGCCCTTGATCTGCATCCGCACGCGGAGCTCGCCGAGCGTCTCGGGGCGCAGCCGGAGCGTGACCTCGCCCCGCCCGCGACGCAACGCCGACCCCAGCCCCTGCATAAGCTGGGCGCCGAACGCCCTGGTCTGCTGGGGCGTCGGCGCCGCGGACTGCGGGCGGCCGTTCCGCGCCGTGGCGTGTGCCCCCCGCGCTGCCGACTGCCCGCCCAGCAGCAACGACGCCCCGCCGCCCTGCGCTCCGGCGCCCGACGCCTTTCCCCCTGCGCCGACAGCCGAAACAGCGTTTGACGACTCCTTCGCCGCCTGCGCTGCCCCCGCCCCGGGCGGGCCGCCGGGCGCGGTAACTGCGCCCGCCACCACGGCCCCCCGCGCCTGCGATCGATCCCCCGCCGCATCGGCCTGTTGCCCCTCGGCGCCCGTCGCGCCGTCTCTGCCCCGAGCCGTTCCCGGCGTCGCGTCGGCACGGCCGGCGCCGGCGGCGCCCTCGCCCCGCGCCCGATCGACCGCCGCCGTGGTGCCCTGGCTCCGCGGTTCGCCGGCATCCGACCGCGCCGGCCTCGCCCCGGCCGGGCCATCTGCCGCCTGCCCGCGCACGCTCGGCCGATCCGGCGCACGATCCGGCGTCTCGGGCGGCAACTGCTGCGCTGGGCTTGGCGGGCCATTCCCCCCCGAGTCTTGGAGCTTGCCCCGAGCAGCGCTGCCGCCGATGCCCAGCGAGAGCGAGCCGTTGCGGGCTGCGCCGAGCGTCGCCGACTGCGCGAACTGCGCAAAGAGCCCCCCGAAGTCGGCCGCTTGTGCCTGGGCTTCACGCCTCGGGCGGGGCTCGATCCGGTCGGGCTGGGTGGTGGTGGTCGTCTCGATCGGCGTCAAGAGCCTGTTCCTCCGGACGCGTCAGCCATGAGGCCGAAGGTCCGGAGGCGCTCGAGCAATTCGGCTGCCAGCGTCGGCGAGTCGTCGACGAACTCGGCCATCACCTTGCCACGCACCATCTCGTCCATCTCGTCGAGGTACGCCACCGCCCGGTCGAGCCCGGTCATCCCCGCGGTATCGGCCAGCCCCACCTCCCCGGCCCGCCCGTCGATGATCTCCTGGAGCATCGCCTTGGCCTTGTCGGGCTTGACCGTGGTCAGCACGCTGAGCGCCGCCTGGAACTGCTCGTCGCCCTTCACCGCGGCGATCTGGTCACGCATCGCGTTGAACGCGTCGCGTTCCCTCACGAACTTCGCGCGCTGGTCGTCCAGCCGCTGGAGCTCGATTTTGGTCGTCAGCGACAGGGTCGCACTCTCCCGGTCCATCTTCTGGAGCCGGAACTCCGCCGCCTGCCCGATCTCCTGCCGCATCGAGACCAACTGCTCGGCCCCGAGCGGGGGCGTCTCGGGCAGCGGTTCCTCGACCACGGGCTGCTCGGCCACGGCGGCCTGCTGCTCGGCCTCGAGCCGGGCGGCCTCGACCGGCACCGGCTCGTGGAGGATCGCGCGGATCGCGTCGACCCGCGCCCCGCTCAGCCGCTGGGTCGCCGCGAGCCAGCCGACCGCCCCCAGGATCCCCAGCAGGTTGACCACCGCCAACGCCGCGAACGCCGTCACGAGCCGTTTCATGTCATCGCTCCATCGCGCGAGCCCGGCCTGCCGAACCTCGCGGTCACCAACTCATCGACCTCGCGGGCCTCCTTGGCCCGCTCTCCGGCGAGCCACGCCTCGTGACGCCGCTCGCGCAACAGCTCGACCGCCCGGCGCCGGGTCGTCGCCTCGAGCAGCTCGCCCCGCGCCGCCTCCAGCCGCTTGAGCACCGCGGCCCCGTCGAGCGCCAGCGCGTGCGTCCTGCGGATGCCGTGCAGCGAGGCGTTCGCCTGCATCCGCACCCGCCCGAGGTCCACGCCCCTGGCGCCGTCCAGCTCGCCCCGCAGGGCCTCGCGCTCGTCGCGCATCGCCCGGGCCAGCCGCAGCGCCGCGGCCTCGATCTCGACGCGCTCGCGTTCGATTTGGGCGACCGCCTTCATGCGCTCGCGCTCCGCACGCCGTCGCTGCTCCAGCAGGGCCTCGAGCTCGAAGACAAACCGCGCCATGCCGCTCCCTTACCCCGCCCGCCGCTTGATCGCCCGATCCAGGTCGGCCCCGGCCCGCACCGCGATATCGACCAGCCGCTTCTGGGCGCTCTCGAACGCCTCGCGCTCCTCGACCCCCTGCTGCAAAAGCCCGTTGATCTCGCCGATGAAGGCGATCGCCACATCGGCGATGGGGTCCGACCCCCTCGCGTACGCCCCGATCTGCACCAGCTCCTCGATCTCCCGGTACTTGGCGAGCAGGCGGATCACCTGGCGCCGCGCCGCCGCGTGCGTCGCGCTGGTCACGTCCTCGGCCACGCGGCTCACCGAGTCGAGCACATCGATCGACGGGAAATGCCCCGCCTGCGCCAGCCTGCGGCTCAGGATCACATGACCGTCGAGGATGCCCCGCGCCGCGTCGGAGATCGGGTCACCCGTCAGGTCGTCGCCCTCGACGAGGATCGTGTAGAGCCCGGTGATCGTGCCCCCGCCGCGCCCGTCCGGCCCGGCCTCCAACGCCCCCGCCCGTTCAAGCAAGAGCGGCAGCTGCGCGAAGACGCTCGGCGTGTACCCCTTCGTCGCCGGCGGCTCGCCCACGCTCAGGCCGATCTGCCGCTGCGCGTGCGCGAACCGGGTCACCGAGTCCATCATCAGCAGCACATCCCGCCCCTGGTCGCGGAAGTACTCGGCCGCCGTACACGCCACCTTCGCCGCCCGCACCCGCAGGAGCGGCGACTCGTCCCCCGTCGCGATCACCACCACCGACCGCGCCAGCCCCTCGGCCCCCAGCACCTCCTCGATGAACTCCCTCGCCTCGCGCCCACGCTCGCCCACCAGCGCGATCACGCTCACATCCGCCTCGGTGTCCCGCGCGATCTGCCCGAGCAGCGTGCTCTTGCCCACGCCCGGCCCGGCGAAGATGCCCAGCCGCTGCCCCCGCCCCACCGTCGTCAGCAGGTCCACCGCCCGCACCCCCGTCGACAACGCCTGGCGGATCGGCCTTCGACGCAGCGCCCCGATCGGGTCGGGGTTGATCGCCCGCGGCTCGCGCTCCGCGATCGGGCCGAGCCCGTCGATCGGCCGGCCCAGACCATCGATACACCGCCCCAGCATCAGACGGCTCACCCCCACACTTTGCGACACCTGCTCGCCGATCACCCGGTCCCCGGCGCTGATCCCCATCGACTGCCCGAACAGCATCACCACCGCCCGGTCGCTCGAAAAGCCCACCACCTCGCCGAGCATCCCGGGCGTCGACCCACGGCAGGGCTCGACCGACACCAGCGACCCGATCGGCAAGGGCAACGACTCGACCATGACCGTCAGCCCGCGCACCGCCGCCACCACGCCGCACACCCGCTGGGGCAGCGCCTTGCGCACGATCTCGAGCTCGGGCGCGAACACGCTCACGCACCGCCTCCGACGCCCCGGTCGGGGAGCAGATCACGCACGATCCGGTCGAGCTGGGTCTCGACACTCGCGTCGATCGACGCGCCCCCCAGCGTCCGCGCCATGCACGAGCCACGCGACACCGCCGAGTCGCTCTGCAGCCGGACATGGATCCCGCCCACGAACTGCTCCCGCAGCCGCGGCACGACCTCCCGCACCAGCTCCTCGTCCTCGGGGTGGATCCGGACGATCAGCGTCGCCGGGGCCGCCACCAGCGACAGCACCTCGCGAAGCTGCTCCTCGATCGCCCCCGCATCGACCTCGATCGCCCGGTGCACCACCCGCTCGGCGATGGCGATCGCCAGCTCGATGACGCCCCGACGGCTCTCGACCAGCAGCGACTCGCGCTGCCCGATGAACTCGGCCATCGCCGCCGACCACGCGGCATCCACCTCGGCCAGCCGCTCACGGCACTCCGCCAGCCCCTCGGCCTTGCCC
>CAYJPX010000057.1:8368-21053 GCA_964372195.1 uncultured Phycisphaeraceae bacterium
GGCGGCGCCCGCGAGGATCCTCGCCCGCTCGGCGTGCGCCTCGCGCACCACCCGCTCGGCCTCGGCGGTCGCCGCCTCGCGGAGCACCGCGCCTCGCCGCTCCAGGTCCCCGAGGTGCAGGGTCACCCCCGCCCGCACGCGCGTCTCGGCATCGGCCCTTTTGATCAACGCCACAGGTCACCTCCCCCCGGCACTCTAGACCACCAGCTCGGTCTCGCCGCCGCGGCCCTGGATGATGACCTCGCCCGACTCCTCGAGCCGGCGCACGATATCGACGATCCGCTGCTGGGCGGCCTCCACATCGCTCACCCGCACCGGGCCCATGTACTGCATGTCCTCCTTGATGAGCGCCGCCGCCCGCTCGGACATATTCGCGAAGATCTTCTCCTTGAGCGCCTCGCTCGCGGTCTTGAGGGCCAGCGCCAGCTCGTCGTTGTCGACCTCCTTGAGCACCGACTGGATCCCCTTGTCGTTGACCAGGTTCACATCCTCGAAGACGAACATCAGCCGCCGGATCTGCTCGACCAGGTCCGGGTCCTCGGCCTCGAGGCCCTCCATGATCGTCTTCTCCGTCGCCCGGTCGGCGAGGTTGAGCACCTCCGCCACCGTCTCCACGCCCCCGGCCTTCTCCATCGACTGCGTCAGCATGCTCGAGAGCCGGCTCTCCAGCCCGCGCTCGACCTCGCGGATCACCTCCGGGTTCGTCTGCTCCATGTTGGCGATCCGCTTGATCACCTCCACCTGCTTCTGCACCGGCAAACCGCCCAGGATCTCCGCCGCCTTGTGGTGCGGCAGATGGCAGGTGATCAGCGCGATCGTCTGCGGGTGCTCGTCCTGGATAAAGGTCAGCAGGTTCTCGGTCTCCGCCCGCTGCAGGAACGAGAAGGGCGTCTTCTGCACCTGCGTCTGGATCTGGCTGAGCACCCGGTCGGCCTGCTTGGGGTCCATCGACTGCTTGAGCACATCCCGCGCGAAGTCCAGGTTGCCCTCGCTGGCGTACTGGTTGGCGATGCTGATGCTGTAGAACTCTTCCA
This sequence comes from uncultured Phycisphaeraceae bacterium, assembly GCA_964372195.1. GTDB lineage: Bacteria > Planctomycetota > Phycisphaerae > Phycisphaerales > UBA1924 > PNC22. Next base: position 9,403 of record CAYJPX010000057.1, read on the forward strand.
CCACCGCCGTGGTCAGCGCTGTCGGCACCCGCCCCAGCGACGCGACCTCCCGCATCACGATCTCCACCGTCTCGTCGGGCAGCTTCGAGAGCAGCGTCGACGCCCGGTCCGTCCCCAGGGTCACCAGAAGGATCGCCGCCTTGGTGATCCCGTCGAGCCCATCGGCGGTGTCCGGCAGTCTCTCGTGCGGCTTGCGGGCCATCGGTCCTCCCCGGCTAGTGCTCTTCGCTCACCCAACGCCCGAGCAGGTTCGCCGCGGTGTCCGGGTTGGCCCCGACCAACTCGACCACCTGCTCGACCAGCTTCCGCGCACGCACATCGTCATCGCCGATCTCGATGCCCGTCATCGCCGCCTCGGACTCATCGGCCTCGCCCACCATGTCGTTGACCGTCGGCAAGGTCGGCGGCACGCCGCTCAGCTCCTCGGCGCTGGGCAGCTCGGTCGGCCGGGTCGCCTTTCGCACCATCATCAGCATCATCCCCATCGCCCCCACCGCCAGCAGCGCCAGCAGCCCCTTCTCGACCAGCCCGCCACCGAGCCCCGTCCCGCCCCCGCCCGCCAGGCTGCCCAGCAGCCCCGCCTGCGCTCCGCCCATCATCGGCATGGGCAGGTCGACCGGGATCAGGCTCACCACCACGGCGCCCGGGTCCGCCTCGGTCTTGCCGTTGGGGATCAGGTGCGGCATCACCAGGTCAGAGATTGTCTTCTGCTCCTGCAGGAACCGTGCGGTGATCTCCTCCTCGGTCGGCTGAGCCTCTCCCCCCTCGGGCGCCGCGGCCTTGAGCAGCTCGACGATATAGCTCCGGGGCACATTGACCGACGCGGTCAGCAGCGTCGGCATCCCGCGGGGGTCCTGCTCGGTCGTGGTCTCCGTGCCCAGCCCCACCTCGAACTGCGTCTCGTCCTCGCTCTCCTCAAGCGTCGCCCCGCCGCCGCTTCCACTGCCGCCGGACAGGATGTTCCCCTGCGCGTTCGGCTGCACCCCCGGCTGCCCGCCCTTGGCGGCCTGCCCCTGCGAGGTCGTGTTGCCCCGCATCTGGCTGGCGATCTGGACCGAGCCCTCCTTGTTGGGCAGGTACTTGGTCGACTGCGTGCTCTTGCGCGTGGCGTCCACCTGCGCCGTGACGGCGATCGCCACGCCCCGGATGTGCCCGAGCAGGTCGCTGAGCTTCCGCTGCAGCGCCGCCTCGGTCGCCGCAGTCTGCTCCAGGTAGCTCCCCCCCACCATCTGGTCCGGGCTAGTCGGGCGCCGCTGCCGCCCCACCGACCCGTCGATCACCCGGATGTTCTCGACCTTCAGCCCCGCCTTGGACCCCGCGATCAGCTCGGCGATGGCGTCCACCTCGCCCTGCTCGAGCGCCCGCCCCGACCGCGTGAACACCGTCGCCGACGCCGTCGGCTCGCGGACCGATCTCCCGATCCCGTTCGGCGGCGGGGCGTCGATAAACACCGTGGCGTCCCCGATATCCCGGAACCCCCGCAGCACCTTCGACAGCTCGTTCTGCAGCGCGATCACGAAGTTCTGGTCGTTCTGCTGCTTGGAGTAGTAGAAGCTCTGGCTGCTCATCAGGTTCGCGAAGAGCAGCGTCGTGTCGTTGGGAAGCGCCCCGGCCTCGGCCAGTTGCGAGACCGCCAGCGACCGGTACGACGCCGGCACCACCACCTTGCCCGCCTTGACCTCCGCCGGGATCCCCGCGTCCTGGAGCGCCGTCAGCGTGGACTGCTGCGTCGCCGCGTCGCCCGTCGGGAAGAGGTCCACCATCTCGGTGCGGCCGGAGTACTGGGCGACCAGGAAGAGCGACATGGCCGCGATGACGGCGATCGACCCCATGAGCAGCTTCTGGCTGCCGTTCATCTTGCCCAGGTACTCCCGGGCCCCCACGATCACCCGCCTGATCGGCTCCATCGGTTCGGCCTCCGTGCCGCGCATCCCGACGCACTCCACGCCGGCGCAGCGCACACGCCCGACCGGGCGCCGCACCGCTCGCCCTCAGGTCGGCATCGGAGGCTCTCACGCTTGAATGTGCGCACAGATCGCGGTCTTTGCGCCCCGGCCCGGCAAGTCCTGCGCATCGGCGCGGTCCCGCGCTACACCCGCATCTGCTTGATCTCGTCGTACGCCTGCATGACCTTGTTCCGCAGCGACTGGATCATCTTGAACGCGGTCTCGGCCTTCTGCGCCGCCAGGATCACCCCCTCGGGGTCGTCCCGGCGCCCGGTGGCGAGGTCCTCGACCGCCGCCGTCGCGTCCTGCTGGAGCTTGTCGGCCTCGCGCAGGGTGTCCATGAAGACATCCCGGAAGGTCGGCCCGTTGGGGTCCGCCCTCCGCGCCTGCTGGCCCGCGCCGGGCCCGTGCGCCGGGCTCACGCCGCCAGAGCCGATCAGTCCCACCGGGTCCGCCATCGGGCAATCCTCCTCAAACGGTCCTCTCTCGCACCACTATCCCTGCTCACGCGAGCAGCCGCAAGGCCTGTGCCATGGTCGACTTGATCGCCTCGGCCGCCGCCACATTCGCCTCGTACGCCCGGCTGGCCTCCATGGCGTTGACCTGCTGGACGATCGGATCGATATCCGGCACCATGACAAACCCCGAGGCGTCGGCGTAGGGGCTCGAAGGGTCGTACTCGGGCCGGAGGGCGTCCTGGTCGATCGTGATCGCCGCCACATGCACCCCAAGTGCTTGTCCGGCCTGGGTTTGCGCGCTCGGGTCGCCCGCGGCAAACTCCACCGACCGACGCCGGTAGGGGTTGTAGTTGCCCTGGCTGTCGAGGATGGCGTTCCTGTTGGCGATGTTCGAAGCGATGGCCTCCAGCCGGATCCGCTGGGCCACCATGCCGCTGGTCGGGATGTCAAGTGCGCCCCACATGGGCCCCGTCCTTTCCGCCCGAGGTCACCTAGACCCGCTGGGCGATCGCCATATCGATCAGGTTCCGCTGCGAGCGGTACAGGTCCGACGCCATGCGGAAGGCGCTGGTGGTCTCCGAGAGCGCCTGCATCAGCCGCTCGACATCCCGGTTATTGCGGTCGTGGAAGAGCACGCCCCCGCTGTCTGTACCGGGCGAGAGCATCAGTTCGCCCCGGCGCCCCCGCTGGAGCTCGCCGCTCTCCCGCCACGCCAGCTCGCCGTGCATGCCCCCGGTGCCGACCCGGCGCTCCCGGACGGCCCTGTCGAGGGTCTCCTGGAACTCGGGCACCGAGACATCCTTCTGGAGGAAGTTCGGGGTGTCGAGGTTGGCGATGTTGTGGGCGATCAGCCGCTGCCGCTGGGCCGCGAAGCGCATGGTCAGCTCGAGGGCGGGCATCGAGCCGGCGTTGTTGAGTTGATCGATCAGCGTCACCGCGTACCTCGCCTGCCCTGCCCCACTCGCAAACCCCGCGCCACCGGCCTGGCCCCCCGCCCGCCCTCTAGAGCGAGGGCTCCACCAGCTTCATCTCTTTCCACTTCCGCAGCTTGAGCCCCAGGGTCCGCACCCCGATGCCCAGGGCGCTGGCCGTCTTCTGCCGGTGGCCGTTGAACCGGTGCAGCGTGTCGACGATCGCGTCCCGTTCGATATCTTCGAGCTTGCGGATCCCGCCGTCGGGCAGGACCGCCGGGAAGGGCTTGGGCTCGACAAACCGGTCCCCGCCGTGGCTGACGCCCGCGTGCCCGTTGCTGGTCGCCGGCGCCGAGGCGTGCGCCCCCGACGCCCGGACGCTGGGCAGGAGCCAGGGCTCGACCATCGCCCGCGTCAGCACCCGCGCGCCGGGCTCGCCCACCCGCGCCCGGGCGGCCATCAGCACCACCGCCCGCTCGCACACATTCTGCAGCTCTCGCACATTCCCCGGCCACGCGTACGAGCCGAGCATCGCCATGGCCCCGGGCTCGATCTCGATCTGCCCGCAACGCTCCCGATCGCACAGCACCCCGATGAAGTGCTCCACCAGCACCGCCACATCCTCCAGCCGCTCCCGCAGCGGGGGCACCTGGATCGGCAGCACATTGAGCCGGAAGAACAGGTCCTGGCGGAACTGCCCGTCCGCCACCGCCTGCGGCAGGTCGCGGTTGCTCGTCGCCAGCACCCGCACATCGATCCCGATCGTCACGCTCGAACCCACCCGCTCGAACGCCCGCTCCTGCAGCACACGCAGCAGCTTGGCCTGCACCTGCGGCGAGACCTCCGACACCTCGTCGAGCAGCAGCGTCCCGCCGTCGGCCAGCTCGAACCTGCCCTTGCGGGTCTTGTCGGCCCCCGTGAACGCCCCCCGCTCGTGCCCGAACAGCTCGCTCTCGAGCAGCGACTCGCTCAGCGCCGCGCAATTCACCGCGAGGAACGGCCTGCCCGCCCGCGTGCTGGACTCGTGGATCGCCCGCGCGACGACCTCCTTGCCCGACCCGCTCTCGCCGGAGATCAGGACCGTGCCCTGCGACCCGGCGACCGCCCGGACCTGCTGGCGCACCCGAGACATCGCCGGCGAGGCGCCGATCAGCTCGTGGCGATGCGCCGGGCCGTCCTGGCCCATCGAGCCGCCGCCCGCGTCGCTCACCGCCGTCATGCGGAGCAGCGCGTTCTCCCTGACGATCCCGGCGTGGGCCACGGCGCGTTTGACGGTGATGACCAGCTCGTCGCCCTCGAAGGGCTTGGTGATATAGTCGAACGCCCCCAGGCGCATGGCCTCGACCGCCGTCTCGATCGTGCCGAACGCGGTCATCAGAACCACCGGCAGCTCGTCGTCGATGGTGCGGATCTGTTCGAGCAGCTCGACCCCGGTCATGCCGGGCATCTTGAGGTCGGTGATGACCACATCGGGCCGCTTGTGGGCGATCTGCTCGAGCGCCCTGGCCGCCCGATCGGCGGTCTGCACCTCGAACCCCGCGCGCTTGAGCGACGAGGCGACGCTGTCTCGCATCATTTCCTTATCGTCAACGACCAGTACGGTGCTCATGCCTGACCCTTTCCTGCTTCGTGCCCTGCTCGGACGCCCGCCCCGTGGCGTCTGGGGATGACGATCTCGACCGTCGCGCCGTCGCCGACGCCCGGCCCGTTGTTGCTCACACTCACCCGCCCGGCGTGGGCGTCGACGATCCGGTGGACGATCGCCAGCCCCAGCCCGGTCCCGACCTCGCGGGTCGTGTAGAACGGGTTGAACATCCGCTCGGTCGCCTCGCCGTGGATCCCCGTGCCCGTGTCGCGCACGCTCAGCGCGACCGCCTCGGCGCCGGGCAGGCTCGCCGGCGACGCGGCCAGCGTCAGCCTGGCGGCCCCCGCGTGCCCGCCCCGCCGGGCCTCCTCGATCGCCTCGACGCCGTTGCGGATGACATTGACCAGCGCCTGGCGCAGCTTGCCGTGGTCGCACTCGAACTCGATATCGCCCTCGGGCAGCTCGATAACGACCTCCACCGACGCCGCCGACGCCTCGACGCCGGCCTGCTCGACCGCCGACTCGAGCAGCTCGGCCGCCCCCACCGGCATGACCCGCATCCGCGACTCGCCGGCGAAGGCCAGCACATCGGTCACGATCGCGTCGAGCCCGCGCACCGCACGCCCGATCTTCGTCGCCACCGCCCGCTCGTCGGGGCGGTCGCCCAGGTCCTCGGCCAGCATGCGCGAGTAGAGCCCGATCGACCCCAGGGGGTTGCGGATCTCGTGCGCGATGCCCGCGGCCATCTCGCCCAGGGCTGCCAGGCGCCGCGAGCGCTGGAGCTGATCGTCGGCCTCGCGCAGCTGGCCCCGCAGCCTCGCGACCTCGGCGGTCAGTTGGTCGTGCGAGACCTGGAGCTTGGCGGTCACCTCGTTGAACGCCCCGAGCAGCTCGGCCAGGTCGGTCGCGGTCAACCGCTCGCCCACCGCGCCGAGCAGCGAGGCGGTGCCGGGGGTCTCGATGGCTTCGGTCGCCCGCGTCACCGGCTAGCCCTCCCTGTCCTGGAAGCGGGCCGCGGGACGCCCGCGCCCTGCGCCATAGGCCGCGACCGCGCCGCGCACCCGTCCCATGCCGGCCAGGTCCCCCGCCAGCCGGTCGCGGCGCTCCTCGATCAGCCGCCGGTCCGCGTCGTCCCGGGCCGCGATCGCCGACGCCAGCTCGGCCAACTGCTCGACCTGGCGTGCGAGCCGGTCGCGCTGGTCGGGCCTCGCGCCGGCGAGCACCGCCTCCCACCGGTCCCGGAAGGGCTCGAGCCCGCGGGCGACCGCTTCGAGTGTCCCGACCACCGTCTGCCGCTCGCCCAGGACGCGCAGCAGGTCGTCGGTCCGCTCGTCGCGCACCAGCCCGCTCTGCTGCTTGCTCAGCGCATCGAGCCGCAGGAAGAGCGACTCCTGCTGCTCGAGCAGCTCGCGCAGGCGTCCGTAGTCGATCGGCCCGGCTTTGGCTTCGAGAGTCTGTCTCGGCGTGGTCATCCTGACCGCTCCCTGGGGCGCTCCGCGCCCGGCGTGCTACTCGCCCCCGAACCCGTACAGCTCGGCGGTGGAATCGAGCCACCGCTCCCAATCGGTCCTGCTCATGGGCAGGTACGGATCGTTCCACGCGTCCTCGGGAAGCTGGCTGTAGAACCGCTTGGCCCGCTCGTTGGCCGCCCGCGCCCGGTCGGGCTCGCCCAGCGCCACATAGGCGTTGACGATCTGCACCATCGCCACCAGGGACGCGGGGTCCTGGCTGTACCGCTCGCGGGCGGTCTCGTAGTGCTGCACCGCCGACTCGAAGTCGCCCAGGTCGAACGCGCAGTCGCCCAGGAAGAAGTACGAGTTGCGCAGCGCCACCCGGCGGCTCTCGCCGAGGTACTTCGGATCCTCGGCGTCGAGCGCCTGCCGCACCCACTCGAAGATCGCCAGCGCCTCGCGCAGGTGCGCCTCACGCGTCTCCTCGAGCTCGGCCCGCTGCGCATCGGGCATCGCGTCCCGCGAGAGCGATAGCTCGATCCCCGCGGCCTCCTGGCGGAGCGAATCGGCCAGCCGGTACTGGATCACCGGCTTCTGCGGGTCCTCGGGGTACCGCTCGATCGCCTCGCCCAACCTCGCGATCGCGTCGAGGTACTCCCCCCGCCGGTGGTGCAGCGCGCCCAGCTCGATCAGCGCATCGTGGAAGTAGAGGCTCCCCTCATCGCCCAGCCGCCCCGACACCGCCTCGTCGAGCAGCCGCCGGGCCTCGGCGTCGTTCGCCTCGTTGTCGTCCGCCAGGTAGACCTGGGCCAGCGGCACATAGCTGTCCTGCGCGTACTGGCCGACCCCCTTGCCCAGCTCCCCATCGGCGATCAACGACTCGTACACATCCGCGGCCAGCGCGACCTCGCCGCGCGCCTGGTACGCCCGGCCCATCCGGAACCGCGCCTGCGCCCGGCTGCCCTGGCGCCCGGGCACGCCCGGGTCGTCCGGCACGCCCTCGAGATACTCCCGGAGCATCGCCAACGCCCGCTCGTAGTCGCCCCCCTGGTCGAACGCCAACGCCGCCGACCACAGGCTGCGCACATACCCCTCGTTGTCGCCCAGCATCACCGCCGCCGCGTGCCGCCCGTAATAGGTCCCCGCCGCCAGGTAGTGCCGCTGGACCGTCTCCCGCGTCGCCGGGTCGAGCTGCGCGATCTGTCCGGCGAGGTCCAGGCCGGGGTTCGCCCCTTCGCTGATCGTCCGGTTCGCAAGCATCTCGTGCGCAAACGCCAGCGTGTGCAGCACCTCCGGCGGCACCTCATTGAGCGAGAACAACTCCTCCACCCGCAGCACGAACCGCAGCGCCGACCGGGGCTCCTCGGCGGTCAGCCGGTCCTCGGCCTGGTGCAGCAGGCTCTCGGCCACCCGCCCCGGCAGCACCAGCGGGTGCGCCCGCCCGTCGAGCAGCGCCCGCACGACCCCGGCGTACGCGTCGATCGATTCATCCGTCCGCCCGAGCAGCCCCTCGGTCTCGGCCAGCCCGAACATCGCCGGCAACTGCCAGTCCATGTCCCGCGCCCAGCCCGCCACCTGCGAGTACCGATCGCGGGCCTCGGTCGTCAGCCCCATCGACTGGTCGCACATCGCCAGGTACACCTCGACCCTCGCCGCCAGCGGCTCGGTCTTGCCCAGCATCGACCCCGCCCGCTCGAGCTGCTTGCGCGCCGAGTCGTACTCCCCCATCTCGTAGTACCCGCGCCCCAGCAACGCGTACAGCTCCGCGACCGCCCCCGCCGGGGCGCCCTCCAGACGCATGATCCCCTGCAGGAGCCTCGCCACCGCCTCGGCCGCGTACCCCTGCCCGAGCCTGATCTCCGTCTCCCGGGCCAGCGACCACGCCCGGTCGGCCAGCGACAGGTCCGCATCGCTCGAGATGGACGAGAGCACCTCGATCGCCCGGTCGTACTCCGGCCGGGGCTTCGCCAGCTCGTGCTCGACCATCCGCCGCAGCACAGTGCGACGCTGCTCCGAAGCCTCCCCGGGCAGCTTCATCACCCGGGAGAGCGCCCGGTCCTCCTGCCCCAGCTCGACATACACATCGCACAGCCTCGCCACATCGTCGGCCGTCAGCTCGATCCCCGCATCCTCGGCCGCCAGGTACTCCCGCCGCACGGCCTCGTCGTTGGCCGGCTCGCGGATGCCCAGCTCGCTCTGCCCCAGGTACACGCTCCGGGCGACCGCCCGGTGGTACCGCCCCCGGTCGGCCTCGGGCACCCAGGCCTCGCCGACCACCGGCAGCACCTCGGTATTGAGGACATCCAGCGCCGCCTGGAAATCCCCATCCCCGATCAGCCGCTCGGCCTGCCGCAGCGGGGCGCCCAGGTCGGGCTTGGGCCGCGTCACCACCCCCACCGCGATCCCCGCGATCAGCGCAAAGGCCCCCCCTGCGAGCACGAAGACCGGCCACGCCGACTTCATCGCCGCAGCGACCCGGGCCCACGAGCCCGCCTGCACCGGATCGGTTCCGCTCTCCAAGCGACCGCCTCCAGAAATGGCCGCGCGGGCCCGCCGGATCCTCCGGCCGCCGCGACAACCGACAACTCCCCTATCGGACCGCCCCCCGCGCAAACTTCACCCAACGCGCAAGACTCGACACCAGGGATTCTCACGGCTAGGTGAATCGGCAGATTCGCACCGCCGTGCCGTGCGGATATCACCTCTTGCCCGCGTCAGCGGGGCAGGGGGCTGGGGATGTCAGCCAGCAACCGACTATTTACCGAAATGGATCTTGTCCTCCGGTACGGCCTGCGGTACGCTGCGAGTGATCTCGTGGGGACACCTTGTGGAGGACACCCGATGGCAAGTCGTACTCGCACCGTCTTGGCCCTGGTTTCCGCCGGCCTGGCACCGCTCGCCGCGCCCGCCTGGGGCCAGTGGCAGCAGAACGCCAAACTGACCGCCTCCGACGGCTCGGCGGGAGATCGCTTTGGTGTTTCGGTCTCCCTCAACGGCGGCACGCTGCTCGTTGGGGCCGATCTGGATGACCAGAATGGCCAGTACGCCGGCTCGGCGTATGTCTTCGAACTCGACGGCGAGGTATGGACCCCGGTAGCAAAGCTCACACCCTCCGATGGCGCTGCGGACAACTACTTCGGCCAGTTTGTGTCAGTCAGCGAGGATACCGCCGCCATCGGCGCGAGTGGTCACCTGGGCCACGGCGCTGTCTATGTCTTTGAGCGCATTAGCGGCACATGGACGCAAACAGGTGAACTCCACGCCGCCGATGGCAGTGCTGGTGACAACTTCGGTCATTCCGTCTGCATCGATGCCGACACCGTCTTCGTCGGGGCACCGGGGCGGGATGATCACGGCAACGAGTCTGGCGCGGTGTACATCTTCGAGAGAACCGCGGGTGTATGGACACAGGTCGCCAAACTCACCGCGCCCGATGGTGCACCCGAAGACCGGTTCGGCAAGGCGGTCTCCGTCAGCGGAGACTCCGCCTTCATCGGCGCGTTCTTCGACGACGACAACGGGCTCAACTCCGGCTCCGCCTATGTCTTTGAGAGGGTTGATGGTGAGTGGTCGCAGGTTCAGAAGCTCACGCCCTCGGATGGCTCGCCGATTGACCAGTTCGGTATCTCCGCCACAATCGATGGCACCACCGCCATCGTCGGAGCAGAATACGACGACGACAACGGCACGGACTCCGGCTCAGCGTATGTGTTCGACCGGATCGGTGGAGTCTGGACCGAGGTCACCAAGCTCACCGCGCCCGATGGCACGGCGGGGGATCACTTCGGTTGGTCGGTTGCTATAAGCGGAGACACGATCGGGGTCGGCGCCAACTGGGACGATGTCCAAGGTTCGGACTCTGGCTCTGCCTATGTCTTTCGACGCGCGAGCAACTCCTGGACGCAAATCGCCAAAGTCAGCGCGCCAGATGGCGCAGCGGGCGACTGGTTCGGGCACTCGGTCGCGGTCGGCGACGACATGGCCGTGGTCGGCTCGTACTGGGACGATGACGCTGGCACGGATTCCGGTTCCGTCTATGTGTTCCAGCCGTGCTTGGCAGATCTCACGGGTGATGGTGTCGTCGATACGCTCGACTTCCTCCTCTTCCTCGGAGCGTGGTCGCAAGGACACCTGCTCGCCGACTGGGACAAGAACGGCACAGTCAACACGCTGGATTTCCTGGCATACCTGAACGACTGGTCAGCAGGCTGCGCTTGACGGCCGGTTGACCTCCGTATCGACAGGGCCCGTCACCCACTCACCCACTCACCCATCCACCCCCTCATCCCCACCATCCCCCGCCTCCGCCGCCACCACCACCGCTGCCCCCGCCAGCACATCCCCACGGTGCCGGAGCCCCGGCGACCCGAGCCCGAAGAGCGCCCACGGCATCAGCACCCAGCGGAACACATTCCTCGCCCCCGACCGCATGAGCCCCACCCGGTCCCGCTTCGCGTCCACCGAGACCACCCGAATGCCCACCAGCAGCTTGCCCAGCGTGCGACCGAACAACCACTCCGCCAGCGTGCCGTAGGCCGCACCCCCCACCGCCCACGCCGTCAACGCCAGCAAGCCCCGGGGGTCTCCAGCATCGGCAGCAGCAGCACCATGTCGGCGATCGGCACGCCCAGCGCCACCTGCACCAGCCCCGCCAGCAGGGCCGCGTCGATCATCCCCGCCACGACCCGGCGCCCGGGCGGCGCGAGCGCCACACCCGCGGGCAGCCGCACCTCTCCCACCTCCCCCGACGGCCTGAGCAAGTAGAACAGCACGCACACCGTCATCCCCATCATCATCAGGCTCAGCCAGCGCACCTCGTTGGCGATCTCCAGGGTCGGGTGCCGCAGCGGTCCACGGTACAGCTCCCGCCCGCTCACGAGCGACATCTCCACCATCTCCCACCGCGCCGCGGGCTCCGCCGCGCCCGATGCCCCCGGGTCGCGCACCACCGTCATCGCCGCCAGCCGCCGCCCGCCCGAGACCGGCGTGACGCCCACCGGTTCGCCGGCAATCTCCACCCTCGCGAGCTGCCCCACCAGCCCCGGCCCCGCCGATCGCACGAGCAGCTCGCCCTCCGATCGCTCCGCCACGCACACATCGCCCCCGGCCGCGAAGACCCCGAGCACCTGCCCCCAGTCGCTCGGCGCCGACCCGCCCAGCCCCTCGGCCTGCCACCGCTCCTCCCCCTCGCCGCCGAGCACCCATCGCTCGAGCCCCGCGCCCGATTCAACCAGTACGGTCGGCCTCGCCAGGCCCGTGACCAGGCGAGCCCCGAGCGCGCCGGCCACACCCTCGGGCAC
>CAYJPX010000058.1:0-1499 GCA_964372195.1 uncultured Phycisphaeraceae bacterium
CATGTGGTGGGCGGGCAGGCGGCGGAAACCCTCACCTTCGCAGGGCCACAGGTCAGGCGTCGGCGGATGGGTTGGATTTGACTCGATCAGGTGCGCATGGCTGGGATTGCCGTGCCACCTTGATTTGACTCAATCAGGTCCGCACGGCTGGGACAGCCGTGCCACCAGGTGGGACAGTTCTGCCACCCTGAGTCAGGCGGTCGTGAGGGCGAAGAGGCCTGCGACGGAGTCGTGTTTGTCGAGGGCCATGATCCAGTCGCCGGCTTGTTTGCACTTGGCTTCGCCGATGACTGCTTTGCCGAGGGCGGTGAACTTGATGCCGATTTCTTCGGGGGTCATGGGGTCGCGGGGGTCGCCCTTGGGGACATCGACGCGTTTGGTGTAGCGCTTGCCGCTGGTCGTCGTGATGGTGACCTGGCTGGGTTGGAATTTGGGGAAGAGGGCTTCGAATTCGTCGTTGGCGACGACCTTGACCTTGTCCATGACGGGGATGAGGGATTTGTCGAGGACGCGTTCTTCTTTGAATTGGAGGGGGGTGACCATGCCGTCGATGAGGCCGACGGCGAGGCAGTAGGGGAGGGAGTGGTCGGCGGTTTCCTTTGAGTCGGGGCGGTACTTGTGGGGGTCGCCGAGGATGTCGGCGGCGCGGGCGATGACCTCGACCTTGATCTCGGCGACCTCGGCGGGGGCGATGGCGTTCTCTTTGACGCACTTCATCATGGCGGTGAGGGGGGCGTGGGAGAGGGCCTCGATGGGGAACGACTTCATGCCGCAGTCGAGGATGCGGTAGTGGTGTTTCGCCGAGGTTGGGAGCTTGTCGAGCATGATGTCGGTGTCGAAGCGGGCGGGCTCGCCCTTGTAGTGGACATGGCTGAAGATGTGGTAGAGGCCCTCTTTGCCGTCGAACATGTGTTCGGGGCCGGAGTAGCCGCGGGCGGCGAGGAGGGCGGACTCGGCGCCCATGCGGGCGGCCCAGGGGTCGACGGTGTTTTTCATGTTGGTGAGCTTGCCGGCGGTGACGGCGCCGGGGCTGAAGGTGCGGGCGGCGGAGATGCCGATGGCCTGGACCATCTGGTCGGGCGTGAGGCCGAGCACGCGGCCGCAGGCGATGGGGGCGGCGAAGGCGGTGAGCGTGGCGTGGTGCCAGCCGTACTCGCGGATGCCGGGGAGGCCGAACTCGACGAGGCGCTGCTCCATCTCGTAGGCGATGACGGTGGCGAGGATGAGGTCGCGGCCGGTGAGGGCCTTGTATTCGCAGAGGGCGAGGGGGGCGGCGATGATGTCGGAGGGATGGGCGGGGTCGGCCTTCCAGTAGATGTCGTTGTAGTCCATGGCCCGGATCATGTGGGCGTTGAGGAAGCCGGCGTCGACGGGGTTGGTGCGGAAGCCGGAGACGAAGCAGGTGGAGGTCTTGAGTCTTGAGTCTTGAGTCTTGAGGGGGGAAGTCCCCCCCCGTGGGGGGGGGGGGGGGGGGGGCGGGGTTTGGCGGGGGCGGTGCG
>CAYJPX010000058.1:1509-21023 GCA_964372195.1 uncultured Phycisphaeraceae bacterium
TTGAGTCTTTAGGGGGGAAGTCCCCGAGCTTGCGCTCGGGGCTCGTAGAGGCAGGGTTACGCCGGCCATTTCCGTGTAGTGGGCGAGGAGGATCTTGGCGTCCTCCTGCTGGCTGCCGCCAAGGGCGCAGCCGACGGAGTCGTACCAGAAGAGCTTGGCGGCGTGGATGGCTTCGGGGCTGAGGTCTTCGTAGCGGAGGGCGCAGGCCCATTTGGCGAGCTTGGCGGAGAGGAAGTCGGAGGTTTTGTATGCGGGCATGGGGTCTCTCCCTTTCACGACTGAGGCGGAAGGTTCACCACAGAGGACACAGAGGGGCACAGAGGAGCAAGGCGTTCTTCGCCACCAATGAACACAGATAAACATAGATAAAGGCAGGAAATAGGGATCCGCTTGGATCTATCTGTCATTATCTGTGTTCATCTGTGGCTTGATTCTTCTTCTGCCCTTCTCAGTGTTCCTCTGTGTCCTCTGTGGTGAATTGCCTTCAGAGCTTCGCGGCGATGGCCTGGGCCATCTGGGTGGTGGTGGCGGCGCCGGGGCTGCCGGCGGGGACGCCCTTCATGTCATAGGTCTGGACCTTGCCCTCGGCGATGACGCCGGCGATGGCTTTCTCGAGGCGGGCGGCCTTGGCGGTCTCGCCGAGCCAGTCGAGCATGAGGCGGGCGGTGAGGAGCATCGCGATGGGGTTGACGACATCCCTGCCGGCGTACTTGGGGGCCGAGCCGTGCGTGGGCTCGAAGACGGCATAGCTGTCGCCGATGTTGGCGCTGGGGGCGAAGCCGAGGCCGCCGACGAGGCCGGCGCAGAGGTCGGAGACGATGTCCCCGAACATGTTCTCGGCGACGAGGACATCGTAATCCTGCGGGTTCTTGAACATCCACATGCAGATGGCGTCGATGTTGGCCTCGTCGGCCCTGATGCCGGGGTAGTCCGCGGCGACCTTGCGGAAGCAGCGGGTCATCAGGCCGCCCGTCTCGCGGAGGACATTGGGCTTCTCGATGAGGGTGACGCGCCCGCGTCCGTGGCTCGCGGCGAACTCGAAGGCCTGGCGGCAGATGCTGGTGCAGCCCTGGGCGCTCATGATGCGGGTGGAGAGGGCGACGCTCTCGAGGCCGATGTCCTTCCACTTCTTCATCTTGGGGTTGACGCAGAGGGCCTCGTAGACGGGCTCGGGGAGGGGGAAGAACTCGACGCCGCCGTACATGCCCTCTGTGTTTTCGCGGAACACGACCTGGTCGATGGGGATGTCGCTGCCGGCGGGGTTGGTGGAGGCGGTGCCGCGGTAGTTGAGGGGGTTGCCCGGGTAGCTCTTGCAGGGGCGCATGTTGGTGTGGAGGTTGAAGAGCTGGCGGAGGCGGACGATGGGAGAGAAGTACTGGAGGTTCTTGTCCCGGAGGTGGGGGGCGAGCTCGGCCCTGGCCTCGTCCTGGGGCTTGCTCGTGATGGCGCCGAAGAGGGCGCACTGGGTGGACTTGAGGGTCTGGATTGATCGCTGGGGGAGGGCGTCGCCCTCACGGCACCAGAACTCCCACCCGATGTCGGCGGGGATGTACTCGGCGTCGAGGCCGAGCTTGTCGAGCACGATCCGCGTCGCGTCCATCACATCGTTGCCGACGCCGTCACCGGGCATCCAGGCGATCTTGTACTTGGCCATCGCTGGCGAACTCCTTGGCTCCCCCAGTGGGGGGGCATCCGCTTGCCGGGGGATCCCGGGGGTCTCCGAATCGGAGCGAGAGGATATCCCCGTGCTCCCGGATCGGGCGGGTGGTGGGGCGGGTGGTGGGGCGGGGCGAGCTCCCGGACTGCCCGGCCCGCGGCTCGGCCCGCACCCCCATCCCCGCGTGTCGCTAGACTCCCCGTTCTATGGCCATCGAACACCTCAGCGAAGAGCAGATCCGCGACTGGACCCTTGAGCAGAAAGACCAGTGGTGGCTGGAGAGGGTGTGGAAGGGCAACATGCCCCAGCTGACCATCCGGTCGGCGATCACCGGGTTCCTGCTCGGGGGCATCCTGAGCGCCACCAACCTGTACATCGGGGCCAAGACCGGGTGGACGCTCGGCGTCGGGCTCACCAGCGTCATCCTTGCCTTCGCCATGTTCCGGGTGCTGTCCAGGATCGGCCTGGGCAGGGACTTCACGCTGCTCGAGAACAACTGCATGCAGTCGATCGCCACCGCGGCCGGCTACATGACCAGCCCGCTGATCTCGGGCCTGGCCGCGTACATGATGGTCACCAACCAGATCATGCCCTGGCACCAGATGCTCTGGTTCAATGTAGTGCTCTCGATCCTGGGCGTGCTGGTGGCCTTCCCGATGAAGCGCCGCTTCATCAACGACGAGCAGGCGCCCTTCCCGGAGGGCGCGGCCTGCGGCGTGGTGCTCGACACCCTCTACACCTCCTCGGCGGCGGTGGGGCTCTTCAAGGCCCGCGTGCTGGTGGTGGTCGGGTTGCTCACGGCGTTCCTGCGGTTCATCAGCGCCGAGGCCTCGCAGACCGCTCTCCAGGTCAACCTGCTGCACATGCGGGCGGCCCGCTGGATCCCCGAGGGCCTGGACACCTGGGCCTACTGGGTGATCTCCAAGTTCCGGCGGGTGTCGATCGACAAGGTCGAGCACTTCCGGCTGGCCGGCGTCAAGATCGAACAGATCGGCCTGGCCCCGGCCGCGGACCTGGCGATGCTGGGCGCCGGCGGGCTGATCGGCATCCGGGCGATGGTGAACATGGCGGTGGGCGGCGTGGTCACCTGGTTCATCCTGGTGCCGATGATGATCGCGTCGGGCGACATCACGCCCCATCATCTCACCGAGGCCGGGGCGGCGGTGTATACCCGGGGCGACATCCTCAACAAGTGGCCGCTGTGGCCGGGCGTGTGCATCGTGGTGCTGGCGTCGCTGGTGGCGTTTTTCGCCAAGCCGAAGGTCATCCTGCTGGCGTTCAAGGGGATGTTCGGGCGTCGCCCCGAGATGACCGAGACCTCGCGCCGGATGATGGAGATCGAGCTGCCGCTGAAGGTCTCGCTGATCGGCATCCCGATCGTCGGGGCGGTCGGCGTGTGGATGGCGCACGCGTGGTTCGGGGTGGCGTGGTACTGGGGGGCGCTCTCGATCCCGATGATCATCGTGCTCTCGCTGATCGCCGTCAGCTCGACGGCCCTGACGAGCATCACGCCCACCGGCGCGCTATCCAAGATCACGCAGCTTACCTTCGGCGTGCTGGACAAGGGGCACGCGCCGACCAACCTGATGACCGCCTGCATGACCACCGAGGTCGCCAGCAACGCCGCCAACCTGCTGATGGATATCAAGCCCGGCTACATGCTCGGGGCCAAGCCCAGGCAGCAGGCGATCGGGCACTGCATCGGCATCTTCGCGGGGGCGCTCGCGAGCACGCCGCTGTTCTACCTGCTTTTCCTCAACGCCTACCAGCCGGGCGACGATGTCGGCGAGGTGCTGACCAGCGGCGAATTCTCGTTCGTCGCCGCCGTGCAGTGGAAGGGCATCTCCGATGTCATCACCGGCGTGGTCACCGGCCAGGGGCTGAGCATCCCGTGGTCGGCGCAGCTCGCGATGATCATCGGGTCCGTGCTGGCGGTCGTGGGCGAGGTCGTCCGCATCGCGAGCAAGAACAGGATCCCGATCTCGCCGGTCGCCCTGGGCCTCGGCGTCGTCCTGCCGGCCGACTCGATGATGTGGATGCTGGCCGGCGCCACGCTTTTCTGGGTCACCGACCGCCGCTACCGCCGCCGCCAGCAGACCTTCGGCCACCGGTTCTGGGTCGACACCAAGGAGCCGATCTGCGCCGGGCTCATCGCCGGCTGGTCGCTCATGGGGATCCTGGACATCCTGATCGGGATCGCGAACGCCAACGACTGGTGGGGCGTCCCGTGGCTCAGCTTCCTGCCCGCGGCCGCGGGCTGACCGGCTCAGGCCGCCGAAGGCCTGCCCACCATCGCCACCGCCACCCCGGCGAAGATGAGGACCATCGCGAGGTAGTCGTTGGCCCGCGGCCGCTCCTTCAGGATCACCAGCGTGAAGACGAGGAACACGCTGAAGGTGATCGCCTCCTGGATGATCTTGAGCTGGGGCGCCGAGAACGGCCCGCCCTGGGAGAAGTGGCCGATGCGGTTGGCGGGCACCTGAAGGGCGTACTCGGGCAGGGCGATGCACCAGGAGAGGAGGATGGCGACCGGGAGCGTCCACGCGGCCTTGCGCAGGTGGCCGTACCAGGCGTAGGTCATGAAGATGTTGGAGCAGATGAGCAGGCCGACGGTGGCGAGGATGCGGAGCATGGGGTCGGTTCCTGAAGGGCGATTTACCGCTGAGGACGCTGAGTTTCGCTGAGTGTACACAGAAGGAACTTCACCACGGAGTACGCGGAGGATCACGGAGTCAAGACAGAGAGGCAAGTGTTGAGAGGCAGAGGGGCCCAATCAGGCTCATCGCCTCCGTGCGTCACTCCGTGCAACTCCGTGTACTCCGTGGTGAATCTGATTCGGCTCAGCGTAACTCTGCGTCCTCAGCGGTGCAATGCATTGAGCGAGGCTTGTGCAATCGCCTCGGCACCGCCGGCGATGACGAGCTCCTGGGCCACGGTCGAGAGCGGCACGAACGCAAAGGCGCGGTCGTCGCAGGCGATCGTCGAGGTCGCAAAGTCGATGGTGATGCCGGGGCCGGGGATGGTGGGGGAGTTCTTGCCGAGCGTCGCGGCGAGGTGGTCCACCAGGGCCGGGCAGTCGAGGCACAGGAAGCCGTTGTTGAAGGCGTTGCGTTTGTAGGTCTCGCTGAAACTCGCCGCGATCACGCAGGGGATGCCGCGGTGCTTGAGCGCCGTCGCCGCCTGCTCGCGGCTTGAGCCCGACCCGAAGTTCCGCCCGCCGATGACGATGTCGCCGTCGCGGAAGGCACGATCGAAATCGGGGTCGTAGTTCTCGAAGATCACCGCGGCCATCTGCTCGGGGGTCATGTCGTCCTTGTAGGTCCACTTGCCGGCGTAGATGCCGTCGGTGTTCATGTTGTCCGCGGGCAGGTACAGGGCCCGCCCGACCAGGCGGGCGGGGAAGCCCTCGAGTATGTCGGCGGGCTCGCCGGCACCGTCCCCGATGGTGGGGGCGACGGCGGCGCTGCCGACAGGCCCGGCGGCCTCGACCGGGAAGGGGGCGGCGATGCGCCCCGCGATCGCGCTGGCCGCGACGACCGCCGGCGAGCCCAGGTAGACCTCTGCCTCGCGCGAGCCCATGCGGCCCTTGAAGTTGCGGTTGGTGGCGCTGATCGCCACCTCGCCGTCCTGCACCAGCCCCACTCCCATGCCGATGCACGGTCCACAGCCGGGCGGGAGGGGCTTGGCGCCGGCGTCGAGCAGGGCCTGCCAGTGGCCCGCCGCCTCGGCCTGGGCCTGGATGTCGGCGCTGGCGGCGGCGATGTAGAACTCCACGCCATCGGCCACCCGCTTGCCCCGCACCACGCCCGCGGCCTCGGCGATGTCGGCCAGGCGGGCGTTGGTGCAGCTCACCAGGTAGGCCTTCTGGATCGCCACGCCCCGCCGCTGCATCTCGGCGACCGAGGTCATGGTCTTGACATGATTCGGGCCGGAGACATGCGGCGTGATCGTCGACAGGTCGAGCGTGATCTCGATCGCGTATTCGGCGTCGGCGTCGGCCTCGAGCCGCTCGGCCCACCAGCGCTCGACATCGCCCCGGGTGTACTGGCCCTGTGAGCCCTCGTGGCGTGTGCCCGGGCGGCTCCCGGCCCGGGCGACGAAGTAGTCGGCCCGCTCCAGCAGGTAGCCCTTGAGCGTCTCATCGAAGGGGAAGACCCCCGCCAACGCACCCCACTCGGTGGTCATGTTGGCGATCGTGAGGCGGTGGTCCATCGACAGCCCCGCGACACCCTCCCCGACGAACTCCACGGCGTGGTTGAGCACCTCGTCCTTGTTGAAGAGCCCGCACAGGGCGATGATGACATCCTTGCCGACCACCCCCGGCATGAGACGCCCGGTGAGGGTGCAGCGGGCGACGGGGGGCACCTGCCACCAGGTCTGGCCGGTGGCCCAGAGGCAGGCCGCGTCGGTGCGGACGACCGGCGTGCCCAGTGCGGAGACGCCGCCGTACATGTTTGAGTGGGAGTCGGAGCCCACGATCAGCGTGCCCGGCACGGCGTACCCCTGCTCGACCATGATCTGGTGCGAGATGCCGCTGCCGGCGGGGTAGTGGTCGATCCCGTGCTCGGCGGCGAACCTGGCGATCTTGGCGTACTTGCCCAGGTTCTCCGGCGAGTGGTTCTGGATGTCGTGGTCGATCGCGAACACGGGCTGGGAGGGATCGCCGACGGTCGGGGCTTTGCCCGTGCCCGAGAAGATGGACGCAAACTTCGGGATCACCGCCCCGGTGTTGTCGTGCGTCATCACATGCTTGGGGCGGATGCGGATGATCTGGCCCTGGCGCGCGGGCTCACCGGCCTTGAGGCCGACGGCGTACCGGGTGGCGATCTTCTCGACGAGGGTGAGTGGGGTGGCCATGCGGGAAGGGTAGCGGGCCCCCGCCGAGCCCAAGCGAGCCGGGCCCTGTGGGCCCGGAGGTTCAGCGGAGGCGAAACGAGCGAACTCGAGCCGGCCCGCGTCGTGCCGGAGGTTCCAGAGCGCCGTGTGCCCCTGCACACAAGTGCATGCTCCGGAGGAGAGCCTCCGGGCCCACAGGGCCCGGCTCGCGGCCCGCGTGCGGGTCGGTCGGCGGGGTTGCTCCCCCGATCACCCCTTGGCCAGGACCGCCCGCTCGATCCGCTCGGGGTCCTCGTAGGCCAGGCCGAAGAGCGTGTCGTTGAACGCCGCCAGAGAGCACTCCTCCTGCCTCACGAAGCCGGTCTGCGGCAGCTTGCCGAGGCGGTGGAGGTCGACCATGGCGCAGACGCCCGCGGCGGTGGTGAGCTCGATCGCCGGCCAGACGCGGCCGAAGAGCTCGACCGCCCGCACGGCCCGCTTGAAGTTGACCTGCTGCCGGTAGCCGTCCTTCATCCCGATGCAGTTGATGAAGACGATGACCACATCCTGCAGCGTGCGGGCGACGGCGTGGTCCATGAGGTCCATGGCGAGCTTGCGGTCGAAGACCCGGCCGGCCGCGGTCGGCTCGGCGTGCTCGACGCCCAGGCGCAGGTCCTGGAGCAGGAACTTCATCAGGTTGCGGTGCCCGGGGTAGCGGATGGTCTTGTAGGCGATGCACGACTCGAGGACGGTCTTGCCCTCGGCGGTGAGCGTGTCGATCAGCGTGCCCACGCCGCCGGAGGTGTAGAACGCCTCGAAGTCGATCCCCTCGAAGGCGAACGATTCGAGCCCGGCGAGGGCGGGCAGCTTGGTGACCTGCCCGTGCAGCATGACATTGCACGGCTCGCAGTACTCGTTGACGACGCCCGCGGTCGACCAGGTGACATTGTAATGCAGGGCGTTGGTGGGGAACTGCGGCAGGGCGCCCACCCGCAGCGTGAGTTCGTGGATCTCGGAGAAGTGGCGGGCGACATCGTAGGAGGCGATCGCGATGTACCCCGGCGCGAGGCCGCACTGCGGCACGAGCGCGACCTTGGGCGTGCCCCGCTTGGCGATCGCCGCCACGCGGTCGGTGGTCTCGACATCCTCCGTCACATCGAAGTAGTGCACGCCCAGCTCGTTGGCGTCCTCGGCGATCCCGGCGACCAGGTCGAACGGCAGCATGCAGATCAGGTAGTCCTGGCCCTTGAGCAGCGTGCGGACGGCCGACCGGTCGGAGGCGTCGATCCGGACCATCCGGCACTCGATGGCGTGGGGGATGCGGCTCTTGAGCCGGTCGATGTTGGCCCGCGCCTCGTCGAGGTTGGCCTGTTCGCGGTCGGCGAGGGTGATGCTGTAGTTGCCCCGCCCGAGGGCCAGGAGCAGCTCCGCGACCGATTTCCCGACCTTGCCGCCGCCGAGCACGAGGACCTTTTTCATCTCCGAACCCTCCTGGATTGGCCGGAGATGCGCCTCCGGGAGAGGATGCTAGGACGGGGTTCTGGTGAGCGACTTGTCCACAGGCCTGCCTGCCCCCCCTGATCCGGCCCGCCACTGTCGCGACTTTCCTCAAGGCACCGGGCGCGGCGAGCCGACTTGACAGGCGCACCACACTGGGTAGACTCACGCCGCATGAACTTCTCGACCAAAGCCAAATCCGCGAAAGCCAAAGACGCCCTGGGCGTCCGGGCTGTCGTGGTAGGCTTGGCCGACGAGAGGTAGCCCCCTCAGAGCCAGAGCACAGAACCACAGGCACCCCCGGACCGTCCGGGGGTGTTTTTTCGTGGCGTATCTCGTCCACCGTCCCGCGAACACAGGAGTTTCACCGATGTCCCAGACCGCCGCCACCACCACCGCCACCGTCCAGGCCGCCTGCCCCGAGTGCGATGCGCCGGTCGCGTTCTCCCGCGCCCCCCTTAATGGCCAGGTCACCCGCTGCACCGACTGCCGAGCCGAGCTTGAGGTCACGGGGGTCGATCCCCTCACCCTCGAGCTTGCTCCCGAGGTGGAGGAAGACTGGGGCGAGTGAGCCGCCACCCCTTCCGCGCCCGCCCAACCCCTCCACACCCCGATCCACCCGCACGCCTTTGTCTGCCGGAGCCCACTGCATGCACATCGCCATGACCTACACCCGCCTGCGGGCCGAGGAGCGCCTGCTCCTCGACGCCTTCGAGTCCATGGGGGTCCGCGTCACCCCGATCGACCTGCGGGGCGTGGTCTTCGACCCCGCCGAGCCCGGTGAGTGGCTCGCCTACGACGCGGTCCTCGACCGCTCGGTCAGCCTCACCGCGACCAAGACCGGCGTCGCCCTGCTCGAGGGCTACGGCGTCCGCTGCATCAACCCGCTCTCCGCGATCGAGACCTGCTCGGACAAGCTCGCGACAACGATCGCCCTGATCCGGGCGGGCGTGCCGACCCCGGGCGTGCGGGTCGCGATGACCGCGGAGTCCGGCCTCACCGCGGTTGAGCAGATCGGGTACCCGGCGGTGCTCAAGCCGACGATCGGCTCGTGGGGCCGGCTCGTCGCCCGCGTCAACGACCGGGACGCCGCCGAGGCGGTGCTCGAACACCGGGAGACGCTCGGCTCGGTGCAGCAAGGGGTGTTCTATGTGCAGGAGCACATCGACAAGCCCGGGCGGGATATCCGGGTCTTCGTTGTGGGCGGGGAGCCGATCGCCGCCATCGGCCGGTCTAGCGCGCACTGGGTCACCAACACCGCCCGGGGCGCGACCGCCTTCGGGATGGGGATCGGGCCCGAGCTCGGCCGGCTCTCCATCGACGCGGCGGCCGCGGTCGGGGCGGACATCGTCGCGATCGACTTCCTCGAGTGCCCCAGGCGGGGGCTCCTGGTCAACGAGCTCAACCACTCCATGGAGTTCAGGAACAGCATCACCACCACCGGCGTCAACATCCCCGACCTGGTTGCCCGACATGTCGTCGCCCTCGCCGAAGGGGTGCCCGCGTGAAGCGCACCGCCTCGATCGTCGGGGGCAGCGGGTACACCGGCGGCGAGCTGCTCCGCCTGCTGTGCGCACACCCGGGGGTCGAGATCGGGCAGGTCTCGTCCCGCTCGCTCGCCGGGCAGCCGGTCCACGCGGTCCACCCGAACCTGCGGGGGCATGTGGACCGGCTGTTCTGCGTGCCCGAAGAGGTGGGGGCCTGCGAGGTCTTGTTCCTCTGCATGCCGCACGGGCGGTCGGGGGCCGAGGTCGAGCGCTGGCGGGGGGTCGCGCCCCTGGTGATCGACCTCTCGGCCGACTTCCGCCTGCGCGATGCGGCGCAGTACCGGGCGTGGTACGGCAGCGAGCACCCAGCACCCGGCCTGCTGCGCGACGCGGTCTACGGACTGCCCGAGCTCTCCCGCGGTCAGCTCCGCGGCGCCTCGCTCATCTCAGGCGTGGGCTGCAACGCGACGGCGATGACGCTCGCCCTGCTGCCGCTGGCCCGGGCCGGGCTCGTCCAGCGGGCGATCGCCGACATCAAGGTGGGCTCCTCCGAGGCCGGCGCCGAGCCGAGCGCCGGTTCGCACCACCCGGTGCGCGCCCGCGCCGCCCGCACCTACAGCACGGGCGGGCACCGCCACTTGGCCGAGGTGTTCCAGGCCCTGGGCGAGCTGGACCTCGACGCCACGCTCACGGCGGTGGACATGGTCCGCGGCGTGCTCTGCACCGCACACATCACGCCGACCCGTCCGGTCGATCTCAAGGAGCTCTGGAAGCTCTACCGCGGCGCGTACGCGGCGGAGCCCTTCGTTCGGCTCGTGGCGGACCGGAGCGGCGCGAACCGCTACCCCGACCCCCGCACCCTCGTCGGTTCGAACCACGCCGACATCGGCTTCGCGGTCGATGATCGTTCCGGGCGGGTCCTCGTGCTCTGCGCGATCGACAACTTGGTGAAGGGGGCCGCCGGCTCGGCGGTCCAGTCCATGAATATCGCCCTCGGCCTCGCCGAGACCGAGGGGCTCACCTTCCCGGGTTTGCACCCGGCCTGATCGGAGCCCGCATTGTCCACCATCGTCATCAAGATCGGGGGTGGCCGGGGGATCGACCCCCGTGCCGCCGTCACGGAGATCGCCGGCCTGATGCGTGGAGGCACGCGGGTCGTCCTGGTCCACGGCGGGTCGCACGAGACCAACCAGCTCGCCGAGGCGCTCGGGCACCCGGCGCGCACCATCGTGAGCCCGGGCGGCCAGCACTCGCGCCGGACCGATCGGCGCGCGCTCGAGATCTTCATGATGGCCTACTGCGGCCTGGTGAACAAGACGCTGGTCGAGAGCCTCCGCGCCGCCGGCGTGGACGCGGTCGGTCTCAGCGGGATGGACGCCGGGATCTGGACCGGCTCCCGGAAGGATGCGATCCGCGCGGTGGAGGACGGGCGGACGGTGATCGTCCGGGACGACCTCTCGGGGCGGGTCGAGGCAGTCGACAGCTCGCTTCTGGAGATGCTGCTCGATACCGGGCGTCTGCCGGTGCTGACGCCGCCGGCGGTCACGCCCCAGGGTGTGGCCATCAATGTCGATGCCGACCGCGCCGCGGCGGCCACCGCCGTCGCGCTGGGGGCCGATGAGCTGCTGCTGCTCTCCAATGTCCCCGGCCTGCTGCTCGACCCGCGAGACCCGGCGTCGCTCATTGCCGAGGTCACGCCCGACACCCTCGACCAGGCAAGGGCGGCGGCCCAGGGTCGCATGAAGAACAAGGTGCTCGCGGCCGAGGAGGCCCTGCGGGGTGGTGTCCGACGGGTGGTGATCGGGACGGCCGGCGGCGACGGGGCGATCGCCCGCGCCAGGGCCGGCGCGGGGACGGTCTTCTGCCAGCAGGGGGCGGCGGTATGAGCGAGGCGTACGCGCGACCCGCGAGAGCCCGCGATGCCGGCGCCGAGCGGCAGGTGTTGATCGACCTGGTCGGCACGCCCAGCGTCTCGGGCGAGGAGCGGGCGGCGGCCGAGGTCTTCGTCCGGCACGCCGGGGCCCTGGGGCTGGGCGCGGAGATCGATGAGGCCGGCAACGCCCTCGCCCACCGCGGGCCGGGCGCGGGAGTGGCGGCGGCGCACATCGTGCTGCTCGGGCACATCGACACGGTGCCCGGCCACATCCCCATCCGCATCGTCGACGGCGTGCTCCACGGGCGGGGCAGCGTGGACGCCAAGGGCCCGCTGGCGGCGATGCTCTGTGCCGCGGCGGCGGCCGACCTGCCCCGCGGCGTGCGCGTCACGGTCGCGGGCGCTGTGGGCGAAGAGACCGCCGGCTCCCCGGGGGCGAGGTTCCTCGGAGTGCAGCTCCGGTCCGACGCGTGCATCGTCGGCGAGCCCAGCGGGTGGGACGGCGTGACGATGGGGTACAAGGGGCGACTGCTGGCCACGGCGACCGCGACGCAGGCGGCGGCACACTCCGCCGCGGGAGCGGCCTCGGCCCCGGACAGGGTCCTCGCGTGGTGGTCGTCGGTGCTCGGTCTTGTCGCTGAGCGCAACCGGGGTGCCGTCGGAGTGTTCGAGACCATCCAGGCGACGATGCAGCGCCTGTCGAGCCAGGCGGACGGCCTGACCAGCACGGCGACCGCCGAGGCGGGCTTCCGCCTGCCGCTCGGCGTGAAGCCTGGGGCGCTGGCGGCGGAACTGGCGGGGCTCGCACCCGAGGGCGTGACGGTCTGTTGCGCCGGGGCGGAGGCCGCCTACGCCACGGACCGCAACGACCCGGTCGTGCGGAGCCTCTCGGCGGCCATCCGTGCAGGGGGCGCGACTCCGCGCCCCAAGCGCAAGACCGGGACGGCGGACCTCAATGTCGTCGCGCCGATCTGGCGCTGCCCCATCGCCGCCTACGGCCCCGGGGACAGCGCCTTGGACCACACCCCGGAGGAGCGGCTCTCGCTCGACGAGTACGACCGCTCAATCGGCGTGCTGGTCTGCGCCCTCGAAACGCTCGCACGCGAGTTGATGGAGGGTGCCGTACCCGCCGCGCCGCATAGCGTCGCGGCCCCGTATCCCCGAGAGAGGAGTCTGACATGACCACCGCCCCCGAGTTCAACGGCCTGCTCACCGACGCCATCATGGGGCGTGAGGATTTCTCCGGGCCGAGCCTCGTCCGTGACGGCGAGATCCTCGCCCGCGGCGTGGCGATCGGCGACCTGATCGAGACCGTCACCTTCGTCGAGATGCTGTTCTTCCAGCTCCAGGCGAGGCGTCCGACGCACGCCGAGCGGGTGATGATGAACGCCTACCTCGTCTCGCTCTGCGAGCACGGCGTGACCTCGCCCTCGACGCACGGGGCCCGGGTGGCGGCCAGCGTGCGGGCGCCCTTCGCCGCCTGCGCCATCAGCTTCATCGCCGGGGCGCTCGGGCCCTACCACTTCGGCGCGCTCGAGCTGGCGATGCAGTCGCTGCTCGAGTCGGCGGCCTCGGGCGAGACGGTGGCGGAGTTCGTCGATCGCCACGCCGCCGCGGGCGTGCGGGTCTGGGGCTACGGCCATCGGTTCCACAAGAGCGCCCCCGGGCCCGACTCGGGCACCAAGCACCACGAGTGCGCCGACCCGCGGGTCCGCAAGCTGATCGAGCTCGCCGACGAGCTGGGCTGGGAGGGAGCGCACCTGGCGAGAGTGCGGGAGGTCGGCCGGCTGCTCTTCGCGCAGAAGCGCGTCCCGATCAATATCGACGGCGTGGCGGCGGGGCTGCTCTTGGACATGGGCTTCGAGCCGGCGTCGGCGATGCTGTTCGTGGTGCTCGGGAGGCTGCCGAACATCGCGAGGCTCCACCTGGAGGAGCGTGACGAGACGCCCAACCGGTTCACGGCGCTGGCGACGCGCGAGGATCCGGGGTTTGACCGGACGGTCGATCGGGACCAGCACTCGAGAGGCGAGTGAGGCCGGCGGCGTGCGAGGCTCGGATGAGGTCCCGCAGGGCAGGGTCTCGTAGCGTCGAGCGAGAGGCGATGGAGACCCCTCGCTTGGCCTTTGCCGAGCCGGTGAGAAGCCGCCCGGTTGGGTCCGGCAGGGGAGCGCCGTGGATGAACCCGAGCGACACGGCGCCATCGCGGACACCGACCGAGCACACATGGCCGCCGATCGTGCCGAATGGGGCGGCAGGAATCGAGTAGCAGAGCGAGTTGAACTTGATCGACTCCTCGACGCCGGGGACGGTGTCGAGGATCAGATCGCGAAGGGCAACGACCACCTCGCGTGTGGAGGCGGAGAATGAGTCGAGGTGGGTGGCGAGGGTCTCGGGGTCGAGCTGGGGCGGCATGTCAACCCTCGGGTGTATCGAGGAGTGATTGCAAGCGCGTGGCAAGGGGCGGCGGGAGGGTCGCGGGCCAGGATTGATCCACGAGCCCAACATCGATCAGGTCACGCAGATGGGTGCGGTCCTTGTCGCGGAAGGCGGTCAACTTGATGCGGACGAGGGCGTCAAGGTTGATGACGCGGAACGCGCCCAGGTCCGTCGATTCCTCGACCCCCGGGCTCGGCACGGGCTCGCCGGGCTTGATGATCTCGTCGGCGTACACGAGGTGGACCGCCTGCCGGGGGCTGGCGTCGGGGGAATCCAGGAAGAGGTCGAGGCTCGCGGCCCTCCGGTAGTGGAACCCCGCCGCCTCCAACGCGGCGCGTGCGGCCGGCAGGTCCGACCGCCGGATGAGGATGTCCACATCCTGGGTGTTCCGGACGGCGGCCTGATCGATCGTCGCCACCCAAGCCGCGACCGCGTTGCCACCGACGACGGAGTGGGGGACTCCCGCCCCGCGGAGCGCCGCGCTGGCTCGAAGCAACCTCTGCCGGACCTGTTCCACGGCGTCCACCATCCTCTGCAGCAATACAGCCGAGTTGGGAAGCGGGGTATCCAATGGCCGATTGTAGCGACCCGGCGGAGGTGCCTGCTTCGGTGGGCTCTTACTCGTGCTCGTTCCACTCCCTCAGCCCGTACCCCGCGAGCATGTCAGGCCCGATGCGACCCAGGCTGCTCATCTGCGAGGCGTTGCACCAGAGTGAATCGGTGACAACATCGTAGAGCAGATAGGGCCGTTCCCGCCCACCGCTGCTCGAATCGTCCTCGACTGTGAAGAAGTGCTTCCCAACCAGGAGCACCGCCCGGGAGTCCTTGGACCAGACGAAGCGCTCGGTGCCGGGAGGGGCGCCCTCGTCCGGGCTGGTGAAGATGGTGCGTGGGGTTGGGGACGCCGCCTGCTGGTCGATGAGCACCACCTCGAAGTTACGGTCGATGAACCGCTCCAGCTCTCGGATCTCCACCCGATACCGGCCGTCTGGAGAAGTCGCCGCGGCGGTCGGTACGGACGGCCGCGAGCAGGCGGTGACGATCAGGAGTGGCCAGGCCACCAGCAAGAACACGAGGATCACGGACGCGCGCAGGGGCACGCAACCGATCACAAATGGGCGCAAGTGCCGCAGGTCGTCCCGAATCCGATTCACCGCTTCTTGCCCAGGTACTTCGCGATATCAAAGTCCACGAAGTCCGCGTGGTGGAAGATGATGCTCTCGATCGACCGCTCGACCTTGTCGCCCTCGTGGCTGTGCGTCGCGACGATGTGCATGACCTCCGCCGGGATGCCGTGCTTGTAGCAGAGGGCGACGCCGCTGAAGGGGTGGCGGAGCATCTCGCCGAAGTGGCCCTTGATGACCCGGCCGTTGGCGTCCTTGTCGAACTCGAGCGGCTTGCCGACATCGGCCAGGAGCGAGCCGGCGATGAGGTGGTCGAGGTTGATCGGGATCCGCTCCCCGAACACCTCGCCCAACACCCGGGCGATCGCAATGCACTGCTTGCAGCAGCTGTTGAGGTGCTCGATATAGCGCAGGTCGATGTCCCCCGCCAGCAGCGTGAAGGGCACCGCCCGCAGCTCCTCGACGGTCCATCCCTTGCCGCCGCAGCCGACGCGGATCGCCTCGGTCCAGACCGCCGCGACCTTCTCGCGCAGGCCCGCGTCCGTGATGTCCATGAGGTTGGGGAAGAGCTGGGCGATCTGATCGACGGTCGACATGGTGAGTTCTCCTTTCACCGCTGAGGTCGCTGAGTTGCGCAGAGGAATGCAAAGGCAGTACTCAACACAGAGACACAGAGACACAGAGAGAAGACAGAATCGGGTTCATACGCCGCCATTTCTTTCATCCTCTGTGTCTCTGTGCCTCTGTGTTCAATCGACTCCGTTTTCCACTCTGCGCAACTCAGCGTCCTCAACGGTCAATCTGCCCTTTCAAGTGTCCGCGGCGGCGGCCCATCGTACGCGTGCTTCACCGGGTCGATCCGGCGCATCGGCTTCTCGCGCGTCTGCTCCTCGGTCACATGCGCCACCAGCCCCGGAGTCCGCGCGATCATGAAGATGCCGTTGTAGACGCGGGGGTCGAGCCCCAGGTCGGCGAGGATCGCCCCGATGGCCCCGTCGACATTGATCGGCAGCGGCTTGCCGGTCGCCGCGAACGCCCGCTCCACCGCCCGGGCCGCCGCCACATGCCGCGAGCTCTCCTCGGTCAGCCCCGCCTCGGCCGCCAGCTCGAACAGCCGGGCGGTGCGGGGGTCCTTGGCGTGGACGCGGTGCCCGAAGCCGCTGAGCCTGGCCCCGGTGGTCTTGATCTCGGCCACCATCGCCGTCGCCGCCTCGTCGAGCGACCGGCCCGCCTTGTCCGCGCCCGCCAGCAACCCCCCCAGGGCCCGGGCACAATCCTCGATCGCCCCGCCGTGGTGCTTGTTGATCGAGGCGATCCCTGATGCCACAGCCTGCGAGAGCGAAGCCCCCGTGCTCGCGACCGTCCTCGCCGCCAGGCACGACGGCGGGGTGGCCCCGTGGTCGATGCTCGACACCAGGATGCCGTCCATGAGCCTCCCGATCGCCGGCGTCGGCAGTTCGCCGCTGAGGATCAGGTACACCGCCGCGCCGAAGGACACCCTGCCCATGAGGTCGGCGATGTCATAGCCCCGCACGGCGACCCGGTTGGGCTCTATCTTGGTGACGCCGGTCGTCCACACCGCCTCGATCTCGGCCTGGGTCATCAGGCTCTTGCCGCCGAGCTGGCGGAGCACGCCCACCGTCGCTTCCGGCAGCTCGCCGAACGACTCGACGACCGTCGCGCCAACCCCGCGCAGGGCCTCGACCTTGCCGGCGTGCGTGCCCTTGCCGCCCTCGATGATCGCCCCCGCGTGGCTGAACCGCGTGCCCTCCTTGGCCGCCTTGCCGCCGATGTAGGCGATGATCGGCTTGGTGACACGCCCCGCGCGCACCAGGTCGGCGAGGTCCTCCTCCTGCGAGGACCCGATCTCGCCGAAGATCACGATCGCCTCGGTCTGCGGGTCGTCCTCGAACATCAGCGCGACATCGGGGATGCGCAGGCCCAGCACCGCGTCGCCGCCGACATGGCAGATGGTTGAGATCCGGACGCCCGCCTGGCCGAGGTAGTAGCCCGTCGAACTCGACATGCCGCCCGAGCGCGAGATGATGCCCACGCCCGCGGGGTTGCCGGGCTTGAACCACGCCCGGGCCGACTCGGCCCGCCCGCCGATCATGCCGACGACCGCGCGCCCCGGGCTGATCACGCCCAGCGTGTTGGGCCCGACGAAGCTCGCCCCGTGTGCCTTGGCCGCGTCGGCGATCGCCATGGCGTCCCACACCGGCACGCGGTCGGCGACCAGCACGACGAGCTTCACGCCCGCCTCGATCGCCTCGATGGCCGCCGCCCGCACGAGGCTCGCGGGCACGAACAGGACGGAGATATCGACCGCCCCCAGCCCGGCGACCGCCTCGGCGACCGTGTTGAACACCGGCAGGCCGAGCACCTCCTCGCCGCCCTTGCCGGGGGTGACGCCGCCGACGACATTGGTGCCGTACTCCCGCATGAGCTTGGCCCGCGCCCGGCCCTCGCGCCCGGTGATGCCCTGGACAATGACCTTCTTGGATTCGTCGATGAGGATTGCCATACAGATTTACCGCAGAGGTCGCTGAGTTTCGCTGAGGGGGGAGGCAGGGGAAGTGGGCGTCAGCGCGAGGCGCTTGATCCCCTGTTTGAGGCTGACGGTGTTGAAGTTGAGGAGGAGGCCGATCTCCTTGCCGGAGAGCTTGAGGTATGTGAGCACCTGTGCCTCGTGGATCGGCAGCAGCTTCTCAACTGCCTTGAGCTCGATGACGACGGCCTCGTTCACCAGAACATCAATTCGGAATCCCGCGTCGAGTCTCAGGTCTTTGTAGGTGACCGGCAGCTCGACCTGCCGCCGTACATCCAACCCGTTGGCGACCAGCTCATGACACAGGCAGGCTTCATACGCGGATTCAAGAAGCCCCGGACCGAGCACCGAGTGGACCTCGTAAGCAGCCTGCAGGATCCGGTGCGTCAGCTCTGAGTGGGGGTAATTTGCGTATTGCCCATTCTGGTTCATTGTCTCTCCTCAGCGCAACTCTGCGCCCTCAGCGGTGAGATGATCGAGCCCGGGGATATCAAGCTCGACAAACACTCCCTCAACGCCCATGGTACGGCACTCCACTTCGCAGCCGATCAGCTCGCTGTCCTTCTTCACCAGCTCCTCCGGCGTCACCGCCAGCGCCGGTCTGCCGCCATCGTCCCGCAGCAGCCCCGATGACTGCGCGATGATCGCCGGCGCATGCTCACGCCATGCCGCCCCGTCGATCCACAATGTCCCGCCCACGATCGGGAAGCTCACCGCCCCGGCGGTCCCGACAAACGACGGCCGCCGCGGCGCCCTCGGCTTCCACAACCCCTCCGTCGCTCCGTCGCTCCGCCGCTCCCTCCCTTCCCTCACCAACTCCGCGAACCGCGCCGCAATAAAGGACGGCGTATCAGTCTTCCGATACCCCTCCACCCTCGCCCGCAGCCCCTTCGCCGCCGCGTGCAGGATCGCCACCGCCCGGTCCTCGGTGTTCCCTCCCAGCCGGATGACCGCGGGGATATCCAGATCCAGCTCCCAGAACGCCTTGGCCAGGCCGTACGCCGACCAGAACTGCTCCTGGCTCGCCACCCCCGAGCCCGACCCGAAGTACCCGCAGAGCCCCGGCTGCATGAGGATGATCCGGGCCGCCCGGTACACCTTCGCCGCCGACGGATTCCCCGAGGTGTCGGTGAAGTTGGCGTTGGTGTAGCCCTCGTTGACCAGGGCGTCCATTGCCATCATCGACCCGCCGCCGCCCGCGCCGTGGAAGCCGACCAGGCCGCGCGAGCCCGGTTCTGGTGGGGGGGCCGGCTTGGCGGCCATCTGGGCGAAGAAGAATGTCCCGCGGTGGTCCTCCTGCTCCACCCGGTACGCGATGCGTTCGAGCTCGGTGGGCGGGTGGTCCAGCTCGCGGGCGATCTCGATCCCGAACTCGGGGTGGCGGAAGACGGCGTAGTCATCGATGGTCGCCCGCCCGTCGAGCGCCACCAGCCGCCCGCCCGCCACGATCGCCAGCGGGTTGACCTCGAGCGACCTCGCATCCGCCTCGCGGGCCGCGGTGAACAGCCGTCCCATGGTGTCGAGGAACGCCGCCCGGGTCGCGCCGGTCAGCCCGTGGGCGTCGGTGAACGCCGCCAGCGCCGCACTGTCGGGCCCGGCGTGGACCGAGCAGGGGATCCGCGAGACTTCCCGCGCCCGCTCCTCGATCCCCGACCCGCCCGACGCCGCCAGCAGCAGCAGGGGGGCCCTGGCCTTGTCATCGACCGTCAGGCTCACAAAGAACTCCCGCTCCGGCGGCAGGCATTCCTCGACCAGCACCTCGGTCACCGGGAACTGCCCGACCGACATCCCGAGCATCCGGTGCGCCTGGGCCGCCGCCTCGTCGGCGTTGTCGGCGAAGGCCACCCCGCCCATGGCCTTGCGCCCCGTCGTGAACGCCTGGATCTTGACCACCACCCGGCCGCCGAGGTCCCGGGCGGCCTCCGCCGCCTCGTCGGGCGAGCGGGCGACCCGCCCGCGGGGGATCGCGATACCAGCCCCGGCCAGGATCGCCTTGGCCTGGTGTTCGTGGAGTCGTGCCATGTGGTGAGAGCCTCTCCTCTCCCGGACTGCGTCTCGGCCCGGGAGGGGATTGTTG
>CAYJPX010000059.1:0-20655 GCA_964372195.1 uncultured Phycisphaeraceae bacterium
CACCCATACCATCCCCCATGCCCACCCGCTACCACCGCCAGCAGATCCTCCCCGGCGTGGGCGAGCAGGGCCAGCGCCGGCTCGCCGAGACCCACGCCGCGGTCGTCGGCCTCGGCGCCCTGGGCTGCGCCATCGCCGACCACCTCGCCCGCGCGGGCGTCGGCACCCTCACGCTCATCGACCGCGACCTGGTCGACCACACCAACCTCCAACGCCAGTGCCTCTACACCGAGCGGGACGCCGCCGAGGGGCTCCCCAAGGCCGAGGCGGCACGACGCCGGCTCGCGGCGGTCAACAGCGAGATCACGCTGCACGCCCACATCGCCGACCTGACGCCGGCGAACGCCGACGGGCTGCTGGGCTCGCCGAACATCCTCCTCGACGGCACGGACAACTTCGAGACCCGCTACCTGCTCAACGACATCGCCGTCCGCGATTCCATCCCGCTGGTCTACGGCGGCGTGGTCGCGACGCGGGGCATGCAGATGACCATCCGCCCCGGGCAGACGCCCTGCCTTCGCTGCTTGTTTGAGGACCCCCCGGCCCCCGGCACGCAGCCCACCTGCGACACGGCCGGCGTGCTGGGCCCGGTCGTGGCGATCGTCGCCGCGTGCCAGGCGGCCGATGCCCTGCGGTGTGCGCTCGGCCAGGGCGATCAGATCGCCCCGACGCTGCTGGAGTTTGATCTCTGGCAAGGTCAGCGTCGTCGGGTCGACCTGGCGAACGCGAGGCGGGCCGACTGCCCGTGCTGCGGCCTGCGCCGGTTCCCGTTCCTGGAGGCCGGCGCGGGCTCGACGACGCTCTCGCTCTGCGGCCAGCGGGCGGTGCAGATCCAGCCGGCCGTCGGAGCGGGTCCGGTGGATCTGGGTGTCTTGGCCGAGCGTCTGGCTGCTGCTGGCGCGGTCGATGCAAGACCCTTTATGGTCCGCTTTGTGGTGCCCGGGGAGCGGGCCGAGGGCGGGGGCAATGTGGTTTTGACTGTTTTTCGCGATGCGCGGGCGATCGTGACCGGCACGAGCCAGCCCGAGCGGGCCAGGTCGCTGTACGCCCGCTTCGTGGGCAGTTGATGCCAATGATCGGTGGCGGGGCGAAGCTCTCGCCTCTTGCCGTCCAGCCAACCACCCGCAAGGAGATCCCCATGGGAGCCATCGCCCAAGCCCTGACCGCCCCGCACAAGCCGCTGATCGGCTACGCCGAGAAGTTGCTCGTCGGTGTCAAGCCCGAGCAGTTCGCCCGCCAACCGATGGGCAAGCACGGGATCATCGACACCAACCACCCCGCGTTCATCTTCGGGCACCTGTCGATCTATCCGACCATGGTCCTCGGGATCGCGGGCGTCAAGGACCCCGGCTTTGCCAACCCCGAGGGCTTTGATGCGCTCTTCTCGCACGAGACCACCTGCAAGGACGACCCCGACGGGTCGATCTACCCGGCGATGGAGTCGATCACCTCGCACTTCTTCACCGCGTACAACGGGCTGTTCGCCAAGGTCGCCGAGCTGACCGATGAGCATCTCGCCGCGCCGCACGGGCAGGAGAGCGAGTTCCTCCAGAAGTTCCCGAGCCGGGCGGCGGTGATCGCGTTCATGGCCGGGCCGCACCCGTTCGTTCACATCGGTCAGATGAGCGCGTGGCGTCGGTGCATGGGGCTCGGCTCGGCGTTCTGAGTCGGGCGGGCTACCCCGCGCGCACAAAGGGGTTGGTCGCTTTCTCCCGGCCGATGGTCGTCTCGGGGCCGTGGCCGGGGAGTGCCCGGGTGGCGTCGGGCAGCGTGTAGAGGTGCTCTCGGATGGCGGCGGCGAGGGTCTCGAAGGAGCCGCCGGGGAGGTCGGTCCGGCCGATCGACCCGGCGAAGAGCGCATCGCCGACCAGCGCGAGGCCCGCGGATTCGCAGGAGAGGGTGATGCCCCCCGGGGAGTGGCCGGGGGTGTGCAGGACGCGCCACCGCGAGCCCCCGAGCTCCAAATCCTGGTTGTGCGTGAGCGTCGCGTCGGGCCCCGGGGCGGTGACGCCGAGGCCCATCGCGGCCGAGAGGTTGAGGTGGGGGTCGCCGAGCCACTCCCGCTCGGCCTCGTGAATCCAGACAGGGGTGCCCGGGAAGGTGGCGAGCACCTCGCGTACGCCGGCGATGTGGTCGGCGTGGGCGTGGGTCAGGACCAGGGCCTCGGGCACGAGGGCCCGGCGCTGGACATACTCGATGAGCTCGCCGGGCTCGAACCCGGCGTCCACGATCCAGCAGGTGTTTTGCTCCCTGGGGTGGATCACATAGCAGTTGGTCTCGAATGGACCGAGGGCGAAGCCCCGGTAGGCGATCTCCGGCGTTGTGGCGCTGTTCGTATCCATCGGGGCTCCGGATTCCCTACAATGCGGCTACGGAGGTTAGCATGCTGATCCGCAACATCGATCAGGTCCCCCTGGCCCCGGTGCAGATGCCCGGCACCGAGGGGGCGACGATGGCAGTGATGGTCGGCCGCGAGGATGGCGCGCCCAACTTCGCCCTGCGCCAGATCAGGGTGGAGTCGGGCGGGCACACCCCCCGGCACAGCCACGATTACGAGCACGAGGTTTTCATCGTCAGCGGCTCGGGGACGATCCTGCTCGAGGGCAGCGAGCGGCCGCTCCGCGCCGGTGATGTGGTCTATGTGCCCGCCGACGAAGAGCACCAGTTCAAGGCGTCGGACCAGGGGCTCCGCTTCCTGTGCCTGGTGCCGGTGTCGCGCAACTGCGGCGGTGTCACGCCGGGCAGCTAGAGAGCCCCGAGGAAGGAGCGGTTGTGAACCAGCAGGAAGCTCCCAAGACGCCGCGGCGGTCCGGCGCCGGCGAGATGGTGACGCGTCTGGCGCTGGCCTACGGCGTGGCGGCGGTGGCGGCGGTTGCGCTCGCGGTCTATGGGTACACACAAGGCAACCTCGGCGTGCTCGCGCTGGGCGGGCTCGCGGTGGTGCTCGTGCTCGCGGTCGCGCCGGTCAGCTTCATCGGCGTCGCCCGCGGGGGTGGGGCGGTGGCGCCAGAGATGGGGCCGGTGCTCGACGAGATCCGGGCGCTGCGCGGGTCGGTGGACCGGCTGCGCGAGTATCAGTCGCTCTCGGACGATGCCCGCCGGGTGCTCAACCGCGCCCGCGAGCGGGACCTCCTGCTGCGGGCGATCGAGGAGGACATCGCCGCCGAGGACTGGGACGCGGCGGTCGTGCTCTGCAACGAGCTCGCCGATCGGTTCGGGTACCGCGAGGATGCCGAGCAGTTCCGCCAGCGGGTGGAGTCGGCCCGGTCGGCGACGCGCGACCGGAATGTCGCCGCCGCGATCGCGG
This sequence comes from uncultured Phycisphaeraceae bacterium, assembly GCA_964372195.1. Taxonomy (GTDB): domain Bacteria; phylum Planctomycetota; class Phycisphaerae; order Phycisphaerales; family UBA1924; genus PNC22. The sequence goes on from CAYJPX010000059.1 coordinate 3,308, forward strand.
CGCTCGACGGGCTGATCGTCCAGCGTCGGTGGGACCACGCGATCAACCACGCGGCGAGCATCCAGCGGCTGTACCCCGACTCACCGCGGATCAGCGGCCTGCGGCCCCGGGTCGAGAACGCCAAGGACCGGTACAAGACCGACCTCGAACGCCGGTTCCTACACGCGGCGCAGGGCGAGAGCGTGGACGAGGCGCTCGAACTGCTCAAGGAGCTCGACGCCTACCTGACCGAGACCGACGCCGAGCCGTACCGAGAGCTGGCCCGCGGGATCATCGGCAAGGCCCGCGACAACCTGGGGGCGTCGTTCAAGCTCGCGGTGCGGGACAAGCGCTGGCGCGACGCGGCACGGATCGGTGAGCGCATTATCGTCGAGTTCCCCAACACGCGGATGGCCGAGGAGGTGCGGTCGCTGATCGACAACATCCGCGACCGGGCGGCGGCGGTGGTGGGGTGAGGTGGGTTGGGTTGCGGCGGGTGGCGGGGGGAAGTGGAAAATAGCAAATAGCAAATAGCAAATAGCAAACGGAGGCACATTCCCGCGGGGCGGAAGCCCAGGCTTGCGCCAGGGCCTCTGATGGGGGGCGTCGGGGCGGTGATCAGCGCCGATCGCCTCAGCCTTCCGCGGGCGTCGTGGGCTCGGGTGGGGGGTCGGTCTTGGGCGCTCGCCACATCGAGAGCATCAGCCCGGCGACCCCGAGGATGAGGAAGAGGTCGGCGACATTGGAGACCCAGGGCCAGACCTCGCCGGTGGGGTCGTTCGGCCAATGCCAGCCGAAGGGCATCCGCACGCCGGGGAGCGGGTGGATGAAGTCTCGAACGCAGGCGTAGACCAGGCGGTCGTAGACATTGCCCAGCCCGCCGCCAAGCACCAGGCCGATGGAGAGGTGGGCCAGGCGGTCCTTGGCCAGTGTCCATCGCCCGAACGCCCAAAGGCCGACGCCAATCGCCACGCCGGTGAAGACCACGAAGACCCAGCGTCTGCCGCTCCCCAGGCCGAAGACCGCGCCCTGGTTGAGCACAAGCTGGAACTCGAGCCCGCTCGGAATGATGGTGCGGGGTGTGTGGAAGGGCAGCAGGGTCTCGAGGCCGCGGCCCTGGCTTGTGAGCTCGACGACCGCGGTGCGCTGGATCCGCACCGGGTCGGCGGCGATGGAGGCGAACGCGATCGACTTGGTGGCCAGATCGATGGTGAGCCCGCCGATGGTGACAAGGCCCAGAACCGCCCACGCCGACGCCGAGCGCCACGCGGGGAGGCCGTGGGGGGCTGTCCTGGCGGAGGGTTGAGGCTCGGGCGGGCTCACTTGGACCGGCGTTCCATCTCGCGGGCGGCCTCGATGGAGTACCGGGCCCACGGCAGTTCTGCCAGGCGTTCCTTGCTGATCGGCTTGCCCGTCCGCTCGCAAAGGCCGTACACGCGGTCGGTGATGCGCTGGAGGGCGGCGTCGATCTCGCGGAGGAGGACCCGGTCGGCGGCGGCGAGGTCGAGCGAGAGCGATTGCTCGTAGGTCTCGCTGCCCTGCTCGGCCATGTGCTGGGGCAGGTGGGAGAGCGAGCCGCTCTGGCTCTTGAGGGCCTCGTTCTCCATCGAGTCGATGTCGCCGAGCAGCTCCCGGCGTTTGAGGATGAGGATCTCTTGGTAGCGGTCCAGCTGCCTCTTGGTGAAGGGGGTCTTGGGCTTCTTCCCGTCGTCGTCGGTCTGGTCGTCCCCGCCGTTCGCCATGGGGCCGGCCTTGGGTCCCGAGGGGATGAGCGGCTTGCCGAACCCGAGGCCCATGCCGAGGATCGACCCGGTCAAGGCCGGGATCGATGGCGTTGGCTTCTTGGCCTTCGGCTTCTTGACGGGCTTGGGGGCGACGATGGTGATGCCCTTGCGCCCGGACTTCGGGTCGGCGGCGTTGTCGGCGGCCTTTGGCGCGGTGCTCTTGGCGGTCGCCTTTGCGGTGGCGGGCTTCTTGGGGGCGGGCGTCTTGGCGACAGCCCTTTGGCCGGGGGCCTTGTTGCCGGTGGCTTTGGGCTTGGCGGTCGTGTCGGTCGGTGCCTTTTTGGGAGCGGCTTTCTTGGCGGCCTGCTTTGTGGCGGGCTTCTTGGCGGTCGGTTTTTCAGACGCGGCGGTCTTGGGCGACGCCTTCTTGGCGGCGGACTTGTGCGCAGCCGGTTTGGCGGTCGCCTTGCGTCCCGAGGCCTTCCTTTTGGTGGCTTGCTTTGCCAATTCGGCTCCCGGGCCCCTGCCCCCCGCACTTCGCGCGGGGAGAAACTAGCGGCCCTACCGGCGGATGTCAAAGCGTTCGAGGTATTTTCGGATGTGGCCTAGGGATTTTGTGGGCCCTGCTAATCCGAGCCCGTCGGCCCCGCGTCGAGGTGGTGCTCGGTGAACGACCCGAGCTTGCGGAACCGGGCGTACCGCTGCTCCACCAGCACATCGGGGTTGATCTCGCGCAGCTGGGTCAGCTCCTCGATGATCCAACGCTCAAGGTTGGCGGCGGCCTTGGCCGGGTCGCGGTGGGCCCCGCCCATCGGCTCGGGGATGATCGCGTCGATGATCCCCAGGCCGAGGTTGTCCTTGCTGGTCAGCTTGAGGGCGATGGCGGCGGCGTTGTTGGTCTGCTCGTTGGCCTGCTTCCAGAGGATCGCGGCGCACCCCTCCGGGCTGATGACCGAGTACCACGCGTGCTGGAGCATCGCGACCTTGTCGGCGACCGCGATCCCGAGCGCGCCGCCCGAGCCGCCCTCGCCGATCACGATGCTCACGATCGGGGTTCGGAGGATGGACATCTCCCGGAGGTTGACGGCGATTGCCTCGGCCTGGCCGCGCTGCTCCGCGCCGAGGCCCGGGTAGGCGCCGGGCGTGTCGACGAGGGTGACGATGGGCAGGCGGTACTTCTCCGCGAGCCGCATCTTGGCGAGGGCCTTGCGGTAGCCCTCGGGGTGGGCGCAGCCGAAGTGGCAGGCGAGCTTTTCCTGGGTGCTCTTGCCCTTCTGGTGGCCGACCAGGAGGCACTTGATGGACCCGATGCGTCCGAAGCCCGTGACAATGGCGGGGTCGTCGCCGAAGCGTCGGTCGCCGTGGAGCTCGCAGAAGTCGCGGCAGAGCCTGGTGATGTAGTCGCGGGTCTGGGGTCGGTTGGGGTGGCGGGCGACTCGGACGGTGTCCCAGGGGGAGAGCTTGGTATAGAGGTCCTTGAGCAGGGTTTCACGGCGCTGGCGGAGTGTGTCCAGGTCGGCCCGGGCGACGCCCTCGACGCTGACGATGCCCTCGGCGATGCCGGCCAGGGCCGGGACCTCGGCGGGCGGGGCGGCCTGCTCACCCCCGCGCTCCGCGGCCTCGATCTCGCGCTCGAGTTCGAGCAAGGGGCGCTCGAAGTCCAGTTGGTAGAAGGTGCTCATACCGACTCTCCGGCCCGTCTCCAAGGCGGGCGTCTCGGGGCAAGTGTACGACGCTCGGGCTGTCGGGCTCCGCCACGGCTCGCGCCGGCCAATCACACGCCCGGAGGGCCCCGCCGAACCCTACCCTCCGCCATGGCACACCTCTCGCACCCTCTCCTGGTGATCGGCGGCGGCAATATGGGGCGGGCGATCGTGCTGGGCGCGGTCCGGGCGGACACGCTCCACGCCGCCCGGGTGGTGGTGCTCGACCCCAGCCCGGCGACGCACACGGCCTTCGCCAACCTGGGGTGCACGGCGGCGACCTCGGCCGGCCAGGCCCTCGCGGCGTTGGAGGCGCTGGAGGCGGTCCACGGGCCGGGGATGGTGCTGCTGGCGGTGAAGCCGCAGATGCTGCCCGCGGTTGCCGAGGCGTTGGGGGGGGCGCTCCGCACCACGCCCCGGCTGCTGGTGTCGATCCTCGCGGGGACGCCGACGATGCGCGTGGCCCAGGAGCTCGGTGGGCGGGTGGTCCGGCTCATGCCCAACACCCCGGCCCAGATCGGCAAGGGGATCACGGCGATGTGCCCCGGGCCCGGGGCGACCGGGGACGACCTGGCGGCGACCCGCGCCCTTTTTGAGTCGGTTGGGCGGGTGATCGACCTGCCGGAGGGGTTGCTCGACGCGTTCACGGGGGTGGCGGGGAGCGGGCCGGCGTATGTGTTCTATCTGGCCGAGGCGATGGCGGCCGGGGCCGAGGCGGTGGGGTTCAGCCGTGGGCAGGCGCTCGAACTGACGCGGGCGACGATCGCCGGGGCGGCGGGGCTGCTGGAGGCCTCGCCCGAGACCGAGCCGGCCGAGCTGCGGGCGATGGTGACGAGCAAGGGCGGCACGACGGCGGCGGCGACGGCGGTGCTCGATGCGCGGGCGGTGGTGGATGCCTTCCGGGAGGCGATCGTGGCGGCGCGGGATCGGGGGCGGGAGTTGGGTGGGGGTTAGTGCATTGTACTAACATGTTCCGTAGACGCCGGTCGGCTTCGGGCTGCCCAATGGAGATCGGATCAGCGTCAGCGCATTCGCCACTGGCCGGTGCGCAAACGCGGGCGTCAGGCGGTCCATCTAGATATCCCGTCGCACAAAATAAACGCAGGTGAGGGATAGAATCTCTACCTCGAAGGCGAGAGAGGAGACGAGGATCCAGGCCAATGATCGCTCACGCGCAATGTCATCCACCCGCGAGGCGACCTCGCGGTCCTGCCCATTGTCGCTGCCGATCAAGGCGGACAGGATCACATCGGTGTCGGCCTTGGTCAACAGATTCTCGTTGAGCAGTTCGATTGTCTCGGTTGTCTTGGGGAGGACCGCCTTGGCAATCGAGAGACGCTTGTGCCACTTGGCCCACGCAGCAGCCTCTATCTCGGCTTCCTCGACAGCCCGCACCTGATGCTCGGTGGGCTCGCTCGCTCGTTCCACAGCCCCCTCTGCCCTCGCCAGCCTGATGTCGGCACCTATCTTCGCCTGAAGAAAGCCATCATGCGTTCTGTTGAGGATGAACAAGCCCGTCCACAAAAGGATCGTAAGCAGGAGCGCCGCGATTGAAGAGCGGGTTACCAAACCGAGCAGGGCGCAGACTGCGAACATATAGCTGAAGAACAGAACTACAATTGGCACCGCGAGGAAGAGGCGGGGTTCCCAAGTGCCGCCGCGGAATCCGATGACCAGGAAACAGGCAAGCGCAAAGGCAAGGACCTGCATCGCGACAAACAGCAAGCCGGTGAGGTACTTGGTGAGCAGCAGGCGCACCCGTCCTATTGGGCGGCAGAGCAGCAACTCGATCGACCCGGCCGACATGAAATCCGGGAAGATGCTCGCGGTCGAGACGAGCGCGAGCACCGTTTGCGCCCATGTCAGCCAGATCGGTACGCCGAAGGCTGCGAATGTCCAGATGTAGAACTTGGCGGGCGGGAGCAAACTGCTGGTGAACATTGGAGTGTCGAACTGCCACCAGAGAAAGGTCAGGCCCTTTTCGTTGAGCCCGAACCCGGCGTAGATCACCACGACGATGGAGGAGAGAGCCATGGTGATCCAGAACAGCTTCTTGGCGTTCAGCTCGCGGTAGGCGTCGACGAAGAGGGCGATGGTCTGGGTGATCACGACGCGCCTCCCTTCCTGCGGCTTGGCGCTGGGGGCGCTGGCGGGGTGTTCTCGGGTTCGCCGACCGCGGCCATGAAGAGGTCCTCGAGCGAGGGGCGGCCCTGGTGGATCGACCGGATCGTCGCGCCGTGCGCCCGGAGCTTGTCGATGATCGGCTGGATGGTCGCCGGGTCGGCGGTGCCGACGCGGAGGGTGGCGTGGTCGACCTCGACCCACTCGCCGGTGGAGAGTTCGCCGTGCCCGCCGACGCGTTTGGCGAGGTCGGTTTCTCCGCCGGCATCGAACCGGACCAGCCCGGGGAGGGCGGCCTGGAGCAGCCCGGGCGCCTCGTCGGTCGCGAGGGTGATCTCGTAGCGTTCCTTGCCCGCCGTCAGCTCGTCGATGGTGCCCTGGCTGGCGACCTGCCCCTGCACCAGGATGGCAACGCGGTCGCAGACCATCTCGAGCTCACTGAGCAGGTGGCTGTTGAGGAAGACGGTCTTGCCGCGGCGTTTGAGTTCGGCGACGATCTCGCGGATGTCGCGGCGGCCGACCGGGTCCACGCCGTCGGTCGGCTCGTCGAGCAGGACGATGTCGGGGTCGTTCATCAGGGCCTGGGCGATGCCGACGCGCTGGCGCATGCCCTTGCTGTAGCGGCTGACGCGGACCTTGCCCCAGTCCTGCATGCCGACCAGTTCGAGCAGCTCCGGCGTACGGCGGCGGCGGTCGGCGCGGGGCACCTCGTTCATGGCGGCGTAGAAGTCGAGCACCTGCGCCCCGGTCAGGTAGTTGGGGAAGCGGTGGTGCTCGGGCAGGTAGCCGATCCGCCGGAGGACGGGGCGGGAGCCGATATGTTCGCCGAGCATGGTGCCCCGGCAGCGGGTGGGGCGGATGACGGTCATGAGGATCTTGACCAGGGTGCTCTTGCCGGCGCCGTTGGGCCCGAGCAGGCCGAAGACCTCGCCCTGGCGCACGCGCATCTGGATGCCCTTGAGCGCCTGGATCTTGCCCTTGTAGGTTTTGGCGACCTCGGAGAGATCGATCGCCCAGTCGGTGGAGCCCTTGCCCGCGCCCCCCGCTGCACCCCCTGTCGAGACCAACGCGGCTTCCCCGCTCATGGGTTTCCCTTCCGCACAGAGATGCTCACGCCTCGGGCCTGCGGGCCACGATATCGAACCGGTGCCAGTGTTTGGGATTCTCGAGGGCGTCCTTGCCGTCGTCCTCTTGCTCGATGCACTGCTCGACCTCGAGCCCATCGAGCAGGGCCCCGACCTGGGCGAGTGTCTGGTGCGAGCGGTCGGGGATGGAGGCCCAGTCGTCGCGGTCGCCGAAGAGCTGGCCGGCGAAGCGGGCGCCGGGGAGGAGCGCCGCCCGGATCGTCCGCCAGAGGGCGTCGAAGTGGTCGGGGGGGCAGAAGGGCAGGGCGAAGCTGGCGTTGATGAGGGTGGCCGAGGGGAGGGTGAGGCCCTCGAAGGGGGCGTAGCGGACCTCCAGGCGGTCGCGGTGGGGGAGTTCCCGGGCTTCGAGGCGGCGGATGGCGTCGGGGTGGCCGTCGATGGCGAGGACGCGCCAGCCGCGGGCGAGGAGTTCGGCGGTGTCGCGGCCCTCGCCGCAGCCGAGGTCGATGGCGAGTGGGCGGGTGGCACGGCTCTCCGAGCCGTGTGCCCCCTCCCGCCCGAAGGCCTCGAGGGCCGCGATCAGCGTGTCGCGTGGGGGCTTGCCGGCGACGACATCGAAGTACGCGGGCCAGTCTCGTTGGCCGGCGTAGACATGGGCGGGCTTGGCGGGTCGGTCTGGAATGGGTGTGGGCATGGGTGCGGGGCTGGGTGCGGCGACTCGGTGCTGGTCATACGCTGGGGGCAATGTATACGACGCTGCGGGAGTTCGTGGGGGCGCTCGACCAGGCGGGCGAGCTGGCAAGGGTACGGGCCGAGGTGTCGCCCGTGCTGGAGATCTCGGCGATCGCCGACCGGGAGAGCCGGCGCCCCGCGGCGAACCCGCCCAGCGAGTCGGCCCGGCGGGTCGATCCGCGGTTCCACCACCTCGGCGGGCGGGCGTTGCTCTTCGAGCATGTGTCTGGGTCGGAGATCCCGGTGCTGATCAATGCCTTCGGCAGCTATCGGCGGATGGAGATGGCGCTGGGGTGCGACGGTGGCACGGCTCTCCGAGCCGTGAGGGGCAGTGCCGGACTCACGGCTCGGGGAGCCGTGCCACCTTCCGGATTCCAGATCATCGCCGACCGCATCGCCGCGCTCGTCCAGCCCCAGCCGCCGCGGAGCCTGGGCGAGGCGGTGGAGAAGGCCCGCCAGTTCGCGCCGCTGCTGAAGATCGGCCCGAAGCGTCGCCGGCGCGGGCTCTGTCAGGAGGTCGTCCGGCTCGGCGATGAGGTCGACCTCACCCGGCTCCCGCTGCTGCGGTGCTGGCCGGACGATGGGGACTACGCGGCCCTCGGCTACCCGCCCGGCATCAACGACGCCATCCCCGGCATCGGGGCGGGCGAGGAGTGGGAGGCGGAGTACCGCGGCCGGTATGTGACCTTCGCCGGCATCCACACGATCCACGCCGACGATGCGGGGGTGGACAAGCCCGCGAGCCACAACATCGGCATGTACCGGGTGCAACTGCTCGGCAAGCGGCTGATGGCGATGCACTGGCAACTGCACCACGATGGGGCACGCCACTGGCGGTCGTGGAAGAAGCGCGGCGAGCCGATGCCGGTGGCGATCGCGTTTGGGGGCGAGAGCGTGCTTCCGTACGCGGCCACCTGCCCGCTGCCGCCGGGGATCAGCGAGCTGCTGATGGCGGGGTTCCTGAACGGGCGGGGGATCGAGATGGTGCGGGCCAAGACGGTGCCCCTGTGGGTGCCGGCGAACGCGGAGATTGTGATCGAGGGGTGGGTCTCCACTGACGGTGGGAGCCCGGGGTGGGATTCGAGGCGGGGTGAGGCGCTCGCTCCCGGGGCGGCGTTTGAAGGCCCCTTCGGCGACCACACCGGCTTTTACTCGCTCCCCGACCGGTACGGGCAACTGCGGGTGACCGCGCTGACCCACCGGCGCGAGCCGATCCTGCCCGCGACCATCGTGGGGATGCCGCCGCAGGAGGACTACTACATCGGCAAGGCGACCGAGCGGATCATGCTGCCGTTGCTGCGGACGATCCTGCCGGATATCGAGGACTACGACCTGCCGATGTTCGGGGCGTTCCACAACGCCGCGTCGGTGCGGATCGAGAAGGAGTACCCGCTGCACGCCCGGCGGGTGATGCACGGCGTGTGGGGCGCGGGGCAGATGAGCTGGACCAAGAGCGTGTTCGTGGTCGATGGCTCGGTCGATGTCCACGACCACCTGGCGGTGCTGCGGGCGATGGCCGAACGCTGCGACCCGGTGCGGGATATCGAGCGGGTGCGGGGGCCGATCGATGTGCTCGACCACGCGACGCCCTGCTGCGGGGCGGGGACGAAGCTGGGGTTCGATTGCACGCCCAGGTGGACGGCCGAGGCGGTGGGGGAGGCGCGGCCTGCGGCGGATCCCCGTCCGTTCTGGCAAGTTCGTGATGACACCGAGTACTACACCACCTGGCGTGTGCTCCCGGAGTTCCAGCGCATCCGCGATGTGCTCGGGGTGTCCTTCCCGCCCGACCTCCCGGGTTGGCTGTTCCTGCGGGCAGATAAGGCGCTAGGTGAGGACAAGCCGGGGCTTGTTCGATCGATCCGAAAGAGCGTCGGGCGTGTAGTCGCCTGTCGAGATTGGCAGCATCGGAAGCCCCCGCGCTACATGGTGGTGGTGGGGCGTGAGGTGGATGTTGAGGACACTGAGGCGGTGCTGTTCCACTGGCTGGCGAACTGCGATTTTGGTCGAGACACGCATGTCTGGGAGAACACCGAACGGTCCTTGTGCCTCTTTGACGCGACCCCGAAGACCCCAGTTGATGCCGCCAACGGGGAGCCGGTCCGCGACTGGCCGCCGGCGCTGACTATGTGCGAGGAAATGGTGGCGCGGGTCGAGGCCCGCTGGGGCGAGTACGGCCTGGCCTGAAGCCTCAGCCGCCGAGCTGCGGGGCGGGCGCGACCTCGGCGAGCCAGGCGTCGATCTCGGTGACGATCTTCTCGGCGGTCTTGGTGGCGTTGGGCCCCTTGACGGCGGGGACATCGTTGAACATGACGGAGAAGACGATCTCGCGCCCCGACTCGGAGATGATGATGCCCGAGAGGGTGCGGACCCCCGTCAGCACGCCGCTCTTGCCGGCGATCTGGTTCTGGAGGTCGACGCCGCGGAAGCGTTTGGTGAAGGTGCCGCGCCCCGGGGTCGCCAGCGAGAGCAGGTAGGGCTCTCGGAGCTGGTCGTCGGCGGCCATGCTCTCGATCCACGCGGCGAGCGTCGCGGGGGTGACGAGGTTCTCGTGGGAGAGCCCGGACCCGTCGGTGACGATGGTCGAGATCGCCGCGTCGGTGCCGAGGCGTTCCTGCAGGGTCATGCGCAGCACGCTCGCACCGGTCCCCCAGGAGCCCTGCTCGCGGGTGACCTCGTGGCCGATGCGCTTGAGCAGGGCCTCGGCGTAGAGGTTGATCGAGTCGGTGTTGCTGCGGTTGAGGACCTCCTGCAGCGGGGTCGTTACGACGGCGACGAGGCGACCGGCGGTGAGGTCCTCGTCCTGCTCGGCGACACGCACCGCGGCGGGCGGCTTGAGGCCCGGGCGCTTCTCGGCGCCCACCGCGATCCCGCGGCGCATCAGCCGCTCGGCGAGCAACTGGCCGAAGAGCAGCGGGTTGTTGTGCGTGGGTGTGTTGAGTGGCGTGGGGGAAGTGGTCCGGACATTGCCGAAGAGCGTGAAGGCGTTGTCGTCGGCGGCCCGCGCCGGCCAGTAGGTGTTCGCGTCACGGTCGGCCGTCTTGGCCTGGTTGCTGATGCTGATCCAGGCGCACTCGGGCTGCAGCGAGATGCGGGGCGCGTAGCCCACGCCCTCCCTGGCTGGCGAGGCGAAGATGGCGAGCAGGTTGCCGTGGAAGTTGAGCCCGGCGACCTCGGGCGCGTACCACTTGTTGAGGTCGTCGGGGTCCCAGGTGGGGTGGACGAACTGGCGGTCGAAGATCCGGTCGTCGATGATGATCTCGCTGCAGCCGTCGGGGATGGCGGCGGCGACCGCGCCGACCAGGGTGTTGAGGAAGTCCTCGACGGTCATCTGGGGCTCGGTGTTGCGGAGCACCTCGGGGTCGGCCAGGGCCGGGTCGCCCGAGCCGCGGACGATCACGCGGGTCCCGTCGATGAAGATCTCGGTGCGGAAGACAAAGTCGGGCCCGAGGACGCTCAGCGCCGCGCCCGTGGTCAGGAGCTTCATGTTGGAGGCGGGGATGTACCCGGTGTTGGCATCGATCGCGACCAGCGGGGCGGTGACCCCGACCTCGCGGACATAGACCCCGACCCGGGACGAGCCGATGTCGGCGGCCTCGAGGACGCGGTCGACCCGGCGGGAGAGCGACTGGGCCTGGGCCGTCCCGACGCCGAGCGAGAGGCTGGCGACGCAGGCGCCCGCCCGGATCGTCCTCCAGAGGCTCCCGGGTTTGCCGGGCGCGACACGGGTCGGGTTGGTCATCGAGCACATCCTCCGGTGATGGGTGCTTGGCGTTGGCACCCGTTCATCGGCCCGGGGGCGTCCGAGGCTGCAGCCGCGGGCGGGCCGGCGCCTCAGGCGTTCGTGAGTTCGGACTCGCAGAGCATGGCGAAGAGGTCGGCGAGGTCCTTGACCTGCGCCTGGCTCTGGAAGGGCCACTCGGGCCAGGCCACCCCCGCAACCAAACGCGACTGCGCCAGCCCGTCGCGGATGTACCGCGAGAGCTTCTTGGTCGGCAGGTCCGTGAACTGCTCGTGGGTGAGCCTGAACACCGCGGAGGGCCCGTCTGGATTGGGCACCAGATAGGCGACCACCTCGCCCTGAACGGCGGCGTAGGTGAGCGCCCACCGCCAGGGCAGGCCGGACCAGCGGACAGTCTCGCAGAACTCCCCGCTGGCCAGCAGCGACTCACGGAGAGCCCGGGCGAGGGGGGCGGCCTCGGGCGAGAGGGCGCCCAGCAGATCGCCGGCGGCGGGGGCGGCGAAGCGGTCGGCCCAGAGCTGGCGGCTTCGGGTGATTCGTTTGGTCATTGCTCGGCTATCCTCGCCCACGGCGCACTGCGGCCGCGGGTGGCTTATCATTGACTTGGACGCGGTCGTCGGCGTCGAGTTTCATGGAAATTACCGGCTGGGCGCCCGATTGTTGCCCGGGAGTGGCCGAATTATGACCCACCACGAGCACCCAATGGCGTCTGGCAGTCCCGAAACCGCGGATGACGGGCTGCGGCATGCGGGCGTGCTGCTGGTGGATGACAACGAACAAAATCTCGAATTGCTGCAGGCCTACCTCGACGAGCTGGGGTGTTCAATCCGGACTGCCAGGGACGGTATCGAGGCGATGGCCGAGGTCGAGGCGGCGGTGCCGGACCTCGTGCTGCTCGATGTGATGATGCCCCGGATGAGCGGGTTCCAGGTGTGCGAGCGGATCAAGGCCAGCCCGCGGACGCGGGATGTGCCGGTGATTATGGTGACCGCACTCAACGAGGTTGGGGATGTGGAGCGGGCGGTCGAGGCGGGAGCCGACGACTTCCTCACCAAGCCGGTGAACCGGCTCGAGCTGCTCACGCGGGTGCGGTCGCTGCTGCGGGTTCGTCGGCTGAAGCGTCAGCTCGACTCGACGCTCGACGAGCTGCGCCGGTTCAAGGGCGGTCAGCAGCCCGACGCGTAGGCGTTGAGGTAGAACAGCACATCCAGGGTGTTGATCGTGCCGTCGAGGTTGACATCGGCGCGGGTCTCGCCCGCCGACCAGAGGTTGAGGAAGGTGAGCACATCGAGGGTGTTGATCGTGGCGTCGCCATTCATGTCGGCGATGCCGGCGGTCGAGAACTGGGCGGGCATCGGCGTGGAATCGGTCTGCCCGGCGGCGTTCACCGCCGTGACGCCCCAGTAGTAGTCGGCGCAGGGGTCGAGCACCGGCCCGGTGATCTCGTAGCTCGTCGCGGTAAGGCCGGCGAGGTCGAGCAGGGTGTCGTTGAGGCCCGGATCGGTCGCGATCTTGAGTGAATAGGTGTCGGCGCCGGTCGAGGCCTCCCAGGCGAGGGTCATCTCGCGGGGCAGTTCGGTCGCGCCGTCGCCCGGGGTGAGCAGCGCGAACTCGCCGGGGGGCGGGTTGCCGGTGGTGGGGATCTCGAAGTCCACGATCACCGGGCGGTGGTCGGACGCGGTGGTGCTGGCGAGCGTGGGGATGGGGTTCCCGGGCGTGGGGAAGTTGAGCAGCTCGGCGGGCGCCTTGCCCGAGGGGATGGCCGACGAGAGGAAGATAAACTCGCGGATATTGGTCGCGATGCTGTCCCACCGGGCGATGTAGTCGAGCTTGCTGGAGGACTGGGTGGTGCGGTTGCCGGTGAAGTACTCGAGGGCGTTGTCGTATCGGGAGTCGGAGGTGTCGCGGTCGGTGCCGTCGCTTCCGGCGAACCCGCCGCCGCGGACGAGCCAGTCGGCGGGCCCGACGGTGCCGCCGTTGCGTTGCTCGTCCTCGTTCCAGTCGCCGCCGAAGATGACGGGCGTGTCCGGCGAGAGGATGGCGGTGGCGGGCGGGTTGTCGGCGATCTTGTTGTGTGGGTCGGGCGTGCCGCCCCCGGCGCCGCCGAGGAGATAGTAGATGTAGTAGCCGACATTCTGGGCGGCGCGGACGCGCTCGTCGTGGTCGTCGGTGGTCCCGCCGCTCTTGAGGTGGGCGTTGCCGACGACGGCGTCGCCGGGATAGGTGGCGTCCGGCAGGTCGATCTCGGCGAACATGAACCCTCGGATGCCGCCGTTGCCGCCGGGGGCCCACTCGTCGGGGGCGACAAAGCCGATGTCGGGGATCTGGCTCTTGGCGTCGCCGTTGAGGTCGGCGAAGGGGTAGCGGCTGAGGATGATGTTGCGGTTGAAGCCGTCGTTCCCGCTGGAGACAAAGACGAAGGGCAGGTCGTAGTCGGCGGCGTACTTCTGGACAAAGGAGGTCACCGCGCCGCCCTCGAAGGGGTCGTCGCCGCCGTGGAGGAAGAGGTCGATGGTGGTGGCGAGGTTGGCGACCGAGTCGACGCCCGAGCCGGTGCCGTTGCCCGAGTTGTCGCCGGTCTCCTGGAGGATGAGGACATCGGGGCGGAGGGAGGCGACGATGCAGACGATGGCGTGCCAGTCGCCGAGCTGCTCCTTCTTGCGGGTGGTGGAGGAGCACAGGGCGTCCTGGACATTCCAGGTCATGACGCGGAGGTGGTCGGGGTCGGATTCGCGCCACTGGGCGTTGTTTGGGTCCCACTGGGCGAGTGCGGCGGGGGCCGCGAGGAGGAGGATCGCGGCGGTGCGGGCCCAGAGGTGACTCGTGCGCATGACCGACTCCATCTGCTGGTCGCCGTGGGCGTTTCTCTCAGGGGCTCGCGGCGCCGATTCCTGTAAAAGCCGCGCCCCCGTCTCTCGGCGGGGGCGCGGTGGGGAAGCTGGGGAACTCCGCGGTGCCTATCGGCAGCTGGACCAGAGGCCGAGGAAGCACAGGAAGTCCTGCGTGTTGACGGTGCCATCACCATTGCAGTCGGCCGCGGCGTTGCCCGCGGACCAGTCGGCGAGGTAGGCGAGGAAGTCCTGGGTGTTGACCGCGCCGTCGTTGTTGTAGTCGGCGTAGTCGCAGGGGTCGGCGGCGAGGCCGGTGCCGGTGATGAGGAGGAGCGAGCGGTAGTTCTCGTCGAGTGTGTTGTCGAAGGTGCCGTCGCCATCGGTGTCGTAGGTGATCCGGGCGTTGAGGACGACGCCGCCGACGGCGCGGGGGTCGGTGCTGCCGTCGAGGTCGGCCGGGTCGGTCCCGCCCCAGCAGGCGCCCATGACATTGCTGGCGTAGAGGGTGCCCGAGGAGATGGAGTTGCTGTCGGCGAGGTCGATAAAGGTGATGGAGTAGGGGGTGCCCGAGTTATTGCCCGCGTAGACATCGCCGCTGGTGGCGAGCAGCTCGAGCTGGTAGCTGAAGGTCGCCGGGTCGTAGATGGCGCGGAGGAGGGCGACATCAAAGTCGCTGCCCAGGTCGCCGAAGAGCTCGACGGCGGCGATGAAATAGACATTGCCGGCGCAGTCGAACGCGGGCTGCGAGATCGAGGGCCCCAGCGGCGAGCCGCCAGAGACCTTGAACATGCCGGTCGTGGTGCCGATGACCGTGCCGCCGGGGCCGTCCTTGATGGCCTTGCCGGTGTCGGTCGAGGCGTCGTAGTAGCCGGCGAGGGTCCAAGCGGTCGTGCCGCCGGTGGTGTCGTGGTGGCCGACGACGACGGCGTTGGAGGGGTTGTCGGCGCCGCCGATGAGGTTGTCGTAGACGGTGCTGGCGACGAGCTTCTCCCCGGCGGGGCCGACGGTGAGCGCCACGCTGCCGGTGCCGCCGTTGAACGGGGTCTGGCTGTGGTAGCCGTCGAGGTCCCAGCCGGAGGGCCCGCCGACGGCGTAGCCATCGTTGTTGTCGATGATGCTGCCGCCCTGGCCCGGGGCGCAGGGGACGGTCAGGAGCGTCGCGGTGGTGACATTGCCGTTGGCATCGACATCCCAGATGCTGATAGCGTCGGTGTCGGCGCCGACGGTCTTGGCCTGGAGGGCGTAGACCGCGACCCCGCTGCCGCCGAACCACGGCGAGATGCCCGCGCCGTTGGAGCCCCTGGACTGGGCTGCGCCGCCGGTGTGTCCGCTGGTGTAGACGACGGTGCCGGGGGCGACCTCGTAGCCGTACTGGGTGTTGAAGTTCACCCCGCCGTAGACCGGGCGTCCGGCGATGCTGGCGGGCAGGGCGTTGGGCACGACATGGGTGGCGGTGCTGCCGGCGACGAGCCAGTCGGTGGCGTCGCTGCCGCCGGCATTGTCGATGCCGTTGAGCACGGCGCAGGCGCGGTCGAGGATGCGGACGCGGAAGATGTTCTGGCCGACGATGGTGCGTGGGCCGGAGGCGCCGAAATTGTCGGCTCGGAAGTGCATGTAGCCGTCGGCATCGATGACCCCAACGCCGAATGCGGCGTTGCTCTCGGCGCCGTTGAGCCCGTTGATGGCGGTGCTCACCCGGGTGACGAAGAGGCGGGCCTCGTTGGCCGGGTCAACATTGACAACCGCCGAGTGGATGCCGTTGTAGTTGGCGCTCTCGGAGCTGAGGCCGAAGTCGGCGAGCGTGACGCCGAACTGCAGGCTCGCGCCGGCGGGGCTGATGCTGCCGGGCGCGAGGTTGACCTGGTCGTTGATGCCGAAGCCCGGGCCATTCCAGAGCTGGTACGACGCGGAGGGATAGGCCGCGGCGGTGGCCAGGTCGTGGCTGATCGCGTGGCCGGAGATCAGGTTGTTGAAGAAGGTGGACCCGGGCATGCGGGGTGATTTGATCACCGGCGCGATCCGCAGGGGCGTGCCCCACGACGCGGTGAAGCTGGTGGCGTCGATGACATAGGCGTTGCACGACTCGGCGGCGTCGTAGACGCTCAGCGCATCGCCGGGCAGCGCGCCGGTCGGCGAGACGCTGTCCTGGGCGAAGGCGGAGGTCGCAAGGCCGCTCACGGCGATGGTCAGGGCAACTCGTGTGGTCAGCTTCATCGAGACATGCTCCTTTGTCTGCTGTTGTCGGGCGAGGCCTCTGCGCTCCCGGCCCGGCGACCGCACCCAGCGTGCGGCAACCCCGGCGCCACGCAACCCCACAAACCCCGTGTTCTCGCTTCGGCCCGCTCCGGAATGGAACGGGCGCACTCCTCGCGGGGAGTGTACGGCCACCGCCGGGCCCTGCCAATCTCGGGGCGGGGGTTCACCCGATCTTCACGCGGGACCGTGGGCGATTCAAGCAAAACCACCCGGGCCGCCGCCTACCGGACCAGCGCCGCCCCGCACGCCGCGCCCGCCAGGCGGGCGTTCGACTCGGCGAGGGCGACATTGGCGCGGAGGGACGCTCCGCCGGACAGATGGTGAATCTGGGCAAGCAGGGCAGGCGTGACATCCCGGCCCGTGGCCGCCGGGGCCGCGAGCTGGGCCTGGGCGAGGAGGGCCTCCCACGCGGGCTCCGTCATCGCGTGCTCGGCTGGGCAGGGATTGGCGATGACGACACCCCGGCCAGTCCTGGCCAACTGGCCCCGCACGAAGGCCGCCAGGTCGGTTGGGTCGTCGAACCGGGCGTCGAGGGCGATATCGGTCTCGCGGACATAGAACGCCGGAAAAGAGTCGGTCTGGTAGCCGACGACCGGCACGCCGAGGGTCTCGAGGACTTCGCGGGTGGCGCGGACATCGAGCAGCGACTTCACGCCGCTGGTCACGACCGCGACCGGGCAGCGGGCCAGGGCCGCCAGATCGCTGGAGATGTCCAGGGCCTGCCCGTAGCCGCGGTGGACGCCCCCGATGCCGCCGGTCGCCATGAACCGGATGCCGGCCCTGGCGGCGAGCTCGACAGTGGTGCTGACCGTGGTCGCCCCGTGCCGACGCCGGTGCATCGCGACGCCGAGGTTGGCGGTGTTGACTTTCTCGACCTCGTCGGCGCCGAGCAGGGTGGCCAGCTCGGCGTCGGTCAGGCCGACGACCGGGCGGCCGTGGAGGATGCCGACAGTCGCGGGCTGGGCCCCGCCCTCCCGGACCGCCGCAGCGAGCCTGGCGGCGAGGGCCGGGGCCTCGGCGCGTGGCACGCCGTGGACCAGGAGCGTGGTCTCGAGCGCGACGAATCCCGACCCGGCACGGTTGAGGAGTTGCATGGGGGAAGTATCGCAGGGCTCGGCTCCGGGTGCCACCCAACGCCGTGAACTCCCGCGTCCCGATTGGCTCGCAAGTGCTTGGGG
>CAYJPX010000060.1:0-19908 GCA_964372195.1 uncultured Phycisphaeraceae bacterium
GGCAGATGGACCGGGTGGCGGCGTGCGGGGTGGCGGGCGCGAAGGCCGGGGAACGGGCCCGGGGGGCGGTGGCGGTGTCGGACGCCTTCTTCCCGTTCTCGGACGGGCCGTCGATCCTGGCGGATGCGGGGGTGGCGATGATCGTCCACCCCGGCGGGTCGAAGCGGGACGGGGAGACCTTTGCTCTGTGCGGGGAGCGCGGGATCACCTGCATGACGACCGGGGTGCGGCGGTTCCGGCATTGAGCCCCGCGCAAAGCGGCTGCAAAGCCGCACCTGGGGGGCGATAACACGGGGTGACGCGGAATCCGGGCCTTGAATTGGGGGCGTACAGTCGATATGTATTGGTGGAGCGGCGGGTGGAAGAGACCCGGGTTCTGCATGCACGGTTGAGACAACCGTGCCACCCTGAAGCACGGTTGAGACAACCGTGCCACCCTGAAGCACGGCTGAGACAGCCGTGCCACCAAGAAGCACGGCTGAGACAGCCGTGCCACCATGTCGGAGCGCGATCGATGCCACGCCGAGCGGACAACCAGAGCCCCGACGCGGGCCAGGAGCCCGGTCAAGCCCACGGCATCGCCCGATCGGCCGGTGGCGTGGTGGCGTTGAATGAGGGTCTCGACGCGCGGGTGCTGGTGCTCAACCGGCTGTATGTCGCGGTGCGGGTAATCTCGGCGAGGCGGGCGTTCGCGATGCTCTGCCGTGGGATGGCCGAGATCATCCATGTCGAGGACGGGCAGTACCTCAACTACGACTTCGCCACCTGGACCGAGGTCTCGGAGTTCCGGCGTCAGTACGAGCGGGAGCAGTACGACTGGGTGCGGACGGTGCGGTACGAGATCGCGGTGCCCCGGATCATCCGGCTCTACGGCTACGACCGGCTGCCGGTGCAGCGGGTCAAGCTGAACCGGCGGAACCTGTTCGCCCGCGACCGGAACCAGTGCCAGTATTGCGGGCAGCACTTCCCGACCAGCGAGCTGACGCTGGACCATGTGGTGCCGCGGACGCAGGGCGGGGGCGACACCTGGGAGAACCTGGTCTGCGCCTGCGTGCCGTGCAACGCCCGCAAGGGCGGGCGCACGCCCGATCAGGCCCGGCTCAAGCTGGTGCGCATGCCCATCAAGCCCAAGCGCAACCCGCTGATCACGCTGCGGCTGGGCAGCGACAAGTACCGCTCGTGGAAGGCATTCCTCGACGAGGCGTACTGGTCGGTGGAGCTGCGGTAGGGGCGGCGTTGGGGGTGATGGAGCCTGGGCCCGGCGTCAGGAGCGCAGGCCCCACCCCGGCTTGGGGGTGGCGGGCGCCTCGCCGCGGACGGTGAGCTGGGCCCCCGCCGAGCGGAGCTGGTCGAGCTGTCGGAGGCCGATGCGGGCGGTGAGGGTGACCGAGCCCGGCTCGTCGTAGGCGCGGTCGATGACCTCGGCGCGGTTCTCGATGGTGTGGATGGTCCTGGCGTCGGCCAGGGGGATCGTGATCCGCAGTTCGCGGACCTCGCCCCGTACGGCGAAACGGATGAGGTCTTCGAGCGCCTGGCCGCCGCGGAGCATCCCGCCGTCGTCGCCGGGCAGGGCGGAGATGGGGATCGAGTCGGGGTGTTTGTGGGTCCAGACCAGGAGCTCGGCGTTGTCGGCGAGGCGGTCGATCTTGTTGAGGAGCAGCACGCGGCGTGGTCCGGGCGCGGGGTCGCCGGCGTCCTTGAGGCGGGCCTCGGCCCGGCGGACCTCGGCGAAGATGGCATCGAGGGTCTCGTGGACGGTCTCGAGGTGCATCTCGGCGGCGGGGTCGGAGACATCGAGCACGATCAGCAGGACATCGGCGTGGGTGGCCTCTTCGAGCGTGGCGCGGAACGAGGCGACCAGGTTGTGGGGCAGGTCGCGGACGAAGCCGACGGTGTCGGAGAGCATGACCTTGAGCCCGCCGCCGAGGTCCCACTCGCGGGTGCGGGTCATCAGTGTGGCGAACAGGCGGTCGTCGGCGTATGCCCCGCCGGCGGTGAGGGTATTGAAGAGGGTGGACTTGCCCGCGTTGGTGTAGCCGACGATCCCGACGGTGAAGTGGTCGACATTGCGGGCGCGGACCTCGCGGCGCTTGCGGGCCTGGATGGTGGCCAGCTCGGCCTGGAGGGCGAGCTTGCGTTTCTGGACGAGGCGGCGGTCGATCTCGAGCTGCTGCTCACCGGGCCCCCGGGTGCCCACGCCGCCGGGCGAGCCGCCGACGATGCGCTCGAGGTGGTCCCACATCGCCCGGAGCCTGGGGTAGGTGTACTCGAGCTGGGCGAGTTCGACCTGGAGCTTGGCGGCGTGGGTGGTGGCGCGGCTGGCGAAGATGTCGAGGATGAGTTCGGAGCGGTCGAGCACCTTGCAGTTGGTGGCCTTCTCGATATTCGAGATCTGCTTGGGGGAGAGGTCGTGGTCGAAGATGATGACCGAGGCGTCGAGGCGTTCGCAGAGGCCCTTGAGTTCTTCGAGCTTGCCGACGCCCATGTAGGTGCCGGCGACGGGGCGTTCGAGGCGTTGGACCAGCTCGCCGACTACCCGGGCGCCGGCCTGCTCGGCGAGGGCGGTGAGTTCGCCGAAGGGGTCGGCGGGGTTGAAGCGGGATTCGGGCAGGCGCACGGCCGCCACGACCGCCCGCTCGGCCCTGACATCGATCGTGCTTCTCTCTCGTCCGGCTGCCATATGGAGGGGAGTGTATGGCCGCTGCGGGGGCTGCCCTGGGGGATGGATCGGATTGGGCGATCCGGGGGGCTGGCGAGCCCGTACCATACGGGGACGGACCACGGTGTCCCTGCGCACGGAGCCCCCCATGAAGCGTCCTCGACTTGTGTTCCAGCTCGGCCTGCTCGGCATCCTCGGCGTGGCGGTGCTGGGCTCGACCCTCACGATCGCCCAGCGGGGCGACGAGTATGAGTTCTTCAACCCGCTCGTGGAGGTGAAGCACCTCATCTCCTCGCGGGCGTTTGAAAAGCCCGACGACCAGGCCCTCCAGAACGCGGCGATCGCGGGGATGGTGGAGGCGGTGGGCGACCCGTTCACGGTCTATGTGCCCCCGGCGGCGTCGGACGACTTCGAGAAGGAGCTGATCGGCGAGTATGTGGGCATCGGGGCGCAGGTGAATGTGGAGGACGGGTACCTGACGATCGTGACGCCCCTGGATGGGTCGCCGGCGCTGAAGGCGGGGATCCGGGCGGGGGACAAGGTGGTGGAGATCGAGGGCGAGAGCACGCTGGGCAAGAGCGTGGACGACTGCATCACGCTGCTCATGGGCGAGCCGGGGGTGCCGGTGCGGGTGACGGTCGAGCGCGACGGGGAGCGGATGCCGGTCGAGATCATGCGTGACCGGATCAACACCGTGCAGGTGAAGGGCATCCACCGGCAGGGGGAGAACGACTGGCAGTTCATGCTGGACCCGGAGCGCAAGATCGCGTACATCTGGCTGACGCAGTTCACGCCGGGCTGCGCGGCCGAGGTGCGGGATGCGCTGGTCTCGGTCGGGGCCGACAAGGGCGAGCTGCGCGGGCTGATCTTCGACCTGCGCTGGGACCCGGGGGGCGTGCTCTCCGAGGCGGTGGAGTTGGTGGACATGTTCATCGACGAGGGCGTCATCGTGTCGACCCGCGGGCGCGAGGGCGATGAGGAAGTGGACCGGGCGACGGGCGCCGGCACGCTGCCGGAGTTCCCGATCGCGATCCTGGTCAACGAGTTCAGCGCCTCGGCGAGCGAGGTATTCTCGGGGGCGTTGGTGGACCACGACCGGGCGATCGTGGTGGGCACCCGCACCGTGGGCAAGGGGAGCGTGCAGAGCGTGATCGAGATCCCCAGCGCGCCCGGCGCGGTGCTGAAGATCACCGATCGCCGGTACTTCCTGCCCAGCGGGCGGACGATCCAGCGGACCGACGACTCGGCGGTGTGGGGCGTGGACCCGACGCCGGGGTTCTATGTGCCGCTGACGCTGGAGGAGACGCGCGAGGTGATCCGGCTGCGGCAGGAGGAGGACATCATCCGGCCCGACGCGGGCGACGGGGGGGCGTACGCCGACGCGGGGTGGGTGGAGTCGGAGATGCGCGACCTGCAACTGGCCGCGGCGATCCGGGCAATGCAGGCGAAGCTCGACACGGGCGAGTGGGCCGCGCCGGGCAACGACCAGCCCGTCGCCGACCTCGCGGCCGCGGCCGAGCTCAAGCAACTGGCGGAGACCCGCGAGCGGATCATCCTCGAGCTCGAACGGATGCAGCGACGGATCGACGCGATCGAGAGCAACACCGAACTCTCGAGCGAGACCGGCACCCCCGACCTCTGGCCCGACGAGACGACCATCGAGGGCGGGACGGTCGAGGTGCGGGACGCCGAGGGCAATGTCATCGCCGAGCTGCCCATCACCAACGAGAACCTCGAACGCTGGCTGATCGGGGCGGGGTTGAAGCCGGGTGGGTGAGCGCGGAGCCAGCATCGTGCGGGAGGGCCTGATCCTCGGCATCGAGACCTCGTGCGACGAGACCGCGGCGGCGGTGGTGCGCGGCGGGCGCGAGATCCTGTCGAGCGTCGTCGCCTCGCAGCACGAGCTGCACGAGGAGTACGCCGGCGTGGTCCCCGAGATCGCCAGCCGGGCGCATGTCGGGGCGATGCTGCCGGTGGTGCGGCGGGCGGTGCGGGAGGCCGGTGTCTCGCTGCGGGACCTCGACGCGATCGCGGTCGGGCATCGGCCGGGGCTGGTCGGCTCGCTGCTGGTCGGCATCTCGGCGGCCAAGGGCCTGGCGTGGTCGCTGGGCGTGCCGTTGGTCGGGGTCGATCATGTGCATTCGCATTTGTATGCGGGGCTGCTAGAGAGAAGAGACGGAGAGACGGAGAGACGGAGAGACGGAGGGAAGAAGCGACGAAGCGACGACGCGACGAGGCAACGAAGGGACGGGGAGACGGAGGGAAGAAGCGACGGAGAGACGGAGAGACGAAGAGACGGAGTGGAAGCGGGAGCAACCGGCGCGGGCACTTCGTCTCTTCGTCTCTCCGTCTCTTCGTCTCTCTTTCCCGCCCTCGGCCTGGTGGTCTCCGGCGGGCACACCTCGCTCTATGTCATGCGCTCGCCGATCGACCTGGTCCGTATCGGCGCGACGATCGACGATGCGCTGGGGGAGGCGTTCGACAAGGCGGCGACCATCCTGGGGCTGCCTCACCCCGGCGGGCCCAACCTCGACGCCCTCGCCGTGGGCGAGGGGGCCGACGACCGGGCGGTGCGGTTCCCGATCGCCCGGCTCTCGCCGGGGTCGCTGGACATGTCGTTCTCGGGGCTCAAGACCTCGCTCTTGTATGCGGTGCGGGGTCAGCCGGGTCGGGGGCCGCACGGGGCGCAGGGGTACGAGCGGTGCGAGGCGGACCTGACGCCTGGCGCTCGGCGTGACCTGGCGGCGAGCTTTCAGCGCGCGGCGATCGACGCGGTGATGCTCAAGCTGGGGCGGGCCCTCGACCGGTTCGAGGAGTTCGCCGGGGCGCCATGCCGTGCGGTGCTGACCGGCGGCGGGGTGACGGCCAACTCGCTGCTGCGGTCCCGGCTGACTGCGATGGGCGATGAGCGAGACCTGCCGGTGGTCCTGCCGCCGATGGACCTGTGCGTGGACAACGCCGCGATGATCGCGGGCCTGGCCCACCACCTCCACGCCGCCGGGCGGGATGCGGACCTCTCGCTGGCGCCGGTGCCGACGACGGCGTGCTGAGACGCCTTCATTAGCTGGGTCGAGTGTGCCACGGCTCTGTGAGCCGTGCTGCCCCGCTCCTGCTCCCATGCTCGTGCTCCAAGTGTCACACCCTTGCACAGCCGCACGGCCGGCACGGCCGTGGCACACGGGGCATGATGCTGCAAGGTGCGCTACGCTGCTCGCATGAGATACGCGACAATCCTGATGCTTGCCGGGTGCCTGGTCGCGTCGGCGGCGTGGGGCCAGGATGGCCCGGCGCCGACCGCGGGCGAGGCCGCGACCGACCGGGCCGGGATAGACACGCCCGACCCGGACTACGAGCAGCGCTCCCTCGCCGGCTTCACGCTCATGGTCAGTCGAGGGTTCATTGCCGACGATCCGGCGCTGCTTGCCCGGGTCATGCTCCACCTCGAAGCCGACCTTGATGAGATCACCCACCTGGTCCCCGCCCCGGCGCTGGCGGCCCTGCGGCGGACGACCATCTGGGTCGAGCTTCAGGGCCTCACGACCGACGGCATGTCCGGGCGCGGGCTTTGTTGTCACTGGTCGGCCGAGTGGGTGACCGCCCACGGCATGCCCGCCGAGAAGGCCGGCGGGGTCGAGATCGTCAACGCGGGCGACTATGCCGCCTGGCACACCACCCAGCCGTACATGCTGCTCCACGAGCTGGCCCACGCCTACCACCGGATGCTCGGGGCGGAGACGCCGGAGGTCGTCGACGCCTACAAGGCCGCGATGGACGCTGGGCTCTACGCCGCGGTCGATCGCAACAGCGCGGCCCCGGGCGAGAAGGTCAGGGCCTACGCCGCGACCAACCACCACGAATACTTCGCGGAGGTGAGCGAGGCGTACCTCGCGCTCAACGACTTTGCCCCCTACACCCGGTCGCAGCTGGCAGCGGTGGATCCGCCTGGGCTGTCGATGGCCGCGACGCTGTGGAACCTCGCCGCCGAGGACATCGCCGCCCGCATGACCGCGGCGGGCCTGGTCGACCCGCCATGACCGACCGCCCCACCACCACGCCCGCTTGGCGCGTGAGCGCGCACCCGGCCGGGCTCGACGATGACACGCTGCTCGCCCAGTGTGAGCTCGGGCGCGGCCGGACCAGCGGCCCTGGCGGCCAGCACCGCAATCGCGTCGCCACGCAGGTCATTCTCACTCACGGGCCTACGGGCCTGATCGCCCAGGCCGGCGAGCGGCGCAGCCCCGAGACCAACAAATCGGTCGCGGTGCTGCGGCTCCGCCTGCTGCTGGCGGTCGAGCACCGCACGGGCGTGCCCGCGGGCGAGGCCCGCACCGCGCTGTGGGCGAGTCGGTGCGGCAAGTCGGGGCGGATCGTCTGCTCGACCAGCCACCGCGACCACCCCACGCTGGTCGCCGAGGCGCTGGATGTGATCGCCGCCTGCGGGTGGGACACGCACAAGGCCGCGGCGCGGCTCTGCTGCACGCAGACCCAACTCGTGCGGCTGCTCGGCGAGCACCCGCCGGCGCTGGTGAGGCTGAACCAGGAGCGCGAGACGCGGGGGATGCGCGCCCTGCGCGCATAAACGCCGCGCGGGCTGATGCGCCGCGCGGTCCTCGTGCGGCGGCATCCGATCCGAGTCAGCCAGGGGCGCGGGCTTCCGGCGTTCGCCGGGATGCTTCCACGGGGCTTGCGAGACGAGGCTTAGAGGAAGAGGAGGCAAAGAGCCCTCTCCCCAACCCTCTCCCGCCGGCGGCGGGAGAGGGGGCAAGGCGCAGCCCTTCGCGGGGTGTTGCCGCGCTCGCGGCGGGCGGGATCCGTATGACATACCAGCGCACTCGCCGAATGGCTACCGCGGCCAGGGGGCGGTCGGCGGCAGCCGCAGCGACTCGAAGAGCGGCCCCAGGTGGGCCTCGAAGTTTCGCCAGCGGCCAATCGACGAGGTGTAGATCGGGCGGCGCACCTGGTCGGTGCTGGCGGTGATGACATCGCGCTTGGTCTCCCAGAACCGGAGGCAGGCCTCGTGCCATTCGAGCCCGACAAAGTCGACGAGCTGCCGGGCGTAGTGCTCGAGGTCGCGCACGCCGTCCTCGTACACCGCGGGGAAGATCGGCAGGTTGCTCACGCGGTACCAGTGGTCCATCAGTCGCTCGTAGGCGAGGTGGTAGCGCCCCAGGTGGGTGAGGTCGCCGGAGAACGGCTGGGTGTTTCCGCCGCCGAAGAGCTTGGTGTGGCAGGAGAGGCAGACATCGCGGGGGTCCCGCTGGCAGTGGATGATCCGGGCCTGGGGGAAGAGGAGCTCGATCAGGCCGAGGTGGAGGAAGTTCTGCGGCAGCTTGTCGGTGAAGCGCTTCGCCCTGGGGGCGGGGGCGACCATGAGCTTCTGGGTCCGCTGCGATTCGCGGTCGATGACGGGCTGGCGGAGGGCCTCGATCGCGGCCTCCAGCGTCGGGGCCTGGAGCGTGGGCTTGAAGAGCGCGCCGCCGGCCCGGCCGATGAAGTTCAGCTCGCCCCCGCCGTGGATATCCGGGTGCGAGGCCAGGATCTGCTCGACCAGCGAGGTGCCCGACCTGGGCATGCCGACGATGAAGACCATCTGCTCGGCCTTCCGGTTCTTGGCCCGCGGCAGGCGGGCGAACCGCTCGGCGTTCCAGAGCCCGATGGCCTCCTCGATGCTCGCGTCGTGCTGGTCGGGGTCGAAGACCGTGCCGCGGTGGCGGTTGCCCTCGGCGTAGTGCTTCCAGGCGACCTCGTAGTCCTTGGCTTTTTCGGCGACCGAGCCCATGTGCAGGTGTGCCCAGGCGGCGGCGTGGTCGGAGAGGTCGGGGATGGCGAGGGCCTCCTCGAGCGCCCGCCTGGCCTCGTCGGGCTGGTTGTTGGAGAGATAGAGCTGGGCGAGCACGACCAGGAACTGCGCCTGGTCGGCGGCCCGGGCGCGGTGCGGGGTCAGGAGGGCGATCCCCTCCTCGATATCACCCCGGATGTTGTAGAGGTCGCCGATGGCCTGCAGGAGCGAGATGTTGTCGGGGGCGAGCGCCAGCCCGCGGCGGGCGGCGTGGAGGGCGTCGTCGAGGTGGTTGTTCGCCCGCAGGATCGTCGCCTGCAGGGCGTAGAACTCGGGCACATCGGGCTTGAGGCGGATCGCCTCGCGGATCGCGGTCGCCGCGGCGTCTCGATCGAGCTTGGCGAGCTTCGCCATCGCCAGGTGGTAGTGCAGCCCGGGGTCGCGCGGGTCGTGCTTGATGAGGTCCTCGTAGATGCGGATCGCGCCGTCGTGGTTCTTCGCCGCTTCCATGCGCAGCGCCGATTCGACATGCCGGTACTTCTCTGGATGCGTGATCGACATAGGCAAGGCTAGGCGGCCCCCGGCTCAATCGGCGTGCAGGGCCCGCAGCTTGGGGCTCAGCCGGAGCAGCCACTGCACCCGCTCGAACTCGCCCACCCAGTCGGCGAGCGTGGCGGCCACCTCGTCGGCCGGGGCCGGGGCCCCGGGCAGGGGGCAGGCCCCGCCGAGCTTCTTGGCGGCGATGGCCCGGTAGCGTGAGAGCGTCCGGTCGCCCAGCAGGCCGACGAAGTCGAAGCACTCGTTGAGGAAGATGACGGTCGGCACGCGTAGGCCGTCGCAGATCTTGATCTGCCCGGCCAGGTCGGCGTGCTCGTCGCGGTCGAGGAGACGGAGGTTGATGAGGTCGGGGTTGGCCCTCTCGATGGCGCGGAGCATGGGGACCTGGGCGACGCAGTCGCCGCACCAGACGCCGCTGGTGACGAGGACGGGCATGGGGCGGGTGAAGGAGGCGATCAGAGACCGCTGCTGGTCGGTGAGGGCGACGCGGGGCTCGAACGCTCGCCAGTTTTCCAGTTGCTGGGGGGTGGCGGTGGCGAGGTAGGCGTCGTAGGGCAGGGCGACGGCGAACTTGGTGCGGAGGTATTCGGGGGTGAGCATGCCCCAGTTTAGGTCGTCGGTGTCGCCGCCACCATGGCCGCCATGCCGAGGAGGACCAGGAAGATGATGACCGAAAAGACCGCGGCGATAATCATCGACGGCTTCCATTCGATGTCCCCGATCACATGGATCATCAGTGTCAACACCCCGAACGACACCGGCAGCGAGGCCCAGGTCGCCAGCCCCGGCGCGACGGCCTCCAGCCCGGCGTTCACGAGGAAGTTGAACACCCCGGTGCAGAGCAGAATCACCACGCCCCGCCCGATCGAGACCTCCTCGCGCGCGACGATCCCGATGATCCACGCGAGCACAAAGCCAAGAACGGCGAACACGGCGATGAGAATCATGAGTCCGAACATCGTTGTCCTCCCAGAGGGGCGCCCCGAGGCGGCCGACAGACGACCGCTGGCGGAGTCTAACATAAACCGGAGTGTGTGTCACCGGGGTCAGGACCCGGCGTCGGGGCATCGGCGCGCCGTCGGGTTGGCCGGGCCGGCGAGCCCGGGAGACCACCGCGCGGGCTCGGAGGGGAAGCAGGCCCCGGGGATGCGCCTGGGCCGTGTGTGCCGTCAAGGAGGATTTCACGCGGGGGTCGGAGCGGCCGAGGGTGAGGTGGTTGGTGGGCGTCAAGGGCCCCTATCTGTGTGCGAGGTATGCTACGGTCGGTCTGAACCACGGAGAAGGGCGTGTTCACCTTCAACCACTCCGATCCTTCTCTCTCGCGGCAGCATTTCCGCGACGATCGCGATCAAAGGATCGAACTCGGGCATTTGGGCCTCATCGCCGCGGCGGAGGCGGCGGTCGACCCAGAGCTGCGGGCGCAGCTTCTCGACACTTACAGAGGCGTTCGGCGCATCGGACGCCGTCTCCGCCTTGCTACAGCGGCGACCCTCATGGCCGCGGCGATGATGGGCACGGTGCCGGTCGCCTATTTGGCGCTCACCTCCCAGCTCACAGGAGCTATGGCCGTCGCGCCCCTTGCGCCCGGTCTGTTCATGGGCGGGCTTGCGCTCGCGGTGCTCAGAGGCAGTTTCGGGTACAGCGGTCGGAAGGTGCGGGATCTCCTGCTCAGTCGACGATTGTGTCCCGCGTGCTTGGTGATTCTCCCAGAGGACGCGGAGCCCGACGGCTGCACCGTCTGCCCTGAGTGCGGGGCGGCGTGGAAGATCGAACGCCCCGAACCGAGGAACCAGTGACCGGGGCACACATGACGACCGCACCCGATCCATCCCACCCCCCCCGTCGCCACACGCCGGCGGAGTGGTTCGCCGACTCGCGCGTCGTGGCTCGCGCCAAGGACGACCGCGGCCGGCGGGTGGTGTTGCTCGACCCGGCGCGGGTGCGGGCGTCGGCGGCGCTCGCGGAGCCCGCCACGGCGGCTCGGCTCGCGTGGGCGCGGGCGGAATTGAGGGCCGGTACCTTCGGGCTGCGAGCCGTGGTGTGCGGCGTGCTGCTCTGGGTGGCGTTCCCGGTGCTCGACACGAACAACCCCCCCGCCTGGGTATGGCTCACCGTGCTGCCCGTCTGGGCCGGGATTGTCTGGACGCTCAACCGCTACCTCGCCCGGCGGGGCAACCCCCGTCGCACGCATCGTATCGGCTCGCTGCTCGCCAGCCACGGGCTGTGCCCGTCGTGCGCGTACGGCCTCGCGGACCTCTCGCCCGAAGCGGACGGCTGCACGGTGTGCCCGGAGTGCGGCGGGGCATGGAGGCGGGGGGTGCGCACCGCGGCCGGACCGGGCATCCCCGGTTCGATGACCAAGCAGCGGCGGGGTTGGCGGAGACACATGCCGTGCGTCCTGACCCGCGACGACCGACGCGAGACTCACGCTTCCGTGCGGCTCACACTGGAGAGTCTCCTCGCCCTCCCCTGGAGCGATCCCCAACGCCGCCGTCTTCAGACGGCGATGTACGAAGCCCGCGACGCAACGCGCACGGCACGGCGATGGATGGCTGCGATGCAGTTCGGGCTGGCTGCGATATTCTTCGGGATGACCGCGTGGTTCGCGTGGACTACAGCGGCGTTCCTCATCGAGCAAGAAACAGCACTCGCTTCAATCGGCGGCGTGCCGGCCGTGATGTATGCGAGCGCTATCGGAATGTCGGGATTCTGGGCAATCATGGGCATGTGGCACCTCGTCCTCGGTCGAAGTTTCCTCGCATCTCGTGGATGGGCGTCGTTCCCGAAGGGCTCCGCCTGCCTCCCCCGCCACGACTTCTGCGCCGCGTGCTACAACGACCTCCGCACGCTCGCCCCTGACCCCGACGGCTGCACCGTCTGCCCCGAGTGCGGGGCGGCGTGGCGGCTTGGGGCTGCGACGCCGGAGGGGCCGCCGGGCGACGCCTGATACACTCCGCGCATGGGACGCCACCTCACCATTACCGACGACCGCGGCGACGAGCACCCCGTCATCCACATCGCGACGGACCGGCTGCCCGCCGACAAGACCCGGCGGCGATCGTTCCGGCTGGAGCGCCCCGAGGACCACGAGTCCGATCTCGAGGCGGCGTTCCGGATCGGGGGGCAGGTGCGGTGGTGGGAGCACCACCAGTGGAGTGCCGTCCGGGTGCTTGTCTCGTGGCTTTGGCCGATCGGGTGGTTGTCGCTGCTGGTGTTCGCGGCGATGACATGGGTGAGCCTGGGCACCGGGGGCACGGCGCTGGTGGTCACGGCGGCGCTCTGCTGGATCGGGTGGAGCCTCACGCTCGGGCGTGCGAAGGCCCTGCGCGAGCGGGCGCGACTCGCCTCGCTCCCCCCGGTCTGCCTCGCGTGCATGGCCGATCTCACCGGCGTCGGCCCCGAGCCCGACGGGTGCACCGTCTGCCCGGAGTGCGGGGCGGCGTGGCGGCTCGCCGCGAGCCACCTGGACCCGCCCGACCGGGCGACCCCGTCACACCCCGCGGGGTGATAAACTCCCGGCGTGGGACGCCTGTTCACCATCCACGACGACCGCGGCGCACGCCGGCAGATGCCCGACCCCGCGGACCCCGACCCCGAGCACTGCGACAACCCGGCGCTCCGTGTCCACCGCTTTTTCCGGCTGAAGCTCGAGGTCGCGCGATCGCCGGTGCGGCGGTGGACTTTCTCGTTGCTGTGCGTCGGCCTGGGGGTCGGGGCGCTGGTCATCCCCGAGGGGCAGGCTCGGACCAGGGCGCTGGCGCCCGGTGTCGGGCTCGTCCTCTTCGGGGTGTGCCTGCCGATCATCGCGCCGCGGCGTCGCGGGCGTCTCGCGAGCAAGATCGCGCTGCTCCCGCCGATGTGTGCCGTCTGCGGTTGCGACATGCGCGGGGTGTATGCCGACCGCGGGGGCATCGCCGACTGCCCGCGGTGCGGGGCGGGGTGGCGGGTTGCGGACCAACCGGGCTCACAGAGCCCGGCTCGCTCGGGGGGTGGCTCGGGGGGTGTCTCGGGGTAGGGTCAGCAGCCCTGGTTCCAGGCGTTCAGGAAGCAGAGCACATCGAGCGTGTCGACGGTGCCGTCGGCGTTGCAGTCGGCGCCGGGGTCGGCGGCTGTCCAGAGGTTGAGGAAGCAGAGGACATCGAGCGTGTCGACGGCGCCGTCGGCGTTGCAGTCGGCGCGGAACCCGCCGACGATGTACGCGGCGCCGTCGGGGCCGGGGTAGCCTTCGAGGCGGGCGCCGAAGATTGCCGAGTCGGCGTCGAACCCGATGGTCTCGGCGAAGCCGGCGCCCTCGACGGGTGGGGTGGAGAAGACCCGGCGCGCGAAGTCCCAGCCGGCGTCCCGCTCGCGGAAGAGGAACGCCGAGCCGGTGTAGTCGCCCCCGGGGCCGGAGTCCTGGAACGCCCCGACCAGCACCGTGCCGCCGGCGATGGCGATCCCCCGCCCGAAGTGGATGGCGCTGTCCACCCACTCGGGGCGGAGCGTCTGGACCTCGGTCCACACCCCGCCGGAACGCTCGAAGAGGTACGCCTCGCCGATGCGCGAGGTGCCGAGCTCGGTGAAGTTGGGTGCGCCCGCGACGAGCCGGTCGGCCGAGATGTCGATCGCGTAACCGAACAGCGAGCCGTTCTGCGGGGCCGAGGCGCTGAGCTCCTGCTCGACGGTCCACACGCCGGCGTCGCGCCGGTAGACATAGACCGAGCCCGGGTAGCCCGTGCCCTGCTGGTTGTAGCTGAACGCCGCGAGCGTGTCGTGGTCGATCGCGATCTTGTGGCCGAACGCGTCGTTGCCCCGTATGTCGGCGGGGCGCAGCCAGGCGGTCTGGAGCCAGGTGTTGTCGCTCTGGCGCTCGAACACATACACGCCGCCGGGGGTCTCGCCCTGGCTCACGATCGCGGTCTCGCCGTGGACGGCGACCGCCCAGCCGAACGCGAGCCCCTCGCGGGCGTCGTCGGGGGTGAGCTTGGCCTCCCTGACCCAGCCGCTGTCGGTGCGGCGGAAGATGTAGGCGGCCCCGCTGGAGTGCCCGTGCTCTGAATCGCGCCAGGCGCCGACGATGACGGTGTCGGCGTCGACGGCGACATCCCAGCCGAAGTTCCGAGGGGCCCACGCCTCCTCACAATCCAGCTCGGTGAGCTCGGTCCACTGATCCCCGACCCGCTCGGTGATGTACGCCGCGCCGGCGAGCCGGTCGCGTTCGTGGTGCCCGATGACCGCAATGTCGCCGTCGAGAGCCACATCGGAGCCGAATGTCGTGGCGGGCGCGTACACCGGGGACTCAAACCGCATCGACTGGCATTGCCCGAACGAGTGGGCGGGCACGAGCAGCACCATGGCCGTGAGCGCGAGAGACTTCAAGGTCATCATGGATCGCCCTCGAATGCCGGGATCGCCTCCCGTCTGGAACACATCCACTGTACCGGCTGGGATGGAGCGCACAAGGGCCAAGTCCCAGAACCCCGCCGTTGGCCAACGCCGCGGCTTCGGCGAGGCCGGGCGAGCCGGGGCTTGGCGTCCGGCCCCACCAGGCGGACCCTGTGTGCGTCCGGGTTGGGGGCCGAGCACCAGCCGTGGGGTGCCCCCGCCCGATGCATACCTCGGAGGGCCGCGCCCATGGACTTTGATCACCCCGCCGTCCTGTTTTCCGGCCTGTTCCTGGGCTGCGTCGGCATGGGCATGTTCATCTACGGCAAGAAGCAGGGCCGGATCGACTGCCTCGCTGTCGGCATCGTGCTGAGCGTCGTGCCGATGGTGGCCCACTCGCTCTTGGTGATCTGGGGCGTCGCGGCGGCGTGCGCCGGCGGGCTGTACGCCCAATCCCGGATGAACTGATCTGCTGCAGGGGGCGCACGCGGCCGGGGTTGCCCCGGAATGTAGCCGTGACTACACTTTGCTCCGGATGGCCGAGCAGCCCTCCGGGAGCACCGCTGCATGCACAAGGCAACCAAGAAGCGCGGGCCTGAACCCCGCGCTGTGTCCTGGCTCACGATCGGGCTGTTGTCGCTGGTCCTCCAGGGCTGCGGCAGGCCCGCCGAACCCGCCGCCACGCCAGCCGGAGGGCAGCCGCCCGCGGGCGGGTACACCATCGTTGCGACGGTGGGGATGGTCGGCGACATCGCCCGCGAGGTCGCGGGCGACCGGGCGACGGTCGAGACCCTCATGAGCTCGGGCGTCGACCCGCACCTCTACAAGCCCACGCGGTCGGATGTGCAGCAACTCCTCGCGGCCGATGTGATCCTGTACAACGGCCTGCTGCTCGAGGGCAAGATGACCGACTCGCTCATCCGCGCGGCCACCGCGGGCAAGCGGGTGCACCCCGTCACCGAGCTGCTCGACGAGCAGTACCTGCTCGAGCCCGAGGAGTTCGCCGGGCATCACGACCCGCATGTCTGGATGGACCCCCGGGCCTGGGCCGGGGCGGTCGATGTCGTCCGCGACCGGCTGAGCGAGTTCGACCCCGGGGGGGCGCCTGGGTACGCCGAGCGGGCCGCCGGGGTGCGCCGGGGGATCGAGGAGCTCGACGCGTACGCGGGGCGGATCCTCGCGACCGTGCCGGAGGCCCAGCGGGTGCTCGTGACCGCGCACGACGCGTTCAACTACTTCGGGCGTCGCTACGGGTACGAGGTGGTCGGCATCCAGGGGCTCAGCACCGAGTCCGAGGCGGGGGTGCGCGATATCGAGCGGCTGGTGGACCTGCTGGTCTCGCGCCGCGTCGGGGCGGTGTTCGTCGAGTCGACGGTCTCCGAGCGCAATATCCGCGCGCTGATCGAGGGGGCCGCGGCCCGGGGTCACACGGTCGTCATCGGGGGCCGGCTCTTCAGCGACGCGATGGGCGACGCCGGGACCTACGAGGGCACCTACCTCGGCATGATCGACCACAATGTGACGGTGATCGCCCGCGCGCTGGGCGGCGAGGCGCCGGAACGCGGCATGCAGGGGAGGCTGAGCCCGTGAACGCCGCGAGAACCCCGCAGCGCTCGGCGCTCGCCGACCGGCCCGAGCACTCCCCCCACAGCCCGCTGTCCATCCACGCGATGACCGTCGCCTATCACCGCAAGCCTGTGCTGTGGGATGTCGACTACGACGCCCCGGCGAACAAGCTCATCGCGATCGTGGGCCCCAACGGCGCGGGCAAGAGCACGATGATCAAGGCGGCGCTCGGGCTGGTGGCGCGGGCGTCGGGGCTGGTCGAGTTCTGGGGGCTGCCCTACCGGGCGGCCCGATCACGGATCGGCTATGTGCCGCAGCGTGAGACGGTGGACTGGGACTTCCCGGTCTCGGCGCTGGATGTCGTCTGCATGGGTCGGTACCGGGCGATCGGCTGGTGCCGGCCGGTGGGGCGGGCGCACCGGCGGGCGGCGCTGGAGTGCCTGGACCGGGTCGGGCTCGGCGGCTACGCGGGGCGGCAGATCAGCCAGCTCTCGGGCGGGCAGCAGCAGCGGGTGTTCCTCGCGAGGGCCCTCGCCCAGGAGGCGGAACTCTACTTCATGGATGAGCCGTTCGCGGGCGTCGACGCCGCGACCGAGCGGGCGATCGTCGATGTGCTGCGGGAGCTGCGCGGGGGCGGGAAGACCGTGATCTGCGTGCACCACGACCTCCAGACCGTGGCCGAGTACTTCGACGAGGTCATCCTGCTGAACATGCGGGTCGTGGCGGTCGGGCCCGTGGGAGAGGTGTTCACCCGCGAGAACCTCCACCGCACCTACGGCGGGCGGCTCACGCTGCTGTCCGAGGCGGCGGAGGCAATCGCCCGGGCCGAGGCGGGCTGAGCGATGCAGTCGCCGCTCCCCCAGCTTGGACAGCAGGCCCCGCGCTCGGGGTCGCTGACGGATGTCGCGGACCGGCTCCCGAGCCTCGGCGAGGTCCTCGAGACGCTGACGCTGCGCGCCGGCTTCAACACCAACACGGTGATCATCGGGACGACGCTGCTCGGCATCGCCGCCGGGGTGATCGGGGTGTTCGCGCTGCTCCGCAAGCGGTCGCTGGTCACCGACGCGCTGAGCCACGCCACGCTGCCGGGGATCGGGCTGGCCTTCCTCGCGGCGAGCGCCCTGGGAGTGCAGGGGCGGGCGCTGCCGGTGCTGCTCGCCGGCGCGGCGGTCACGGGCGTCCTGGGCGTGCTGGCGATCCAGGGCCTGCTCCGCTACACACGATTGCGCGAGGACGCGGCCATCGGGATCGTGCTGAGTGTGTTCTTCGGCGCGGGCGTCGTGGTGCTCAGCTATATCCAGGCCAACGCCGCGTCGGGCGCGGCGGGGCTGAACAAGTTCATCTACGGCCAGACCGCCGCGATGAGCGTCCGCGACGCGACGCTCATGGCGGCCATCGCCGGCGCGGCGATCTTGCTGGCGGTGCTCCTGCTCAAGGAGCTGGCGCTCGTGTGCTTCGACGAGGGGTTCGCCCGGGTCGGGGGCTGGCCGGTGGGGGTCGTGGACCTGCTCATGATGGGGCTGGTGGTCCTGGTCACGGTGGCGGGCTTGCAGGCGGTGGGGCTGATCCTCGTGGTCTCGATGCTCATCATCCCGCCGGTGGCGGCGAGGTTCTGGACCGAGCGGCTGTGGCTGCTGGTCGTGCTCGCCGGGGTCATCGGCGGGGCGAGCGGTTACCTGGGGTCGGTGATGTCCGCGCTGCTGCCGCGCAAGCCCGCGGGGGCAGTCATCGTGCTCACGGCGGGGGCCGTGTTCGTGTGCAGCATGATCCTCGCGCCCTCGCGGGGGGTGCTGGCCAGTGCCGTCCGCCTGACGCGGATGCGGGCGCGCATCGCGTCCGACCACCTGCTCGAGGCGTGCTACGAGCTCAGCCTGGCGGGCGGGGCGATGACCCCGGGGCGCGTCGCCGCGCTCGCCCGCAAGCGGGGCTGGCCCGGGTGGTACCGCGCGGGGGTTGTCGCGCTGCTGTCGCGCCGGCGTCTGGTCGAGCGACGCGCCGATGGCGACCTCGCGCCCACCGGCGCCGGGCTGGCCCGCGGCGCGCGGGTGAGCCGGAACCACCGCCTGTGGGAGCAGTACCTCATCAGCTATGCCGACATCGCGCCCAGCCATGTCGACTGGTCCGTTGATCAGGTCGAGCATGTGCTCTCCGACGAGCTGATCGCCCGCCTCGAGGCGAGGCTCGCCGAGCGGGGCGTCGCGGTCCCCGCCGCCGCGCCGTTGGGCGGTGCGCGATGAGCGGCCTGAGCTTGGGCGCCGATCTGTTCCCCCTGCTCGCGGCCGTGCTGGCGGCGCTGACCTGCGGCCTGCTGGGCAACTTCCTGGTGCTCCGGCGGCTCAGCCTCATGGGCGACGCGATCAGCCACAGCGTCCTGCCGGGGCTGGTGATCGCGTTCCTGATCGCCGCCAGCCGCAACCCGGTGGTCATGTTCCTCGGCGCGGCGGTCGCGGGGCTCGCCACGGTGGTGCTCGTCGAGCTGGTCAAGAAGCTCGGGCGCGTCGAGCCGGGGGCCGCCATGGGTGTGGTGTTCAGCGTGTGTTTCGCGCTGGGTGTGCTGCTCATCCGTCAGGTCGAGTCGCTGGGCAACATCGACCTCGACGCGGACTGCGTGCTGCACGGCCAGCTCGAGACGCTGGCCTGGTTCGGCGCCCCCGAGAGCTGGCGGGAGCTGCTCAGCGTCGAGACCCTGCGGGCGGTCCCCCGCCAGGTGTGGACCCTCGCCGGGATGCTCGGGATCGCGACGCTGTTCGTGGCCGCGCTGTTCAAGGAGCTCCGCCTCGCCGCGTTCGATCCGGCCCTGGCCACCGCCCAGGGCTTCAGCGCGTCGCTGCTGCACTACGCCCTCATGGTGCTGGTCGCGGCAGCCACCGTCGCGTCATTCGAGGCGGTGGGGTCGATCCTGGTGATCGCCATGCTGATCTGCCCGGCGGCCACCGCCAGGCTGCTGACCGACCGACTGCTCTCGCAGATCGGGGTGAGCCTCGTCGCGGCGCTGCTCGCGGCGGCGGGGGGCTACGGCGCCGCGACGGCGGTCCCCGGCGCGTGGGGGCTGGGGGCGGTGAATGCCGCGGGGTCGATGGCGGTCGCCGCGGGCGTGCTTGTGGTGCTGGCGACGGTCGCGTCGCCCCGGCACGGCCTGGTCTCCGCGTGGGTGCGGCGTCGGTCGCTGGCGCTCTCGGTGGCCCGCGACGACCTGCTCGCCACGCTCTACCGCGCCACGGAGGCGGGGGCGGCGCCATCGGGGGCGATGGCCGGGCTCCCCGTGCCTGCGAGGGCCGTCCGCCGTGCCGCCCGCGCCGGGCTGCTCACCGGCGCGGATCCGCCGGTCCTCACCGAGTCGGGTCTGCGGGCCGCCCGCGAGATCGTCCGGCGTCACCGTTTGTGGGAGCACTACCTGGTGGAGAGCGCGGGGCTCGCGCCGGACCATGTCCACCCGACCGCCGAGCAACTGGAGCATGTGCCGTTGGCCCCCGTGGAGGGCCCGGGCACCGACCCCCACGGGCGCCCGATCCCGAGCGCGGACCCGGCGGAGGATCGGGCGAAAGGCCCGGCCCGGGCGTGAATACCGGAGGGGGGACTCGAACCCCCAAGCCCTTTCGGACAGTGGATTTTGAATCCACCGCGTCTGCCAATTCCGCCACTCCGGCGTGGTGAGGGATCATCGCCCCCCCATCCCCCCCGGTCAAACCCCACCACCCCCCGGGACTCTCCTCTCTCGGACGGGGCTGAAGCCGCATCTGAAGCATCAGGCGATCTGACGCGCGTCAGTGCCCCAGCGACGCGACGAGACGCCGCATCCCGGGCTGCCGCGTTTCTGATATGCGAGAGGTCATCGAAGGATACGCGCAGCGGATCCGTGCCGCCGCGGCGGAGAAAAGGCCGCTGCAGTTGCGCGGCGGCGGCAGCAAGGACTTCTACGGGCAGGCCCTGGCAGGCGAGGTGCTGGACACGCGCGCCTACGCCGGCATTGTCGCCTACGAGC
>CAYJPX010000061.1:0-9297 GCA_964372195.1 uncultured Phycisphaeraceae bacterium
GAGATCGAGGCCGAGATCGAGGCCGCCATGGCCGACCTCGCCCACGAGGCCGAGGCCGACTCGCACAAGCCCAAGATCCGCGGGCCGCGCGTGGTCCAGGCCGGCCGCGAGCACCGCACGGGGCATGTGGTCAGCGTCGGCCCCACCGACATCTTCGTCGAGTTCGGGCCCAAGGAGCTCGGCGTCGTCGAACGCGTCCAGTTCGGCGATGCGGAACTGCCCGCCGTCGGCCAGGACCTGACCGTCGTCGTCAACCGCTACGAGCCCGCCGAGTCGCTGTTCATCTGCTCGCGCCCCGGCGCGGTGCAGAAGGCCGAGTGGGAGCTGCTCGAGCCGGGCCAGACCGTCGACGCCAAGGTCACCGGCGTCAACAAGGGCGGGCTCGAGCTCGAGGTCGCCGGCCACCGCGCCTTCATGCCCGCCAGCCAGGTCTCCCTCGACCGCATCCCCGACCTCTCGATCTTCGTCGGCGAGAAGCTCACCTGCACCATCAGCCGCGTCGACCGAGCCGGCAAGGGCAACATCGTCCTCAGCCGCCGCGACATGCTCAGGGCCGAGCGCGCCGAGCAGGCCAACAAGCTCCACGACACACTCCACGAGGGCGCGCAGGTCGAGGGCATCGTCCGCAAGATCATGCCCTTCGGCGCGTTCATCGACCTCGGCGGCATCGACGGCCTCGTCCATGTCTCCGACCTGACCCACGACCGCGTCAACATGGGCGAGAAGAATGTCGAACGCTATGTCAAGGAGGGCGAGAAGGTCCGCGTCCAGGTCCTCAAGCTCGACTGGGAGGCCAACCGCATCAGCCTCGGCATCAAGCAGCTCGTCGACGACCCCTTCCAGACCGCCGCCAGCGACATCGTCGAGGGCGCCGACATCACCGGCCGGGTGACCAAGATCCTCGAGTTCGGCGCGTTCATCGAGCTCAGCCACGGCGTCGAGGGGCTCGTGCACATCTCCGAGCTCGACTGGCGCCGCGTCGGCAAGGTCGAGGATGTCCTCAAGCAGGACGAGATTGTCACCGCCCGCGTCCTCAAGATCGACCCCGACAGCCGGCGCATCAGCCTCTCCATCAAGCAGACCAAGGAACGCCCCGAGAGCGAGGAGCCGGGCCTCGTCGAGGAACGCAAGCCCATGAAGCGCCCCAAGGGCGTCGGCGAACGGAAGGGCTTCGGCCGCGGACCCGAGCGCGACACCCGCAGCCCCGAAGAGATCCTCAAAGAAACCCCCGCCATGCGCCGCCTCAAGGCGAAGTTCGGGCAGGGCGGATTCAAGGGCGGGCTGAGCTGAGCAAATAGCCAAATGGCCAAAGGGCCAAATGGCCAAATAAAGGCACTCGCTTGCGGTAGCGTTGCCTTGATTTGGCCCTTTGGCCCTTTGGATCTTTGGCCATTTCCCTCACTTCCCGCCCCGCCGCGTGTCCGGCTCATCGCAGGCCGGCCAGCCGGTCGCCTCCAGGAACCGCCGCCGCAGGTCGCACGCGATCTCCACCGGGCGCAGCGGCGAGCTGGCGTAGTCGATCGGGGCCAGGAACCGCACCCGCGCCCGACCCGTCCGCCACAGGCTCGACCACGCCGGGTCGACCTGCGGCGTACCGTCGATCACCACCGGCAGCACCCGGGCCCCGCTCTTGGCGATGATCAGCCCCACCCCCGGCAGGAACGGCAGGATGTGCCGGTCCGGCCGCTCGAGGTTACCCTCCGGGAAGATCCCGATCACCCCCCCCGCCCGCAGGTGCCGGATCGCCTCCCGGGCCGCCGCGACCTCTCGCCCGGCGCGGTCGACCGCGATCACCCCGGTCCAGCCCCAGAACCACTCCAGGGCCGGCAGCCGCATGTCCTCGGCCATCAGCCAGCGGATGAAAAACGGGCAGGCGCTCTGCACCAGCAGTGGGTCAACCCCGGCGGTGTGGTTGGCGACCACGACCAACGGCCCAGGCTCCGGCACCCGGGGGATGTGCTCCAGCCCTTCAAGCCGCAGCCGGTGCACCACGCGGGCGTGGATCTGCATGAGCCGCCACGCCAGGCCTGTCTCGAAGTCCCGACGGGGGTTTGCCATAATCCAGCGGGCCACCCATGCCCAACAGAGCCACAGAGCAAGCGCGGAAATAGCCCAGAATGCAATCGGCACGCCCCATGTTAGCGGCCGCAAAGTGAGCGGACACTTGCCTCAGGGCCTCGGTCGCGCACAAACCGCCCCGTGCCATCCACCCATGCCCCGTACCATGCCCCCATGAGCGACCTCTGGGCCGGCCGAAGGCAGGCCGCACGCCGGACCGCCGAACCCCTGGCGGTGCGGATGCGCCCCCGCTCTCTCGACCAGCTCGTCGGCCAGCGGCACATCCTCGGCGAGGGCAAGCTCCTCCGGCGTATGCTCGATGCCGGGGTCATCACCAGCCTGATCCTCCACGGCCCGCCGGGCACGGGCAAGACCACCCTCGCCGGGCTCGTCGCCCACCACACCAAGCGCAAGTTCGAGCACGAGAACGCCGCGGGCGTCGGCGTCAAGCGCATCCGCGAGATCGTCGACGAGGCCACGCGCCGCCTGGAACTCGAGGGCAAGCGGACGATCCTCTTCCTCGACGAGATCCACCGCTTCACGCGCGCGCAGCAGGATGTCCTGCTCGCCGATGTCGAGCGCGGGGTCATCACCCTCATCGGCGCCACCACCGAGAACCCGCTCTTCAGTTGCAACAGCGCCCTGGTCAGCCGGAGCACCCTCTTCCGCCTCGAACCCCTGAGCGAGGACGAGATCGTCGAGGTCGTCCGGCGCGCGATCACCGACCCCGAGCACGGCTACGGCACGCTCGACCTCCAGGTCACCGAAGAGGCGCTGCGGGTCTGGGCGGTCAAGAGCGACGGTGACGCGCGGCGGGCGCTGAACGCGCTGGAAGTGGCAGTGTTATCACAGAAGAAGGGATCGAGGGAACAAGGCATCAGGGCATCAAGCCTCGATGCCTCGATGCCTGGGTGCCTTGATGCCTCTCCCCTCGTCATCGACAGAGCCACCGCCGAGGACTCCATCCAGCAAAAAGCCGCGGTCTACGACGGCACCGGCGACGACCACTACGACGCCATCAGCGCCATGATCAAGAGCGTCCGGGGCTCGGACCCCGACGCCGCGGTCTACTGGATCGCCCGAATGCTCGAGGCCGGAGAGGACCCCCGCTTCATCGCCCGTCGCCTCGCGATCCTCGCCAGCGAGGACATCGGCAACGCCGACCCGCACGGGATCGTCATGGCCCAGGCCGCCTGGTCGCTCGCCGAGCGCCTCGGCATGCCCGAGGCCCGCATCACCCTCGCCCAGTGCGCCACCTACCTGGCCCTCGCCCCCAAGAGCAACGCCGCCTGCCGGGCCATCGACGCGGCCATCAAGGATGTCCGCGAGGGGCGGACCGTCGCCGTGCCCCTGCACCTGCGCGACCCCAACACCTCCCCCATCGACGACGGCGTGCGCATGCGCGACCGCGAGGGCGAGCAGTACCACTACACCCACCAGTCCGAGCACCGCGTCGAGGGCCTGCCCGTCTCGGGGCAGGACTACCTGGGGGTCAAGGTCCGCTACTACCAGCCCATCGACGCCGGGGCCGAGGCCGCCATGGCCGCGAGCCTGACCAAGGTCAGGGCCCTGCGCGACAAGCTGATCCGGGACGCCTGGGTCGGAGAGCCCGGCGACCCGAAAGCTGGCCCGACCGGGGGGGGTTCGGCCGATACGGGGGAGTTGTGAGCACGGGCGCCGATTCCATCCCCGAGACCAAGGCCGGCCTGCGCGCGATGGTCCGCGAGCGCGTCCGCGGCATGTCGGGTCGTGAGCGGGCACGCCTCTCGGCCTCCGCCTGCCGCCACGCCCTCGCCTGGAAGCCCCTCACCGACGCCCGCTGCGTGCTCGCCTACTCGCCCATGCCCAGCGAGCCCGACATCGAGCCCCTGATCGAGGCCCTGCTCGCCCAGGGCACGACCGTCTGCATCCCCCGGGTCGATTGGGAGGCCGCCACCATCACCCCCGTCCCCGTCCGCGACCTCAACGCCGACCTCAGCGTCATCGAGCACGGTGTTCGCCAGCCCCGCCACACCCTGCCCCCGATCGATATCGCCGAGGTGCAAGTCGTTGTGGTGCCAGCGGTTGCGTTCGATCTCGCCGGGGGCAGGCTCGGACGCGGGGGTGGGTTCTACGATCGCGTGCTCGGCAGCCGGTCTCGCCCGGGGTTGGCCCTGGGGGTTGGCTTTGAGGCCATGGTTGTCGAGCAGATCCCCATGGAGGGGCACGACCAGCGGGTCGACGCCCTGGCGACATCCGCCAGGCTGATCGAGTTCAGGGCCGACCAGGCCACGGAGGGTTGATTTCATGAGCCTGCCTTCGCAAGCACCCCGTGCCGCCGCCACGGGCCGGACCCATGTGCGGACGCACCACCGCCGAGGCCTCCGCCTCCGCCCGCTGGCGATCGCCGGGTTGATCGTCGTCGTCGGCGTCGGCACCACTTGGTGGTTCACCCGCGACCGGGACGGCACCGGCACAAGCCCACTGGGCCCGGAGACCGCCAAGGCCGGCGACCAACTGCTCGATGACCCCTATGCCCGCGAGGACGACAGCCTGCGGCTCTCGCAGAGCCGCCCCGTTCAGAACACCTCGCGACAGAGCCCCCCCGCCACCGAACCCCCCGTCGTCATCAACCAGGGCGCAGCCACACCCGCCGCCGGCGAGACCGGATTCGTGCCGGGCCGAACCCTCGAGATCGATCAGCCCCGCACGCTCGGCGAGAGCCTCGAACAGGCGCCCACCCCCAAGGCGCAGGCCGACCCCGCCCCGCCCCCCGGGGCGTTCGCGAACGCCATCGCCGCCGCCGAGCAGCGGCTGGCGGCTGGCGACCCGGTCGCCGCCCGGGCCCTCCTCAACGAGGCCCTCCGCGAGCCGCGGATGGGTGAGGACCAGCGCTCGCAACTCCGCGCCAGGCTCACCGAGATCAACCAGACGCTCGTTTTCAGCGCCACGGTCGTCGCCGACGACCCGCTGACCGGCACCTACGAGATCGCCGGCGGCGACCGCCTGAGCACGCTCCCCGCCAAGCTCGGCCTCGCCACCGATTGGCGCCTCATCCAGCGCGTCAACGCGATGCCCGATCCCAACAAGATCCGCCTGGGCCAGAAGCTCAAGATCGTCCGCGGTCCCTTCCACGCGGTGGTCGACAAGAGCGACTACCGGGCCGACCTCTACGCCGGCCCGCCCGACGAGCCGCAGAGCTGGACCTACATCCGCTCGTTCCGCGTCGGGCTGGGCGAGGGCGACAGCACGCCCACGGGCAGCTTCGTCGTCAAGCGCAACAGCAAGCTCATCAACCCCCACTGGGTCAACCCCCGCACCGGCGAGCGGTTCGACCAGAACAACCCCGACAACCCCATCGGCGAGCGGTGGATCGGCATCGAGGGCGTCGGCGAGGACGCGGTCAAGACCGGCTACGGGCTGCACGGCACGATCGACCCCGCGAGCATCGGCCAGCAGAGGTCCATGGGCTGCGTCCGCATGCTCGACAGCGATGTGGAACTGGTCTACGAGATGCTCGTCGAGGGGATCAGCCGCGTGCAAATCCAGGAGTGATCGGGGCGCCGCCGCGGCCTCACCCGCATCCCGTCGCCCAATCGGCCAGGAAGTCCAGCATGTCCCTGGTGTCGATCGTGCCGTCCTGGTTCCAATCGGCGAGGGGATCGCCGCGCGCCCAGGCGCCGAGCATGATCAACACATCCACGGTGTTCGCCCGTCCATCGGCGTTCAGATCTGCCGCGCAGGCGACGATCTCGAACACATACGCCCCACCGGAATCCTGACCGCCGAGTCCATCGCGGTCCAGGGTGCCGGCCAGCACCAGCCCCGCATCGAGGGCGACGCCGAACCCCAATCGATCCCCCGCGCGGCCGTCACCGGCCGCCAGGTTTGTGAGTTGGTCGCCCGTTGTCAGGCTGAACAGGTAAACGGCGCCGGTGTCCTGGGCAAACCCGTCCGCCTGACCGGCGCCCATCGCTATCACATCACCGCTGATGGCCACGGACCGCCCGAGCACATCTTGAAAGCCGCCGTCCGACGCCTGGAGCTTCATGAGCTCGACCGGCGCGGCGGGGTCACTGATGTCGAAGATGTAGGCGACGCCGGAGGCGTGGCTCAACCCGTCGGCGGTCCGAGCGGTGACCACAGCTCGGTCGCCCTGGACGGCGACCGCGCTGCCGAACAGGTCTCCGGCGACCGAATCACTCCCGTAGAACTTCGCCACCTCCTGGCCGGTCGTCGCATCCACGAGGTACGCCGCTCCGGCGTCTTGGCCCAGATCGGAGTTCCCCGCGTCACCGATGAGCACAACCCCGTTGCCGAGCGCGATCCCCCCGGTGGCGCCGAAGAAGCCCCCCTCGTGAACATCCGAGGGGATGAACTTGCACAACTGGACCGGGTTGAGCGGATCGGTCAGATCAAAGACATACGCGGCGCCCCCGAGGAACGCGACCTCGCTGTCGCCCGGCTTGAGGGCCGCCAGCAGGCCGTTCCGCAGGGAGATCGCGCTGCCGAAGTACCCAAAGACCTCGGAATCCGCGGGCCGGATGATGGAGAGCTCCGAGCCCGTCGCCGCGTCGAAGATGTACACCGACCCCGATGCGCTGACGCCATCGCCATCGCCCGCAGAGGCGGCCACCGCCGCGAGCCCGCCGCCCAGGGCCACGCCGTCGCCGAAGAGATCCCCTCCGGTGCCGTCACTGGCGACGAGTTTGAAGAGCTCCGTCCCCGAGAGGGCATCGAGGAGATACGCAGCGCCCGAATTGGGGCCGTTGACCGGGTCCCCCGGCTGGCCCACGAGGGCCAGGGACTCAACCAAACTCACCGCCTGGCCGAATCGACCATCCGGCACGCTGTCCGCCGGTTCCAGCACGAGGAGTTCATCCATCTGTGCCGACGCAGACCCTGCCAACACCACCGCGCCGCATAAGACCGAGGCTGCCGTCTTCTGCCGCATCGCTCTGCCTCCCTTCCGATGGGTCCCCGTCTGCAGGATACGGAGAATCGCGCGCCCACCCAAGGCCAAGTGGTTGTTCCCCGGGCTTTCTTCACCGAAGCGCTACGCCGCCTGGCCTCCTGCCGTCTGCTCCAGGCCCCTGGGGTGGCGCCGGGGAGCGGGGAGCGTCCCGCCGCGGGCACGGGCCCCGGCACCCCGGACCACAGTCAGTCGCCGGATCGCCCGCCGATGCAGACCCCGAATAGAGCCCGCGGAATCCCGCGACCCTCCCCCGACGGACCTACAATTCGATGGCCTGATTTCGAGGTTTGCGCGGGGTCCGCGCGCTCGCGGCTTCGCCT
This sequence comes from uncultured Phycisphaeraceae bacterium, assembly GCA_964372195.1. GTDB lineage: Bacteria > Planctomycetota > Phycisphaerae > Phycisphaerales > UBA1924 > PNC22. Next base: position 7,333 of record CAYJPX010000061.1, read on the forward strand.
CCATCCACCCACGCAGAAATTCACCATGATCGACAGCAATAGCACCTACGGCTCCGACCAGATCAAAGTCCTCGAGGGCCTCGAGGCGGTCCGCAAACGCCCCGGCATGTACATCGGCGGCACGGGGATCAACGCCCTGCACCACCTGGTGTACGAGACCGTCGACAACTCGATCGACGAGGCGATGGCCGGCTTCGCCACCACCGTCAGCGTCGCCATCGAGGCCGACGGGTCGTGCACCGTCATCGACGACGGACGCGGCATCCCCGTCGAGGCCATGCGCCACGAGGACCCCAACCTCAACGGCAAGTCTGCGGTCGAGGTCGTCATGACCAAGCTGCACGCCGGGGGCAAGTTCCAGCAGGAGGGCAGCGCCTACAAGGTCTCCGGCGGCCTGCACGGCGTCGGCGTCTCCTGCGTCAACGCCCTCAGCGAGTGGCTCGAGTGCGAGGTCTGGCGCGACGGCAAGATCTACCGCATCGAGTTCGCCCGCGGCCTGGTGGTCAAGCCCCTCCATGTCGTCGGCGAGATCCCCGCCGGCAGCGGCCGCAAACGCGGCACCCAGGTCAGCTTCAAGGCCGACCCGGACATCTTCCCCGAGACCGACTTTAGCTTCCAGACGCTCTCGGCCCGCCTGCGCGAGCTCTCCTACCTCAACCCGGGCGTCACCATCAAGCTCACCGACGAACGCGTCGGCCCCGACGGCAAGCCCAAGCAGGCCTCCTTCTGCGCGGTCAACGGGCTCGTCGAGTATGTCGAGTACCTGATGCAGGGCAAGAACGCCGTCTGCTCGCCGGTCTACCTCCGCCGGGAGGACACCGAGCGGAGCATGATCTGCGAGGTCGCGCTCCAGTACCACGACGGGTACAACGAGACACTGCTCACCTTCGCCAACAACATCAACAATGTCGACGGCGGGACGCACGGGCAGGGCTTCAAGGTCGCCCTCACGCGCACGCTCAACGGCTACTCCCGCAAGGCCGGGCTCATCAAGGAGAAGGACCCCACGCCCAGCGGCGAGGACCTCCGCGAGGGGCTCATCGCCGTCGTCAGCGCCAAGCTGCCCGAGCCCACCTTCAACAACCAGCCCAAGGAGAAGCTGCTCAACCCCGAGATCGAGAGCTTCGTCGGCGCGGCCGTCGCCGAGGCGCTCGAGATCTGGATGGAGGAACACCCCGGCGAGGCCAAGCGGCTCTGCCTGAAGGGCGTGCTCGCCGCGCAGGCCCGCGAGGCCGCCCGCAAGGCCCGCGAGCTCACACGCCGCAAGACCGCCCTCGAATCCGGCTCCATGCCACACAAGCTCCGGGACTGCAAGACCAAGGACTTCGAGCGCTCCGAGCTCTACCTGGTCGAGGGTGACTCCGCCGGCGGCAGCGCCACCCAGGGACGCGATGTCGAGACCCAGGCCATCCTCCCCCTCAAGGGCAAGATCCTCAATGTCGAGAAGGCCCGCATCGACAAGATGCTCGGCTTCGAGGAGATCCGCACACTCATCGCCGCCCTCCGCTGCGGCATCGGCCAGGACTTCGACATCTCCAAGCTCCGGTACGGCAAGATCGTCATCATGACCGACGCCGATGTCGACGGCAGCCACATCCGCACCCTCCTGCTCACCTTCTTTTTCCGCCAGATGCCCGAGCTCATCCGCCGCGGCCGCATGTACATCGCCCAGCCGCCGCTCTACCAGATCGCCAAGGGCAAGAAGATCCGCTATGTCGTCAACGAGAAGCTGCTCGACGACACGCTGACCGATCTCGGGCTCGAGGGCGCCGCCCTGGTCGTCCGCAAGGTCGATGGCGAGGGCGACCGCATCGAGGCGGTCGAGGAACGCCGGATCGAGGGCCAGGACGCCCACCGGGCCGTCAAGCACCTCCGGCGCCTCGCCGAGCTGGTGGAGATCGCCGAGCGCCGGGGCGTGCGGTTTGTCGACCTGCTCGGCGAGCGCGCCAACGACCCCGAGGGCCT
>CAYJPX010000061.1:9397-19066 GCA_964372195.1 uncultured Phycisphaeraceae bacterium
GGGGCGTGCGGTTTGTCGACCTGCTCGGCGAGCGCGCCAACGACCCCGAGGGCCTGGGCCGCCTTCCCACGCACCGGGTGCAGTGGCGCGCCAACGATGTGCCCGCCTGGAGCGAGGAGGGCGCCCACCGGGTCATCGCCGACCACGCCCTCTCCATGGCCGACGATGTCGGAGACCACGCCGAGGGCGACGCCCCGGGCGATGCCCAGCCCCGCGGCCCGGTCGCGACCGTGCGCGACCTGCACGAGAACCGCGAACTCGAACGCGTCTTTGTCGAGCTCGATGCCCTCGGCCTCTCGATCGACGACTGGGCGCTCGTGCAAGAGGAGAGCGTGACCGGCGTGAAGCTCCCCGCGCGGTTCGCGTGGGAGACCACCAAGGTCGCGAAGACCCCGGGCGCCGCCGCCGCCGAGGAAAGCGCCGACCACACCGACGAGAGCGAGGAGGTCTCGCTGGTCTCCGCCCGCCCCGACGCCCGGGTGGTCGAGGCGCCCAACCTGAGCCTGATCGTGCCCGCCCTCCGCGAGATCGGCCGCCGGGGGATGGAGATCAAGCGGTTCAAGGGCCTCGGCGAGATGGACGCCGAGCAGCTGTGGGACACCACCATGGACCCCACCCGCCGCACCATGCTCCGCGTCAGTTGGGACATGGGCCAGGAGGCCGAGTTCCTTTTCAGCACCCTCATGGGCGAGCAGGTCGAACCCCGCCGGAAGTTCATCGAAGAGCACGCCCTCGAAGTCAAGAACCTGGATGTGTAATCACCGCGGGTTTCTCGGACCTTCGCCGACGCCGACGCCGGCTGCGCGGGACACTCCGGCGGCCAAGCGGAGCCTGTAGGCACGAACGCTTCCCCGTCCTCAGGCGCCATCCCCCGCGAGCCGATGATGCCAGCGACTCCCGGAGGAAGCACTATGGCCCCGATTCGAGGACGCGCCGCGTCATCCAACGGCACCAGCGCGAAGGGCACCCGGCTGAACTCGCTGGGCGTCGGGGAACGCGACCTCCCGTCCCTCCTGGACAAACTCGACGAGAGCCAGAGGGGCGCCAAAGCGCCCCCGAAACGCGAGTATACGCGCCTGCCGTTCCGGCAGTGCTCGCTCACGATCGGCCTCGAGCACCCGGGTGGATCTCGCGCCGCCATGCAGGTGATCTGCAGGAACATGTCTCGGGGCGGCGTCGGGGTGCTCCATAGCGCGTTCGTCCACACGGGCACGCGGTGCATCGTGCAGATGCCGCGCCTCGGCGGCAAGGCCGACGCCATCGAGGGAGTTGTTGTACGCTGCACGCATGTCGCGGGACAGATTCATGAACTGGGCATTCGCTTCGACTCGCAGATCGCCCTCGAACAGTACATGAATGTCTCACCTCTGGACGGCCAGAGCACCTTCGAGCGGGTCGACCCGCATGCACTCGAGGGGACGGCGGTCATGCTTCTCGCCTCGGAGATCGACGCCCGGATGATCGGGCACTTCCTCTCCGAGACCCGGATCAAGCTGAAGATCTCGAACAACTCCGACGAGGCCGCGTCGTTCCTGCGGGAGTCCTGCGACATCGCGGTGATCGATTTCGCCGTGCCTTGCGCGGAGGAACTTGTTCTGGCCACACAGCGTGGCGGGACACCCGTGCCCGTGCTCGCGATCGCCGCGGACTCCTCGCACGCCACCCGCGTCCTGATCGAGTCGCTCGGTGTCGCCGGCCTGCTGCACAAGCCGCTGAACTGCGAGCAGCTCCTCGGCATGCTCGCCGAGTGCCTGCTGACGAAACGCTTTGTCTCGCTCGCTTCGGATGGTGGCAACTCCCTCTCCCCCGCGCTGATCGCCATGTGCGTGGAGCAGTTGCACGGCATCACCAACGAACTCCGCGATGCGGCCGAGGGTGATGACCCCCTGCGGTGCTATGCCCTCTGCCAGCAGATCATGGCCACCTGCGCAACAGTCGGCCTCAACGACATCGGCGCCGCCGCCGAGCGAGCATATGCCGCGATCTCGCAGAGCATGAGTGTCCCCGAGTCGCGAGCCCTCCTCCACGAGCTGCTGCGACTCTGCGACCGCGTTCGAAACCCCTCCTGACCGGATCGGGTCTCTCGGGTGCTCATCAACCGGCGCCACGGCCTCCATCCGACCGGCATGGGAGGGACCACTCTAGACTCTCCACATGGACACCCATCGCCGCGTCGAGGAAGCGCTCCACCGGCCAGTCGCTGCGGTCCGACCACTGCACGGCGGCTGCGTCGCCCGCGTCCTTTGCGTCGACCTGGCCGACGGCGGGTCCGTGGTCGTCAAGCACGGCGGCGCGACCTATCAGATCGAGGCGGGCATGCTCCGCACCCTCGCCGGGCGATCAATACTCCCCGTCCCAGCGGTGCTGCACGCCGAGCCCGACCTGCTGATCCTCGAACACATCGAGCACGACGGCCGCCTAGACGCCAACGCCGAGTGCCACGCCGCCGAGCTGCTCGCCGATCTCCACGCCGTTCGCGGCGAGTCGTTCGGCTTCGAGCGCGACACGCTCATCGGCCCGCTCGCCCAGCCCTGCCCCCCCACCGCCTCCTGGGTCGAGTTCTTCGCCGAGCACCGGCTGCGCCACTTCGGCGCTCTGGCCGCCCGGCGCAGCGCCATCACCCCCGAGTGCTGGAGCGACCTCCAGCGCCTCGCCGACCGGCTCGGTCGGTTCATCGACGAGCCCGCCTACCCCTCGCTCATCCACGGCGATGTCTGGGGCGGCAATGTGCTCTGCAAGTCAGGGCGGGTCGCCGCGTTCATCGACCCCGCGGTCTACTACGCCCACCCGGAGGTCGAGTTGGCCTTCTCCACCCTGTTCTCGACCTTCGGCCGCGCGTTCTTCGAACGCTACCACCAGCTCCGCCCCATCCCGCCGGGGTTCTTCGAGTGCCGCAGGGATATCTACAACCTCTACCCCCTGCTGGTCCACGCGATCCTCTTCGGCGGCGGCTACGGCCAGCAGGTCGCCGCCGGCGCCGCCCGGGCGCTCAGCAGCCGGCGGTCCAGAAGTTGAGGAACACCAGGAAGTCGAGCACATCCACCGCCCCGTCGGCGTTGAGGTCGGCGTGCGGGTCGTCGGGCGACCAGTCGTTGAGATACGCCAGGAAGTCCAGCGCGTCGAGGTCGTCGTCGCCGTTCCAGTCGCCCGGGCACACGCCGATCACATTGCCCCGCACCGTGACCGCGAGCACCGGCGTGTCCGGCGCGTCGGAGGCGACCAGCAGCGTCGCCTCGAAGTACCCGGTCGTGGGCGAGCTCAGCGTGATCTCGTGCGACCCGAGCGCCCCCCCGGCCGCGTCGGCGTGCGGGCCGACCGGCGCGGCGAACGGCACAGGCACATCGAGCGTGTAGTCGAGCACATCGATCCCCGCCCCGCCCCAGAGCACCGTGTCGCCGGCGTTGCCCACCGCCAGCACCGCCGTCGCCGCCTCGCCCGCCGTCACCAGCCCGAAGTCCACCACCGCGTCGGCCGTCACCACCGCGGGGACCTGCAAATCCAGGAACACCGGCAGGTGCCCCGACCCGGCGCACATCGTCTTGAGGGCGTCGGCGATGTCCGGGCCCACCATCGTGTTGCCCGCCGAGCGCAGCACCGTGTTGAACGACGACCCGTCGTTGCCCCACGCCCGGTACGAGTGCAGCGGGTCGTCCCAGGTCACCGTCGAGTAGGGGACCTCCGCGGCGCCGATGTACTCAAACCCGTCCAAGTCCGTGAGCGAGTAAGACACGAGCAACTGGTCATGCCGGTCGTCCATGCCACCCGCCCCGACCGGGTCCTGCGTGTGCACGAACCGGTAGCCGCCCGTGTTGTTCCAGTTGCCCGGCGTGGCGATCGGGTCGCGGAAACGCCCGCTGTCGCCGTCCCGGTCGAGCGTGAGCTCGATGTACGACTGCTGCACGGAGGACTGGGTGTTGAAGTCGCCGCCGAGAATAAAGGGGCGCCCATCGGGCAGCCCGTCGGCATCGGCGCGGATGCGCTGGCACTCGAGCAAGCGCCGGGCCTGGTCGTCGCCGGCGCTGCCCGCCTTCATGTGCGACGAATAGAGCGACAGCGTCGCCGCCTCCGACTCATACCCCACCAGCCGCACATCGTACCGGTTGACATCGCGCGGGTGGTTCGGCGGCGGCCCGCCCTGCGCGATCACCAACGCGTCCAGCAGCGTCAGCGTGCCCGTGCGGTAGACGAACCCATTGTCGGTGTCGTTGCCGTCCATGAACGGCGCCATCGCCCAGTCGCCGGGCGAACCCGGCGCGGTGTTGAGCGCATCGACGATCTGCACCACCGCCCCGGCCGAGAGCATCTCCTGGAGCAGGATCGCGTCCGGCGCCATGGACCGTCCCTCAAACTCCCCGTACACCGAGGTCTGCAGCGCATCGACCCGCCCGCCCGAGTAGTTCGAGATGTTCCAGGTCACCACCCGCACGCCGTCGGCGAAGACCGCCGAGGCCAGCAGCAGGGGCACGATGATCGCAAGCCGGGGTGAGTGCTTCATTGCCGCGAGTCTATGGCCCGCGTCGCCGCCCCCACCAGCACCGCGACCGATTCGGCCCGGGAACCGCCGCCCGGCACGCCCTTATCGGGCCGCAGACCCCCTATCCCACCCGCTCCTGCTTCAGCTCACGGCTCATCAGCCTGCCGATCGCCCGGATCGGATCGACCCCCTCGAACAGCACCGCGTGCACCGCCTCGGTGATCGGCATCTCCACCCGATACTTCCTCGCCAGGTCCATGACGCTCCGTGTCGTCGCCACCCCCTCCACAACAAACGGCGAATCTCGCAGATAGTCGGCCAGCTTCTTGCCCTGCCCCAACGCCTCCCCGCACGAGCGGTTCCGCCCCTCAGGGCTGAAGCAGGTCGTCGCCAGGTCGCCCACCCCGGCGATCCCGAAGAAGGTCTCCGGGCTCGCCCCCATCGCGCTGCCCAGCCGGGCGATCTCCGCCAACCCCCGCGCCAAGAGGGCGCTCTTGGCGTTGTACCCCGCCGCCAGCCCGTCGAGCACCCCCGCCGCCAGCGCGATGACATTCTTCGTCGCCGCCGCCAGCTCCACCCCCAGCACATCGGGGTTCGTGTAGATCCGCAGGTAGCTGGTGCTGAACAACTGCTGCACCCGCTCGGCGAACACCGGCTCGTCGCTCGCCGCGATCATCGTCGCCGGCAGCCCCCGCGCCAGCTCCGCCGCGATCGTCGGCCCGCTGAGCACCGCCATCGAGCGCGGACGCCCGTCGGGGTCGTCGCCCAGCACCTCGGCGATGATCTGCGTCGGCCTGAGCATGGTGCCGTTCTCGATCCCCTTCGCCACGCTCACCACCCCCGCCCCCGCCGGCACATGCTCGCGCAGCCGCGTCCACGCCTCCCGGATGAACTGCACCGGGACCGCACTGACAATGAGATCGACACCGGCCAGAGCATCCGCGTCGGCAAAGCACACCCGCACAACCTCGGGCAGCTCGTAGCCCGGCAGCCGGTGGCTCCGCCGCGTCTGGGTCAGCGCCCCCGCCTCGTCGAGGCTGTGCCCCCACATCCGCACCGCCGGGGTGGGCGAGCCCTCCCCCGCACCCTGCGCCGGGTCGGCCCCGAGCAGGAGCGGGGCACAGACCAGCCCCATCTGGCCCAGACCCAGGATGCACACTGTCGGCTGTTGTTTGGGTTCTGCCATCGGGGTTTCCTTCGGGCCGGGGCTCGGGTCTCCGCACACAGGATAGTGGCACGAACCGCCCCGACGCCCCCGGCGTACGGTACCTGCCGAATCCCCCGCGGGAGGGGCATACCATGCCCACCCCATGCCCTCACCTCGCCCGGCCGGCTCTGCAAGTCACCGGGACAGCCCAGGTCCACCCCGGTCGGCGTTCGCCCGACCGCCGACAAACCACGCACACAGGGAGCCGTTGCCGATGGCCTCAGCTGCGCACGACCACACCCACGGCCCGGACTGCGATCATGACCACGAGCACGGCCGCATCGTCGCCTGCTCGCACGGCGACGCCAGCGAGAAGAGCCTCGTCCTCTACTTCGTCGGCGGGGTGCTCCTCGCCGCGACCCGGGTCGCCGACTGGATGGGCGCGACCGACCCGCTGATCGCCCAGGGGCCCGCCGTGCTCGCCGCCGTCCTGCTCGCACTCCCCCTGGCCAACGAGGCCCGCAAGGAGATCCTGCGGGGTGCCGCCAGCAGCTCCACGCTCGCCGCCATCGCCATCATCGCCGCGATGGCCGCCACCAAGTACGAGACGGCCGGCTGGCTGGCCTTCATCCTCCTCGTCGCCGACGCCATCCTCAACCGCACCGCCTTCGGCGCCCGCCGAGCGATCGAGGAGCTCATCGCCCTCACCCCCGACACCGCCCGCATCGTCGTCAACGGCCTGGAGCGGGAGGTCAGCCTCCGAGAGGTCAAGGTCGGCGACATCGTCCGCGTCCGCCCCGGAGAGAACCTCCCGGTCGACGGCGTGGTCATCACGGGGCGCACCACCATCAACCAGGCGTCCCTCACCGGTGAGGCCGCCCCCGTCGAGGTCCAGGAGAACGACCAGGTCTACGCCGGCACCACCAACCTCACCAGCCCCCTCGACCTCCAGGCGACGCTCGTCGGCGAGGAAACCACCATCGGCAAGGTCAGCCAGCTCATCCGCGAGGCCGAGGAAACCCGCTCCCCACGCCAGGCCCTCATCGAGCAGGTCGCCCGCTTCTTCGTCCCCGTCGCCCTCTCGGTGGCCGGCGTGGTCTGGTTTGTCATGAGCCAGAACCCCGCGCTCAAGGACCAGGCCACCCTCACCGCCATCACCGTGCTCATCGTCTGCTGCCCCGCGGCCATGCTGCTCTCGAGCCCCAGCGCCACCGTCGCGGCGTTCGCCTCCGCGGCCCGGCTGGGCATCCTCATCAAAGAGGTCAACTACCTCGAGGCCGCCGCCGCCGTCGACGCCGTCGTCATGGACAAGACCGGCACCATCACCACCGGCCGCTTCGAGGTCGCCCGCCTGGCCCCCGCGGAAGGTGTCGAGGGCGCCGAGCTCCTCCAGGCCGCCGCCAACGGCGAGCAGCACTCCAACCACCCCCTCGCCCAGTCGATCCTCCGCACCGCCCGCCAGGCCAAGATCACCCCCGACGGGTCGCACCAATACGAGGAGATCCACGGCCGGGGCGTGCGCGCCCAGACCGGCCTGGGCGAGCTCTGCGTCGGTCGCGCCACCTGGATCCGCGAGATCGCCCCGCACACAGCGGGCCTCATCGCCGGCGTCGAGCAGAAGATCGAGGGCATGACCGGCGTCCATGTGCTCCGAGACAACAAGTACCTCGGCGCCGTCGGCCTCGAGGACAAGGTCAAGCCCGGCACCGCCGGCGTCATCACCCACCTCCGCGACCTGGGCGTCCGCACCATCGCCATCTTCACCGGCGACCGGCTCAGCGTCGCCAAGCGCGTCGGACAGGCGGTCGGCGTCGACGCCATCGAGGCCGAGTGCCTCCCCGAAGAGAAGCACGAGCAGATCAGGCAGATGGTCGCCCAGGGCTACCGCACCATGATGGTCGGCGACGGCATCAACGACGGGCCCTCGCTCGCCGCCGCCGATGTCGGCGTGGCCATGGGGCTCTCGGGCTCGGACATCGCCACCAACTCGGCCGGCATCGCCCTGATGACCGACGACCTCAACCGCATCCCCTTCCTCATCGAGCTGGCCCGACGCACCCGCGTGATCATCGGCCAGAACATCGCCGCCTCGATCGTCATCGTGCTCATCGGCCTGATCATGGCCGCCACCGGCATGCTCCAGGTCTGGGAGGCGGGCCTCTACCACTTCGCCGGCGAGGTCTTCGTCATCGCCAACAGCTTCCGCCTGTTCCGCTTCGGCGAGAACTTCACCGAGGCCGAGGAGTCCGGCAAGGCCCAGCAGCTCGTCCGCCGCGAGGCGAGCATCCGGGGCCTCACCGCCCAGGGCGCATAGGCCCACGCAAGGCGAACGCCGTGCCGCCAGCGCCCCGCTGCTGCGGCTCGATCCCCCGCCTCTCCTCCGCGCTCTCCGCGTGCTCCGCGGTGAAACAGGGCTCCCTCGGCGATACACTCCCCCATGACCGTTACCATCACCTACTTCGGCCACTCGGCCTTCGCCGTCGAGACCGACAAGACCCGCGTCCTCATCGACCCCTTCCTCACCCACAACCCGCTCGCCCAGCAGGCCGGCATCAGGGCCCACGACCAGGCCGCCGACGCCATCCTCCTCTCCCACGGCCACGACGACCACATCGGCGACACCGTCGCCATCGCCAAGCGCACCGGCGCCGCGGTCTTCTGCGGGTTCGAGGTCGGCGAGTACCTGCAAGAGCTCGGCGTCACCAACATCCAAGACGGCAACCCCGGCGGCCGCATCGACGCCCCCTGGGGGTGGGTCGCCTTCACCCAGGCCTTCCACTCCTCCTCCACCAAGGGCCGCTACCTCGGCCAGCCCATGGGCCTGGTCTTCTGCCTCGGCGCCACGACTATCTACCACTGCGGCGACACCGCCCTCTTCGGCGATATGAAACTCCTCGGCGAGATCTACCGACCCGATGTTGCCATGGTCCCCATCGGCGACCGCTACACCATGGGGCCCGCCCTCGCCACACGCGCCGCAGAGATGATCGCCGCCCCGCTCGTGATCCCCATGCACTACAAGACCTTCGGCCTGCTCCGCCAGGACACCGCCGGCTTCTGCCCCCGCGGGGTCGAGGTCCGAGAGCTCACCCCCGGCGAACGGCTGGTGCTCGCGTAGTCGGCGGGAGAAGAGGCCGGCAGCACGCCTCGCAATCGGGGCGGGACGGCTCAGGCCATCCCGCCGGCCTGCCTTGGTCGTCTCCATGTGGAGGGGATCATCGGCGGTGTCGGTGCGTGGTCAAGCCGCGACGGGTTCCTCGATCGCGCACAACTCACCGCACCGGACGCTCCATACCATCTCCCCGCACCGGCCCCGCGCCAGATCGACGCCCGACCACGCACCCACCCCGAGCACCACGCATGAAAGCCATCCTCCTCGCTATCGCCGCCGGCCTCTGCTGGGGCGTCGGCGAGCTGTTCACCAAGAGCGTCCTCCACACCGGCAAGATCGGCCCCATCACCGCGATCGCCGTGCGCTCGACCGTGGCGCTCCCGGTCCTCTGGCTCGCCTATTTTCTCGCCGTCCACCTCGCCAAGGCCGAGCCCGCCGACTGGCGCAGCGCCGGCGCCCCCACGCTCCTCAAGCTCGTCCTCGGCTCGGGCCTCATCGCCGGCGCCGCCGCCATGATCTTCTTCTACGCCGCCCTCAACTACGGCGAGATCTCCCGCATCAAGCCCATCGCCTTTGCCCTCGCCCCCGCCGTCGCCAGCGTCCTCGCCTTCATCATCCTCCATGAACCACTCACCGCCAAAAAAGCACTCGGCATCACCGCCATCCTCGGCGGCGTCATCCTGCTCACCGGCAAATGACGCAACCGCGGAGCACGCGGAGTTCGCGGAGGAAGGCGGAACACAGCCGCTCTGTGGAGATCCTGCCTTCCTCTCCGCGATCTCCGCGTGCTCCGCGGTTCATTCCCCTCCCCGGCACACCCTGGTACACTGCGCCGCGGAGGCCCCCATGCCCACCCGCCGCACCTTCCTCGCGTCCATCACCGCCCCCGCCGCCGCCTACGCCGCCTCCAGCGTCGCATTCCCCCTCCCCCGAGCG
>CAYJPX010000061.1:19076-19816 GCA_964372195.1 uncultured Phycisphaeraceae bacterium
CCCGCGACCAGCTCGCCGACCTCGCCGCCACCCCCGGCGACCCCGAGACCATCGACCGCGATGAAGACTTCTGGCGATTCGCCCAGCAGGCCTTCACCGTCGACCGCTCCATGGTCAACTTCAACAACGGCGGCGTCAGCCCCGCCCCCCGCTGGGTCCAGGAGGCCATGAAGGCGCACCTCGACCTCGCCAACAAGTCCCCCGCCTACTACCTCTGGCAGGTCCAAGAGCCACGCAAAGAACTCACCCGCAGCCGCCTCGCCCGCGCCTGGGGCGTCGACCCCGAAGAACTCGCCATCACCCGCAACGCCTCCGAGAGCCTCCAGATCTGCCAGCTCGGCCTCGAACTCGCCCCCGGCGACGAGGTCCTCTGCTGCACGCAGGACTACGGCCGCATGCTCACCACCTTCGACCAGCGCGCCCGCCGCGACGCCATCGTCGTCAACCGCATCGCCATCCCCACACCCGCCGAAGACGAGGACGCCCTCGTCGCCCTCTACGAAGCCGCCATCACCGGCCGCACCCGCATGATCCTGGTGACGCATGTCATCAACCTCACCGGCCAGATCATGCCCGTCCGGCGTCTCGCCGAACTCGGCCGACGGCACAACATCCCCGTCGTCGTCGACGGCGCCCACTCCTTCGCCCACCTCGACTTCAAGCTCTCCGACCTCGGCTGCGACTACTTCGGCGCCAGCCTGCACAAGTGGCTCTTCGCCCCCCACGGCACGGGCCTGCTC